>NZ_JBXSOQ010000001.1:0-1078423 GCF_057784475.1 Martinezella sp. CNPSo 3795 | reverse complement strand
CCATGCATCCGGTCGAACATCTGCTGTATTTTTCGGGTGTCCTCATCCATTGGATCGTACCGTCCAACCCGGTCCATGCGTTGTTCCATCTGACACATGCCGCTCTCGCACCGGCGCCAGGCCATGCCGGTTTCGACAAGATCGTGATCGGCGAGGAAGCCGGGATCGATACCCATGCCTACGACCACTATCTCCATCACAAATTCTTCGAGTGCAATTATGCCGATGGCGTCATCCCGCTCGACCAATGGTTCGGCACCTTTCACGACGGCTCGAAAGAGGCCGAGGACCGCATGAACAAGCGCTTCATGGAGCGCGCCAAGAAATACGCAGAAAAGCAGGCCCGCCGCTCCGGCACGCCAAGCTAGCAAAGAGCCGAGCCTGGCTGGGTTCTTCCAGCCAGGACAATGATCTCAAGGACTTGCCAAAGGCGCTATGTGCTCCATATGCGCGTATTGAGCTCTCCCCCCGCCACCGGTTCAATCGGCCGTTGATGGCGGGAAATGCCGGAGCCTGCGGTCCTCCTTCTGCAGGCTCCGGCCTTGTCACCTAGTGGTGACTGGATGCCGGGCCAACATTCTCCGTCGTATAGGTCAGGAACGGAACCGGCTCTTGGCTAACGGGCACATCAATAATCCCCATACGCGATAATATCGTCTCCAGTGCGCGCCTTGCCTGGGTTTCGGGTGCCTGATCGAGAACGAGCGTCATCAGCCCCGAGGCGATGAAGCGGCGCGTTTCGTCGTTGAGTTCGTGCCCTATCCAGACGCAATCCCTTCCCTGTCGTTCCTGAAAGCGCTGAAGCACCGAGCCGACCCCAAGATTGGCACCGCCGGCATTGTAGATACCGATAATATCCGAACAGCGACGCAACGCCTGCGTCATCACTTCCGCGGCAACGATCAGGCCATGCCGGCGAATGCTGCTATCGGCCACATGCGCAGCGAACTTCTCCGGCTCGCTCTCTTCGACAAAGGTCCGGTGGACGGTGATCGAGCTGTCCAGCGAGGCGGCGATTCGCTCGAAGGCATGGTTGAGCCGGCTGAAAAAACGGCGACTCCGGCCTGACTAGGATGACTTCGATGCGGATCGTGCCGCGATAAAGACTTGGGATGATCCTTTTGTAGCCTAAGCGCTTTGCTGCCAGCACCACCTTCTCCGCCGTTTGCGGCCTGACGCTGCCGCGTTCGTTGAGAACGCGCTCCACAGTCGCAAGGCCGACACCAGCGGCGGCGGCGATGTCCACGAGACGTGCCTTCTTCATGCCGCTCCTCCCTGATGAAAAATGATCATAATCGGCGTGGAATGTGAAGGCGCATTTCGCGCATGCTTGGAACCAGCCGGGAGGAAAAAACGATGCGCTATCAAAGCGCAACGTCGACCTGCTCCCACGATTGGATGATACCTTTCGCGCCTTGCGGTGACTGCAATGAGGAGGATGAAATGATGAACTGGGTTGATGCCTGCGCTGCCGATGAAATCGATCAGGAGGATGTTGTCCGCTTCGATCACGCCGGGCGAACCTTTGCGATCTATCGTAGTCCCGATGACGAATATTTCGCTACGGATGGGCTTTGCACTCATGAGAAAATCCATTTGGCCGATGGGCTCGTCATGGATGACACCATCGAGTGTCCGAAGCACAATGGCCGCTTCAGCTATAAGACGGGTGAAGCGCGAGGCGCTCCGGTCTGCATCAATCTGAAAACCTATCCGGTCAGAGTGGAAGGCGATCGCATCCTGATCGGAATCGGCGCATGAGCAGCGATGCGGGCATCATCATCGTTGGCGCCGGTGAATGCGGCGCGCGCGCCGCTTTGAGCCTGAGGGAGAGCGGTTACCGGCAGGCGATCACCCTCATCGGCGATGAGGTTCACCTTCCTTACGAGCGGCCGCCTCTTTCCAAACAAGTTCTGCTTGGCGAGATGGAGCCTCGGATGCCAACCGTTCTCAATGATTTCGTGCTGGCGGAGCAGGCAATCCGTCATATCGGCAGCACTTCGGGCGATACCATCGACACGTCCGGAAAGCAATTGCTCCTCTCCGATGGCCGGGCGCTGCCCTATGACAAACTGCTACTGGCGACCGGCGCGGCACCAAGGCGATTGCCGAACGCGCCCGTCAGCAGCCGCATAGTCTATCTGCGGACGATCGATGATGCGCTTGCACTCCGTTGCTTCGTCCGAGCCGATATGCATGTGGCAGTGCTTGGGGGCGGTTTCATCGGCCTGGAGGTCGCCGCTTCGGCACGCGGCCGCGGAGCGAGGGTTACGGTCATCGAGTCCCAGGAGCGTATCCTCAAGCGCGGTGTCCCCGAACCGATCGCCGAAACGATTACTGCCCTGCACCAAGGCAATGGCGTCGTCGTGAAATGCGGTGTAGCGGTTCTCGGGCTCGAAGCGGATGAGCAGCGTGTCGATATTTCTCTTTCCGATGGCGATGCGATTTCGGCCGATGTGCTTGTCGTCGGGATCGGCGCGCTGCCGCGCACCGAGCTTGCTGCACGCGCCGGTATCGCAATCGACAACGGCATTGCGGTCAATGAGCGCCTGGAAACATCGGAGCGCGATATTTATGCCGCCGGAGACTGCTGCTCGTTTCCGCATCTCCTTTATGACGGTCGCCGTCTGCGTCTCGAAGCATGGCGCAACGCGCAGGATCAGGGCATTCTCGCGGCCGCAAATTTGATGGGCGCGGCGCGCAATTATCAGGCCGTTCCCTATTTCTGGTCCGACCAGTTCGATCATACGCTGCAGATCGCCGGACTCGTCGATGAAGGCCGCTCGGTCGTTCACAGAGACCTCGGGGATGGCGCCTTCATCCTGTTTCATCTCGACGACCAGCAGCGGCTAGTGGCCGCAAGCGGCGTCGGCCCTGGCAACAGGGTCGCCAAGGATATCAAACTCAGCGAGATGCTGATTGCCGGACGCGTCACGCCATCGACCGAAGCGCTGGCTGGCAACGCGAACCTGAAATCCATGCTGCCTCGAGCGGCCTGACAGGCTATCAAGATACGTTGGCCTCACGCGACAGCCTGCCGGTATCATCGGCAGGCTGCAGCAGTGCATTCATGAGCAGATGCCATAAGTGTTTGCAGCATTCAGGTGCTAATCCGGCATCCGGATCGTCCTACATTCTTTCTGCAGTTCCCTAGGACTTAGCAGCGGCGGTAATTCGTTCGTATCGCTATGAGATCCGATGTGGATATCTGCCTTGCTCCGCAAAGACGTCGGGCCGGAGCCGAAAGCCCCATGAGCAACGTCCGCAGGCAACGCCAGACCAAATGAAGGATAGCCATGGAACGCACCCTTCCGCAGCAAGCTTCATCCTCGCAGTGCTTTTCCTGTGCGAATAAGCAAAGAGCTTGGAGCTTGGTCCGGCGGGCCGCCGCACGGTGGCAAAGCCCCGACGGAGACTTTTACTGGTCTGACATCCTCCGACGAGCACAGGAATGACCCGATGCCCCATATAATTTTGAAAATGGCAGCAGGAAGAACCGAAGCAATGAAACATGCCGTGGCTGAAAATCTGACCAAGGCGGTCATCGAAACACTCGGCGTTGACGAGAGCTCGGTATCGGTCGCGATCGAGGATGTCGCGATGTCCGATTGGGCTGGGAAGGTCTATGTCCCCGATATCCAGGACAAGTCAGACACGATCTATAAAAAGCCGGGCTACGATCCGTTTCGGTGAGGGCTAGTCAATCGGGTCTGGTAGAGAGACGCAGATTACCATTTGCATCGATGCCCGCACTCACGCGATCATAGTCCTCAATAGTCGGATGCCGTGTGAATAACGGCGTCCGATGGGTCGCGCTGATCACAAGCACGGAAGCACCTGAGGCCTCCGCCGCCTCTATTCCCGCTGGTGCATCCTCAAAAATAAGACATTCTTCAATAGGTTGTGCCAACATCCTTGCAGCTAACATGAAGCAATCCGGCGCCGGCTTGCCATGCTGCACATCCTCGCCGGCGATCAGAATCTCCGGCCAGGGAATACCGGCTGCCGCAATGCGGACCTTGGCGAGTTCACGGGGAGCGGAGGTGACGATCGCCCAGCGATCCAACGGCAGGCTTTTCAGAAAGCCGATAGCGCCCGTGATCGGTTCAACGCCGGCAACATCATCGATTTCGGCCTGTGTGAGTATCCTGACCTCTTCGGCGGGATCGATCCCCGAAAGGCCGAGGCGGGTGATCGTCTCGATCGCCTTGCGACCATGAATGGTCGCCAGCAAGGCGATGGCATCGACACCGCGTTTTTCCGCCCACGAGGTCCAGACCCGTTCGGCGACCGCTATCGAATTCAGGACGGTTCCATCCATATCGAACAGGAAGGCGCCGAAGGAGCGGTCGTCAAAGGGCATCAGGATCGATCCTCGACTTTTGGGTTGGATGACAGACGATCGAGGATAGCCTGTGCGGTATTGGCATCGGTGACCAAAGCATTGATCATTCCCGATCGTGCCGCGCCGATAATGCCGCTAGCTTTGCCGGGAGTAGCAGCAACGGCGATGCAGAGCGGCACCTTCCGCAATTGTGCGGGAGAGGCTGCAATCATCCCCTCCTCTCCATCCCAGTGCAGGATCTCGCCCTCCTCGGTGACGTAGTGGCGCAGCACATCGCCGGCTGCATGGCTCAGCGCCTTTTCGCCCGGCAACGCTGTTTCCGAAGGGTTGGCCGCATGTGTCAGCCCGACACCGACGATTGCCGCGTCCAGCCTGTCCCAGAGAGACGTCACCTGTTGGACCGTGGGATCTCCGAGAAACGCATCCCGGAGTTCGGTCGAAGAGATATAAGGCGCATGCAGGAAATGCGGCACGCCACCCATCTGGACCGCCGCCTGGCGCACGAATTCGTTGATCTGAAAGTGAGGCGCTGCGTGCTGCATGCCACCGTTCAGCGCGACCGTGACGATACCGGGCAATTGCGGCAGACCAGCCAATGTCACCTCGCGCACCGCCCGCCCCCAACCGATGCCGAGCGTCGAACCCGAACGCAGGCTCGCCTGCTGCAGAAGCGAGCCGACAGGCGCGGCAAGCGCGCTCAGCACGTTTGATGACGGCGTATCGATTACGGCAGCGGTGCGCAGCTTCAGGCCGTCGATCAGTGCAGCATTCAGCTCTTCAGCAGATGAGAGATCGATCACCTCGATCCGGACGATCCCGACTGCCCGCGCTCGCTGCAGCAACCGCGAAACCGTCGCCGTCGACAGACCAAGCTTCCTGGCAATATCCACCTGCGCCATATCGGATTGGTAGTGCAGTTTGGCGACCGTGTGCAGCAACGCGCGATTTGCCGCAGCCTCCTGCGATTGAGACGAATTCAGATTGAAATTCCTTTCTGCAATGTGTTACACGTATGACACTTGAGGAGTTATCGCTTAAAAAGCCCGGTTTCGCAACGTTTATACCGCGCATGAGAGTCCTCAATTTCAAGAGTATTGCCCTCTTCGAGGAGTGGGGAAGGCTTGCTCGTATGGGTGCCGTTTCGCAACGGCTGGAGGAAGGATCACATGACGAAATTGACGACAGCGGAGATGCGCGGCTACCAGCAGATTTGCGGCAGCGACGGTGCCATGATGGTGATTGCCTGCGATCAGCGCGGCGGCATGCGCAGCCTTCTAGCCAAGGACCCGGCCGAACAGGCGGCGATCTCCGATAAGGTGCTGGGGGACACGAAGGCCGATATCGCCCGCTTCCTCGCGAGCAAGGCGTCCTGTGTTCTCGTCGATCCCATCTGCGCCGTGCCGGCGCTGGTCGATGATCGTGTCCTCCAGCGCGATACCGCACTGCTGATCGGCCTCGATGCTTCCGGCTGGGATACATCGGCGGACGGCTATCGTCTGTCGAAGCTGGTTGCCGGCATCTCCGCACGCCGCGTGCGCCAGCTGGGGGCAACGGGTGGCAAGATCATGGTCTATCTGCGCTCGGATCGGGATGCGGCGAACGCCCACAATATTCAGATCCTGAAGCAGTGCATCGAAGATTTCGCGCATGAGGATCTTCTGCTGGTCGTTGAATTCCTGACCTACAAGTTCGAAGACGAGGATGAGACAGATTACAAGGCGAAGCTGCCCTCTCTGATCGTCGGCGGCAGCAAGATCTGCCTCGATCTCGGTGCGAAAGTCTTGAAAATCCCTTATCCCGGCTCGTCGGAAGCCTGCGCCGAAGTCACGCGCCTTTCCGGCGATGTGCCGTGGGCGGTGCTGTCGGCCGGTGTCGACCACGCCACCTTCCTCAGCCAGGTCGAGGATGCCATGCGCAACGGCGCTTCGGGCGTCATCGCCGGTCGCTCGCTGTGGAAAGACTGCATCTCGCTCGATCGTTCGGTAACGAAGGATCGTCTGGAGACGGTCGCGGTGCCGAGGCTTCGGGAAATTCAGGCCGTCATTGCGACGCACTTCAAGGGCGCAGGCTCTAACGGCGCTGATCAAAGGCAGCGCGCCCATGGCTGACATCGCCATCGGCGTCGATATTGGCGGCACGAATATTCGTGCCGCCCTCGTCTCCGTTCAAGGCGAGATTCTTTCCAAGCTGTCGGAAAGAACCCCGACAGATCCCCTGTTGGCATTGGAGCGCGTCATTGCGATGGCGCGCTCGCTCGACACTCCTGAAGTTTTGGGGATCGGCGTCGGCATACCAGGGCGGGTCGACGTCGACAGACGCGAGATTCTGTCTGGCGGCATCCTCAACCTCTCTGGCCTCGATTTCGTAAAGCGGCTCGAGACAGCGCTGCAAAAACCTGTTGTCATCGAGAATGATTGCAGCATGGCGCTGATCGCAGAAATGCGGATCGGTGGCGCCAAAGGCTATCAAAACGTCGCGATGCTGACGATCGGGACGGGCATTGGCGGCGCTGTCGCCCATGCCGGGCGCATCTACCACGGGCACAAGGCGGCCGGACAACTCGGCCATATTTGTGTATCGCAGGATGGCCCGCCCTGCCCTTGCGGCAGACGCGGCTGCGTCGAGACCTTCAGTTCCGGAACCGCTTTGCGCCGGCATATCGCCGAATCCGGATTATCCGTCACGACAATTCGTGAAATCTTCGAGATGGCGGCGGAAGGAAACGACACGGCAGTCCGTGTGCTGCGCCAATGGGCAACACCCTTGCGTGCCGCACTCGACAATATCGCAGCGACCATGGATCCGGAGATTATCCTGCTCGGCGGCGGGCTTGGCTGTGATGCCGCACGGGCTCTTGCCGATTTGCCAGCAAGCGCTCCCTGGTTCTGCCCCGCCATATTGCCAGCGAAGCTTTCAGACGATGCCGGCGTGATCGGCGCCGGACTTTCGATTTTCGGCGCTGATGCCGCGCCGCAAGGAAAGCGGGTTGTCATGGTCAACGGCGTGCCGGCTTCCGGCAAAAGCCGCCTGGCCAAAGCTTTGTCGCTGCGGACCGGCTGGCCGGTCCTGTCTCTCGACGGCATCAAGAACCCGTTCCTGCAGCATATCGGCCCCGTCGACCGCGACTTCAATCGGACGCTGGGAAAGGCAAGCTACCAGGCGATCTGGTCCTTTATGGCGGAGGCGCCGACGGGCTCGACCTTCATTGTCGATGCATGGTTCGGCTTTCAGCCGAAGGCTCAGCTAGAGAGTTATCTCAATGCTGCGCAGATAGGCCATGTCGCCGAACTCTGGTGCAAGGTGCCTGGATCGGTTGCGGGCGAGCGTTACGCCAGTCGGTTGAAGGACCGATTACCTGGACATCCAGGTGCCGAATATGTGCCGGAATTGGTAGCGCTTGCCGATCGGGCCGAGCCTATGGGATGTGGTGCCGTAATGACGGTCGACCAGACGGAGGAACCGGATATGGCGGCTATTATGGCCTGGCTTTCAAAGGTCTTCGAGAGCGAATGATAAGCGCCGCCGTCCGGGCAGACGGCATAAATGCGAAATAATCCTGAACTGTCGTGCGACGCTATGTCCCCGGCAGATGCCGGCATTGTGTGCATGGCAGAATTGTGTAGCTATATCAACAAGATGATGGAAATTCTTTGCAGAAAAAAATTGCTTGACGTGCCGCAGTAACCCACTGATTATCGCTTTGCCGGACAGGGGAGGTTCGGCTTCAAGAGGAGGAAAATTATGGAGCGCCGCTCATTTCTCAAGGCTACGGCCGTGGCATCGCTCGCTACCGGTGTTGCGGCAGTTGCCGGCAGCACCAAAGCCGCAGACAAGAAGTTTACGATTGCCCTCATTCCGGGTCTGACGACCGACGCCTTCTATATTACCATGCGCAAGGGTGCCGAAGCGGCAGCCAAGGCTGTCGGTGCCGAGCTCGTTTTTCAGGGCGGCCCCGATTTCAACCCGGTGACCCAGGTTCCGGTTCTTGACGCAGTGATCGCCAAGAAGCCCGATTTCATTCTGATTGCGCCGACCGACAAGGATCAGCTCATCCAGCCTCTGAAGAAGGCTGCTGATGCCGGCATTCCGATCATCACCGTCGATACCTTCATCGGTAACGGCGTCTACCAGACCGGCAGCGGTGATGCCGATTTCCCGCTGGCCTATATCGCTTCCGACAACCTGCTCGGCGGGGCGATTGCCGCCCGCGCACTGGCAAAGGCCGTTGGCGAAAAGGGCAAGGTCTATGTTTCCAACGTCAAGCCCGGCGTCTCGACCACAGACCAGCGTGAGCAGGGTTTCAAGGAGGAGATGAAGAAGTATCCGAACATCACCGTTCTGGAGACGCAATATAACGATGACGACGCCAACAAGGCAGCATCGCAGCTGCAGGCCGTCTTCGCACGCAACTCCGATCTCGATGGCGTTTTCGGGGCCAATCTGTTCTCCGCTCTCGGTGCCGCCAACGGCGTGCAGCAGGCCGGCCAGACGGGTAAGATCCGCGTGGTGGCCTTCGATGCGCCGACGTCTATCGTTGATAACATCAACTCCGGTCTCGTCGATCTGGCGATTGCGCAGCATCCGGCCGAGATCGGCTATTTCGGAGTGATGGCCGCTTATGCGCATCTCACCGGCAATTCGATTCCGACAGCGATCGGGACCGGCTTCACGGTCATCGACAAGTCGAACGTAGCCGACAAGAAGATCGCGAAGTTCATCTACTCCGATTGATGCGGAGATAGTCTGTGCCTCGCCCATCGGCGAGGCACATTATCCAACGATGATAGAGCGACGGCGCCCTAATCTTCGCGCTTCCAACGCTCCAGTTTGGACCGATCCATGACAATCGACAATGCAGAGGTCCGCAAGGCGGATCAGCACGTGGCGCCACAGGCAGACCACGGCGACCAGGCAAAAACACTTCTTAATCGCATCGCGCAATTGCGTGCGTGGCTCTTTCTTGCTGCGCTTATCGTGACTTTCGAGATCTGGGCGCGGATCGACTTCGGTGGCACGTTCATCGGCTCGAGCTTCAACTGGCAGTCCGTTGCGATCTTCGCGGTAGCACCGTTGCTGCTGGCAATCGGGCAGACTTTCGTCATCATCTCAGGCGGTATCGATCTGTCGACCGGCTTCATCATGGGCCTTGCGGCCGTCGTCGCCGCGCATATTGCCAATATCGCCGGTCTTTCCATGCCTCTGCCCGTCGCAATGGTCTTCGGCATCCTCGTCGCCATGCTGGCAGCCGCAGTCCCCGGCCTCATCAATGGTCTCCTGATCTCCCGTCTCAAGGTTCCGCCGTTCATCGGTACGCTCGGCATGTTCGGCGTGGCGCGTGGCACGGCCTTCCTGCTCGCCGGCGGTACGACGGTGCCGGTCAAGAATTCCTATTTCGCCGAGCTTGGCAACGGACGATTCTATGGCGTGCCCTATCTCGTCATTGTCACGCTCGTCTTCGTGGTGATCATGCATTATTTGCTGAGCCAGACCCGCTTCGGCCAGCATAATTATGCCATCGGCGCCAATGCCCAGGCGGCGCGCCGCGCCGGCATCGACATCAAGTCCCATCTGCTGCGGCTCTATATTCTCTCGGCCGTCTGTGCGGGCCTGGGCGGCGCGCTCTATGCGGCCCGTTTCACTGCAGGCGCCGCCCAGGCGGGCGAGCCCCTGCTGCTCGATAGCGTGGCCGCTGTCGTTATCGGCGGCGCCAGCCTCTTCGGCGGTTCCGGCACGATCATCGGCACCATTGCCGGCGCTCTCGTCATCGCCGTCATCCAGTATGGTCTCGTCTTCATGAATGTGGAGCCGTTCTGGCAGTTCATCGCCGTCGGCGTCGTCATCATCATTTCGGTGCTCATCGACCAGGCGCAGCGTCGGTTCAGCGGAGCAAAACAGGATGAATAGTGCAACTCCCCTCCTCGAGGTCCGCAATCTCTCGCGTTATTTCGGTGCGGTGCGTGCCCTCGACAATTGCTCCATGGTCGTGCGGCCCGGTGAAGTCGTGGCACTTGCGGGTGACAACGGCGCCGGCAAGACGACGATGATCAAGGCGATTTCCGGCGTCTATCCGCCGACCGCCGGCGAAATCCTGATCGAAGGCAAGCCTGTCACCTTCTCATCGCCGCAGGATGCGCGCGAGAAAGGCATCGAGACGATCTATCAGGATCTGGCGCTTGCCGATAATCTGCCGATCGGCGCCAATATTTTCCTCGGCCGTGAGCCGATGAAGAAGCTCTTCGGCTTCCTGCCGGTGCTCGATCGGAAAGCCATGGCCGAAGCGGCGCGCAAGACGATGGCGGAGCTGGATTTCCACGTGAAGAGGCTCGATGCGCCCGTCAGCAACTTTTCCGGCGGTCAGCGGCAGGCCGTCGCGATTGGGCGTGCCGTCTATTGGAATGCCCGCATCCTCGTTATGGACGAGCCGACCGCAGCACTCGGCGTGCCGGAACAGCGCAAGGTCGTGGCTCTCATCAAGTCGCTGAAGGCGCAGGGGCGCGGCGTCATCTTCATATCGCACAATCTGCAGGATATTTTCGCGGTCTCCGACCGCATCGTCGTCCTGCGCCGCGGGATCGTTGCCGGTGAACGCAACATCGCCGACACCAATCATGAGGAAGTCGTGCGGCTCATGGTCGGCGGTTAGCAGGATCGCCGGCACATGATTTGAGCCGAGAGCGGCAACGGTGTTTCGTCGCCGTTGCCGTTTCGTTGTCAGCAATCAAAGGCGCTCATTTTGGATTCACCAGAGCCGTAGCAAGAACCAAGAGGCCGGCAGTTGATGCTGGAGCGCGTAGAAAGCCGGCAAGCGCATTTCCGCTTGCTTTGCTTTGATTGCGTTCTCATATATTGCTATCAATGCAATCAAATATGGGAGCGTGAAGCAATGGCATCGATCACCATTCGCAATGTGCCAGACGAGGTGCATCGTGCGATCCGAGTGCGAGCTGCTATGCACGGTCGCAGCACTGAAGCCGAGATCCGCGATATTCTGGAAAAGGCAGCAAAACCAGAAGGCCGGCTGAAGCTGGGTTCGCTGTTGACATCCATTGCTCGTGAAGCGGGAGGGCTAACCGAAGCCGAAGCTGAGGGTTTCAACCAGCTTCGCGAGAAGACCCCGGTCGGGCCGATTAGCTTCGAATGATTGTTCTCGACACCAACGTCATTTCCGAGCTGTGGAAGATCACGCCCGATCCGAATGTGTTGTCGTGGATCGATGCGCAGATGATCGAAACACTCTACCTCTCGATCATCACCGTTGCCGAACTGCGCTTCGACTTGGCTGCGATGCCTGAGGGCAAGCGGCGTACGATCTATCAAGACCGATTGGAAAGGGAGGTTTTACCGGCTTTTGCCAACCGGGTTCTGCCTTTTGACCTGGATGCCTCGCAAGCCTATGCCGATTTGATGGCGTTAGCGAGGAGGGCAGGCAAGTCCATTGGCACGGCAGACGGCTATATTGCCGCCACGGCTGCCTCACATGGCTTTATGGTAGCGACGCGCGATACTAGCCCTTTTGAGGCTGGCGGTTTAAGCGTCATCAACCCTTGGAACATGAAATGAAGGCGGTTAAGGCAGTCGCGTGATAAGTCTGCCGAACAATCCGAATATTCAAATGGCAACAGCTTGTTCACGCTGAGCATCGCCCGACGATCCGCGTGACCGCACCCGTTGATCTCCCTACTCTCGCGGTACCGAATGCATTCGATCCTTAATCGGGGAGCTAATCAGGAAATGTTCGTAATCTTCAAACGGGATGTGCGACTCCTCAGCCATCCCGGCAACAAATGCAATCTGGAGGCTGGATCGAGGAAGAGCCACCGGGCTATAAGTGCTTTTCCTGGAGGCAAGCAGGCATGACCGAAGCCGTACCCACCGTGCGTTTCACCGGTAGCGCACCGAAGATAAGCGACATTGCTTCGATAGCGCGCCGTAGTGCATGGATCGAGGTTTCGACTGGCGTTGAAAACAAAATCGCCGCTGCGCGCGCCGTCGTCGAACGCTATTTGGCGGCCGACCAGCCTGTTTATGGTTTGACGACGGCATTGGGCGCAGGTGTCGACACACGGCTCGCCACGGAGGACCTGATCGCCTTTCAGTTACGTGTACCGCAAGCCCGCGCCGTCGGGGTTGGGCCGGCGCTGCCACGCGAAACCGTCAGGGCGATGATGGCCGCTCGTATTGCTGGCATGGCGGCTGGCGGCTCCGGCGTATCGCTCCCGGTTTTCGCCGGTCTCGTCGCCGCGCTGAATGCAGGCTTTCATCCGGTGGTTCCCTCGCTTGGCTCGATCGGTGCAGCCGATCTTGCGCCTCTGGCGCATATGGCGCGGGCCTTGTTGGGCGACGGCGAGGCGGAGCTTGATGGCGCAATCATGCCGGCGCGGGATGCCCTCTCGAAAGTCGGTCTGAAACCTTTGCCGATCGCCCCGAAGGATGGCCACGTCCTCGTGGTCGCCAACAGCCTGTCGGTTGGCAAGGCCTGCCTCTGCATCGAGGATATCGTGCGCCTGTTCGATTGGTCGCTTGCAGCCGTCGCACTGAATTTCGAGGCATTCCGCGCCAATGTCTCGGCTTTCGATGACCGCGCGCTGGCGGCAAGACCAGCCTTCGGCCAACGCGAAACCGCGGCGAGACTTCGCGAGCTGCTTTCCGGGAGCTCTCTTTTTATCGACGGTGCGGCACGGCGCTTGCAGGATCCTTTAAGCTATCGCTGTGCCCCGCAGGTCTGGGGTGCCCTGCTCCACGCGATCGGCGAAGCGTGCGCCGCCACCGAGATCGAGCTTGCGAGTTCCGGCGACAATCCTGTCGTACTGGCCGAGGAAGGGCTTATCCTGTCACATGGCAATTTCGACATGACCGCCTTCGTTCTCGCATGGGAGCGCCTTGGCCAGGCCATCGCCCATTGTGCGGCGGCGACCGTCTATAGAACGATGAAAATCATGTCTCCGGGCGTGTCGGAGTTGCCGCGCTTCCTGACCCCGCTCGGTCAGAGCAGGACAGGATTTGCCACCGTGCAGAAAACGGTCTCGGCGCTTGAAGCCGAGATACGCCATCTGGCCAATCCGGTTTCGTTCACGCCGATCCCGGTCGCGGACGGCGTCGAGGATCAGGCGTCGATGGCGCCGAGTGTCCTGACGAAGATCGAGGCGATGATCGAGCGGATGCGTTATCTGGTTGCGATCGAGCTTGTCGCGTCCGCCCAGGCCGTTGATCTGCGCGGTGTGGCGGGCGAGCTCGGCGGCGGAACGCAGCGCGCCTATCGCAAGGTGCGCGAAATTGTCCCGCCGCTAGAGGAAGATCGTGCGCAGGGACCAGATTTTCAGAGGCTGTCGGAGTTCATTGAGAACGCCGACATGATGGAGATGGCTTCCTGATCGATATGGCGGCAAGGCGGTCCACGCCCGTTGCCTCGCTTTCTCGCAGGCCGTCTGGCGGCCTGCATCATCCGATAGACCGGCACGGCCGGTGACATGCCTGGAGAACGGTAATGCAGGAAATTTGGATCGACTATCTCAACGCCATCGACGCCAAGGCGCTGGCCCTTTCCAACGACGAAATACTCGACGCCGTGACCAAGGCGCTCGATGCTCAGGGGCGCGGCGAGACGGTCATCGAGCCTCGCGTTCATCTCGTGCCCGAGAGTTCCGATAAGGGTCATTTCAATGTGCTGCGCGGCTATGTGAAGCCGCTCGATTATGCCGGCGTCAAGGTCGTCGGCGATTTCGTCGACAACTACAAGCAGGGCCTGCCCTCGGAGCTGGCGGTTCTCAATCTCTTCGATCCGCGCACCGGCGTACCGAAGGCGATCATCGATGCGACTGCCATCACCGATATGCGCACTGGCGCGGTCACGGCTATCGGCGCGCGCCATCTCGCCCGCAAGAACAGCAGGATCCTCGGCCATATCGGCGCACGCGGCACTTCCTACTGGAACGTGCGGCTGCTCGATCACCTCTTCGACTTCGATGAGATCCGCGTGCATTCGCGCCGTCCGGAAAGCCGCGACGCCTTTGCCGCCCGGCTGGAAAAGGATCTCGGCAAGAAGATCATCGTGACGGACAATTGGGAGGATTGCCTGAAAGGCGCCGATATCATGATCGAGGCGAGCCGCCTGCCGGAGCCGACGCCTCTGTTCAAGACCGCCTGGGTCAAGAAAGGCGCCTTCGTCGTGCCTTACGGCACGATGAGCGCACTCGAATTCGACCTGACCGACATCATGGACAAGGTCGTCGTGGATGACTGGGGACAATGCGGACCCGGGCGTCCCTTCGGTGCCCTTCGTCGCCATGTCGATGAGGGTAAGGTGACGGCGGAGACGCTGCATGCCGAAATCGGCCAGATCGTTTGCGGCACGAAGCCGGGCCGCGAAAGCGATGACGAGACCATCCTCTTCTGGCATCGGGGCCTGAGCACCACTGACGTCGCGCTCGGCGCAGCCATGGTCGAAAAAGCAAAGCGCATGAATATCGGCCAGCGCCTTCGGTTTGCGTGACGCGTCATGACGATATCCCCTGCCGTGGCCATTGCCTGCTCACGAATGTACAATCTGAGCCCGAAAATATCCGGTCTCTGGGATGAGCTCTTTCATTGGCTTGCCGACCGGTCAGGCGTCGAGCTCGAAATCATTGCGCATGCGGCTCCGGCACCTCTGTCCGACCTATGGAGACGTCCGGACATGGGTGCCGTTTTCATGTGCGGCTTTCCGTTCTCCCGGCTATCGCCGGCGGAGCGTCCGGAGCCATTGGCCGCGCCGGTTTCCCTGGCGGACTGGGCAAACGGGCAGCCAGTCTATGCGAGCCATATCGTCGCCGCTCGTGATAGAGCGCTGACTGAAGCCGATCTCGCAACCGCACGCTGGGGCTGGACCGTGCGGGACTCTCAGTCCGGCTATAATGCGCCGAGGGAATTCTTTGCCACGCTTGCGAATAGGCCTGCAGCGGCGCAGATCGTCGGCCCACTTCTCAATCCACGCGGCGTAGTCGACGCCATTCGTTCAGATACCATAGATGTCGGCGCCATTGACGCCTATGCCTTTCAGCTGATGGCAATGCACGAGCCGGACATGATTGCGCCATTGCACATCGTCGGCACCACGAAGCCGGCTCCCTTCCCTTTGCTGGTGGCTGCAAGGCAGCAATCGCCGGATATCGTCGACGCGCTACGCACCGTTCTTCTCAAGGCCCACCAAGATCGGCAAGGGAGCGATATCCTCGCATCGCTCGGACTGCTGGCCTTTGCCGAGCCGGATGCTGCCGCTTATGACCAGCTTCCCGCAAGAGCGCGCGCCATCGATGCTGCTCTCGGAATATGGTGAAGTTCGGACGCGCCAATCAATAGCCGGCACATTATGCGCTGGCGACGTGTATCAATAATTTCTTTGCTGCGAGACCCAGACATTCCTCGAAGGCCGTCAGATCCAGAAAGAGCTGGTCAGCCGCGACCTGGCGCGTGACGATGATGCCGTCACGTGCCGCTATGCCGCCATCGAGCATCAGATTGTCGGTCATATCGAAATTTTCCAGCGCCATGCCGTCGGGGCCACGATGACGTCCGTCCTCACCGAGCTGCACTTCGCCGCCATAAAGCCTGCTCACACGCTCGAAGTGGTTATCGAGGCAGTTGGAAAAGGCAAACGCCGGGCAACCGCGGGCGCACATGAAGCCGAGTTCGAAGGCCGTGCCGATATCGGCGGCGACACCACGAAACGGCGTCAGGTTGGCGATGATGAGATCGGCGCTCATCATCAGTTTCTCGTTGATGGAACTGATGGCAAGGCCGCGCTGCCGGCGCGTCTCCGTCTCAGGCACGGCAAGGTCACCGGGAGAAACCGGCGTAAAACCATAGCTGCGCGCCAGCGCGATCTTGCGATCGAGGATTTCCCTAGCGTTCGGGAGGAAGACTTCCGGGCCTGCCAGATATGCTCTCAATGCCTCACCTCTTTAATGAAATCTTGCACCGCAGCAGTTGCGGAACCATATGAAGCCTATGGCTGATTCAAAGCGCAACCGCCATAGCTGGGCGCATAATTTACGAAATCGCGAAATAACGGCGATTGCCGTTCCCGGTCAACGACGAGACGCGTATAGTTCCCTTCGGACCGAATGGTGCTCTCTGTCCAGGATAGGTGACGGAATTTGTGGGGTATAGAAAATGCAATCTTCTCTTGAGGCCGTTGCCGCCTCGACACAGGACGACCAGGGCAATTGGCCGACGAAACAAAGCAAGATCCTCGATTGGCTTATGAATGATGTCCGCGACCAGCGTTTCATCGACAATATCCTCGTGGAACTCTGCGAGAAAATGCGGGCAATCGGAGTTCCAGTCGCGAGAGCGACGATGCACTTCCGAACGCTGCATCCGCAATGGCTAGGGGCGAGAATTCTTTGGCGCACCGGCATGAAGGAGGCCGATATCGCGACATTCAGCTATGGGGTCGAGAACACGCCGCAATTTCTGGCAAGCCCTATCAATGAGATTTTCAATGGCGCGACGGAAGTCCGGAAAAATCTCGAGGTCTGTGAAAAGTCGGAGCTGAAATATCCACTATATAAAGAAATGCAGGCGGAAGGACTGACCGACTATATCGCCTGGCCGATCTACCACACGCTCGGCAAGCGCCATATCGTGACCTTTGCCTCGGATGCTCCGGGCGGCTTTACCGAACAGCACATCACCTTCTTGAAGGACCTGTTGCCGGCCCTGACAATGGTGACCGAGATCCGGTTGAAGAACATCATGGCCCGCACGCTGCTGCGGACCTATGTCGGACCGCATGCCAGCGAGAAGATCCTGGCTGGCGCCACGACGCGCGGCAGCGGCACCACGGTCGGAGCCGCGATCCTCATCTGCGATCTGCGCGACTTCACCACCATCTCTGACATGTGGCCGCGTGACGATGTCATCGAATTGCTGAATGGTTATTTCGACGCGATGGTCGACCCGATCGAAAAGCATGGCGGCGAGATCCTCAAATTCATGGGCGACGGCCTGTTGGCCATTTTCCCGTTGAGCGATCCGAATGCCTGTCACAATCTGCTTCTTGCCATCAGCGAGGCACAGGCAAGCGTTGCCGCACTCAATGAGGAAAACCGAAAGCATGGCCGTGAAATTCTGCGCTACGGTGTCGGCGTGCATGTCGGTGACGTAATGTATGGCAATATCGGCTCACGCACTCGCCTTGATTTCACGGTCATCGGTCCGGCCGTCAATATCGCTTCACGGTTGGAGTCCTTGACGAAGGAGGTCAAGCGGCCGGTACTTCTGTCCAAGGCCTTCGTCGACATGGCCGGCTGCAGGCGGGATATGGAAAGCCTCGGCTCCTTCCCTCTCAAGGGGCTTGGAGAACCGGTCGATGTGTTCGCCTTTGCCGCCAAGGAAGTCTTGCTTCAACACGGTTGACGGGTAGGCAGGGCGAGCTTTGCCCTGCAAATCCTCGATTTTGTACGGCGCGATTCAGTCGGTTGCAAAACGTGAAATGCCCAAAGGGTGCCGTGGCGGAAGGACTTCCCTATATTGTGAAGTGGATCATGACGATAGCCGCCTTAATTTGGGGATCGTTCTGCGCGTACGAACGTTAAATGAGGGTTGATTCTATCGGCTCTACCACGAGGGTGTTTGCCACCCATAATACTCTGACAAGGAGAAAACAGATGAGAAAAATCCTGACCCTGGCGTTTTCAGCGGCGGCGTTGATCGTTGCGGGCACCGCTGCGGCGCGCGCAGCCGACATGCCGGCGACCTATAGCGAGGAGCCGGATGACCGCAATGGCGTGAAAATCGGCTATCTCGAATGCGATATCGGCGGCGGCGTCGGCTACGTCCTCGGCTCTGCCAAGGAAATGGATTGCACCTTCCATTCGACAGTCGGGCATTCGCGTCGTGTCGATCACTATACCGGCGCGATCCGCAAGATGGGCGTCGATCTCGGCTTTACGACCCGCAGCCGGCTCGTTTGGCTCGTCTTCGCGCCGACAGCCGGCTACCATCGTGGTTCTCTGAGCGGCCTTTACCAGGGCGCTACCGTTGAAGCCACTGTCGGTGCCGGCGTGGGCACGAACATCCTTGTCGGTGGCACCGCCGGCTCCATCCACCTTCAGACCGTGAGCGTTACGGGTCAGCTCGGCTTGAACGTTGCGGCTACCGGTACCTCGGTCACGCTGACGTCGGTCGATTGAGTGTTTTGCTTAAAGTCTTGACCATTGAATATGGCCGCTCCTGCCTGGCGCTGGAGCGGCCTTTTCTGTCGGGGCGGTGACAGCGAGCTTCGCAGACCGGCGCCTTCCGCGCAAAATCGGTCTATCCATGTACCCTCGCGGCGCTATAGCTATGTAAACCCTAGAGATTCTTCGGAGCCAAATTCATGACCGATACCGTCACCGATCGTTTTCTTCGTTATGTCGTCGTCGACACGCAATCGGACCCGTCTTCGGTCACGCAGCCTTCCACTGCGAAGCAGAAGAATCTCGGGCGCATCCTGGTTGAGGATTTGCTGGCGATCGGGCTTGCCGATGCACATCTAGACGAGCACGGCTATGTCTATGCGACCATTCCATCGAATATCGACAAGCCGGTTCCCGTCATCTGCTTTTGTTCCCACATGGACACAGCGCCCGATTTTACCGGCACGAATGTCAAGCCGCAGATCGTGCGCGACTATTCCGGCGGTGATATCCGCCTCACGGGCGACCCGCAGCAGGTCATTCGCCTTGAAGAACACCCTGCCCTGCGCGATCAGATCGGCAACGACATCATCACCTCGGACGGTACGACGCTGCTTGGCGCGGATGACAAGGCCGGTCTTGCCGAAATCGTCGCAGCCGCCAAATATCTCGTCGACAATCCTGATATCCGTCACGGCACCATCAAGCTTCTGTTCACGACGGACGAAGAGATCGGGCGTGGTGTCGACAAGGTGGATTTGAAGAAGCTGGGAGCGCAATTCGCCTATACGGTTGATGGTGAAACGGCGGGGCATATAGAAGACGAGACTTTCTCGGCCGACAGTGTCGAGGTTATCATCCATGGCGTCGCCATCCATCCAGGCTTCGCCAAAGGAAAAATGGAAAATGCCATCAGGATTGCCGGCGCGATCATCGACAGGCTGCCGAAGAACATAGCTCCAGAGACGACGGACGGCCGCGACGGCTTTATCCACCCTACCGGCATCAGCGGCTCGATGGAGAAGGCTTCACTCGGCTTCATCATCCGCGATTTCGACGAGCAAGGCCTTGTCGACAAGGAGACTATGCTGGAGGCGATCGTCAAGGATGTCATGAAAGCCTATCCCGGCTCCTCGCACACCTTCACCGTTCGGCATCAGTATCGCAACATGAAGACGATTCTCGATCGTCATCCGGAAATCGTCGAAAATGCTGTCGAGGCCATCCGCCGTGCCGGCATGACGCCAGTGCGCGGCAGCATTCGCGGCGGTACCGACGGTTCCAGGCTCTCCTTCATGGGGCTGCCCTGCGCCAATATCTTTGCCGGCGGGCATGCCTTTCATTCGCCGCTGGAATGGGTAAGCCGGCAGGATATGGAAAGAGCCGTGAAGACGCTCGTAGAGTTGGCCAAGGTATGGGCGGAGCGCTCCTGAAAGCTTTCGAGAAAAAACCTCGTTCATCCTATAAAAGCCTAGTAACCCTGTCGCGAAATAGGTCACTTTGGCCTGTTCGGAACCAATCTCCTTGTCATTATGCAAGCCATCCGTGAATTTTTATATTGAAGCATTACTAAATTAGATTATTCTGTAGTGTAGTCTTGGGAGGAAAGGAGAATAAACGGGCCCCTTCATTCCAACTCTACGGTGCGCGCGCTCCGGCAATCAGAAACAGGCTGACAAAAGCCTAAACTGAAACGGAGTTTAGTCATGAGAATACAATCTTCACGGATGGCAATCGCTGCATCCGCTCTTCTTCTATTGACCTCGACAAGTTATGCAGAGCCCGGCGGCGGGACGGATCACGGCGGCAGCCGATCCGGAAGCACTGGATTGGGTGTTGGCGTATCGGTCGGCGGCATCAACGCTGGTTTGGGCGCAGGGCTTGGCTCCAATGGGCTTAATGCCGGCGTCGGTGCATCGGTCGGCGGCACGAACGGCGTCAACGCCGGTGCGGGTGCTTCCGTATCCGGAACGAGCGGTGTCAACGCGGGCGTCGGCGCGTCCGTTGGCGGTTCCAACGGAGTGAATGCCGGCGTGGGCGCATCGGCCAATAGCAACGGCGTCAACGCTGGTCTCGGCGCTTCGGTTGGAGGCTCAAGTGGTGTCAATGCTGGCGCTGGTGTCTCCGTCGGCGGATCCGGAGTGGGCGTCGGCGTGGGTGTTGGTATCGGTGGGAGCGATTCAGGCGGCAGCGGCGGTGGAACCGGCAGCGGGACTGGCTCGACTGGGGGTACCGGATCCAGTGGAATGGGTATGGCAACCGGAGGCACAGGCGGCACGAGCGGCTTCGGGCTGGGCTCGGGCAATTCCGGCAGGGGATCGAGCACGCGCACACTTGCCGCTTTCCGTACCATGTCGAGCGCTGAGCAGAAACGTATGCTGATTGCCTGTCGTCAGGTGACGGCATCCGGCAATTTCGATGCTGGTCTTGTCAGCCTTTGCCGGCTGCTGCGCAGTACGGCGAGCGCCGGCGGCCTATAGGCGGCTTTTCGTCGGGTGTCTCAACACCCCTTCGCTCGAGAATAAAAGTCTGCGCCCGTTGTCTTGATATCGGCAATGGGCGCGGACATGCGTCCCAATTACCAATCTACGCGGGCCACATTGTCGATCATCTGCCGGCTGCGGCGCAACATCATGCCAGGGGCATCCACCGCTCTGTTCAAAAGGTTGCGCGCGCCGGCAAGCGGATGAAATCCGACCCTTTCCTCCAGCACGGGAGGCGGATCGTCGTTTGCAAGCGGTGGAGTTGCCTCAGCATATTCCGGGTGACCTGTTATCAGCGGATCCTGTGTTTCGCATTGCGGCAGGCAGCGGTCGAAATGTTCCACGTCACCGGATGACGCGATCCTGGTCTTTGCAGCATCGGAATGCGACGCAATGCGCTTTACCGGCAAATTGGTCTTGGTCATGGCAGCAAGCGGCGAAGGTTGCGGAATTGGCACTGCCATCTGCGGCTTTGCCGGGCTCGCATCAATCGCTAACTGTAAATGGTTCACGGCAAGCTGCGGTGCGGGTGCTGGGCGATTGATAACGATGCGGCCGCTGTCGTCGATGAACTGTATGGTGCGGTCGACGGGGCCGGTTTGAACAATGACATAAAGAGCACCGACAACGGTGCCGCAAACAGCAAGCCCGGAACCCAGCCTTCGGGTTGTCTCGCTTTGACCATTCCACCATCTCATAGGCTGCGTATCCATCGACCGCTCCTTTTGACAAAATCCCGGATAGCCATCTTCATGTGAACTGTGGCGCGGCTTTTACCGAAACATGGCCAATTGCAGACCTTTTGCAAAGAAATGTTGACGAACGCACTTTGCGTATCCGGACGGTATGGATGAGCCGCATTCAAGGGCCGCCATTCAGCCTGCCGTAAATCCGGTGACTTTTGCTGCGGCTCGTATGCATCAATGCCGGCATGATTTCTTCGACACGCTGGAGATCAGGCTAACATTCCGCTTCATAAGACCATCGGAAGACCTGTGATGAAAAATAGGCCCGGGCTCGATGGTCGGTCGGAGTTCGCGGATGGCGAGTATAAGTCAAACGGCTGCGAACATACGGCAAGAATTGATGTTTCTGCTGCAGCTATGTGATCGAAATGGCGAATCATTCAGGGCGGATGGCTCCTCAAAGTCGCTGATTCGGTTAAATTGAATCTCATATTCTCGCCGCACTTATCCTGGCTGCAGGTGGATTGCATCGAATATTATTAACCATGTTTTTTAAAACTATTAATTATCTATGGGTATTCGCTGAGTAAAATCAAACTATACTTTAGGGGTATTCTTTCGATGCTGTCGCGTCCGTCCAAGCGCATTCCCGCCTGATTGCCAGCGAAGCATATATGTGCTTATTTTATTATATTCTGATATTTTCTGAAGCATATGCGAGGGGGAATGTGAATGCTGAGAATGCTCTGCGGTGCCGTCCTGACTGGTATCGCAATGACCATGGCAGCATCGCCGGCGATGGCTGCCACTGCAACCGCCAATATGACGGTCACCATCACCATCCAGGCGCAGTGCCTCGTACAGAGCGCCAATAATCTCAACTTTGGCACCATCGGTGTCATCACCAGCAATATCGATCAGGCAACCACCATCGGTGTGCAATGCACATCCGGGCAGACCTACAATGTCGGCCTGAGTGCCGGCGCTGGTGCGGGAGCGACAACAGCTGTCCGTGTCATGACAGGCCCGGCAAGTGCGACGATCAATTATGCGATCTACAGCGATGCCAACCGAACGCAGACTTGGGGCACCACAATAGGCACCGATACCGTCTCAGGCACAGGCAATGGCGCAGTCCAGAATATAAATGTCTATGGCCGGGTACCCCCGCAGACCACCCCAGCCGCGGGCGTCTACACCGATACCGTGGCGGTTACCGTCACCTACTGAAAACTCACAGATTCAGGAGGCCGTCATGCAACGCATGTTGCCATGCATTGCCGCGACTATGCTTTTGCTGCTCGGTGCTTACGGCTTGAACGCGGCATCTCTGCGAGTGGCTCCCACAAGTCTTGAGCTCACGGCGCCGGCCGCTGCCACGGTCTTGAACCTCGCCAATGACGGAGATCATCCGATCAACGTCCAGATACGTGTCTTCAAGTGGAGCCAGGCGGGCGGCATAGAAACCCTGGAGCCGACCCGGGATGTCGTTGCCAGCCCGCCCGCGGCGAGACTGAATCCCAATGTTCAGTATGTAGTCAGAGTGGTTCGTACGAGCAAGGCGCCTGTCAGGGCCGAAGAGACTTATCGTGTTATCGTCGATGAGCTGCCAGACCCTGCCCGCGCGCGCGCCGGCACGGTCACCCTCATCATGCGCCAGTCCATTCCAGCCTTCTTCAAACGGCCGGACGTAAAACCCGCCGATATCGTCTGGAGCCTCAAACGACAGGGCAACAACCTTTCTCTGACCGGCAGGAACAATGGCGGTAGCCGCTTCCGTCTGTCGAACGTAACCCTGGCGCAGGGCACAACGAAGATCGGCAGCCGCAACGGGCTGGTTGGATACGTACTTGCTGGCGCGACGATGCAATGGCCGATGGGAACAGCAAAATCCCTCACCGGCAGCGTCGTAACACTCCATGGCCAGAGCGATCTTGGGCCGTTCGATGCTGAAGTCGCCGTTAATCAACGGTAGTGCCGGCACCGTTCTCATATGCATGCTTTTCTCAGTTTCGGCGCTGCGTGCTCAGGAAGTGCCGGATCTGCCGGCAAACGCAGCCATGGCGGGCCAACCGGCGGCCACACTGGACGTCTACCTCGAAGTATTCATCAACAATGCATCGATGAAGATGATTGGCAATTTCAAACAGCGTCCGAACGGTTCCCTCGCGGCAACCGCGGAAGAGCTGCGCGAAGTCGGCATTAAGCCGCCAGCCGGCGCGGCCGACGACAAGCTGGTCGAGCTCAACACCTTGCCCGGCTTGTCCTATCAGGTCGACGATGAAACGCAGCGCCTTTATGTCCAGACGACGGATAAGGGGCGCGCACCCCGCGTCATCAATGTCAGACAGCAGCAGGAAAACGCGATCCCGGCACCCCAGGCCGGCTACGGCGCCGTCTTGAACTATTCCCTCTACGCAAGTTCCAACGGTCTCTTCCAAGGCAGTTCAAATCTGTTCCAGGGAATATCCGGATCCTTCGATGTCCGGCTCTTCAGCCCGTACGGCACGCTAAGCCAGTCCTTCCTCGCCGGATATTCAGAAGGCAGCCTCGACGGTATAACTCGCCTCAACACGACCTGGAGCTACTCCGATCCAAAGAATCTCGTTACCTATCGTGCTGGCGACCTGACGACCGGTGGCCTGTCATGGACACGGCCAGTTTATTTTGGCGGCATTCAGTTTCAGCGCAATTTTGCGCTGCGCTCCGACCTGGTGACCGAACCGCTGCCTTCCTTTACCGGGACGGCCGCCGTCCCTTCGACACTCGATATCTATACGCAGAACGTTCGCACCTATTCGAGCGATGTCCCTGCCGGACCATTCGAGGTGACCAACCTGCCGGTCTTTTCCGGAGGCGGGCAAGCGACCGTCGTTTTGCGTGACAGCCTCGGGCGGGAAACGACGCAGACCTTGCCCTTCTATTCCTCCAACTGGCTTCTGCGCCGAGGCCTGTTGGATTTTTCCGCCGAGCTCGGCACTCCGCGTCTAAATTTCGGAACGGATTCCAATGATTATGACGGCCGTATCATGGGCGCCGCCACCGCAAGGTACGGCCTGACCGATTGGTTGACACTGGAAGGCCACTTCGAGGGCGGTGCCGATCTTCTGAATGGCGGTGCGGGAGCCGCCTTTCCGGTGAGCTCGTTCGGTGTAGCGTCAATAGCGGGCGCGGCAAGCAAAAGCGGGTCGCGTTCCGGCGCGCTGATGAATGCCGCATTCGAGCTCAGTTACGACAGATGGGCTCTTTATGCCCGCGTGCAGCGGACCTTTGGCGATTATGACGACATAGCCTCGGTCTCCGCGCGGCCGACAACCAGCACTGCCGGAGATGTTAGCATTCTCAGCGCTGGTGTACCGCGAGCCATCGATCAGGTCACGCTGAGCGTGCCAACGCCACTCGATCTTTCCAGCCTCAACCTCTCCTACACCAACCTCGAAAGCGCCGATGGCAGCAGGAGCAAGATCGCCGGTCTTTCCTACAGTCAGACCTTCAAGCGTGCGACAGTCTATGCGAGCGCCTTCACCGATCTCGACGACCGAAGCAATTTCGGATTCTTTGCCGGCCTCTCCATCCCCTTCGGCGGCAACGTCACGGCCAATACGGGCGTACAAGGCGGGCCTAACGGCCTCGGCGTCGTGGCCGACGTTTCCAAGTCGATGCAGCAGGAGGACAACAGCTTCGGCTGGCGCCTACGCACCTCCGAAGGCGAAGACACGTATCGCGAGGCGGCAATCGGCTATCGGGCTCCCTTCGCGCAGGTCGAGGCAGGTCTTCAACAGCAGGATCATCGGACCAACGCCACGGCTCGCGTCGATGGTGCCATCGCTGTTGCAGGCGGTGGCGTCTTTGCCACCAATAGGATTGACGATGCCTTTGCCGTCGTCGACGTCGGCGCTCCCGATGTTGAAGTTCAGCAGCAGAACCGGCCTGCCGGCAAGACCAATTCGAGCGGCCGCATCCTGGTGCCCAATCTCAATTCCTATGAACCGAATACCCTATCCATCGATCCCAAGAACCTACCCGTCGACGCCGACGTGCCGGCAACGAAGAAAATCGTCGTGCCGGCGGATCGCAGCGGCGTTGTCGTCAAGTTCGGTGTATCCGAAGCACCGCAAGCCGCTCTGATTACGATCAAGGACAAGAACGGGGTGCCGCTGCGTGCCGGGCTCGGCGGCACCTTACAAGGATCAAGCGAGGATTTCGTCATCGGCTATGACGGACAGGCCTACATTCGCGGACTGCACGCAAGGAACGCGATCGACATATCACTTGAAGACGGAACGAAGTGCCATGCCGAATTCGCCTACAAGCCGCAGCGAGGCGAACAGGTCGTCATCGATGACGTCAGGTGCCTTTAAAAGGGAGTTGAAAAGATGCTGCGTTCGCTCACTTTTTTGCTCACACTGCTGTTTCCTTCGCTATGCGCTGCACAAAGCTGCAACTTCTCGGCTACCAATATGAACTTTGGCGCGGTCGATACCTTATCGGGCACCCCGGTCAATTCGACATCTACGATAAGTGTATCTTGTTCCGGCGGGCTCCTGGACCTGGGCAAGCGGCTTCTGATTTGCCCCGACATCGGCGCCGGCAGTGGAGGAGCATCGTCGGCCGCGGCGCGCCAGATGTTGAACGGCAGCAGTTCTTTGAACTATCAGCTCTATTCCGACAACGGCCGAAGCGTGGTGTGGGGATCGAGTAGCTGGTCCTATCCATCACGCGCACCAGTCTATGCGCTGACAATGGCCCTGCTGAATGGCTCGTTGATCGGCGCAACCGGCAGCATGACGGTCTATGGAGCTGCGCTCGGCTCTCCGTCGACGGCAGTACCGGGGTCGTTTACGTCCAGCTTCACATCGACCTACACCTCCTTCTATTACAGCTACAGTAGTGCGACTACCTGTTCAGCTCCCTCTGGAACGATTGGAACCGCGTCGTTCAGCGTCAATGCAACCGTCGCCGCCAATTGCCTCGTCACTGTCCAGAACATCGATTTCGGGACACAGGGCGTATTGAGCACGAATGTCGATGCCACGGGTTCCGTCACGGCAACCTGTACGCCGGGCACAACCTATACGATCTCCTTGGGCGGTGGTGGCGCGAATGCTCCGCCGACGGCGAGAAAAATGGCGAAAGGATCGGAGACGGTGACCTACGGCCTCTACAAGGATACCAACCGGTCGCAGCCCTGGGGCGATGCCAATACGCCGGGCAGCACCGTCGCCGGAACGGGAACCGGCAGTGCTCAACTGCTGACGGTCTACGGCCGAGTGCCACCGCAGACCACGCCATCCTCAGGCACTTACACCGATACGGTCGTGGTGACGCTTACCTACTGACCACGAGCTTCCAACGAGCAGGTTCGGATGATCTCGGTCATAGCGAAGCGTGTCAGGCCGCGCTTGCGCCGCTCTGGCCGCGTCTCGAGGCGGAGATTGCCGTCTGTCCAGTCGTCTTCTCGGATGAGCAGACCAAATTGCGCCCGTTGCGCTTGGCTTGATAGAGCCGGTTGTCCGCAACGACGACCAGCTTTTCCCAATTTTCGAACATGCATTGCGCCTGCCAATCGACGCCGAAGCTCGCAGTCACCTTCAAGCCATGCTCATCGCTGACGACGGCTTGCGCTAATGTTTCCCGCAATCGCTCGGCCGTTGAACGCGCCGAGGCCTCGGTGACGTCACCCATTACGACGATGAATTCCTCACCGCCGTAGCGGGCGAATAGATCGGCGGCGCGCAGGCACGGGCCTAGAATCTGCGCCGTTCTTTGCAGCACCATGTCGCCGACGGCGTGACCGTACCGATCATTGATCGATTTGAAATGGTCGATATCGAACATGATGATTGCAAAGCCTCGGGAGCCCGCTGTCGGGGTCGCGAGCAATTCCTCCACCGCATCCTCCAATGCGCGCCGATTGAGAAGGCCAGTGAGTGCATCCGTCTGGGAGAGACGCCTCAACTCCTCCGTCATCGATTTGCGCTCCATTTCCAGGTGCCGCTTGAAGCGTTGCTGCTCACGCAAAAGGTCAAGACGCAGGAACAGCTCCCGCATTTCACGTCCGGCGTGAGGTATCGGTGGTGGCGTCGTAAGGTTGCCGACGGCAATCTCGTCGATCTGTCGCATGACGGCCAGCATCGGCCGAAAGAGCGAACGCCTGAGCACGTAGGCCAACCCAATCACAACCGATACCGCCATGACGGCAAGCAGCGCGGAGATCAGCATGGCTCTCAGGGATTTCTGCCGTACTTCTCCAAGAGAATTCAATGCCGCGGTTTCGATGAGTTCACGCAGGTTCTCGGTCGATTTCATTCCAGGCACGTATTTCGCTGTGAACTCTCCGGGTGTGAGCGCATCGCTCGCATTCGGATCAAAGGCGACGCGCTGAGCGTAAGGCAGCGCTCCGGCAAAGTAACTGACCGTCACCTGATCCAACAGCCTTGCCAAAGCCTGCGATTGCAATGTAACGGGCGCATAGGTTTTCAGCAGCGCATTCACTTCAAAAAGCCGGTTTAACTCGTTGTCGAACGCAGCTCTATAGTGGGAACGGGCTTGCCCCTGCGAGGCCAGCATTATGACGACATAGGAGCCCAGCCTTCCGGCACGCTCTCTGAGCGTTCCGGCCATCGAGGTCAGCATGACTTCGGCGCCTGTCTCAGGCGCCAGTGCGATGACCGATCGGCCGGCGACATCCCGGTAATCCTGGGCGCGATCCGCTGCACGGAACATCGCCTGTATGGCGTCTGCGATCTTTACGCCGCTGCGCTCGCCGCGTGGCAAGGCGGCCACTGCATCGACCGCCTGGCGGCCGCTCTCCAGCTGAGCCTTAAGCGCCATGAATGCGCTGCGCATTTCAGCGGACTGGTCTATTTCCGTTTTAAAGAGCGCTTCAAGCTTGGCGATATCCCTATCGGTTGCTTCGCGGCTTGCTTTCAGATCGGCGGCAAATTGCGCTTGTTCACGCTCCGAAGCGCCCATGAGACTGTTTGCAGGACCGCGCTCTCTCGATATCGTCGCGGCCGCATGCAGTGCAGTATGAAAACGACCGAATTCGATCACGCCGCGTTTGTAGTTGAGGTAATCCGACAGGCTGAAGGCAATCGTCGAGCCGGCCATCATCAGGCAAACCATGATAACAGCTATTGCGCCGATCCATTGTAGCTGTTGAATTTTAAGCCGCGACAATAAATGCTCTCCAAAATCACCGTCTATTGCGGATTACATCAGATTTGATGGAATCTTCACTTAACGAACAGGCTTAAATCTTTCTCATGTTCTTTAAGTCCGCATATCCGAACAGTCGGCCTGATATGACAGTCTTCCGCGCGCGGGATGACAGTTTTGTCGATCTTGAGCCGCAATTATATTGCGGCTGGTTGCCGGCGTCGTGCTCCGCGCATGCGATAGGAAAGAATAGTGCCGAAAATGCGTTCGCGGCGCGTATCGCAACTGCTTGATAGCGGACCTGCTTCATCAAGCGGTTCTTGCCGGGCAAGTCTAGTTTTGCAGAAAAATCGAAGGCATCAGGTTGGCCCGAGCCGAATAATGTGGCTGGCCGACGACATGGGATATCACCAGCGCATAGACCAGGATAGAGCCGACTACGATGACGATGCCGCTAATGGGAAGCCCAATTTTTGAGTTGGGAGCCGTCGACGTATCCGGCGGATTCGCGCGGCCGGCCTTTCGGGTGGTTTGATTCGCCATTGCAAGGGGAAGCTGCAGCTCCCTTTCCATGCGAGCCTGCGCATCAAGGTGCTTGCCGTATCTCGCTGCGGGCCGAAACTGGATGACTTCGCCCATTTCTCACGCGGTCCCTTTCACCGCTTTCGGTTATTGGCCATTTTCCTGGCTGTTGTCATTATTGCCGTAGTCGACACGAACCACGACCTTTTCCGGTCGTTGCTCGCCATGCTGAACGATCACAGTCACGATACAACGATTCTCACGTGGCTTGACGGATAGGAGGCGTCCCTTGGTCGTCGACAGAACCTGATCCACCGCACTCGAGCAATCCTGAACATTGTAGGTGCTTTGAGTGATTTGACCCGCCATTGCGGAACCTGCAATCGAAATTCCCGCAAGTATCGTTAGGACCCTGATCATGCTTACACTATACCTCAACGAAGGCAAGGAAGCGACAGCAGTTCGCAACAAACCAAGTCTATTTGCGTCATCTTTCCAGCTGTGCGGCAGAAAGCACAGAGGCTAATATCGGTAGGCAGATATAGACTTTCATGATGAATTCATCGATGGAGATGCGGCGCAGCCTGCCGCCCTGTCAAAGATTGGGCGCGATCGCGCCATCGAGATCAATCCGTTCGTCCCTGGGAGAACGATGCTTACTCTGGAAACCTCCCGGCTCGTTCTCAGGCCTTGGCAGGATAGCGACCGCGCTCCTTTTGCAGCCGTAAACGCGGATGCGCAGGTTCGGCAATATTACTATCCGAGCCTGCTCACGGCTGCCGAGACAGATGAACTGATCGATGAAGCCAACGCGCAGTTGGCCAACGAAGGTTTCGGCTTCATGGCCGTCGAGCGGAAAGCCGATGGCGCACTGATTGGCGGCGCGGGTCTTTCACGCCCTGGTCCGGAAGTTCCGGGCGATTTTCCATTGGAGATCGGTTGGATTCTGGGGCGTGCATACTGGCGGCAGGGTTACGCGGCGGAAATCAGCCGGCGTTGCCTGGATTTCGCCTGGCAGGAACTGCAGGCTGATTGTGTGATCGGCTATACCTCGGCGATCAACATTCCTTCCCGCCGCGTGATGGAGAAAATTGGCATGATCTATGTCGAGGGCGGTGATTTCGATGACATCACCGTGCCGCCAGGCCATATTCTGCGACCGCACGTGCTCTATCGCATCGACCGTCCCAAGCAGAAAATCCATGAATGAACAGGAGTAAGCCGCTCCGAAAGCCTGCGGATCGGCCATCCCTATTCTTGCGTTCCCCGTCCTCTCACGCGAAATATTTGCCATGAGCATACCGACATCCCACCCCTTCGATTTTGATCCGACCTATGGCATGCAGCTTGCACAGTTGCAGGCGATAGAGACGCCGGAAGCCCCGGCGGGCTTCGACGATTTCTGGCAGCAGCGCTACAGGGCGGCTCTCGCCGTCGATCCGCAACCCAAGCTTCGCCACAGCAAGCTGCGCCACGACAATTGGCACGTCTTTGATATCAGCTACGCGTCGACAGGGTTATTTCAGATCAATGGCTGGCTGCTCATTCCCCGCAGCGGACAGGTGCGGCGCGGCCTCGTTGTCGGACACGGATATGGCGGAAGAGACCAACCGGAATTCGATTGGCCGGTAGAAGAAACGGCGATCCTTTTTCCCTGCTGCCGCGGGCTCTCCCTCAGCGCCAGCCCGAAAATCCCCTCGGATGCGTCGGGCCATGTCCTTTGCGGCATCGAAAGCCGCGATACCTATGTCATCGGCGGCTGCGTGGAAGACATTTGGCTCGCCGTCTCGACATTGGAGACCCTCTATCCCTGGCTTGCCGGCCATATCGGCTATAGCGGCATCAGTTTCGGTGGCGGCATCGGTGCCCTGGCAATTCCTTTCGATGCGCGGATCAGGCGCGGCCATCTCATCGTCCCGACTTTTGGCCACCGGCAGCTATGGCTGACACTGCCAACAGTCGGCAGCGCCCAATCGGTTCAGGCCTATCAGCAAAAGCACGGCACCGTTCTTGAGACACTGCGGTTCTTCGATGCTGCGATCGCCGCTCAGCGTATCACTGTGCCGATGCTTGTCGCACCCGCGCTTTTCGATCCCGCCGTCGCGCCACCCTGCCAGTTCTCTGTCGCAAATGCGCTGCAGAAATTTAACGAAATCTTCATTCTGGATGCCGGTCACTTCGATTATACTGGCGGCGAGCAGCAGAACGCAATTCTGCGAGACAAGGTCGGGCAATTCTTCAAGGTGCTATGAACCGCGAATACCTATGCTGGTACAGTCCTCGGCTGCATCGCGACATGGAGTTGCTGGTGTTCGGCCATGCCGGCGCCAAGGTATTGGTATTTCCCACCCGCGACGGTCGCTTCTGGGAATATGAGCAGGTCGGCATCGTCGCCAGCCTCGCGGACAAGCTGAATGCCGGACAGCTTCAGCTCTACTGCATCGAGGGACTGGCAACCGAAACCTTCTACGGTTTCCATCGCCATCCGGCCGAGCGCATTCGCAGACATAACGCTTTCGAGGAATATATTCTCAACGAAGTCCTGCCGCTGATGGCGCAGAAGAACGGGCACGAGTGCACCATTGTTCACGGCTGCAGCCTCGGCGCTTTCCAAGCCGCGAGTCTGGTTTTTCGCCACCCTCACCTCTTCCGCAAGCTGGTCGTCTTTTCCGGCCGTTACGACCTGACGACGAATGTCGAATCCTTCACGGATCTATTCGACGGTTATTACGACGACGATATCTATTTTCACACCCCGACGCATTTTCTGCCGAGACTTGCCTGCGAATGGCGGTTGGAGAGCCTGCGCCAGATCGACATCGTGATGGCGATCGGAGATGCCGATCCCTTCCTCGACAACAATCGGTATCTGAGCCACTTGCTAGCCGACAAGCGGATCGATCATCGGCTGCATGTATGGGATGGGCGCGCCCATCAGGCAGGCGCATGGCGGCGAATGGCGCCGCTCTACATCTAGCGAAAGCGCGTTTCCGGTCGCTCAAGCAAGCCCGACCGGGATCGGCCGTAGCACCTTGTGCGTGCCGTAATCACGCTCGTGAGATTTGCGATGCTGCCGTTCGGAGCTTGCGGAAAACTCGACAAGAATACGTTCCATCATGCCATCCGGATAAGTGCCGGTGTCCTCGGTTGCTACTTCCGATTGGGCAGTCACGATCTTCATATTCATTTATAGTCCTCCGGCTCTGCACGGAAACCCTTGATTCCAATATCTGTTCCATTAGTATCTCAACAATTGTTAAAAAATTAACTACGTTCGTTAATCAAATCAGTCCACAGATCCTAAAGCTTGAACGGGTGAGTGGATTGGAACATTCTCGCAATCGTGACGTTCAGTCTCTGATTTGATTAGGGGGATTGATGAACCGATCCAAATCGCCCTGGGCGTGGCTCCTCTCGTTGCCGGCGAAACTACAGACACCGATTTCGTTATAGCCAGCCGTCGAGGTCCGGAGGGACTTCGCGCGAGTTTGCAAGCCTTCGAGTAATCACTGTCTCATCGACGGTTAGATTGGAGCAGATCATGGCCCTCGTAATCACATCGATCATCCTCGCACTTATCGGTCTGGCGCTCGGCGGCGGTGGGCTGTGGCTTGCACTGCTCGGTGGAAGCCTTTTTTATCTTTTGGCCGGTCTTGCCTTCCTGGTAACCGCCATCCTGCTTTATACGCGGAAAGCCGCCGCGCTCTGGTTCTACGCGATCTTCGTGCTGGCAGCGCTTGGATGGGCGATATGGGAGGTCGGTTTCGACTGGTGGCAACTCGGCCCGCGCGGCGGGTTGATCATTCTGATCGGTCTGTGGCTATTGATACCATGGGTCCGGCGCCCGCTGGGCTTTCGCAGCCTGGACGGCGTTCACTACGGGGCCAATCCCTGGCCGCTCGCGATCCCCTTGATCATCGCCATCCTAGTAGCCGTCTATTCGATGACGACAGATCCACATGATCTCTCCGGTAATCTGCCAACGACAATGGCTGCGAATGCCCCGATGGGCGGCGATGTGCCGGATGGTGAATGGCATCAGTATGGCAGAACCTCCTTCGGCCAGCGTTACTCGCCCCTCGATCAGATCAATGCGCAGAATGTCGCGAACCTCAAAGAAGTCTGGCGCTATCAGACCGGCGATGTGAAGCGTCCCGACGACATTGGCGAGACGACCTATCAGGTCACGCCGCTGAAGATCGGCGACACGCTTTACATCTGCACACCCCATAGCCTGGCGATCGCCATCGGTGCGACGGACGGCAAGGAAAAATGGCGCTACGATGCCAATGCCGGCATGAACCCCAACCGACAGCATCAGACCTGCCGCGGCGTCTCCTATTACCATGACACGGCAGTTGCCGCGGGAGCGCCGTGTGCCGATCGCGTCTATCTGCCGACCTCGGATGCCAGGCTGATCGCGCTCGATGCCGCCAACGGCAAGGTTTGTCCGAGTTTTGCCAATCAGGGCACCCTGCATCTTGAAACCGGCATGAAATACAATCCGGCGGGCTATTATTATTCGACCTCGCCGCCCGTGATCGTCGCCGACAAGATCATTATTGGCGGCGCGGTAAACGATAACTATTCCACCCAGGAGCAATCCGGCGTCATCCGCGCCTTCGATGCCCGGACGGGCGCACTGCTCTGGAACTGGGATTCGGGCAATCCCGATCAGACGGCGCCGCTGCCTGCCGGGCAGACGTATACGACCAACTCACCGAATAGCTGGTCGGTTTCAAGCGCCGACGAAAAGCTCGGCATGGTTTATGTTCCGCTTGGCAACCAGACGCCCGACCAGCTTGGCATGGGCCGCAGCGCCAATGTCGAACGCTTCTCCTCCTCGGTTGTGGCGCTCGATATCAATACCGGCCAGCTCAAATGGGTGCAGCAATTCGTCCATCACGATCTCTGGGACATGGACGTGCCGGCCCAGCCCGTGCTCGTCGATCTGACCAAGGCCGACGGCAGCACGGTTCCTGCGCTGGTTGCCTCGACCAAGCAGGGCGATATCTACGTGCTCGACCGCCGTACCGGCGCGCCGATCATTCCCTTCAAGGAAATTCCGGCTCCCGCCGGCACCATTCCGGAAGATCACGCCTCACCGACACAGCCGATCTCCGATCTGACCTTCTCGCCGCCGCCCTTACAGGAAAAGGACATGTGGGGCGTTTCGCTGTTCGATCAGCTCGCCTGCCGTATCGCCTTCCATCAGCATCAATATGAAGGCCGCTACACGCCCCCGTCGCTGCGCGGCTCCATCATCTTCCCCGGCAATTTCGGCACCTTCAACTGGGGCAGCGTCGCCGTCGATCCCGAACGGCAGATCATGTTCGGCATGCCGACTTATCTCGCCTTCACCTCGAGACTCGTGCCGCGCGCCGAGATCCCGCCGAAGGGAGCCGGCGACAAGGGTAGCGAACAGGGGCTGAACCGAAACGAAGGTTCACCCTATGGCGTCTATATGGGGCCGTTCGTCAGCCCGCTCGGCATCCCCTGTCAAGCACCGCCTTGGGGCTATGTCGCCGGTGTCGATCTGAAGACCGGCAAGATCGCCTACAAGCATAAGAACGGCACCGTTCACGATATGACGCCGCTGCCCCTTCCCTTCAAGGTCGGCGTTCCCGGCATTGGCGGGCCGATCGTCACCAAGGGCGGAGTAGCATTCCTGGGGGCAGCCGTGGATGATTATCTCAGGGCATATGACGTGACGACCGGGAGACAACTCTGGCAGGCGCGTCTACCGGCGGGTGGCCAGGCAACGCCGATGACCTATACCGCCAGCGACGACAAGCAATATGTCGTCATGGTGGCCGGTGGTCACGGTTCTGTGGGAACAAAACCAGGCGACTATGTGATCGGCTATACGCTGCCATGAGTCGATGATGGAGCGGCGCTAAGCCGCTCCCTTCTGCCGTACCCGGCTTAGCTCTTCGAAGAGCGGAGGCCGCCCTCGGCACCATCGTCCTCGGCGTCCACGGGAGGCTCCCAGCCGAAAACGCTGCGGCCGCCATAGGAGAAGGAGCGGTCGAATTCGCCCGCTACGATCTCCTTGAGATCGGGGCCGGTGACATAGCGCTCCAGTATTCTCGATTGGTCATCCAGGCGCTTCAGCGCAGACAATTCTTCGTCGCGACCGAGACGCCCTTTCCTGACCGCCGATTTCATCACATTGATGGTCTCGTCATAGACCTTCAGCGGCACCGGAAAGGGATGCCGGTCCTTGCCGCCATGGGCGAGCGAGAAGCGCGCGGGATCGGAGAAGCGGCAAGGTGCGCCGTGAACGACTTCAGCGACCATCGCCAAAGCTTTTACAGTGCGTGCGCCGACGCCGGGCGTCAGAAGCAGATCCTCGAAATCCACCGGACCACGATCGGCAGCCGCAGCAAGATTTCCGTGCAGGCGCCGCATGTTCACATCTTCCTGACGCACGTCGTGATGTGCCGGCATGATAAGATATGGCAGCATCGGTTGCGCTTCTTGTTTGCCGATTGCTGGAACTTTCCCTTCCAGAGCGTTGAATTCGCGGACGATTTTATCCGGCCCCAGGGAAGCGAGCAAATCCAGCTGACCGTCGCGGGAGTGGCCGGCGCGTCGATCGGCGAGATTAATGATCTCGCCCTGCTCGCGCCCCTCGATGGCAGAGTGTGGCGAATCCAGGAAGTTCGTCAAACCCTCCGATAGCCAATGATACCGCCGCGCCTGCCGCCGTTCATCGTTCATGCCCTGCTGGATGACGACCCACTTGCCGTCATCGGCGACGATGAAACCATGCAGATAGAGATCGAAGCCATCCTGCACGGCCGCGCTATCCACCTTCGCGATCAGCCGGCTTTTCATGGCAAGGGACGCGCCGTCGAGGCCGACGCGATCGCCGATATGGATGAGCTCGTCCGGCGTCTTGCGCGACTGCGCACCGCGGCCGCCGCAAACGTGGATTCCGAGTTCGCCGGAAAGCGGCGTCAGACCGCGCTTCAAGGCACCGAGAACGCTTGTCGTGATCCCCGAGGAATGCCAGTCCATGCCCATGACGGCGCCGAAGGACTGGAACCAGAAGGGATTGGCGAGACGGCGAAACAGCTCGTCACGCCCATAATGCTGCACGATCGCTTCGGTAATGACAGCGCCCAGGCGCGTCATGCGATCGCCAAGCCAGCGCGGTACGCGTCCACCATGCAGGGGAAGATCAGCTTTGCCGGCTCTCTGTGCCAAATCCACGACTCTCGTTCTTTACCGAGACATTGTAGTCCCGGCAGCGAAGATATGCCAATCGCAACGCTTAGCGATCATTGGAGGTGGTACTGTTGGATTGTGATGAGATTAGGCCAATACCGGTGCCGGTGCAAAATCCTGCATTGCCCCCGAAAAGGGCTTTGGCAATGGCGAGGCGTAGGAACTGCGCTTGCTGGTGGATAGTCCCAGAGACACCAAAGCTTCGGCCTGCTTGACCGCTGCGGCGACACCATCCACGACCGGGACGCCGTAAATCGACTGTAGTTCTCTTGCCAGATCGGTCATCCCGGCGCAGCCGAGGACGATGGCTTCTGCTCCGTCTTCGGCAAGCGCGCGCTCGATTTCCGCCCTCAGCTTTCCGATTGCACCCGAAGACGAATCTTCAAGCTCGAGCACAGGGATGTCGGAGGCGCGAACCTTTGCCCGCGCGCCCATGCCATAACGATGGACAAGATTGTCGATGAGGATGCGTGACCGCTCGAGCGTCGTCACCACGCTAAAGCGCTGTGCCAGGAAGCCGGCCGTCGCGACGGCCGCCTCGCAGAGACCGACGACCGGAACGTTGCAAAACATGCGTGCGGGCTCCAGGCCGGTGTCGTCGAAGCAGCAGATGATCGCGGCGTCATAACCTTCAGCCTGCCTCTCCTTCAGCTCGCGCAGCATGCCGGGCACGGCAATAGCTCCATCGTAATAGCCCTCGATCGAAGCCGGCCCCATCTGCGAGGTGGCGGCGATGATCTCGGTGCCGGGGCCTGCTACGGCACGCGCAGCGATGGCCGCCTTCTCCGTCATGGAAACGGTGGTGTTCGGATTGATGAGCAGCAGGCGCATGATCTCAACTTTTCTTGGCTTGACGGCGGCCGAGCATGGTCATGACCGCAAGCGCCAGCAGAATGATGGTGAAGGAAAAGAGCGTCGTCACCGTCCCGAGCGCATAGAGCACCGGCGTCGTGACGTTCGTCGTCATGCCGTAGATCTCGAGCGGCAGAGTGTTGTAGGTGCCCGATGTCATCAGGGTGCGAGCGAACTCGTCGTAAGACAGCGTGAAGCCGAAGAGGCCGACGCCGATCAGGCTCGGTGCGATCATCGGCAGCACGACATGACGGAAGGTTTGCCAGGAGCTGGCGCCAAGATCGCGAGCGGCCTCCTCATAGGCCGGCGAAAACCGGTTGAAGACTGCAAACATGATCAGCACGCCGAAAGGCAAGGTCCAGGTCAAATGCGCGCCGAAGGCAGAGGAATACCAGGCCGGCGCAATGCCGCCCTGCTGGAAGACGACGCCGATCCCGAGCGAGATGATGATGGATGGGACGACGAGGCTCGCAACCGTCGCATAGAACAGGAATGTCGATCCGCGGAACCGGCGGCGAAAGGCTAGCCCTGCCAGCAGCGACACAACGACGGTGACGATCATGACCATGACGCCAAGGATCAGCGAGCGCTGGAACGAGGCGCCGAAATCGCCGACCGCCTGCTTCTCAAAAAGATTGGCGAACCAATGCAGTGAGACGCCATTCAACGGGAAGGTCAAGCCGCCATCCGGCCCCTGGAAAGACAGGATGATGACCGCCGACAGTGGGCCATAGAGAAACAACACGAAGATCGTGAAGAAGATCGCGAGAACATAAAATTCCAGGCTGCGCTTTTCACGGTTCATCCTAGAGCTCCTTGCGGATATCGACGATACGCAGGATGGCGGCAACCATCAGCAGCACGACGATCAGCAGCACGACCGCATTGGCGGCTGCGGCCGGATATTGCAGCAGCGACATCTGGTTCTTCATCATCAGCGCGATGGATGCGCTTTGGCCGCCCGACATCACCTGCACGGTGGAAAAATCCGCCATGACGAGCGTGACGACGAAGATGCTGCCGATCGCCATTCCGGGCTTGGCAAGCGGGATCACCACATTCCACAACACCTGCCATCCGCTGGCGCCGGCATCGCGCGCGGCTTCAAACAGCGAACGGTCGATACGCATCAGCGTGTTGAAGATCGGAGTGACCATGAAGAGCGTATAGAGATGGACCATGGCGAGCACGACGGCGAAATCGGAATAGAGCAGCCATTCGATCGGCTGCGGGATGAGGCCCATCTCGATCAGCGTCGAATTGACCAGCCCGTTGCGCCCGAGAACGGGTATCCACGAGATCATGCGGATGATGTTGGATGTCATGAAGGGCACGGTGCAGACGAGGAAAAGGATCATCTGCGTCGAGGTGCGGCGAATATGGAAGGCAAGAAAATAGGCGACCCAGAAGCCGATGAAGAGCGTCAGCGCCCAGACAATTGCTGTGAATTTCAATGTGTTGAGGTAGGTTTTCCACGTAACCCACGAACCGAGCGTATCGGTATAATTCGTGGTCAGGAATGCCGGATAAAGGCCAGCGAAATCATAATCCCAGAAACTGACGACGCCGATCATGGCGATCGGTAACAGGAAGAAGAAGCCGAGAATGAGAAACAGCGGCGTTGCCTGCAGATAAGCAACGGTCCAGCCGGGCACGGCGAAGCCGCGTCGGGCCTTTTGAGTTTCCTGCTCCGCATCCGAGGAAGCGATTGTCGCCATAGTCCGGCTTCTCCATTGATAGGATCCTCCCCCCGTATCGGACGGGGAGAGGAAATGATCGATCGCAGCTTAGGCAGCGATGAATTCGTTCCAGCGACGAACCATGTAGCGGTCCTCGTCCATGACCGAGTTCCAGCAGGCAACCGCACCCATGCGGGTTTCGAAGGAACCGCCGTCGCGAACGGCGCCGGCCTTCTCCATGACCTTGCCTTCCGGAGAGAGGATATCGCCCTGCGCCGGCTTGCCCTCGATCCAGTAGCCCCATTCATCGGCCGACATGAAGTTCTTGGCCGTTTCCATGCAGGCGGAATAGTAGCCCTGGCGGTTGAGATAGCCGCCGACCCAGCCGGAGGTGTACCAGTTGATATATTCATAAGCCGCGTCGAGCTGCGCACCCTTGAGATGCGAGGCAAGGCCGAGACCGCCACCCCAGGCGCGATAGCCCTCCTTGAGCGGCTGGAAGGTGCAGGCAATGCCCTTGGAGCGGACGGCAGCAACCGCGGGCGACCACATGGACTGGATGACCACTTCGCCTGATGCCATCAGGTTGACGCTTTCGTCGAAGGACTTCCAGAAGGCACGGAACTGGCCATCGCCCTTGGTCTTGATCAGGAAGTCGATCGTCTTGTCGATTTCCGCCTTCGTCATGTTGCCCTTGTCGGCATATTTGATCTTGCCGGCGGCTTCCATGATCATCGCGGCATCCATGATGCCGATCGACGGGATGTTGAGGATCGCGGTCTTGCCCTTGAAGGCAGGATCGAGAATATCGGCCCAGCTGTTGATCGGACGGCCGGTGAGGTCCGGGCGGATGCCGAGCGTATCGGCGTTGTAGATGGTTGGAACCATCGTCATCCACTGCGTCGGCTCCTTGGCGAACTTCTTGGAGCCCTGTCCTTCGACGAAGCCGACGGTGTGCGGCGCCGTGCCCTGCGCAATGACGCTATCCGGCTTCAGCTTGCCGGTGATGAAGAGCGGCACGATCTTGTCGTAATATTTCAGCTTCTTGACGTCCATTGGCTGCAAGACGCCGGTCGGGAAGACCTTTTTGGCGATCCAGTATTCGATGTCGGCGATGTCATAGCTGTTCGGCTGCGTCACCGCACGCTGCGCGGCGGCATCGGAATCGGTCGCGGTCATCTCGAGCGTGATGCCGAGATCGGCCTTGCACTTCTCCGCAATGGCATTGATGTTCGAAACGCCGGTACCGAACTGGCGCAGCGTGATGTTCGATTGTGCCCAGATGGTCGGAAAACCGGTGATTACGCCGGAGCCGGCCATAGCGCCGAGAGCGGCAGCGCCGGTCTTCAGCAGCGAGCGGCGGGAAATGCCCTTCGTGGTCTTCTCAGTCCTGGTTTCAGTCGTCATGTCAGTTCCCCTTTTTTAATGCTTCGGATTTTCATGCGGATATACGGCCGAGAAGGATTGCATCCTTCTGAGCCCAACTCAGTGAGACAGCATCGCCAACGGTGAGCGATTTAGTCGCATCGTCGTCATTGCTTGCGATGACGGTGAAATCGTCGCTGCCAGCACCGATAACGGTGATCTTCAGCGTTGCGCCGCGATATTCGATATTGGAGACGACGCCGTTGAAGCCCAGCCCTTTGTCCGATGGCGGCGAAAGCCGGACGCGGTCGGTGCGGACCGCGATATCGACGGCTTCGCCGACGGCCCGACCTGACCCGTTTACCGAGAAGCCCTGCCCTTCAGGCACGGTCATGGTGATCAAGCCTTCTTCGCTCGACGTTACGCGGCCGGACAAGACATTATGATCACCCATGAAGCGGGCAACGAAGGCCGTTGCGGGGTGTTCGAACACCTCCCGCGGCGATCCTGCCTGCTCGATCCGGCCGTCATTCATGATGACCATGATATCGGCAAGCGCCATCGCCTCTTCCTGGCTATGCGTGACATGGACGAAAGTGATGCCGAGCGACTTCTGCAGCTTCTTCAGTTCTGCGCGCATGCGGATCTTCAGGAAGGGATCGAGCGCCGAAAGTGGCTCGTCGAGCAGCAACGCTTCCGGATCGGTGATCAGGGCGCGGGCAAGCGCGACACGCTGTTGCTGGCCGCCTGAAAGTTGGGCCGGACGGCGTGTGGCGTAGGCTTCCATCTGCATCAGCTTCAGCATTTCGAGCGCCTTTGCGCGGCGCTCTTCCTTGGCAACGCCCTTCATCTTCAGGCTGAAGGCGACATTGTCGATAAGATCCAGATGAGGAAACAGCGCATAGGACTGGAACATCATCGCCGTGCCGCGTTTGGCGGGCGGGAAATCGGTAACTACGGTATTGCCGAGCCTGATATCGCCGGAGGAAATCCCCTCGTGACCAGCAATCATGCGCAAGGTCGATGTCTTGCCGCAGCCGGAGGGGCCGAGGAAACAGCAATAGGAACCCGCCGGTATCTTCAGGCTGATCGCATGGACAGCCGTGGTCGTGCCGTAGACCTTCGAAACGGACACTATATCGATCTCTGCCGCTTTCGACATCATCTTCCCCTTTGGTTTGGGAAAGACACTGCATCAATCGTGCCAGTTTTGTCGGAGGTTGACTAACCGGCTGGAATTTCTGAATTTTTTCTCCGCAAAGAAATTTTGCCTTCTGATAGGCAATTAGGAATCTGCACAGGAAATAGGCTATTGTGCGCGATTTATGCAAAATATTGTATACATTTTATCGGCTTATTTGCATCAGATTTCGTTTAACTTCCGCGCGAAACCTGTCTATCATTGCAGCCAGTTACTCAGGCTACCGATCATGAACTCTTCAACAGATGCGCTTTTGACGCCCAGCGACGCCACCGATAGCGGCGCGCAACAAATCCGCGAGGCCATTCGCGACGCGATCGTGGAGCGGCGGCTCGCACCGGGCACGAAACTGTCCGAGAGCGATGTTGGCGCTCTCTTCAACGTCAGCCGGACACTGGCACGTGCTGCCCTGCAGGCTCTTTCCTATGAAGGGCTCGTCAGCGTCGAGAAAAACCGAGGCGCTTTCGTCGCCTATCCATCGCCAGAGGAAGCCCGACAGATATTCGCCGCGCGCCGCCTGGTCGAACCGGGGATAGTGCGATCGGCGGCCGAACACATCACCGCGGCCCAGCTCGCACAGCTCCGGCAGCTCCTCGTGGAAGAAGGCCGCCTTATGGGAGAGCGGGGTCAATCCGCGCGCCGGGCCGAGATCAAGGCCTCGGGCGACTTCCATCTGATGCTGGCGGCCATTTCCGGCAATCTCATCATGCAGCGCTTCATGGAGGAGCTTGTTGCTCGCTCCTCGCTGGTGATTGCACTTTATGGACAGTCAAGCGCCTCCAGTTGCGGCCATTCCGAGCATGGGGACATCATCACCGCGCTGGAGCGCAAGGATGTCGACACGGCCTGTCATCTCATGCTGCATCATATCGCGCATATCGAAGCCGATCTTGACCTACGTGAGCGCAAAAGCTTCGGCCTGAAAGAGGCTTTCGAGCGGTAGGACATCCGCTGCCCAGGCATTTCGCGCGCGACTGGTGGCCATCGATTCATGGAGAAAAAATTGAGCACGATCGAAACTCTCTTTACCCGGGCCAAACTTGCCGACGGTTCCATCAAGGACATCGGCGTCACGGGCGGGCGGATCGTGTCGATGACCGAGACTGGAGCACCGATTTCTGCCTTCCAGCTCATCGACCTTGAAGGTGCCCTCGTCGTGCCGAGCTTCGTCGAAGGGCATATTCATCTCGACACCAGTTTTTACGGTGATGCCTGGATACCGCACAAGCCGTGCGCCAACGGCTTCGACGTCCACGAACGTGTTGCCTTCCAGGCGCAAAACATGGCGCAGGCCGCGCCGATGGACGAAAGGGCCAGAAACCAGCTCGAACTCTGCATTGCCAACGGCAGCACGCATATGCGCAGTCATGTCATGGTGGACGGTTCCGTTGGACTGAAATCGCTGGAGACCGTGCTTGCCGTGCGCGAAGAATACCGCGACCTGATCGACATCCAGCTCGTTGCCTTTCCGCAAAGCGGCATTCTGAAGAGCCCCGGCACGCCGAAGCTCTTGGACGAGGCGATCGCCTTGGGAGCTGACCTTGTGGGCGGGCTCGATCCGGCAAGCTTTGACCGCGATGTCGAAAAACATCTCGATGTGGTTTTCGGCGTCGCCGAGAAGCATGGCGTCGATGTGGACATCCATCTTCATGACGGCGGCACGCTCGGCCTCTTCACCATCGAGCAAATCTGCGCCCGCACGCGTAAGCTTTACATGGGCGGGCACGTCGCGATCAGCCACGCCTACGGACTTGGCGATCTCTCGATCGAAGCGGCCAAGCGCGCTGCGGCCCTGATCGCCGAGAGCGGTGTCTCCATCATGACCAACGCACCCGGCGCCCATACCTTCCCGCCCGTCGCCCTGCTTCGGGCTGCCGGCGTCACTGTTTTCAGTGGCAGTGACAATATTCGCGACTCCTGGTGGCCGTATGGCGACGGCGACATGCTGGGTCGCGCCATGATGATCGGCTATCGGTCCGGCTTCTATACCGACGAAGAATTGAAGGTTGCCTTCGATGTCGTGACGGAAAGCGGCGCCAAGGCCCTGCTCCTGGAGGGTTATGGCTTGAAGATCGGCGCCAAAGCCGACTTCGTTACCTTGAAGGCGGAGCATATTCCCGAGGCGGTCGTCGCGGTGCCGAAAGGACGCGCGGTCTACAAGGCGGGCAAACTCGTCGCCAAAGATGGGACCGTCCTGCGGCGCTGATCAGGCACCAGGACTACGAATCGGTGAGCCTGCTAGAGCAACTCCAGGAAAAGTGTGCAGCGATTTTCCGTCCGGAATTGCGTGAAAACAAAGAGTTAGAGCGGTTCAGGTATTCCGTGAAAACCCGAACCGCTCTAGCGCTTTAGCTCTCTCTCGAATTTCTCGATCTGCTGCAGAACCCATGGGTCGTCGGCGGAATGTTGGATCGTTTCCTGTTCCGGCCGCCGTCTGCGGCGTATCCAATCGATGAAGGCGCGAAGCAATCGCATGTGGGTATCCGAGTTTTTCAGTATCTGCGAGGCCCGGCAGCCAGGCTCGAAAACCAATAGAAGCCGGGCCTCGACGACCGCAAGGCGTTGCGGTGATTGCCTTTTTGCCCGTGGGAAAATGAACGCTGGCTGAATATATTGCACGGCACGATAGTTTCCTCGCATCTTTGCAGCCACTAGGAGAGAGCCTGGAAACCAATCTCATTTCACGAATGAAGAGCTTTTTTACTTGAGCGTACCGCTATCGGCAAAACTGACCTAGCCGGGAGAGAAGACGACCGTTAGACAATGCCGCGTCGCTTCCGATTTCCCCGGAGCGGCACAAGCTTAGCCTCGCCTGTGCGGGGCTTTTTTCTTTTCGGCCTATGCTTTGCTGCGCCGCGGCTCGCCGCCCGGTGCATAAATCGTGTCCTGCTCGAAAGGAAATACCGAGCCGCACCGGCAGCGCACCATATGCTTGCGCGGATCGGTCGATGGCCGTTCCGTGGAAAAGCCGCGCGGCATCTCGTCTATCTTGAAATCGCGGCTCGTCGCCCGCCGATCGTCAGTTTCGGACACTTCGGCGAAGCCGGTATGGTCGCATTTCGCGCATTCCAGCTTCCGTGAATATCGATCTCTTGCGGCCATTCTCTTCCAGCCCGGGACTCACAACACGTTCCTTCTATCAGTGCTGCCGGTGCTCTTGAAGGCCGCAAACAACCTTCGTTACCGCTCGCTTTCCGTCCTTAAAAATTTGAGGGCTGGAAAAATGACCGTGCCAAGAAAAAGATATTGACCTGATGGCAGATGTCAGACCAATTTACTGTCCCATGACAAAACCCATGCTTACCCCTCTTCCTTCCATCGACCGGACGCAGCAAGTCATCGAGGCGCTGTCGACCTTCATCGAATCGTCCAAGCTGCAGGCAGGCGACCGGCTTCCGACCGAGCGCGAGTTGATGACCGCGCTTTCCGTGGGGCGCTCCACCATTCGCGAGGTGATCACCTATTTCCAGGCGCTCGGCGTCATGGAGACGCGCAAAGGCAGCGGCACCTATTTGCTGAAGCCGGTTTCGAAGGCGACGATCCATATGCCGCTTTCCTTCAACCCGTCACATCTGCGCGATGCGCTGCTGCAGACGCTGGAGGTCCGCCGCGGCATTGAATGCGAGGCCGGCATGGTGGCTGCGAGAAAGCGCACCGACGAAGACCTCGTCATCATCGAAGAGAAACTCAACGAGATGGAGCGCGTCCATATGGCCAAGGGCACATCCGGGCCTGAGGATCTTGCCTTCCATCTTGCCGTCTATGACGCCACGCATAACCCGCTGTTCCGGCAGCTTCTCGAACAGATGAGAGAAACCTTCGAGCGCTTCTGGGAGCATCCTTTCGATCGGCAGGATTTTGCTCGCCGCTCCTTTCCCTATCACCGCACGCTGTTCAACGCGATCGTCGACCAAGATCCCGAGGCAGCGCGCGCCGAAACATTGAAAATTCTCGACGTGGTCGAGGAAGACATCAAGGAAATGTCCAAATGACTGACGGGTTAGAGCCGTTCGAACTTGCCTCCCTCATCACCGCTCATGATGACGGCAACTTCGCCGATGCCGTGGTGCCGCCGATCTTCCAGACCTCGCTTTTTACCTTCTCCAGCTATGACGAGATGATCGCCTCCTATCGCGGCGAAAAGGTGCGGCCTACCTATACGCGCGGCCTCAATCCGACGGTGCGCCTGTTCGAGGAGATGCTGGCAAAACTCGAAGGCGCAGAAGATGCGCTCGGTTTTGCCAGCGGCATGGCCGCGATATCGTCGGCTGTTTTAAGCTTTGTCGAACCGGGCGACCGTATCGTTGCGGTCAAGCATGTCTATCCCGATGCCTTCCGTCTCTTCGGCACGGTTCTGAAACGCATGAAGGTCGAGGTGACCTATGTCGACGGCCGCGATGAGGAAGCCGTCTCCAAGGCGCTTCCCGGCGCAAAGGTCTTCTACATGGAAAGCCCGACGAGCTGGGTCATGGAAGCGCATGATGTCGGTGCGCTTGCCGCACTCGCCAAGCAGCACGGCGTCGTCTCGATGATCGACAATAGCTGGGCAACGCCTTACTTCCAGCAGCCGCTGAAGCTCGGCGTCGATCTCGTCATCCATTCCGCCTCGAAATATCTCGGTGGGCACAGCGACGTGGTCGCCGGCGTCGTTGCCGGGTCGAAGGAGATGATCGCGCGGCTGAAGGCAGAAGCCTATCCTTACCTCGGCGGCAAGCTCTCACCCTTTGACGCATGGCTCCTGATCCGCGGGCTTCGCACGCTGCCGATCCGCATGAAGGCACACGAGGCAGCGGCCTTGACGATCGCCAAGCGGCTGCAGGAGCTCGATGTCGTCGAACAGGTCTGCCATCCGGGTCTCGCCAATCGGTTGCCGGCCGGCTTGAACGGCACCTCAGGCCTGTTTTCATTCATCTTCCGCGAAGGCGTCGACGTGCGTGCGTTCGTGGATCGCCTCAAGCTCTTCAAGCTGGGTGTGAGCTGGGGCGGACATGAGAGTCTGATCGTGCCGGGCGAAGTCGTGCTGCAGCAGAAGGCGCAGCCGAATTCGGCGCATACTTTTGGCATCAATCCGCGCTCCGTACGTCTCCATGTCGGCCTCGAAGGAACCGAGGCCCTGTGGAAGGAACTCGAGGAGGCAATCGCCGCCGCCTCGTGACATCGTCAATCTGAGAGGAAAATCCAAAAAGGGGAACCAACATGAAAAGACTGATAACGGCAGCACTCTTTACCGCTTTGATGGGCGGCACCGCTTTTGCCGATACGACTCTGAAGCTCGTGGAAGTCATCACCAGCCCGGAGCGCACCGAGACGCTCAAGTCGATCGTCGCAAAGTTCGAAGCCGCGAACCCAGGCACCAAGGTCGACATCATCTCCCTGCCCTGGAACGAGGCCTTCCAGAAATTTGCCACCATGGTCTCTGCCGGCGATACGCCCGACGTGATGGAAATGCCGGACACCTGGCTCTCGCTCTATGGCAATAATGGCATGCTCGAAAGCCTCGAGCCATACCTCGCCAAGTGGGAGCATACGAGCGAACTGACGCCTCGAGCGCTTCAGCTCGGCCGGGATGTCAAGAACACCGCCTATATGCTGCCCTACGGCTTCTATCTGCGCGCCATGTTCTACAACAAGAAGATCCTGAAGGACGCCGGCGTCGCCGAGCCGCCAAAGACGATGGACGAATTCGTCAAGGCATCCGAGGCGATCTCCAAGCTGCCCGGTAAGTACGGCTATTGCATGCGCGGCGGTCCGGGCGGTCTCAACGGCTGGATGATCTTTGCCGCTTCCATGGCCGGCGACAACAAGTACTTCAAGGATGACGGCACATCGACGATGAACAGCCCCGGCTGGGCCAAGGGCATCGAGTGGATGGTCGATCTCTACAAGAAGGGCTATGCGCCGAAGGATAGCGTCAACTGGGGCTTCAACGAAGTCGTCGCCGGCTTTTACTCCGGCACCTGCGCCTTCCTCGACCAGGACCCGGACGCTTTGATTGCCGTCGCCGAACGCATGAAAAAGGATGATTTCGGCGTCGCACCGCTGCCGAAGGGGCCGGATGGCAAGTCCTTCCCGACCATCGGTTATGCCGGCTGGTCGATGTTCGCGACAAGCCAGAACAAGGATCTGTCCTGGAAGCTGATCGCGACCCTTGAAGGTAAGGAAGGCAACCTGGAATGGAACAAGAAGATCGGCGCCTTGCCGGCCTATACGGCCGCGGAAAAGGACCCTTTCTATGCCGGCGATCAGTTCAAGGGCTGGTTCCAGGAACTGGCCGACAAGGACACCGTTCCCACCGTCATGCCGACCTATCTTGAGGAATTCGCCTTCTTCAAGGATTCCCTCGCCATCAAGACCTCGCAGCAGGCATTGCTCGGCGATATCTCGGCGAAGGATCTGGCCGACCAATGGGCCGATTATCTGACCAAGGCCCAGCAGAAATTCCTGGCCAAGAAATAGAACGTACATGCGGCGGCGGAGCGATCCGCCGCCATCTCTGCCCAATTGAAACAGACGGCGTTCGAACGCCGCGAATGGGAACTCTTGCAGATGACTTCGATCACCGACACGCTCGAGAGGCGCCACGACCGCAGGCCGTGGCTAAAGCGCCTCGCCGACGCCTCGGAGCCCTATCTCTACAGCGCCCCTGCCCTCATCCTCATCATCGCCGTGATGCTGGTGCCGCTGGCAATCGGCATATCCTACGCCTTTCGCGATATTCAACTGCTCAATCCGTTTTCCGGCGGCTTCATCGGCCTGGAACACTTTCGCGAGCTCTCCAAGGATAAGGCCTTCTACTGGGCACTGAAGAATACACTTTGGTGGACCGGTGCCTCCGTGGTGCTGCAGTTCATCTTCGGGCTGATCCTGGCACTTCTGTTGGACAAACCGTTTTTCGGCAGATCGATCGTTCAGGCGCTGGTATTCCTGCCCTGGGCCGTTCCTTCTTTCCTCGCCGGCCTCAACTGGTCCTGGCTGTTCAACCCGGTCATCGGACCGATCCCGCATTGGCTCTATGCTATGGGCCTGATGAGCGAGCCGGGCAATATTCTCTCCGATCCGAACTACGCGATGTGGGGGCCGATTGTCGCCAATGTCTGGTGGGGTATTCCTTTTTTCGCGATCACGCTCCTGGCAGCCCTTCAGGCGATCCCGCGCGATCTTTATGAGGCGGCTTCGATCGACGGCGCCGGCTGGTTCGAGCGCTTTCGTTCGATCACGCTTCCTTTCCTGGCGCCGACCATCGCCATCACGATCCTCCTACGAACGGTCTGGATCTCCAATTTCGCCGATCTGATCGTCGTTATGACCGGAGGCGGGCCGGCGGACCGCACGCAGATCGTCGCGAGCTATATCTTCACGCAAGCCTTCAAGCGGCTGGATTTCGGCTATGCCTCGGCCATTGCCCTGGTGCTGCTGGTCCTCCTGCTTGCCTATTCCATGCTGATCATCCTGCTGCGGCAGACCCTGCTGAACAAGGATTGAGCCATGAGACGATCCGTCCTTCCCACCATCGCCCATCGTCTGGCCATTCTTTGCTACGTGGTCTTCGCGCTCTTCCCGCTTTTCTGGCTGTTGAAGGTCTCGGTGACGCCGAATGATCTGCTCTATACCGAGGGTGTACGCATGTGGCCGTCGCGCACGACCTGGGAACACTATGCCTTCGTGCTGCAGCACAGTGACTTTCCGACCTTCTTCAAGAACAGCCTGATCGTCTCTGCCTCGACGGCGATCATGGTGACCATCTGTGCGTCGCTCTCCGGTTATGCGCTCTCGCGCTTCAATTTCCGCGCCAAATACTGGATCGTGGCGCTGATGCTGCTGACGCAGATGTTTCCACTGGTCATGCTGGTGGCGCCGATCTTCAAGATCCTAACGCCGCTGCACCTGACCAACAGCCTGACCGGCCTTGTCATCGTCTACACGGCCTTCAACGTGCCTTTCGCCACCTTCCTGATGCAATCCTTCTTCGATGGCATTCCGAAGGATCTGGAGGAGGCTGCCATGATCGACGGCGCGACGCAGTTCACCGCCTTCCGGCAGATCATCCTGCCGCTGACCTTACCCGGCATTGCCGCAACGCTCGGCTTTGTCTTCACCGCCGCATGGAGCGAGCTGCTTTTCGCGCTGATGCTCATCAACGGCAATCAAGCCGCGACATTCCCGGTCGGGCTTCTCACCTTCGTCTCGAAATTCTCGGTGGATTTCGGGCAGATGATGGCGGCGGGCGTCATGGCGCTCATTCCGGCCGCGCTCTTCTTCCTGCTTATCCAACGCTATCTCGTGCAAGGCCTGACGGCCGGCGCGGTCAAGGGTTAGTCATATGGCATCGATCGATATTCAGAACGTCAAGAAAGCCTACGGCCACGTGCAGGTGCTGCATGACATCGATCTCAGGATCAAGGATGGGGAGTTTGTCGTTCTTGTCGGCCCCTCGGGATGCGGCAAGTCCACCCTGCTTCGCATGATCGCCGGCCTTGAGGACATCAGCGGCGGCGAAATCCGCATTGCCGACAATCGTGTCAACGAGCTGCATCCGAAGGACCGCGACATAGCCATGGTCTTTCAGTCCTATGCGCTCTACCCGCATATGAATGTCGCCGGCAATATGAGCTACAGCCTGCGGCTGCGGAAGGTGGCCAAGGATGGCATTGCCAAGGCTGTCGCCAGTGCGGCATCCAAGCTCGGCCTCGATCCGCTGCTGGAGCGCCGTCCGAAGGCGCTTTCCGGTGGCCAACGCCAGCGCGTCGCCATGGGCCGCGCGATCGTGCGCCAGCCGAAAGCCTTCCTCTTCGACGAGCCGCTGTCGAATCTCGACGCCCGCTTGCGTGAGCAGATGCGAGCGGAAATCAAGAAGTTGCATGGCGATCTTAAAGCGACCTCGATCTATGTGACTCACGATCAGATCGAGGCGATGACGCTGGCGGACCGCATCGTTGCCATGCATGGCGGGGTGGTTCAGCAGGTCGGCAGCCCGCTCGAACTCTACGACCGCCCCGCCAATCTCTTCGTGGCCGGCTTCATTGGTTCGCCCGGCATGAACTTTCTCGATGCGACTTACGAGGGCAATGCCGTCAAGCTCAGGGATGGCACGCTCGTTTCGCTTCCGGCGCCGCTTAAATTAGTAACCGCTGCGAAGATCACGCTCGGCATTCGGCCTGAGCATGTCGTGTTATCGTCCAACCCGTCCGACATGACGGCCAATGTTGAACTCATCGAACCCACCGGCTTCGGCATCATCCTGCATCTTTCGCTGCACGGCCTCCCGTTCAAGGTATTCACCCTGGATCGCACCGCCCTGAGCACGGGAACGCAAGTGAACGTCTCCTTCCCGGCGCAGCATCTGCATGTCTTCGATGAGGATGGAAAAAGGGCGGCTTGACGGCCGCCCTGTCTGGAAATTCTCAGCTTGCAAACGGCTTCGTCGGTCCGCTGGATGGTTGCGTAAACCAACGCGGGCCGTCCGCCGTCATATAGATATGATCCTCGAGCCGGATGCCGAATTTCTTCGGAAAGACGATCATCGGCTCGTTTGAGAAGCACATGCCCGCCTGCAGCACGGTCGTGTTGCCGCGCACGATATAAGGCTCTTCGTGAATTTCGAGGCCAAGGCCGTGACCGGCGCGATGCGGCAGTCCCGGCAGCTTGTAGTCGGGGCCAAGCGAGTGTCTGGCGAGTACAGCGCGCGCCGCATCATCCAGGCTGGAGCAGGCAGCGCCCAGCTTTGCCGCGTCGAAAACGGCCTGCTGCGCCTCCCGTTCGATCGCCCATGCATCCTCGAAGGCGCTATCGCCGCTCTTCAGCTTGTAGGTCCGCGTCAGGTCGGAATGATAGCCGTCGATGCGGGTACCGGTATCCGCCAGAATCACGTCATCTTCGCCAAGCGTCTGATCGCCGTCGGCGCCGTGCGGCAGGGACGTGGCTTCGCCGAAGGATACGATGCAGAAGGTCGAGCCACCATCGGCACCTGCCTCGCGATGCCGCCGGTCGATGAATTCGACGACTTCCGACGCGCGAATTCCCGGCTTGAGCAAGGCATGAGCCTGTCTGTGTACGTCCAGCGTCAGGTTCATGGCATATTGAATAAGCGCAATTTCGGCCGGAGACTTGATGCGGCGCAGACCGTTGATGATCGGCCCGCCATTCACAAGCCTTTCAGCTCCAAGCTCGGTCGCCAGGGCGTTGTAGAAATAAAGCGGCATGCTGTCGTCGAGCGCCAAGATGCCGGCATTCCCGAGCAAGCGGGCGATCAATGCCGCGCTGCTCTCTTCCTCCTGCCATTCAACAATTTCCGCCGGCAGATGCGGCAGGGTTTCCACCCTGCTACGCTCAAAGCCCGGTACGATGTAGTAGAGTTCTGTCGGCGTCACCAATGCGCCGAGAAACCGCTCGCTCGCGTGCCAGACCAGACCGGTAAAGTAGCGGAGGCTTTCGGTCGGCCCGAGCAACATGCCGGCCAATCCCTTTGCATCGAGCAGCTTTCGAAGACTCGAAAGGCGCTGTTGTCTTTCCTCCGCGGTGATCCGGGGTACTGGATGTTGCCACGACATTCCTACTCTCCTTAATGATCGTCGCCCTGCATAGTGTGATTGTCGCAACATGCGGAGCAGAGCCGACACTATCGTTGCTGCAAGACTTATGTCGACAAGGAAAATACAAATATAATCACTTTCCCGAAAGGCTGCAGCCGCGTTCGATTGCTAAATTATCTGACAGCGCGAACACGGCTCCAGTGGTTCACTGCTCTCATCGAAGCAACCGATGGAGTATCGCCATGCAAGCCACAAACATCATCACCTCTTCCGAACCGGCCGGCGCTTTCCGCAAGGCTCGACGCTCGCCTTTTTCGGCGTTGCAGGACCTTGCACGCACGCTCGCACGCAAGATGGTCGAGCGCAGGAACCGCAATGCGCTTCTGGAACTGTCGGACGATCAGTTGAAGGACATTGGCCTTTCCCGAGGCCAGAAGGGGAGCGATGTTCATATTTATAGTCGCTACTAAAAATGGCGCAGGATGTGCTAAGCTCCGCTGGTGCGACGGGCGTTAACGCCGGGATGGGGAAGTTCGGCATGTCAGAAATTTCGACCGCCTTGCTGCTGAAGACGAAAACCGTGGTCATCCGCGATATCGTCTGTAACGGCGAATGCCGGCATAAGAGCGGAGAGGAATGCGCCCACAAGACGAGCCTCGTCTATCCCTATCGTGGCGTCTTCAAGCGCCACGTCGGCCAGATTGATACTGTTGCGGAAGCAAACCAGGTGTTGTTCTTTAACAACGGACAGGAATATCGAATCAGTCATCCTGTTGACGGCGGTGATTCCTGTCTCGATCTTAGTATAGACGAGAGCGTTCTTCAGGAGCTTGCACCGAAGGAACAGGTTCAATCCGGTGAAAGCGTTATCTTTCGCCGCCAGCGCCGACGCATCGATCCGCGCGCACAGGCGCTTGTGGCTATGCTTCGCCATGGGCTCAGCCGCAATATAGCCGAGAGCCTTGAAGGCGAAACACTGGCGTTGACTTTGGTGCGCCGTTCTCTGGGCGAGCGGACATCGCATGCGGCCGGCGCAAGTTCCGGCCGGCAGAAGCTCGTCGACCGGGCAAAGCTCGTTCTGTCGTCCGATCTTGCACGGCGCTGGACGCTTGCAGAGATCGCCAGGGATGTCGGCGTCTCGCCCGTCTACCTGACACAGGTCTTCCAGCAGGTAGAAGCCATTCCGCTTTATCGCTATCAGCTGCGGTTGCGGCTGGCCCGAGCGCTAGATCTCCTCGGCGTCTATGACGACCTGACCATGCTCGGGCTCGATCTCGGCTTTTCCAGCCACAGCCATTTCAGTGCAGCATTCAAACAGACCTACGGGCAGACACCGGCGGAATTTCAGCGTTCGGCACAATTGAAGCCCAAGCGTTATGCGGTTCGCTAAAGATTCTGACAGCGCCGACATGATGATCAGGGCTCTTATGATCCCGCCCTGGCAAGGGGATCGATCAGGAAAGGATCATGAGATGAAGAGAACCACATGTGCCGCTTGCGATTGCGAACTCGGCACCGAGACCATCAAGGTCAATCTCGGCGGCAAATCGGTGGAAGTGTGCTGCGAGGAATGTGCGGCCGCGTTGAAGGAGGCGGAGCAATCGACATCTGCTGCTTCCGGAAGCAAGGAATAGCGAACACTGTGGAGAGAGCCGTCGCCAAGCGACAGCTCTCTCTATCTGCGACCTGCGATCGATCCCGAATGTCGCTTGCTGTTACAATGGAAGTCGAACTTTAAGGCGACAATAGAGGAAATTGTAATGAAGCATTGCTGCCAGGCCATCAGCAAACTTCGTTCGCAATATTCCCCTTGCGGGAAAAGTTAGGAAACATATCGACGTATTGCATTCATAAGGTCGCATTAGCTTTTGCTGCAGTTACTCGTAGCGAAGGCATTGATTATGAACAAACGACTTATCGTCGCGGCTTTATTGGTAACGGCAATTGGCGGTGCAACCGTTTCAGCTTATGCAGCCGGTGCAGAAATCGAATCCCAGCAGCAAAAGCCTGCAGGCGCAGAGACCGCGCAACCGGGTCCGGTCGGCCCGCCATCGGACGGCTGGTATTTCCAGGACCGTCATCCCGAAGGGCCTATGATGGCCGCTGGCGGGGGTATGCCCATGCCCCCGGGGCCTCCGCATAGACCGAACCCGGCCCTGATGATCGCGGAAAAATTGTCAGCGCTCGAAACCTTGATCGGCGTCCGCAGTAACCAGCTCGACGCCTGGCGGGATTATACCAGCGCCCTGATCGATCTCCTGACTCCCGCAAAGAACGAGCTGCCGGACCTGCCGGCGCCCGACGACGATGCCGCGTCCCAGGCTGCTCATCAGAGCGACGGGCAAGCTCAACTTTTCGGAGAGCGCCTAGCCGATCGCGTACTGGATCGTGCCGCGAAGGCCAAGGCTCTCAAGGACAAGGCTGTGGCTCTGCGCAACATGTTGAACGCCGATCAGCTCACCAAACTGGCGGACGCGGAGCGCTCGCTCGTTCCCGGCCCGCATCCGTTCCACTGATCATCAATGGAGGGTCTTTCTGGGCGAAACCCTCCACCTCACCACGACAGACCATTTCCTCTCCGCTTCCAGCCAATCGAGATCCCCCCGGACGCCCCTGTTGGTTGGAAGGAGCGGCCCTTCGCCGGGCCGAATGGTCCGGGAACGCCCCGCCCGGCGCTCCCGGACCAATGGCGTGTGAGCACCGCCATTCCTTCTTCGCAGAGGAAAAGCGATGGTCTCCCTCACGCTCCACGTCTTCCTGGCCCCAATCGAGGCCAGTGCATTGCATCAACAAGCCAGGGATGGAAATCTTGCCGATATGTTTGCGCTCAAACACGGGACCGTCGAATATTGCCATTGCCGCCATATTCGTCGGAACATTGACAAGCTGTGTCGTAGGGCCGGATTATAAGACACCCGCCCTTGCCGTGCCGACGCATTGGGACAGCAAGGCCACAAGCAAGCCCTCGCAAACCCCGCAATTGTCGCAATGGTGGAAACAGCTCAAGGATCCGACCCTTGATGCGCTCATCGCGGAGGCGATCGCCAGCAATCTTGACGTTGCGACAGCCAAGGCAAAGATCCGTGAAGCGCGCGCCACCTATCGGGAGCAGAGGGGCGCATTGCTGCCAACGGCATCGGCAACGGCTTCCGCGGCACGCACACGCACGTCGGCTGCAGAAGGCGGCACGACAGATGCAACCTTTTCCACATTGTATGACGGGGGGTTCGACGCCAGCTGGGAGCTCGATCTCTTCGGCGGCAACAAGCGCGCCGCGGAAGCGGCGAAATACGGCGTCGATGCTGCGGATGAGCAGCTGCGCGACACCATGCTGACCCTGATCGGCGATGTCGCATCCTATTATGTCCAGGCGCGTGAATATCAAGCGCTACGCGATCTGGCCAAGCGCACCGCCGCATCGCAGCGCGAAAGTGCTGCTCTTACCCATGCAGAATATCAGGCAGGCAGCGCCACCGGCGTCGATACCGCCAAGGCTGACGCGCTCGCTAACAGCACGGAGGCTGATATCCCAACCTACGAAATCTCCTATTCGGAAGCTGTCCATCGCCTGGGTGTGCTGCTGGGCAAGCCTCCGGCCACGCTTGAGGACAGGCTCAAGGGCGGCGGTCCGATTCCGAGCCCGAAGATGAATGTCTCCGTCGGCATTCCCGCCAATATTCTGATTTCGCGGCCGGATGTTCGTCTGGCAGAACGGCAGCTTGCACAATATACCGCGAAGATCGGTCAGGCCGAAGCCAATCGTTATCCCTCGATCTCCCTGACCGGTGACATTTCATCGTCGGCAGCCAGTATCGGCGATCTTGCAAAGAAGTCCTCCATCGGATGGACATTCGGCCCGACTCTGACGGTACCGATCTTCCAGGGCGGACAGCTCAAGGCCGCCGTGGACGTCGCCAAGGCCGAACGGGATCAGTATTTTATCGCCTACCAATCGGCTGTTCTTTCGGCCATGGAGGATGTCGAGAATGCTATCGTATCGCTGACCCAGGAACGGCTGAAGTACGGCAAGCTCGTCTCCTCCAGCAGCTCCTACCGCCGGGCCTCGGACCTCTCGCATACGATGAACAAGGCCGGCGTTATCGACTTTCTCGACGTGCTGGATGCCGAACGCTCGCTCTATAGCGCTGAAGAAAACGTGATCCAGAGCAGAGCATCGATCGCTACCGACTATATTGCACTCAACAAGGCGCTGGGTGGAGGTTGGGACGGACAGGTCGATGTCTCCACGCCTGTCGTCGTTGACGCCGATACGGGTCCCCATCTGGCCAAGGTCAAATAATCTCATGCTGAACACCCTGGAACATAAGACACCGCCGACCGTCAACCCGAAACGGGCCAAGGACGCAAGCCCTCTTCCCGCCAGAGCGCTGCCAAAGCGGAGCATCAGACCGCGGCACATGCTCTATGCGGGTCTCCTTGCCCTTGCCGTAATCGGCCTCCTTTCTTTCCGATACGGCTATTTCGGCAGGCAGACGACATCGGCCATCACGGCGCCGGTGATGCGGGGCAATGTCGAGGAAGCCGTGCTCGCATCCGGCACCTTCAGGCCGATCAAGCTGGTTGCGGTCGGTGCGCAGGTCTCCGGTCGGATCACGGCACTTCATGTCAAGCTTGGCGATACCGTCAAGAAGGACAGCCTTGTTGCCGAAATCGACTCGACCACACAGAGCAACGACCTGAAGACCGCTCAAGCCTCCCTCGCGAACGTTAGGGCACAGCGTCAGGAAAGCGAGGCCGATCTTGAAAACGCACAGACGACGCTCGTTCGCCAGCAGACGATATTCCGCAACCAGGCAGGCTCCAAGGCGGACCTCGACAGTGCGGAAGCGAACGTCAAGAAGATTACCGCCCAAATTGCAGCTCTCGACGCGCAAATCACATCCGCTGAAGTCGCGGTGGAAACCGCGCGCGCGAATCTTTCCTACACGCACATCACGGCGCCGATGGACGGCACGGTGCTCGCCATCGTCAACCAGCAGGGCCAGACGGTGAACGCGGCGCAATCGGCGCCGACGATCGTCATCCTCGGACAAGTCGATACGATGATCGTTCGCACCGAGATCTCCGAAGCCGATGTCGTCAAGGTCAAGGTGGGGCAACCGATCTATTTCACCATCCTTGGCGATCCGAATACCCGGTATGAGGCCACATTGCAGTCGATCGAGCCGGCACCTGAATCGATCACCAGCGACAGCAGCATTACCTCGTCCTCGACCACAGCGTCATCAAGCAGCAGCACGACATCGTCATCCTCCACCTCGGCGATCTACTACAACGGTGTGTTTGCAGTGCCGAACCCCGATAATTACTTTCGCACCTACATGTCGGCGGAGGTTCACATTGTTCTCGGAGAGGCCAAGAATGTGCTCACCATCCCTTCCTCCGCATTGGGCGCCAAATCCGCCGAGGGATCCCGCGCTGTTCAGGTCTTGAGCGACAACGGCAAGAGGATCCGCCGCAACGTCATGGTCGGTCTCAACGACAACGTCTCCGCCGAAATCCTCTCTGGTCTCTCCGAAGGAGAGAATGTCGTGGTCGGCGAGGCAAGCACGGCGATCACGAAGAACAACAGTGGCGGCCCTCCCCCTCCAATGGGGTTCTGACCCATGCCTTCTCCGATTATCGAACTGAAGCGCGTGCGTCGCGAATATCAATCCGGGGACCGCACGATCGCAGTCTTGCAGGATGTTGATCTTGTTATCGCCGAAGGCGAAATGGTCGCGATCGTCGGGCCTTCCGGTTCGGGGAAATCCACGCTGATGAACATCATCGGTCTATTGGACCGCCCGACCTCCGGCACGTATGCGATCGCCGGCGAAGAGACGCATCGCCTAGACAGCGATGCGCTATCCAAACTGCGCAGAGAGCATTTCGGCTTCATCTTTCAACGCTATCATCTGCTTTCCGAGCTGACGGCGATCGGCAATGTCGAGGTACCGGCCATCTATGCCGGGCAGTCAGGTGAAACAAGACGAGCGCGCGCGGCAGCGCTTCTTGAGCGGCTCGGCATGAGTGAACGAAACAGCCATCGCCCGGGCCAGCTTTCGGGCGGCCAGCAGCAGCGAGTTTCGATCGCGCGCGCCCTGATGAATAACGGCAACGTCATTCTTGCCGACGAGCCCACGGGCGCCCTTGACCGGCAGAGCGGCGAGGAAGTTCTGCGTATTCTTGACGAGCTCCATGGCGAGGGCCACACGGTCGTCATCGTCACCCACGACATGAATGTCGCCGCGCGTGCCGATCGCATCATCGAGATCTCCGACGGACGGATTGTTGCCGATCGACGTGCAGACTGCAAAGCTCCAGCATTGCGAGCCTCCGCTACCGCGGCCGGCTTCGGCAAATCCAGCTGGCGGGAGATGGCCGGCCGGCTGACGGAAGCCTTCCGAATGGCGGTCCTTGCACTCAAGGCCCATCGGCTGCGCACGTTCCTGACCATGCTCGGCATTATCATCGGCATAGCCTCGGTCGTCAGCGTCGTCGCGCTCGGCGAGGGATCGCAGCGAAAGGTTCTGGAAAATATCAATAGCCTCGGCACCAACACGCTGGAAATCTTTCCCGGCAAGAGCTTCGGCGATACGCGCTCCGGCCGCATCAAGACCCTGGTGGTCGCCGACGCCGATGCTTTGGCGAAATTGACCTATGTCGCGGCTGTTACACCGACCGTCTCGACCAGCAGCACCGTGCGATTCGGCTCGATGGAGGCGAACGCCCTCATCAATGGTGTGGGAGACGCGTATTTTTCCGTGAAGGGATCGAAACTTATCATGGGCAGATTCTTCGACGCGGACAGCGTGAAACGCTTGTCGCAGGATGCGGTAATCGATCAGAACACGGCGGCGACCTTGTTCGCCGATCAGGGGCTCGATCCGCTTGGGCAAACCATTCTCGTCGGCAAGGTTCCCGCGCGCATCATCGGCATCATCGCCTCCCAGCAAGGCGGCTTCGGCTCAAGTGATAATCTTTCCGTCTATCTACCCTATACCGGTGTCCAAGCCCGCCTGTTGGGCGATATGTCGCTGCGCAGCGTCACGGTACGAGTCGCCGACAATACCGAAAGTGTTGCCGCGGAGGCGGCCGTCTCCCAGTTTCTGGAGCTCCGCCATGGCACCAAGGATTTCTTTATCCTCAATACCGACGATATTCGTCAGACCATTACCAGCACGACCCGGACGATGACCCTGCTCGTCTCGGCGATCGCCGTCATATCGCTGCTGGTCGGAGGTATCGGTGTCATGAACATCATGCTCGTCTCGGTGTCGGAACGTATCGCCGAGATCGGCGTGCGTATGGCAGTCGGCGCGAGACGTCACGACATTCTCCAGCAGTTCCTGATCGAAGCCATCCTCGTATGTCTGCTGGGCGGTGCTTTCGGCATCGCGACGGCGCTTGGCTTTGGTTTTGCTTTCAACTATTTCGGCTCGAACTTCACGCTCGTCTATTCCGCAAGTTCGATCATTCTGGCCTTCGCATGCTCCTGCGCGATCGGCCTGACCTTCGGCTACCTGCCAGCCCGCAACGCATCATTGCTGGACCCTGTCGCGGCATTATCAAGAGACTGATATTTCGGGGAAAAAATCAACGGCGGAGCCGGAAAGCAATCCGGCTTCGCCATTCGTGTTGGGGGCGTCATGGCGAAGCCGGGTATGCGGGGCGACCAAAGCCTGCTCGAGCCAAGCTGCTGATCGACCACGATTTTACATCAGTTGCCGCCACTGACATTTCTGAATGTTGCTGAAACAAGGCATTTTGGCGAAATTTAATGTCTCGGCTTTTCCGCCGGCACGAACTATTTGGTAAGTTCTATAATCTTACTTTCAATATTGGTTTATGTAGAATTTTCGAGAGTTCTACGCAAGTAAAGCCTGTTTGATCGCACGGATATTCCGTCAGATGATCCCATCCCCGCAAGGGATGGCCAAGCCGCGATGCCACGATGACTTGAATCGCGTCGCTCGTGCTAGAGCGGTTCAGCTCTTCACGGAATCTCTGAACCGCTCTATCTCTTTGGTTCACGCAATTCCGGACGGAAAACCGCTTCGCACTTTTCCTGGAATTGCTCTAGCTTGCGACTTTGGCCCCGGCGCTCTTGAACGACACGACCTGCTCCAATCCACGCGGCTGACGGTTACGGACCGTGATTTCCCCCCCGAATCGGGTAACGATTTCACGCGCAATGGCCATGCCAAGGCCTGCTCCCGGAAAAGACCTTTGCCTTGCAATGTCGATCCGGAAGAAGGGTTCGAACACCTGATTGAGCCGATCCTCTGGAATACCAGGCCCGGTATCGACAATTCGCACAACGGCTCTATTGCCAAGATGCGTCACCGTCACCGTCGCCGACTGGCCGTGCGTTGCCGCATTGATGAGCAGATTCCGCAAGGCTCGGGTGACGGCGAGAGGGCCTGCGCTGATCGTTGCCTGCTCCAGTTCGCCGCTCGTGACGTTCATATCGATCGCTTTCAACTCGGTGACGATATCGCCAACGATCTTGTCGAGCCTGACCTGCTCCAGACTGTCCTTGGAAATTTCTTCCCGAACCAGCCCTATCGCGCTGTCGGCGATCCTGTCGAGCTCCTCGAGATCAGCAAACCACTTACGCCGCTCTTCATCATCCTGGATGAACTCGGCCCGCAGGCGCATCCGGGTCATCGGCGTCCGCAGATCGTGTCCGGCGGCGGCAACGAGCCGCATACGGCTTTCCGTGGCGGCCTTCACCCGTGCTGACAGGCCATTGAGGGCCTGCGCGGTCGCGCGGATTTCTCCCGGTCCGCTTTCCGCTATATGCGGCAGGGTACCGTCGGGATTGATCGCCGCCGCCGCCTCCTCCAGCAGACGCAGCGGCTTCATGATCTTCGAGGCGGCAAAGATGGAGACGAGCACGCTGCCGATGATGATAAGACCGAGCCATCCCACAAGGATTTTCCACCCGCCCGGCGGCGGGCCATGGTCCGGCATCGGCATGATCAGCCAGTTCCCGTCGGAAAGCTTCAGCGACGCGATCATCTCGCCCGTCGACTGGCGTACTATGACGGCCTCGCGCATGCCGGATATTCGAAGCAGGGCTTCCATTAGGAAGCGCGACAGCTCCTCGTCGCGTTGGCCTTCAGCGGGTCCGGAGGTAACGACCAATCCCGCCGATGCTGCGGTGGTTCTGTCTTTCTCTGCGAACGTGGCAAGAATGGAAAGCTGGTGGGCCATCCGTTCGATCGTCATGTCCGGCCGCGGTCCGCGCATGACAAGGCTTGCTACGAAAGACGAGGAAATGACGACCAGAACGATGGCGGTCATCAAAAGTAGCGCTAAGCGCGCGCCGAGCGACCTCATGAATCGCCTTTGATGGCCGTTACCGGAACGACGAGCTGATAGCCTCCATTGCGGATCGTCCTGAAGATGGGCTCTTCTACCGTTTCTCCAAGCTTGCGGCGCAACCGGCTCATCAGGACGTCGATGGAGCGATCGGCCGGATCGCGATCACGTCCCTGCGTCAGGTCGAGCAGCTGATCACGCGACAGGAGCCGGCCAGCACGTTCCAGGAATGCCTTCAGAAGGTCGAATTCGGCGCCCGTCAACGAAATCACCTCGCCGCTCTCTCTGCTGACCCGACGAAGCTGCGGATCAAGCATCATGTTCGCGAACTGATAGCGCCTCTGCTCGGGCTCCAATGAGGAATCCTCGTTCGTGCGGCGCAGGACCGCACGGATGCGCGCGGCCAGTTCGCGCGGATTGAACGGCTTGCCGAGGTAGTCGTCGGCGCCGATCTCGAGACCGAGAATGCGATCTATATCTTCTTTCAGGGCGGTCAGGAGAATGACCGGTACCCGAGGACGGCGATTTCGCAGATCGCGGCAAAGATCGAGGCCAGACCCATCGGGAAGCATGACATCCAGGACGAGGAGATCGGGATGACGTCGGTTGAGCGCATCGTTGCATCCGCGCAGATCGCTTGCCGTCGATACGCGGAAACCCTGCTCCTCGAGGTATCTGCTTAGGAGGGAGCGTATTTCGTGGTCGTCATCGACTATCAGAACATCGGGTGCGGCATTCACGTTCATAGGATTCATTCCGTTTTCTCAATTCTTATACAAACTATGGATTGCCTGAAAAGAAGGGTTTTGCGGCGCCAATACGGAAAAATCTGAACGAGAAACGTTCGTTTACAAAATTCCCGGTACTGGAAATATTGGGTAACAAAATAATGCGCGGAAAACGGAATCCGCTGCCGATGACGCGTCAACGCGTCGAAAGCCGTTGCTCACCCGCGGTCGTCAAAGCCAGTCCGCCACACGGCTGTCAAGCCGCCCGCAGCCATTCGACGCTCCAGGCGGAAAGCCGCCCTTCAATGGCACCGCTGTCCATCATCAGCCGAATTTCGATCGGCGTACGTGGGTCAACAATATTGACCGGCACCGCCGCCTCGAAAGAGCCAGTGCCTTCCGGGCAGACACGCAGCCTCCCTAGCAATTCGGCAGCATGTACCTCCAGGGTGAGGATCTGCCCCTGACAATCTTCGTCGACATCGAAGGCAAATTTCGCATTCCAGCGGCCTGGCGGCAAGTGAAGATAGGGGCCATAGATGAGGCACCGGGCTCCTCCGGTGAGGTCGACAAGATCGTCCAGTGCCTGCCCCAGGCTGTCGCCTGACAGAAATGTCTCTTGCGGCCAGAAAATCGTGGCGCGCGAGCTTTCCCGGCGGTCGAATTCCAGAGGGCGGAGAACCTTCCTTGCCGTCTCGCGCAGTGCCTCGCTAACCTCCGGGACAGCCTCCTGCGGCATCAGATATCCCGCGATCACCGCCGCCGCAGCCTCCTCCAGTTTCGGCGGCTCGGCATGCGACGGCTGTCCGGCAGGCGCCATTCCGACATGCAGCAGCGCATTCGCGATTTGCTCAAATTTGAGATCAGTACTGAAATGCCGGTCTATCGTCTTCAAAAGCAGATCTATGCTGCCCTTTTGACCGATGTCGTTGCGACGCAAGACCAGCCCTCCGGAAGCCCCCGCCAGGGGCTCGAGGCAGGCAAGGCTGGCCGAGACGGCCCTGACCAAGCCGATATCCCGCTGCTCGGTCGCTCGAGCCAGATATGAGACCGCGTCGAGCGGATCCTCAAGAAACAACAGAAACGGCACATTGACCCTGAGGATCAACTCCGAAAGCCTGGCTTCCGGAAATTGCGAGACGAGAACCGCATGCATGCCGGATCGCGCTACGACATGCTGCTTGAGGTCCTCCACCGTGTCGGTTGCGATGATCGCGTAATCGCCGAAGGCTTCGCGGGCCAGGGCATGCACCGCGGCAACACCCCACGAGGACATGACGCCCGGCATCCCGAATGCAAAGAGGATGGTCATGATCCGCTCTTTCTGCGGTTATCCGTTGAAGAGGCTGTCATAAAGCGCGCTCACCTTCTGTTGATATCGATCCGTGGAAAAACGGGCGGCCTGCCTGGGGCCGGACTTGGCAAAAGAGGCACACAGCCCGTCATCCTGATCCAGACTGACGATCGCCTTGCGCATCTCCTCCGTGTCATAAGGATCGACCAGCAGCGCGGCATCTCCGGCTATTTCGGGGATCGATCCCTCCGTAGAGCTCAGAACCGGCGTTCCAAGCTGCATGGATTCCAGCACCGGCAGGCCGAAGCCTTCGTAAAGCGACGGAAACAGCACCGCCCGCGCTCCCCTGATCAGGCTGATCAGCAAGGGATAGGATACGAAATCGAAGCGCTGGATCTGCCGTTGCGGCAAGATGCGGTCTTCCGCGCGAAGATAGAAGCGAAACCGGTCATCATCGATGAGCTGCCGCGTTTCCTCGCCTTTCCATCCCGGAGCACCGACGATGATAAGCGGCTTGGATGTCTTTGCGGCGAGATAGGCCTCGATCAGCCGTGAAATGTTCTTCTTCGGCTCGAAAGCGCCGAAGAAAAGGAAATAGCCCTTCCAATCGAGATGGAAGATGCCGGCGACTTCATCCGCAACCACATCGACCGGTTTCTCGCGAAGTCGCTCCGGCACGTGAACGGCCTGATAGGTATTGCTGACGCGTGCCTCATCGGCACCAAGAACTTTGATAATATCGGCCCGCGACGTTTCGGATACCGTCACGATATGATCCGCCCGCCGGACCAGGGAGCGCAGCATCTTGTAGTGATAGCGCTTGTCGTCCTCGGTCAGATAGGGCAGCCGCAAGGGAACCAGGTCATGGATCGTATAGATATTCAGCGCCTTCCTAACCGCGATCGGCATCGGATAGGTGCAATGGAGAAGATCCGGCCGAGCCTCGAACTTCATTGTGAGATTATTGCCGTAGCGCTTGAAATGATGGCGCGCGAGATGGAACAAGTCGCTGGAAGCATAGGCCAGGGCCGCATCGCCGAGTTGCGCCTGAAGAGATTTAAGAATAACCGTCCCGCCGAGTGGGATCGGAACCGGTCTCACACCGAAGGGCGCGGCAATGCGACGGCGCAGCCAATGCCGAGCTTCGGATAATGCTCCGCGCGGGCGGGCGCCGGATGCATCAAAGAGAACAACCTCCCGCAATACCGGGTCTTTCGGAACCCTCCCCGGAATTCCGTAGACAACCCCGGTCTGATAACCAAGCGAACGCGAAGCCGAGAGCAGGCTGCGGGTATAGGTCGCAACACCTGTGCCCTTTTGCAGAGAAAGATTGAGGCCGTCGTAAAGGATCGTCTGGCTCACTCCCATCTCTCCTTCAGCATCTGGAAATCCCTCGTCACTCTCAAGCCGGCTTGTCACGCGACAGGACGAGCAGCGAATCGTCGGCCCCGTATTTCGAAAGCAGGTCTTCGCTGGTGATGGGAACCGCCTCGCCGCTGAAATCGAGGCGCCGCATTGCTCCGTAGATGCCGGCTAGCCGTTCGAGAAAACCGGATGCGTCGGCATAGCGGGCAGGATTGAATTCGACCACGAGCATCGGCTTATGGCGGGCAATGGTCTCGGCCATTCCTTCGAGTATGACCTCCTCCGCCCCCTCCGCGTCGATCTTGATGAAGTCGACACGCGAGCAGGAGGCGCTCATCTCGTCGAGGGTCGTCAAGGGGACCTTGATGACGACACCGTCCTGTGCGCGAGGTTGAAACAACTCCGAAACGATCAGCGCATTCTTCGGCTCGTTATGGGGTACATATAAGGAGGCTTCATCCGATATCGTTGCACCAAGCGCTGATGTTTCGATCCGCGTCCGTCCGAGCAGCCCGTTGAGCTCGACGCTGCGACGCAGGAAATCGGCGGCATGGGGATTGGGCTCGACGGCGATCAATTCGCCCCTTGTGCCGACGAGCTCGGCAAGCAGAAGGGAGTAGTAGCCAAAATTCGCACCGACATCGATCGCTGTCATACCGCGCTTGACGTTGCGCGCGCAGAACAATGTCAGCCAGATCTCCCAAAAACCGTCCAGAAGAACATGGGATCCGAAACCTCTGTCTCGGGTGTCTACATAAAGCTTGTAGCGGCCAAGCACGCGCACCAAAGCCGTGTGGTTTCCGAGGTAGGCGCTGTTCACGCGCTGCAAGATGGCCGTTTCGGCCTGATGGCGATCGAACGCCATCAATTCATGAAGATGTAGCAGTGCCGAAGAACTCATTGTACCTCTCTCGTTCCTGCATGCCCGTAACGCATTCCGCAGGCCGGGCAACATCAGGAAACTCCCTCGAATCCAGCGAGCTTAACCGCCTCCGGCCTGTCCCCGCCCTGCTCAGTCGTCTTCAGTTTGCTGCCGACGCGGATATCCCGACCGATGCTGCCGATAGAGCCGTTCCGGTAACCCCCTGGAAGAGGCCCATGAACTTCTGGATATCGATCGACGAGGCATTGGAGATATAAATTATATCTCGCGGCTGAACCTCGAAGTTCTGCATCGCAAGCAGCGTCGAGCCGTTTTTTAGGTTGAACCGATATACGATCGGGACAGGTCCACCACGGCGCAGCAACGGATTGCTCGGTGCAACGATGCGGCGGGCAACCTCAAGCGCCTCGTAGCGGAAGAGGAAGACGCCTGACGCGTCGGCGCGGGTATCCTGCAAGCCTCCCGCACGCGCAACGGCATTCGCCATGGTCAAATGCTGAACGCTGAAGGGGACTTCGCCATTCTGACCTGATGCGCCAAGAATCGTGTAAGTAGTCGGCTCGCGCACGACAGTGACGACGTCTTCGGGCCGCAATCTCACGTTTTCGCGCGGATTTTGAACAATCGCGGTAAAAGGCAGATGCATTGTTCGCCCGCCACGCGTCAGGTAGACGACGCTGTCGTTGACGCCGGCGCGCAGTCCTCCCGCGGCGGCAATAGCATCGAGTACTCGGCTGCCGGCGGGCGAAAGCGCGACGCGCGCACCGCCGGCCACCTCGCCTGTAACCGTGACTGTGTTCGACGAGCTTTGCTGGACGGTCACCAACGCCTGTGGCTGCACCGCCTTGCCCATCAGGCCGGAAACCACCGCCTTTTCGACCGAAGCCGGAGTGCGGCCAGCAGCCGTGATCCGGCCCACATAGGGAATACTGATTGTGCCATCGCTGTTGATGGTTTGCGGCGGGATCGTCACTGAACTACCCGTCGCCTGTTGCTGCCCCGAAGCGCTCGAAGCCATCCCGAACAAGCTCCCCGGAGGCGCTTCCCAAAGGCTGACGGAAACGACATCACCAACCGCGATCCTGAGGCCGGGATCGCGTGCGCCCTCACCGAAATATGCCGCGAAGCTGGCTACCGGTCGAGCGACGCTCTTGACCATCGCCGTCGACGTCACATCAACAACCGCGAATGGTGGCATAGCGCGCGCGGCCGCTTCCTCCAATATGCGGGAGGCCTTGGGGCCGGCCTCCGGTAGTCCACAGCCCGTAAGAACGCAGGCGAGAACGCACAATAATCCGAACTTCAACGGCATCGACGATCCTGAATGGCATGGAGGCAGTTTTGGCGAGGTATTCTCGCGCGAGGCAGGCTAGGCCGTTCCGGCATCGTCGCTGCGCTCCCGGGTAAAACGAAGGATCGACGAAGGACTGGAGCCATAAGCGTGCTTGTAGAGCACGGAGAATCGCCCGGGATTGGAGAATTGCAGGCTCATGGCGAGATCGGTGATGCTTTCGGCCTGACCACCCTTGATGGCGCCATGCGCCGCAGCCAGCCGGTAGTTGCAGAGGATTCCCATGGGCGTATCGCCACGGTAGGTCTTGAACATGCGTTGCAGCGCTCGCGGGCTGCAGCTCGCGGCGTTCGCGAGATCCTCCAGCATGATGGCGTTGTGCAGATTGTCGCGCATGAACGCCTCCGCCCTCAGGAGCTGCCGTGGCGCGTTTTCAAGCGTGCCGCGATTGAAGGCATCGGACAGATTGTGCGGCAGCTTGGCAAACAGCTTGACCAGCAGGAGTTCGCTGTAAGCCTTGGCGAGCATCATCCGTTCGGTCTGGCGAGCGGTCGTCAAATCCTTCTCGGCCTGGCGCAGCGTTTGATAGAGCCCTTGCGCGCCGCCTTGACGGAAGCTCACCGGTGCCAGCGCAAATTCCTGCACATAGGGCTTGCCGGTCAGCTCCTCGAAATGCTGGCGGATTACGGATTCCGGGATCTGAAACAGCAGCCAGGAGCTGCGCGGCTTAATCTCCAGCCGCTTGCCCGCCCGATCGCTGATGCTGGCGACATAATTGGCAGGAATGCGCAAGGACTTGCGCATCCGCCGGTGATTGATCTCTATTTCCCCCGCGAGAACAAATACGATGCTGACGCGCGGCAAGTCCTGCTTCGCGGTTCCCTCGAGGCCGGCCGAATGCTCGGCGCTTATGATCGAGGCCGACTGAAGCGGTTGCTTGCTGAATTTGAAGGAATAATCGCCTGAGGTTTCCGAAGGAACCGCCCATTTCCAGTTTGGTTCAAGCATGTCAAGGTTGCGAATGATTGCATCCCGGGAATACACCTCGAAAGTGCCAACGCATTGCTCGACAACTCTTTCCAACATCGCCATCCGCTAATCCTACTCAAAATCTCAGGTTGCATATTAGCCATCGCTAACACGTGATTTCTATCTAGGCTACTTTTTTCTAGCGTTCGTTTTGACGACTCCATTCCTTTGCTCTCGCGCCCACTTCGAGAAGCAAGACCATTCATCGCAAGTTGCATTACTTATAATTAAATTAGCACGATGAATTTTAGCGCGACAGTACAGATAGTGACGATGTTATACAGATTCCTACCTCTTCGTAGCGCGGCCACAGGTTGAAAATCCCGAGCGACGATATCGGACAAAATAATCGCTCTCGGCAAATATATTCGACATGTCTACGGGCACAGGTTGCAGAAGTAGTTACTAATTTACCTCGATCGAATTGTCGGAGGTTTGTTGCGTGCACAAGGTCGGCCGGTAAAATGGAGTAGCCAAGCGGACACGCTGGCTTGCAGCTAAAACAATCTGCCCGCTACATTCATTTCAATTATTCTAATACATGATGAGGTTTAGCTGGGAGCCTGCGTCAGCGCCCGGAATGCCGCTATCTATATACGACCAGGCCCCGGCAAGCGCTTAAACGCGGTGCATTCCGCCGCTCGATATTGTGTCAATTTGCAAACATGGCGTGCACTACTGTTGCCGATCCACACAACCAACCATCGGCCGGCTTACAAAGTGGAGTAAATGCGAAATGCCGCTTCGATGTCGTCGAAAACGCGGCCGCGGCCATTCTTCAACACGAGCGCCGACTTGCACAGCTCGCCGATCACATTGAGATTATGTCCCACAATGATCATCGAGCGATCCTTGCGTTTAACGAAAAGCTCCTCAAAACAGCGGAGTTGGAAGCGTTTATCGCCAACCGCCAATACCTCGTCGATGAGATAGCAATCGAAATCGATGGCAAGCGACATGCCGAAGGCGAGCCGCGCTCGCATGCCTGAGGAATAGGTCCTGAGAGGCATGCGCAGATAGCGGCCAAGCTCACTGAAATCCTCTACCACATCGCGAATTTCATCGAACGGCTTGTCATAGATGCGCGACAGGAAGCGCATGCAGTCGTAGCCAGTCATCGAACCGCCGAAGCCACCGCTCAAGGCAATGGGCCACGACATCGACATGTTGCGCACGACCTTGCCCGACGTCGGCTCCTCTATCCCAGCGATCATGCGTACGAGCGTTGACTTGCCGGCCCCATTGTGTCCGAGGACGGCAATCTTTTCACCGCGGCCAATCTTGAATGTCACGCCATCGACCACGCGGCGCATCCGGCCATGCACCTCATATTCCTTGACGAGGTCGAACACGCCGACAATGCCATCTTCGTGCCAGGGCATTTCGCTCTTCGGCGCCGGCGTCCCCGGGGACGTGATCTGCGTGAGACTGGAAGGGAGACCGGTCATTGCTGAGCCGCGTGCTCGTGTACCTGGATCATGAAGAATCGCACGATCCAGAAGGTCGCAAAACAAACCGCAAGCAGCATCAGAAACGAACCGAGGCGCTTCGGGTAGAGCGCATGATCGGGCAAATTCGGATCGGCGATTCGCTCCAGATACAATTGTTGCCGCTGCGCATCGATCCTGGCATTTTCCAGGGAAACGGTCGCCGATGTTAGCATCTTCGCTGCCATTTCCCTCTCCAGCAGCAGCTGCTCATATTGCGCGATGCGAGGTGCCATCGAGCCGTCACTCCCGACGATACGTGCCCGTTCATCGCTGATCTGCCGTTCCATCGCCGCCACGCGCGCGCTCAGCGCCTCCCCTTGCGGACTTTGCGGCGCCTGTTCTTGCAGCGCAGAAAGACGCGCCTTGCTGTCGGCCAGATCATCCGAAAGACGGGCAATCATGTCCAAGGCGGCAGACGATTGCTTGCTTGGGTCGACAAGCGCTTCGCGATTGCGGAATTCCGTCAGGCTTTTTTGCATGTTGGACAGTCTTGTCTGGCTGTCGTTCACCTCGATCTGCGCGTAACGGATGGCATCTTCGCGCGCCCGATCATTAAGACGGTTGATGAGTTCTTCCGCGTGCTGAACCAGGGCATTGGCCAGGCGATAGGCGTCTTCGGCACGAAATGCGCGTGCATCCAGTGTCGTCACGCCGCTGCCGCTGTCGGTGTGTACATTGATGAAACGAAGATAATGCCGATACAACTCCTCATTATTGGCTTCCGCCCAAGGCAGCGGGTAGCGGCTGAGGAGATCTCCCTCGGGGCGAGAGAGGATTTCCATTAGACCGTCCCTCTTTACCAAGGCGTCGACAGCGGCGCGCGACTTGATGAACTCGGTGACGATGTAGCTGTCATCCTGCGCGCGAACGAATCCGGTGCTCTGCAGGAACCCGCTAAGCAGGCCAGCGGCGTTCCTGTTCGGGCTGCGCACGACGAACTGAGTTTCGGAAACATACTGATCGGAGCAGATGAAACCGTAATAAATCGCCCCGAGCAAGCCGGGAACGACGACGATCAGCAATAACAGCAATTGTGATCGAGCCCATTGCGCGACAGAACGCGGCCAGGAAACCGGTTGACCTATGACGGCGCCGGATGAGCGTGCATTCACCAGCCTAACGAAATCAGTGAATTCCTTGTTATTCTCGATACGGCTCATTTGGGACCATCAAATCTCTCTTGGAATGGTGAGGACCACTCCGCCGCTGCCCTTCCGGAGCTCCGATTGAGCAACCGCAGTCAGCCGGTTTCCATCGTTTTGGCTCATCATCCCAACCAACGGGCACGACGATGTCGATGGCAATTTATTTAGCAAGAGATTCCCATATATCCTTTGAAAGTCAAATATATTTCCGCGTTTTCGAAATTTTTACATACGGAAACAAGAATAATTTGGCTTCTGTCGCAATTAATACTTTGGCGACGCGATCCGTATGGCGAGGCCGAATTGTGGCGGCAATAACTGCCATTCGATCAGCCGTTTTACCCTCATTGCTGGTTCAAGGAATTCGGAATGGGAAAGTTCGGAGGCATCTTGCAGCATATCGGCAGTAACCTTGCCTGGGATGGCCGTCCAGACCTGTTCATCGGCCGGTTTTGCCGAAGCCTCTTGAAATTTCTCCTGGGTAGGCGGCGCAACCTCCCATTTTCGATACCGGAAGATGTCCTCCAGTTACCGTTGCGTTTCATGTCCCCCAAAGCGGTTCCGCTCATGCAACCAGCCGTGAGCAGACATCGCAGGCTGTTTCGTTCAGGCGCGAGCCGTCGCTTTTAGCGAACATCTTTTGGGGGGACTTATATGCACATAGATTCGACGATCTTTCCCCAGGAGGCGCGGTCCTCGACAAAGGCAGACGAGCAGCCGTCCTGGTTGCCCCCCATGAACGCTCGACTGCTCGCTTTCCTTCCGACACGTCAACGGTTTCCTCTCATCGGCCCCGCCTTCTCCGCCTCGCTCAAGCCGATCGAATTGACGATGGGTGCCGCCGATGGTGTCGTCAGTTGGGGAGACGGACCGCTTGCCCGCCTGGCGCGCCTCTATGCGCAGGTGCAAGGTCTGCCCTTCTGGACGGTGGCGGGCGGCTTCCTGCAATCGACCGGTCAGGACGCCACATCGCCGGTCTCCATCGTCGCCGACGATCTCGGTATTCATTCTTCTGCCCGCCAGCCCTCCCGATTGGAGGCGCTGCTTCAAAATGCGCCATCCGACACGGATATTCAGCGCGCCCGCGACCTGCGGCGATGGATCATTCGCGAACGGTTATCCCAAGACAATCAGCTGCGGGACGAGAGCATTTCGCTTCGCCGGAGCCGTCGCAGACGGATCCTGCTTGTAGACGAGGTGATGGGAAATCACGCTGTGGAAAGCGCCGGTGCCGATGCCGCGACTTTCGCAAGAATGTGGACGGCGGCTCTTGCCGTGGAAAATGCCGATATCATCGTCAAATGCCATCCCGACGTCATCGCAGGCCAGGCTCGGGGTTTTCTTCAACCCCTCGCCCGAACGGCAGGCGTGCAGCTTGTGGACCGCCCTGTCTCGACGCATTCCCTGCTGGATATGGTGGATGAGGTCTGGACCGTATCAAGCCAACTCGGGCTGGAAGCGCTTCTGCGGGAAATACCTGTCGTTACCTTCGGCATGCCCGCCTATGCCGGCTGGGGACTGACTGCGGACCGCGCCGTAGGCACGGTCGCAACGACGGCGCGCTCGCGTCGTGCACGCCATGTCAGCATAGACGAGTTTGCTGCTGCTGCTTTCTTTCAATATTCCCGTTATGTCGATCCCGTCTCGCGCAGCCCGATCACGGCAGAGCAAGCAGTCGAACGGCTGCTGGAATGGCGCACGCGCGCCCGATCGCTCTCCGGCCGTTACCTTTGCGTCAATTTTTCGCTTCACAAACGCGCGGTCATGCGCAGCTATCTAAGCAGCCCCCGGTCGCAGGTGCAATTCGCCACCAATCCGAGCGCCTCGGAGATTCAGAGTGCGGACACCATCGTCCTTTGGGGGAACGCCACTCCTCCCGATGAATCCATTTTGTGGAAGCAGGGCAAGAGATTGCCGATCATTCGGGTTGAAGATGGCTTCATTCGCTCCTCCGGCCTCGGCAGCTCGCTGGTGCCCCCATCTTCGCTCTGCTTCGACGACCAAGGCATCTATTTCGATGCCTCAGCTCCAAGCCGGCTGGAGACGATCCTGAACGGGGCGAATTTCGACGATGCGCTTCTTGCGCGCGCAAAGCGCTTGCGGCAGGCCATCGTCTCGATGGGCATCACCAAATACAATCTGCCGCCGCAGCCGGCGCCGGATTATCGTGCTCTGGCCGAAGGCCGCGATATCGTTCTGGTGGCCGGGCAGGTGCCGAACGATGCTTCGCTGCGGTTCGGCATGGCAAGTCATCCATCCGATATCGAACTGCTCAAAGCCGTCCGGCGCGCAAGACCTGCGGCATTCATCATCTACAAGCAACACCCCGATCTTCTGGCGAAGGCAGCTGGCCGACATCCGTCTCCATGGCCACCGGCGGAGGCGGAAGCTGCCGATCTCGTCATCGGCAATGTCGATCTGGACAATCTCCTCGGCGTTGTCGACGAGGTTCATGTCGCAACATCGCAGATCGGGTTCGAAGCCCTGCTGCGAGAAAAGCCGGTATGGTGTCACGGTCTCCCCTTCTATGCCGGCTGGGGCCTCACACGGGATTCGGTCGTTTCGTTGCGGCGAAAGCGCGCTTTAACGCTCGACGCCCTCGTCGCCGGCACACTCATCCTCTATCCGCGATATTGGTCGAACATCACCAATCTCCCGTGCGAGGCGGAAGACGTGGTCGCCGAACTCTATCGTTCCCGCCAGGGCATCGCTCCCAATCCGTCGCGGCGGCGCTGGCTGGCACAGGTCATCCACATGCTCGAGGCGAGAAAAAAATGATGAAGCCGGTCGTTATGGACATCTCGCGATTGATGGAACGGTCGCATTGCCCGACGCCCACCGGCATCGATCGCTATGAGCTTCATTATGCGAATTGGCTGAACGAGCGCCGCAAACGGACTGCCTTGACCGATCTCGGTGCGTTTCCGCCACCGTCGTGGTTTGTCGAAACCGGTCATAACAGCGCCGTCACCGTTCCGTCCGAGCGGGCAGACAAGTTGGTCTCCATGCTCAATAGCCGCTGGGCAGCAACGGAGATATCGCCCGCACAGTCCGCCCTTCTCGAACGGATTTTCGCCGCCATCGATGGCAAGATCAGGTGGCAGTCGGCGTCGGAAGTAAAAGCAGGCGAGGCTCATACGCAAAAGCTGCGCAAGATTGCGCATGCCGTCGCCAATCATTTCGCTCATGGCCTGGCGTTGCCGGACAGGGCTTCTTTTGTCCACGTATCACACAGCCGGCTGGAGCGGACATCGGCTTTCTCCTGGCTTCGAGAAGCCGGCAGAAACGGCGTCTTCTACGTCCATGATCTCATTCCGCTATCGCATCCGGAATTCGTTAGACCCGAGGAGCCGGAGCGGCATCGCCGCAGGATGGAGACGGTGCTGAAACATGCGTCGCTGGTGCTTTGCAACTCCCAGGTAACGGCACGCGCTTTGCGCACCTTTGCCCAGGAAAGCAATCGAAAGTTACCCTCTATCGCCGTCCTGCCTCCCGGTGTCGAACAATGCTTCCTGTCGCCGTCATCGGACATGCCGCGCCCACAGCAGCCATATTTCGTGACGCTCGGAACGATCGAACCGCGCAAGAATCACATGTTGTTGCTGCATCTGTGGCAATATCTGGCTGAGCGTGACGGGCCGAAGGCGCCACGGCTGGTCATCGTCGGCAAGAGGGGATGGGAAAACAGCCACATCCTGGCAATGCTGGAGCGATGCCCTGCCCTGCCCGGCCTCGTCATCGAAGTGCCGGGGCTGGAGGATGCCGCCTTGGCGCGGCTGGTGGCGGGCGCGGCCGCCCTTCTCGCGCCTTCCTTCACGGAGGGATATGGCATGCCTGTCGCCGAGGCTATCGCGCTCGGCACACCGGTCATCGCCTCCAACATCAGCGCCCATCGCGAAGCTGCCGCCGGACAGCCCGCCATCTTTCTGGACCCCCTAGACGGGCTGAGCTGGAGAGCCGCGCTGGATATGATTGCAGCCTCTCCGCAACGCCGAATGAAGCCCGGGTCATCAAGCGGGTGGGATACGCATTTCGATGATCTGGAGGCGTTGATTGAGGTCGATTTTTCGCCACGACGCCATGCTGCTCAACGCGCTTCGCGGCGTATCGAGAGATTCCCTACCTCGGCGATTTTGCAGTGAGAGGCGGCGGTGCTGGCGAAAGACAGCAAAGAGATAAAGACGGTTGATCCAATATCTGGGAGCAGCGAAGTGACAAGCTTTTACGACATTGAGAACTGCTACAAATTCATCCTCGGTCGCGGAATGAACGAGGACGAACGTAACGTTATCGGACAGAATCTATTGCAGCTGACCGACATTTCTCTTGAAGAGCATCGTCGGCGTTTTCTCAGCTCTCACGAATTCCATCATCGCCATAGCGAACTGCTTTTCAACAATTTCGTGCCGAAATCGCTTATCGTTCTGTTCGAGACCAAGTACAACTTCAAACTGTATCTTGACCTACGCCAATATCATATATCCTTCGGCATAATGAGCGGCGAATACGAAAAATTCGATATTGATCTGGTCAAGGCCATTTTGCCAGAGACCGGTCAGTTTGTCGATGTCGGCGGCAATGTTGGATACTACTCGCTCTCCGTCGCAGCGCAACCGTCCTTCAAGGGAACGGTCCTTGCCTTCGAACCGCTTCCGAAACTGTGGGATCTATTCAACCGTTCAATCCTGGAAAACGGCTTTGAAGATCGCGTTAGCGTTCGCCAGCTTGCGCTAGCTGATGTGGCAGGGGAACTACAGCTCAATGATGCCGAGGATACTGTCAACGCCGGAGCGACGCGGCTGGTGACGAATTCGGCCGGCGCCATGGTCGGCCGTGTGACTAAAGTCGAGACTCTCGATCATATCATCGGTAGTTTGCGTCCCGATGTCATGAAAATCGATATCGAGGGTGCTGAAGGGCTGTTTCTCACGGGAGCGCTGAAAACGCTCGCATCGCACAAGCCGTCGCTCTTGATGGAAATAAACCGGGACATGCTCGCCGTTCTGTCGAAAACTACGCCCGGAGAAATCCATCAACAACTCACGCAATGTGGTTATCGCATTTGGAATAGCGCCCAAAACAAACTGACCCACATGACGTCAGCCGAGGAACTAGACGTGAATTATCAGGTCGGGACGGTGGGCAATATTCTTGCCGTTCATGAAGAGCGCGCCGACAACGTCAGCGAAAACCTTCAGAGGCTTGGACTGACGCTGGGCTTAATGAAGGAAAAGAAACGGCGTCAACGGGAGCCGGCTCTCTAGTTCACACCAGCGCCTCGCTGTGCGGCTCCGTCGCCGGTGGGCATGATATACGGAGTTCGTGATTGAGCAAGCGCATAAATGACATAGCGGAGATCGCCTACTACGGCTCTTGCCCGAGCGAAGAGTTCGTCCGTTACGCGTTTGCGGGCCGCAAGATTTCGTTTTTCTGCTACGGTATCAACATTGCCAGCTTCATGAACGAGCGGAAAGCCAGCATCAGAGCCATAGAAGCATGGCCCGAGCCGATCAAGAAGAAGCTGAATTTCGAAGCATGCAAAGGCTTCCGGGAGCGGCTGAAGCGAGCCTGTCCGAAAATCCTTGTAGTCGATTTCTGCCGCATCACGCGCGCTCCGCTCATGCGCTATAGGGACACCCTGCTGACGGTACCTTACGAACTTCTGGAGGCGGGACCAGACCTGCAGCGGGAAGCCTTCAGTATCTTCAAGATTATCCCTTTTGGCTGCCGCGAATTTTGGGTTTCCGTAATCGAAGGAATGCAAGAATTCTGCATTTTCCTGAACCAGGAACTTCCCAATACGAAGCTGATTTTACTGGATGTTCCGCCCACTGCCGATTATCGTGGCACACTTCTTGATAGCAACACTTATATGATCGACTTCTGTCGCTGGCAGATGCGCTATCCGATGTCGCGCATGCTTGTCGACTTCTGCCTGGATCAAATTGAAAACAGCCGTGTACTGACGCCTCCTATTAATCTCTATTCCGATGACACCGCTCTTTATGGACCTGCACCGATGCACTATTCGGTCGAGGTATGGAAAGAGATGGCAGAGCGCTTTCACGACGCCGGCGGCTTTGAAGGCCTGCCGCGGTCCAGGGACCTTATTTCGATCCTCACCAATTATTCTGGCCTTATGGACGCTTTCACGCGGACAACCGTGTCGAACCCAAACCTTCATAGGTTCAGCCTCGATATTCTGCATGGAGCATTACCCTATCTTTTCGCAAAAATTAGCAGTCCGGCCCACAGTCATTTCGGCGATCCGATCGATTCCCACGATGTCGTTGCCGCGTTTCGCTGGATTCTTGGGCGGGAACCGGAATCAGCGGAAACTTTTTTTAATCACTATGCTTTGCACAACCGCAGGGAGTTGCGTGAAACGTTGCTGCGTTCCTTGGAATTCCAGACCCAGGTGCCCTATTATGCTCCCCAGCAGTAGCATCATGAATTGCGGCGCAATCGCTGCATCATTCGTACTTGATGTGTCTACGCGCCACGTTGATCAGAAACAGGCCGAAGGCGGTAGTGAACAGGCAGCATTTCAGAAGAAATCCGACATCATAAAACGCCTGTACTGTATCGCCGAAGACACCAGCTCGAAAAAGCTCGAAGCAATGAACGAGAGGGACATAGAGCGCCAGCTTCTGGGCGCCGCTGGGAAGCCAGGCCACCATGAAGAACATGCCGGAGATCGGCAGCGTCAAATATTGGAACGGCGGAATGAATTTCTCGACGAATTCGAAACGCTCCGAAGCAGCCGCAAAGACAAGGCCGATGCCGAAGGAAAACCAGGCCATGAACAGCCAGCCTGTCAAAAGCAGAGCAAGATCCTGGAACGGCGGAATGATGTTTGCCAAACGCGCAACCGTGTAGACGACGATGAGCGCAGCAGTCGTGCCGGCAGTCTCAAGAAGCGTCCGGGCGATTATGGCGTCAGCCAGGCGGATTTGGCGATGGTACATCAAGGGCAGATTTTGACGCAGACAAGAAACTGCGTGACCGGTTATGTGGCGCCAGAGCGTCAGCGGCATGTAGCCGCTCAAAACGAAAGCCGCGACGGTCAATCCGTGCGCCTCATGATTGAGCAGCGTCCACATGATCATGACACCCGTGGTCAGGATCATCGGTTCCAGCGCAAGCCACAGGAAGCCGATGTTTTCCCGCCCGTAGCGTATGAGCATTTCGCGCATGATCAGCGCACCAAGGACGCGCCCCTGAATCTTCAACCCGTCAATGAACTGCGACCCTCCGCGCGCGTTTGCCGATACCTGATGCATCCGAAGCCCTCCTGGTCGCTACCCCGTCTCCATCGGACGGTCGGTCAACGATACCGGCGAAGGGCAACCGCTCAATCTTCATTGCGCCGGGCTCGGACAATTAGCGTCCGTGACGTCCGCTCGCGGATCTGCAACGACAGCCGATCATCAGAAAGGGCATGGTCATGGCTCTGATTAACCCCGAGACCCAAAACAAGAAAGTCGATGCAGATCAGCGCCGGCAGCCTTTCCACCGCGTGATTGCAACTTCGATTGCCGGACCTGCAAGAGCCCGAAAGCGTCGCAAGCGTTACGGCCGTCTAAGCGTTTATCTGCTAGCGGTTGTTGCCCCTACCCTGGCGGTCAGCGCCTATTACGCATTCATCGCCGCTCCAATCTATGTGTCCGAATCCTCTTTCGTCGTCCGCATGGCCGCGCCGCCATCCTCCAATGTCTTCGGTTCTCTGCTGCAGAACAGCGGGATAACGCGCTCGCAGGACGATACTTTTTCCGTGCAGGAATATATCCGCTCCCGCCAGGCGCTGAAGGAACTTGCCGAAAAGCTTCCCGTACGTGCTATTTTTGGCAGTCCGCAGGCGGACTGGCTGACGCGTTTTCCCCGCTTCTGGGAAAACAACAGCGAGGAACAGCTCTTTAATTACTATTCGAGCCGGGTGTCTGTCATTCACAACGACACCACAGGCATCACCGTCCTACGGACGACAGCCTTTCACGCGCAGGATGCCGCGGATATGAACGCCTCATTGCTGGCACTTGGCGGCGATCTTCTTGACAGGCTCAACAATCGCGCCCGTGGCGATGCGGTTCGCTTTGCCGATGGCGAGGTGCAGCAGGCGCAGCAGCGGGTCATTGATGCCCAAAGAAACATAACAAACTTCAGAAACAAGGAGCTGATGGTCGATCCGAATGCCAGCTCCATGTCGATGATCGATCTCATCAGCAATCTGACGTCCGCTCTCGCCAATACGCGGGCACGCCTTGCAGAGACGCGCAAGACTGCGCCGGATAGTAACTCCATTCCCTTTCTGACGAGCCAGGTCGCGGCACTGGAGCAGCAGATCGAGAATGAGCGAGCAAAAATGGTCGGATCCGACAAATCCGTCGCGCCCAGAATTGCAGATTACGAAAGTCTCGTCCTGATGAGGGAGTTTTCCAACAAGGCGCTCGTTGCCGCGCTCGATGCGCTCGAAGCAGCCCGAGCCGATGCCCGCCGCCAACAGCTCTATCTTGAGGTCGTTGTTCCACCGCAGATGCCTGACGAGGCAGAGATGCCTTATGCGCTGAAGAACGTTACGGTCGTTTTTCAGTCCCTGAGTCTTTGCTATCTGCTGGGCTGGCTCATGGTCACCGCCATCAGGGATCACGAAAGCGGCTGATGCCGATATCAATCGGCATGCCAGAAGCAGGTATAAATCTCCGCCATGCAGGCGCGGATTTCTCGGCTCGCGACCGAATCCGGCGTGACATGGCCATAGAGGCCAAACTCCGCATCGCGTGCGCGGATGTAATACCGCAATGCCGCTTCGATATCCCGCATGGCCTTGTACAGGTGTGCAGTCTGGATTTCGACGTCGATCACTGACGCTGCATCGAGATTTTGCGCATATTCGCGATAGACATCGTAGAGCTTCAGCGCCTCATCGAAATCGCCGGCTTCCTTCGTCGCATTGGCGTAGACGGCAATCAGGTCGATTTCGCCATCCGTCTCGACCAGATCGCGCAATTGCGCCCGCGCCTGACGCCAACACCGCGACTGAAGCAGTTCCATCGCATTCTGGCGTTTGCGTTCTATGTCTATGCGCGAAAGCCTGAGACGTGCCGACTCCAGATGAGCGGCGACATCAGCATTATCGGGGGCGAGCACATGGGCTTGCTCGTACCATGGAAGCGCGGATTCCCAGTCATCCATCCGATTGTAGAGGTGGCCGAGCTGCAGGTGAATGTCGACGTCGTCTGGCTCTCCCGTGAGGAAGCGCTGATATGCGTCGAGCGCCGCATCGAAATCGCCATTCTCCTTGTGAGCATGACCCAGCTGCACATACAGTGATATTCGCGCGGGATTTTGCTCCAGCGCCTGTTGATAATAGAAGGCGGCCGCCGCCCAATCGCGCCGGTCGCGCGCGGCATCCGCCTCGGCGAGAGCATTGACCGGTGTATCGACTCTGGTTGCCGCTTTTTCTGCTTGGCCGACCCGCAGGAGCGTGGATGCAAATCTCAGCTCTCGTCTCATGATACCCGCCGCATGGAAATGTTGCGGGGACGCAGCCAGCGGTCTTCTGGAGAGCGCTCGTGAATGCGAACGCGCAATTCGATGAAGCGATGCTCCCGCTTGATGGCCACACACACGGCTCCGGTGAACGAACCAACCAGCGTCATGACCTGTATAAAATCGAGACCCGAATTGGCGACGATCTCGATATCGAGTTTGGCCGTTTGCGGCTGGATAATGTCGAGATCCAGCAACCATTCGCCTTCTGCCATGCTGCGCTTGGGACCTGTCAACAGCCAGCCGGAATGCACGGCCCACGTGCCGTCATTGATCTGCAGCGGCTGGCACAGGAGATCCGGAGCAATCATCCAGCCGACGTTTTCGACCTCACGCACGAGGACGAGCATTGCCTGACCATCCGGATTGACCAACAATCCAGACGGGGAGATGTTCGCGTTGGATGAATCGAGTACATCCCGCGCACCATCATCGTCCTCCGGCAACAGCGTATCCCAATAGGCGGTTTGACCATCCCGGCGCGCGATGGCGACAATCCGCTTAACGACGGCGTTTCGCGTAAGGACACCGCGCCTGAGATCGAACTCCATCCCCAACCGCTCAGCTGATGTCGGATCGCGGCCGCAAATCCGCGAAAAGGCATAGCGCAGGAAAGCGGCATCATCGTCTCTTGCGAAGCGAACGAAATTCTCCAGCATGGCGAACTGGTCTGGTTCCCGACGCAATGCATGCAGGCCGGACAAGCTGTTCAATGATTGCGGGATAGGACGGCGAGCCTTCAGCGCGTCAACTATACGCAGCCGATTGGTGCCGCCGCGGATGGCGTTCGCAAGCGAAAGGCGATCATCTGCTGGTAGATCGATCTCTGTCAGGTCCAATGCTTTTGCCCAGGCATCGACAAAGGATTCCGCGGGTAGGGAGAACACGTCTTTCGGCAGAACGCTCAAAGGCTGTCTATGCAACTCGGCGATGGTCAATATTGCCCCCCAACATCTTCTCGATGGCTGTGACATGCCGCGCAGCGATGCGCGGATAGGAATACCAATGGGCTGACTGCCTGCGGTCTCGATCCAGCATCGAGAGCAGCGCAGGATTTTGAGCAAGGCTGAGCAGAGCCTCGGCGATGCATTCTATCTCGGTGCTCTTCACGACATGGCTGAATGGCCATAAATCGCGCAGAACCGGCGAGCGAGAGCAAAGCAGCGGCCGGTCAACGCTCATTGCGATACGCGCTGCCCCGGTCGCCGTTTCAGTCGAATGGCCGTAAAGGAACGAAAGCAGATCGCAGGTCATCAGTTCACGGCGCAGTTCTCCTTCAGGAATGAAGTCGAAGCGCGCGGAAACCTTGTCGGATAGTCCAAGATAGGCGATCAGATTTTCGATCATGGCCCGTGCCGCGCGCGATTCGTCGTTGGGTACGGTACAGTTGAACAGCTTGAGGCGAAGTCTCGGCTCATAGTTCAATGCCTCCGCAAAAGCCAAGACCAGACGATCAATATTCTTATGAGGCATCAGGAACCCGAAGGAACCAATAGTGAAATGTGACGGGTCGGGTGCTGGTGCATCTTCTGGCACCAAGAGAACGCCGTGCGGCATGACGATCGGGTTCGGGTGGCCAGCCGCAGAAACAGCTGCGGCATCCTCTGCCGAATGCAGGAAGACGATGTCGAACGCGCGGGTCCAACCGAGTGTTCCGCCGCGTAGCGCCTCTTTCACGCTGTGCATGGTCAGCACGCGTAGTCGATGACTTGTGGCCGCGATCGGCTGAGCCAGCAATTCCATATCCGGTGTTGAGAAATGCCCCGGATGATGCTGCATCCACAAGACATCGCCGCGTGCCTGCTCCAGCCTTCCTGCCAGACGTTTGAGCGAAGCAAGATCATAGCCCCACAACCGCGACAAACTGCGCGGCGCAGCCTCGGTACTGTCAACGGGCACTTCGGGCAATGCATCGTCCATGATACGCCGGGCGAAAATATGATCGATCCTGTCTTCGAATGCGGGCGTATTATAGAGATGCTGCGAATAAGTGGCGATGCCGCATTGCTGTTGCCAGGAGGAGATAAGATCGATGGTCCATTCGCGCCGTGGCTGAGCCGCTGCCCGAGCGGATTTCGTAAGAGCGCTCAAGGTGCGGATAGCGACCGATCTCCAGCTGAAATGCGCTTTCAGCAATGATTTCGCCCTCTCCGTCCTGCTGCAAGCCTCATCGGGCCGATCGAGCACGGCGCGCATCTGCATTCCCAGATGTTCTACGGAGGGTTCCGCCCACAGACTATGAGAGCCTGCCACATGAGCCTGCGACGCCGACATATGGCAGTCGATGAGCCACGCCGTATCGGGACGGCAGAAATCGAGCTGACCGCTGTAATTCGTGGTAACGACCGGAACATCGAGTAGCATGGCCTCCGCCAACGGCAAGCCGAAGCCCTCACCTCTGCTTGGTGCCACCAACATTGCGGCCGAACGATACAGCGCGTGAAGCTGGCTTGGACTATAGTGTTGCTCGATGATGGTGATGAGGGGGGCCTCGGCGAGCCTGTCACGCCGGTCGGCCAGAACAGATGCCAAGATATTGTTCGGATTCGGAAAAGTCTTGATGACCAGCTCCACCGGGTCATCCGCGCGGAAACTGTTCAGGAATGCGTCGACCAGAACATCGACGCCCTTGCGCGGAAAGCAGGAAGATACATGCAGAATGCGCCGGCGACCGCCGTCGGGCAGCGGAGGTGGCACATCGTCCGCAATGGCCGAAAGATGATCACAGCCATTTCCTGTAACTTCCACCGGTATCGTGACGCCGGAACGCTCGAAACTTTCATGGACGAAGTTTGAAATGACAGTCACAAGGTCGAGATCGCGGTTGAAACGGTCGACCAGATATTGCGGAAATTCGAGCTCTTCCCAAGCAAAAGCCACATAGGCATTCTGCCGGCCGACCATGTTATGGGTCACCGGCGGCCAGGTATTGCGAAGATGGATGTCGAATGTCTCTTTGAACGGATAATCATCGCGCATCCGGCGGATGATATCCGGTGCTGCCGCCAGATTGATATCGCTCTGCCAATCATCTTCGGCGGTATGACAAGTGAGATTGATGCCCAAATCAATAAGGGCCTGCGCAAGCTGACGATTGACGATCGCCAGGCTGTAATCGCCTTTGAACACCCCGTCGAAGAAAACTGTCTTGCCGGCGAACTTTTCGATCAGTGATCGCTCATCGATGCGACCTGCATCGAGTGAATAAGGCGAGGCAGCATCGTCATGGCGCATTCAGTACTCCCAGGCGCTGAAAACAAGAACGAACGATATTTGGGGGCAAAAATTCTGCGGTGACATGAAAGGTGGGATCGGACCGACACCTCGAACATTCCGCACCAATTGCCTGCGGGCGACCTTAACCGCCCGCAATTCGTTTCGCATTCGTGTATCAGGATGCCTGCGCGTCCTGAATGATGTACCCCAGTTCCTCGGCTCGCCGTTCGAGGATTGCGCGGACTTGCTCCAGCACCTTACCGGCATAGACCGGAGGATAGCACCAGTCATTCCAGCTACGCGTCGCCGCTCCCGACATCGCGCCGAACCGCAGGACACCTGGCTCAAGGAAGGACAGACGGCCACCGAGATCGAGATAGGTTTCCGTCGGAGCGCCTTCGGCAAGAATAATCGAGTGTTGCTCCAGTTCGATATGGAAATACTCGAAAGGTGCCAGCGTCGCCTCTTGGGTAACGGTGGTGCCGTTGACGAGGAACTTGGCGGGGATCAGGGACTCCTCCAGGAACATGCAATGATCTGGAGAAACATAGAGATCCCGTGACGGGATGTTTTCGGCAAATGCCCCAATCCGGATACGGATCGGAAGGGTATCGCGCGGCTTGTCGATAGCCTTCGGATCGAGCCGGCGGCGACCGACCCATTTGATTTCCGCGACGCCCTTGTGGGTGACCACGAGATCGCCGACCCGCAAATCCTCCACCGGAATATCTCCTTCCGGCGTCCGGATGAGCGTACCGCGCAAGAAGCAGCTCGTGAAGGTCAGCGTGTCGGTGTTGGCATCGTAGCTGTAGGTGACACCGGCCGGTATCGTATAGGAACCGAGTGGTACGGCGTTCAACAGACCGCCGAAGAACGTAATGGTATTCCCAGACTGGGAGACAACGTTCGAACCGACAACCTCGATCTTATCTCCGGCTTGAACGTTTACGACGTTCGGCGGCGTAGAGAGGTTCAAGTTGATGCCGCCCGGATTGTACGCGAACAGCCCGCTACCATTTGCATTGGCAAAATCCACGGTAACACCATTCAAAAGCCCGACGGTAAGAAGACCCGCATCCACCGTGATACTCGAATTGGCACCGATCGCATATGTATAGGTTGAACCAGCCCCGATATTTGCAAGGCTGGCATTGATCGTAACATTGGCGCCGTTGATCGCTTCTATAGTTGTGCTCGAAAGCGCACCAGTACCGACAAGATTGCTGATATTGACGTCCACGCCATCGACAATCACGGTACCATTGGACACCAGATTGAGCTGGATCGTATCTCCTGCTGAGCCAGCATTGCTGCTGTCGATCGTAGTAGTGCCATTGTTGATTAGGTTGATGCCAATCAAAGCCATGTTATTATCCTCTCCATTAGATTAACACGTTGTTTTCAAGGCAAAGTTATCGTCAGAACTTGTAGTTCAGACCCACCCGGACGGCATGGAAATCGAGGCTCGCTTTGGAGTTGAGCGCATCCCCGCCCACGTTGCTGCTGCCAAAATCGACATACTGATATTCGAGTTTTGCCGTCACATGGTCGGTGAAAGCGTGTTCGACACCGGCACCGATGGTCCAGCCGGCCTTGGTCTTGTCGTCGTCAAAGCTTACGCCAGCCAAGGCACCCTTGTAGTCGACATGCCCATAGGCGAGACCGCCGGTGCCGTAGAACAAGGTATTGTCATAGGCGTAACCGATGCGGGGGCGAACAGTGCCGTACCAGTCGATCTTGGAAGATGCACTTGCGGTGCCGTTTCGGAAGGAATCGCTGATGTCAGCACCCTGAAAATCGGCTTCAAGGCCGACTACCCAGTTGGGGTCGAACTGGTAGTTGTAGCCGATCTGGCCACCTCCGAGGAAACCGGATCCTTCAAGCTTGCCAAATCTGCCAAGGTAACTTCCGAAGGAATGGAATCCGACATCGTCGTTACCACCGAAACCGCCGCCGGCATTCACACCGACATAGAAACCGGTCCACGAAAATACTGGCGCCGCCTCGACGGGAGCTTGAGGCGGTGTGGAAGTTGCGAGATCTGCTGCATAGACGGTACTTCCCGCAACCGTCGCCAACAAGAAAACCGTAGTCCCCAAAAACTTGCGCATTCGAAAATTCTCCTCGAAGGAATTCACGAGATTCAACATGTAACTTGCGAAAGTTCACGTTGAGGCCATAATATAGACGTGATTATAGCTGTAAATACGTAGCCACTAATAAATATTTTCGAGATACAAGCTTTATTTGTATAGTTTTGTCGCAATATGTATTGAGAGCATATTGATTCTATACTTTGACGCACCGCAAAACGCCGGAATCGCGGCGGCAAAAACATTACAACCAGAATGAGATGGATGGCTTCGCGTCTGCCGGGGACGCAGAATGTATGAAACGAAGCGCGGAAATTTCGCTTCGTTCGTAAAGGCCGCCGGCCGCGGCGGCTTCCAAGTGACGCAATCGGGTGTGATGTGTCGCTTTCGATATAGACAGGCAGGACGCCGTTCTGCGAGTTTTTATCGCTACCGCAGATATTCATCTGCTGCGCTGGGAGGCCTGACGGGGCGGACCCCTAGAAGGAACGTCAGGCCTCCCAACTGCGCCCAACTCCTCTCCCTATGAACGGACATATGATGAAGAGCATGCTGGCAAATCACGGCCTGCATAGATTTGGTGTGTCAATCTCCGCAACGGCGCCCAGGAAGACAGGCAGAGCGATCATGTTGCCGCTGGAGCATTCCGAAACATGCGGCCTGATGGCATTAGGCATTGGCTTACTGTGAAATCGACTTTCCGACGCCGGGCGCAATCAGACCTCCCGCGCCGCTTTCCGTATGGACGATGTAGCGGCGACAAGCCACATCTTTGGAACTATCGCAACCGCCAATTTGCGATGGTCGGGAGGCCTGGTTGCCTTGCTTCAAGCAGCGGTCGGGCCTCCTCGCTTGCCATAAGCGCAACTCGCCAGGCAGTTGCTTTTATCCCGGCATGCGCCAAGACGCCTGCTTGTTCGCATGGCTGCCAATTCAAACAAACCGACAGGCTTTAATCGCCTCAGGGAATTACACGCATGCGGGCGGCGCCAGCCGCCTTGAGGAAGGCAGAGCGAACCTGTTCGGGTGAAACCCTGCCTTTGACGCCGTCGACGCAAGCCTGCAGTGCTTCTTCAAACGCATCGCCGTAGCGTATCGGCCATTTCGTCATCAGATATTCGATGGCCTGTGCGATCGAATTGATGGAGTGAATCTCATCCCCATCCTGCGCTGCAATTCCGAGCGGCGCGAATGCCAGCCCTGCGGGTTCATCCGAGGCGTCGAATGAGGTTGATTGATCTTGATCGGCGGCGTTTTCGGATTTTGCATGCCGGCGCCTCGTCACCAGTGTGGCCAGCAAGGTCATATCCCGAGCAATCCTATCCAGGGCTGCGAGCTTGTCTTCTTCGGCCGGCGTTCGGTCCTGCCCCCCCTCTCCCGCCTGCGGCTCCGGCGGCGAGGCCAGGCGGCTATCTACATTCGTTCGAGGAGTGAAAACATCATCAGGGACCGAATTAACAAGCTGTGCGCCGTTATCGAGGTCGGCGCCAAAACTCTTATCATTCCGCCCCATGCCGATCTGTCCCAATAAACGCCGTCAAACCCATCCCACTGCATAGCAGCGATATGTTGTATCGGCAAAAGTACTACTAATAAAACGCAATTGACCCGTATAGATTAAAACTTTGAAACGAATTTGACCAGTATCGCGACAACAGAAAGCGAAAATACTCATAAAACCAGGCGATATTGGCTTATTTTCAATGTATAAATATGGAAATTTTCGCTTAAAAGGCCAACGAACGGTCCTGTGATCGAAGCTGCATCTCTTCGATGCAGCAGCCGCACCTACATCTATAGCTGCATAGGCAACTTCAAATGTCGCCTAATCCACCTGCGATTGCCATTCCGGCAGCTTTCGGTGCCGGAAGCATTGCAAGCCCGTCACAAGACGTTGCTCATACAGTTGCAGACGCATGTGCCTGCGAAAGCGAGATGATGCGCTCTTCGATTGCGATGATCGGCATGGAAAGCCAATGCGAAACGCGAGCCGCTGAATTGAAGAGGCGCACCGAAGTGCGCCGCTTGTTCAGACGATGAAGAAAGTCGATGGCGGAACCTGCAATGCGGTCGCAATGCGGCGAAGTTTCGCCGGATCGGCCTCGGCACCAGCCTCGATTTCCGTGATCTCCCCACTGGTCAGACCACAGGTCTCCGAGAGGTCGTCAATCGTGTAACCGATGGCTTCACGCGCCTGCCGCACAGCAGCAGCAATCTCACCATCAGGAACCGTAGAAACCTTTGAACTATCGATATTATTCGGAGTAATGGACATGAAATTTCTCCTTCCAAAGTCCGCCGGCCAATTCGTTGCCGGGTGAAGGCAGCTATTGCAGCCATGAGGCATATCGACCTAAACAGACACGGCCGAACGCTGCGTCAATATAGGCATCAATGCGGCGAGGGCAAGCACGGAAGCGCATAGCTGCCAATCGCCTGGCTCTCGGCTAATGTCGCGATTTAATATTCTGTGATAGCGACAACACGTCACGGTTACAGAGGAATGAACGGCACTGCACGCCGTCCTGCGACGTCAGCCGCCGCCCGCCCGGCTGTGAACGTCACCCTGTAACAACGAAGATCATTTCTTGCCTTTTGTCTTGCGCACCTTCCGCCCGGCCGCAAGCAGGAGCCCCTTGAGTTCCGGTTCACGCACACGATTGGCTGCCTCGATGAAGGAAACCCACTCGACGCGGCGTTGGCCTCGCTCCGGAAAGTCCTGGAGCGTTTGGTCAACCTCCAGCAGATGCAGTTGGACAATGCAGGGAACGCGGCTGCCGTCGGCAAGCTGCTTCAGATAGGTAAAATAGCCAAAGGGCTTTTTCTTCACCTTCCCGCGCACGCCGGCTTCTTCATAAGCTTCAATGGCGGCAACCTCATGCGGCTTCTTGCCCTTGATCGGCCAACCCTTGGGAACGACCCATCGGCCGCTCTCCCGGCTTGTGACGACGAGCATCTCGGCATCGTCGCCTTCGGGCACCTTCCTGTAGCAAATGGCGGCATATTGCTCATGGACCTGGCCGTGCAGCAACTCGTCGGCATGACCGGCAAGCTCGGACAGAAAGCTCTCCGACCGTCGCAAGGCTTTTTGCTGCGCTGAAAGTGAGAAAGCCATGCGCGCTACTCGCGACACGGTCGATCGACGCACACGCCCCTCGAAACTGGCCGGCTCGCGCTCACAAAAATCGTCTGTGACACGCTGCTCTCCTGCTCGCTTGGGTTTCGTCGAAATTCACAACTGTCCGTATGATGCTGTGAGCCGCTGCAGTGACAGTTTTATGAAGGCGGCTGTTGATGATGCGGAAGGATCAGCCATCTGAGAGTGCTACACGAAACTGTGATCGAACGGCACCGAACGAAAAAACGGCCCCCGAAGGGGCCGTTTCATCCTTGGGAGGACATGCGAAGTTTATTCGGCTGCCTGCAGGGCAGGCACCTCGATTTCTTCGCTCAATTGCCCCGCCATGGCGGCGGCAAACTTGGTTTGGTCGAGTTCGTTTTCCCAGCGGGCAACAACGACCGTGGCTACCGCATTGCCGACGAAATTGGTCAAGGCGCGGCACTCCGACATGAATCGGTCGATGCCGAGGATCAGCGCCATGCCGGCGATCGGAACCGAAGGCACGACGGCAAGGGTGGCGGCAAGCGTGATGAAGCCCGCACCGGTGATGCCGGCGGCACCCTTGGAGCTCAGCATTGCCACCAGCAGCAGCAGGACCTGATCCCCCAGCGACAACGGCGTATCAGTTGCCTGGGCGATGAACAATGCTGCCAGCGTCATATAAATATTGGTGCCGTCGAGATTGAAGGAATAGCCCGTCGGGATGACGAGGCCGACGACGGAGCGCTTGCAGCCTGCACGCTCCATCTTGTTCATCAGGCCCGGCAATGCGGCTTCAGACGACGAGGTGCCGAGCACCAGCAGCAGCTCTTCCTTGATGTAGCGGATCAGCGCCAGGATCGAGAAGCCGTTATAGCGGGCGACGGCCCCGAGCACGACGAGAACGAACAGCAGCGAGGTGGCGTAAAAGGTGCCGATCAGGAAGGCCAGATTGGCGATCGTGCCGATACCATACTTGCCGATAGTGAAGGCCATGGCGCCGAAGGCACCGATGGGAGCGAACTTCATCAGCAGGGCAACCATGCGGAAGATCGGCGTGGTCAGTGCCTGGAGGAAATCCGTCACCGGGCGTCCGCGTTCGCCGGCAGCGCCAAGCGCAATACCGAAAACGACCGAGAAGAACAGCACCTGGAGAATATCGCCCTTGGCGAAAGCGCCAACGATCGTATCCGGAATGATGTTCATCAGGAAGCCGACGACCGACGCGTCATGGGCCTGCGCCGCATAGTTGTTGACGGCCTTGGTATCCAGCGTCGCCGGATTGATGTGCATGCCTGCGCCCGGCTGCACGACGTTAGCAACGATAAGACCGACGATCAGCGCCAGGGTCGAGAAGGTCAGGAAGTAAATGAACGACTTGCCGACGACGCGACCGAATTTCTTCAGGTCCGACATGCCGGCGATGCCGGTCGTGACCGTTAGAAAGATGACGGGCGCGATGACCATGCGCACCAGCTTGATGAAGGCATCACCGAGCGGCTGCAACGATGTGCCGAGCTGCGGATAATAGTGACCGAGCAGAATGCCGGCGGCGATGGCGGTCAGAACCTGCACATAGAGGTGCCGGTAAAAAGGAACCTTGGCGCGCGCTTCCGCGGCAGCGATGGGAGCAATCATGATGTCCTCCGTTAAGCCCAACCGATCTCTCGGCCCTCCGGGCGACGACTAGAATTCAACAGCCTCCGACTGTTCCGTCGTTCTCTGCAATGACTGTGCCAGATGCATGCCTTGATTTTAACATATTGCTTTTGTTGAAATTTTAATTTCCGACACTGATCCAAGATCATCGATCTGTGCGACTATCCGCACAGATCGAATTGCGGTGCGCGCGAAATCATGCACAATACGGCAATGCTGCAGCGCCCGGCCAACGAACGATTTCTAACGCCCGAGCAACTGGGCCGGCGCTCCCGCCGGGTCTGGTTCGTGTTCGCGTTTCTAAGTGCGGCCATCATTGCGGCTGGCCTTTATGGCGCGAATTTCTATGGACGGCTCTCGGCAATAGAAGGGCTGCAGCGGCAGGGGCACACGGATGCGAACCTCAAGGTTGCCCTACTGCGCGCGGTCCTCGAACGTCCGCGCGCTTTGCCGTTACTGCTGGCCGATGATCAGCAGGTGCGAGACGCGCTGGCCGACAAGCACATCGACGATGTCGTCGCCTTGGATCGCAAGCTCGAAAGTCTCGTCACCGGCACCAGCGCATCCGTCCTTTACGTCACCGGCAAGGACGGCGTTGCTATGGCCTCCAGCAACTGGCGCGAGCCGCTGAGCTTCGTCGGCAATGATTATTCTTTCCGCGATTACTTTCGCAAAGCCATGGAAACGGGAACCGCCGAGCATTACGCGCTCGGCACGGTCAGCAATCGTCCCGGCCTCTACATTTCCCGACGCGTTGGCGATGTCGGCTCTGCGCTTGGTGTCGTTGTGGTGAAGATGGAATTCGATCAGCTGGAGGCCGACTGGAGCGAGACCGGCCGCCCCGCTTATGTGACCGACGAACGCGGTGTCGTGCTCATCACCAGCCTGCCCTCATGGCGCTTCATGACGACCACCCCCCTTGCGCGCGAGGAAGCCGACGCCATTCGAAAAAGCCTGCAGTTCGGCGCGGCACCGCTTTCGCCCCTTCCGGTCAGCCACCCCGAAAAAGTCGGCCCGGATGCAACCATCGTGCGCGCCATTTTGCCTGGAAGCAGCGCTGCGGAATATTTGCGGCTGACGGTCGCCGTTCCATCAACACCCTGGCAGCTTGGCTACCTGATCCCGACCGATCAGGCGATCGCCTCGTCCGTGCGCGAGACGCGCTTCCTTGCCTTGACCGTCCTTCTGCCGATCCTCGCATTCGCCGCTTTCCTGCTGCGTCGCCGCGATGTTTCCGCCATGCAGATCGCTGTCAACAGGATCGCGCGTGAGGAGCTGGAGCGCCGGGTTCTTGAGCGCACGGAGGATCTCAGCCAGGCCCGCGACCGGCTGGAGGCGGAAATTGCCGACCACCGTGCGACGGAAGCCAAGTTGCAAGGCGTGCAGCAGGATCTCGTGCAAGCCAATCGCCTTGCCATCCTGGGTCAGGTCGCCGCCGGCGTCGCGCATGAAATCAATCAGCCGGTCGCGACAATCCGCGCCTATGCGGAGAATGCCAATGTCTTCCTTGATCGGCAGCAGACAGAGCCGGTGAAGGAAAACCTTTCTGCGATCGCGGCGCTGACCGAGCGTATCGGCACGATCACCGAAGAACTGAAAGCCTTCGCCCGCAAGGGAAGGACCGCACCGGAGCCAGTCGACCTCAGAAGCGTGATCGAAGGAGCCGTGGTTCTGCTGAGGAGCCGCTTTGCGGGTCGCCTGGATGCGCTCAAGATCGAGTTGCCGCCAACGGGCCTTGGTGTTGTCGGCACGCGCATCCGACTGGAACAAGTGCTGATCAACCTCTTTCAGAATGCTCTTGAAGCTCTGGAAGGCTGCGATCAGGCCAAGGTGGAGGTGTCGGTGCGCGAAACTTCGAATGAGGTCGAGGTCGTAGTTTCGGACAACGGCCCCGGTATTCCAGCGACGATCCTCGATTCGCTGTTTACCCCTTTCAATACATCCAAGGAAAAGGGTCTCGGCCTTGGTCTCGTCATTTCAAAAGATATCGTCGTCGACTATGGCGGCCGGATCGATGTCGAGAGCAATGGCAGCGGCACACGCTTCACCGTCCATTTGCGCAAGGCCACACCATGAATGAGAGTTTCCCCGTTTTCCTCATCGACGACGACAAGGATCTGTTGAGGGCGACGAAACAGACGCTGGAATTGGCTGGTTTCGCAGTATCCGCCTTCTCTGCCGCAGCCGAAGCGCTTCTTGTTCTCGACGCCGATTTTGCGGGTGTTGTCGTCTCCGATATCCGCATGCCGCAGATGGATGGACTGCAGCTCTTTGCCCGCATCAAGACGCTCGACGCCGATCTGCCGGTCATTCTCATGACGGGTCATGGCGATATTCCGATGGCGGTGCAGGCGATCCAGGACGGCGCCTATGATTTCATCGCGAAGCCCTTCGCCACGGACCGGCTGGTGCAAAGCGTGCGACGCGCGGCTGAGAAACGAAGGCTCATCCTGGAGAATCGGGCATTGCGGCAAGCGGCGGAGCAGGCGCAGGGCGATCTGCCCCTGATTGGCCAGACGCCCGCCATCGAGCGGCTGCGCTATACGCTGCGGCAGATCGCCGATACGGATGTCGATGTGCTTGTCACGGGCGAGACCGGCAGCGGCAAGGAAGTGGTGGCGAGCCTGCTGCATCGCTGGAGCCGGCGCGCGAAGGGCAATTTCGTTGCGCTGAACTGCGGCGCCCTGCCCGAAACCGTGATTGAAAGCGAGCTGTTCGGCCATGAGCCAGGCGCTTTTACCGGCGCGCAGAAGAAGCGCGTTGGGCGCATCGAGCATTCCAGCTCCGGCACCCTGTTTCTCGACGAGATCGAAAGCATGCCACCTGCGATCCAGGTGCAGATGCTGCGTGTGCTTGAGATGCGCGAGGTGACGCCGCTCGGCACCAACGAAGTCCGTCCTGTCGATCTTCGCGTCGTGGCGGCGGCGAAGGTCGATCTCGCCGATCCTCGCCAACGCGGCGATTTTCGCGAGGATCTCTATTATCGCCTCAACGTCGTCACACTTTCTATTCCGCCACTGCGTGAACGGCGCGATGACATCCCCCTGCTCTTTGGCCATTTTGCCGATCGCGCCGCCGGACGCTTCAAGCGCGAGGTGCCGGCCCTATCCACAGCGGTGCGCCGCCATCTGCAACAGCACGACTGGCCGGGCAATGTTCGCGAGCTCTCGCATTTTGCCGAGCGCTTCGTGCTCGGCCTCGAATCGGCAACAACGGCAAAATCCGACGAGGTGCCGGCGGCCGACGAAGGTTTGCCCTTGCCGGTTCGAGTAGAACGTTACGAAGCCGAACTCATCCGCGAAACCCTGTCGCAGAACAATGGCGATGTGCGCCGTACTATCGAAGCGCTCGGCATTCCCAGGAAGACTTTCTACGACAAGCTCCAGCGGCACGGCATCGTCAGAGGCGATTTCGCTGGTTTTGACGGGGACGAGCGCCGAGGTTCGTGATCCATCGCCAAGAGCGGACTATGCCAGCTGAAGCGGGTTTCCACCACGCGCTTCAGGCACTGCGGCGCATCTCCTTGATGTTGGAACCGGCGCTTAGTCGAGCCGCTGCCTCGGCGGTGCGATCCAGAACCAGCATCGCTTGCGCGATCACCGTCGCAAGCGCTTCATCGCTCTTGGAAGCAGCCACGACCAGCGGCGCGCTCAAACAAATTCTAAGGGCACTTGCCGGTACATCGCCAAAATCGGCGCAGCGAACGGGCTGCCCGAGACGCACGGATGCAACCCCGTCACCGTCGATGGCCAGCGCCTTGTAAACCGCCGCCATTTCCGTCGCAGTCAGCATCGCGCCATCCGTGCAATTGCGCAGGTAGAACGAGAAAATGGAGGGAATCTCGTCCCAGCGAAGAGCCGATGATGCGCCCCACAGTTCACGCCTGTCCAATGGCCGGCTCTGCAAAGGCTCAAAAGCCGGATCGTTCGCAAGACGATCAGAGACTGCCGCGGCAAAAGCGGACAAGACCGCGACCACACGATCTTCAGCTATACCGACGAGGCGTTCGAGCTCGAACAGCGCGGCTTTCCAGCGCAGCAGCAGGCCGAGATTGGCACGCTCCGGCAATATATCGCGGGCGGCCCAGCCCTCTGGCCACTCTGCCTTTCCGCAATAATCCGCCAAGGCCGCCGGCAGTGCGCACGATTTGAAGCGTTCCGACATTTGTGGCGGGCAGAGAAGCGCCCCGCTGAAAATCGGTCCGGCAAGGAATTTCGAACCCGTGAGCGCAACCATGAAGCCATGGGCGAGATAGGCGTGGATCGTCGCCGCCGACAGGCGAAACTGGCAGGCGTCGATCATGATATCCAGCAACGTACCGAAGCGCTGCTTCAGACGCAGAACGGTCCCGAGGCCCGGGGCCAGCAGGCTGGTTTTCGAAACGTCCGTGACCACAAGCAGGCATCTGAGGCCGGCTGCGCGGGCAAGTTCGATGAGGCCGCGCAACTCCTCCTCCACCTCGCTCTCGGCGCGGAGGGAACCATCCTTGTTGCGCACAGCAATGGTGGCGTTGCGCGTTGCGTTGCCCGCCCGCAATTCCTCACCCTTGACGACAGCTCGCTCGCTGCTGACGCGGCTCATGAAATGCCGCCCGGCCGACGCCGTCATGACGCCGCTGCCTGTCTCGTTCCCCATCAGCGTGATGGTCATCAGGGCACGTTCGTCCTCGCCTGCCAACAGCGAGGCCGAAAAAAGATGGATGTCCGTGCCCGATGTGGCCAGGATGGCATCGATCCGCGGCTGCGACGATTGGCTGAGGCCAAGCAAGCGCAGCAGATCGTCACGCACGCGCCCGATTTCGCGGTCGTAGATAGCCTTCGGCGAGCTTGTTTCCATCTCCTGCGTCAAATCCGCGTAATAGGATTCGACCGCGACAAAGGCGGCGGCGGAGATGGTCGATGCCGTCGACGAACCGAAAGCGAGATCTTCGGGTCGGGGCGAGGGGCCATAGCCATACATGTTGAGCCCGCTGACCGGATCGCAATCCAGCCGTTCGTCGCCGCCCGACACCAGATGTTTCAGAAGCGCACCCCTCGCCTCGCCTCGCTGCTGCGACGACGCACCCGCGGTCACGTTCTCATCCAGGGTACAGTCGTCAGCAATTTGCTGCATGGAGAAGCATTCCTCTTTCGCCGAACTCGAAAACGCTTCGCAGGATCGCGCCGCGCTCTATGCCGAGCGGCGGACCCTCGGCAGCCGAACTTTATGCTTCGCAAGGTGGAGCGAGGCTGACTTGTCGAGACCGGCAACGCCGGTGGCAAGAGCAATAAAAAGCTCGCGATCCGGAGGAACGCGAGCTCATTTCAGCAAAAGGGAATTGTCGTATCAGCCAGCGGCTTCCAGCTTATCCTGCGTCTTCGTCTCGAAGTCGCTGGCATCGTGGCGCTCACGCAGCTGCTCGGATGGATCGCCCGACATGCGGTTCACCATGCGGCCGCGCTTGACGGTAGGACGCGCGTAGATTTGCTCTGCCCAGCGCTGAACATTCTTGTAATCCTGCACCTGCAGGAACTCGGCCGCGCCATATTGCCAGCCTTTGACCAAGCCGCCGTACCACGGCCAGATGGCAATATCGGCGATCGTATAGTCGCTGCCGGCGATATATTCGCTTTCGGCCAGCCGACGGTCGAGCACGTCGAGCTGACGCTTCACTTCCATGGCGAAGCGATCGATCGCATATTCGATCTTTGTCGGAGCATAGGCGTAGAAATGACCGAAGCCGCCGCCGAGATAGGGCGCGCTGCCCATCTGCCAGAACAGCCAGGAGATGCATTCGGCCCGAGCCGGCTGCTCGGTAGGCAGGAAGGCGCCGAATTTCTCGGCGAGATACATCAAAATCGAGGCCGATTCGAAAACGCGGACCGGCTTCGGACCGCTGCGGTCGAGCAAAGCCGGGATTTTCGAGTTCGGATTGACATCGACGAAACCGCTGCCGAACTGATCGCCCTCGCCGATCTTGATCAGCCAGGCATCATATTCCGCGCCGCTGTGACCAAGTGCCAGCAGCTCTTCGAGCATAATGGTGACCTTCACGCCATTCGGCGTTCCAAGCGAATAGAGCTGAAGGGGATGACGTCCCACCGGCAGTTCTTTCTCGTGAGTCGGGCCGGCAATCGGGCGATTGATATTGGCGAACTGGCCGCCATTGGCCTTGTTCCAGGTCCAGATTTTCGGCGGCGTATATTCGGCAGAACCGGTCATGGGCATCCTCCTGTTTCGGGGAATCACGTTGGGGTTGGTCTTCGATGTAGCGCGCTACATAGGTCGCACATAGGGGCGACTCTTCATTTTTGCGAGAGGAGAATGCGCACACTTTAATGCGGAAGCGCTCTTGCCGCTTGGGTTGGAGCGCCAGCTTCTCGACCGAGTTAGGTCATTGCCAATCTTCTGGAGGTCCATGAAACGAAAAAGCCTGCCGCGGGAGGAGGAGCGGCAGGCTTTTTACAAGAACCGAACAGCGGATGGGAGGAGGAGTTCCGCTATTCCTGCAGCCGTCCCTGGGAGGAGGATAAGGACGTCTGCGAAGCGAAGGGATGCGGGAGGAGATGCATCCCTTCGATAAGAGGAACATACCAGTCTTTTGCTCAGTTCATAGGCATTTCTTTGCAAGGCAGTTATGCGCCATGCGAAAAGCAGAGAGCTAAATTGATGCAATCTTCAGCAAGCGCGGCGAAAAGGAACGGTGATATTCATAAAGCAAAAGCGCCTGCTCAAGGGGAACAGGCGCTGACATAATTCAGCTTTATTAGGAGCCGGTGCGGCCGTTAGCGAGCGATCGCTGCGCGGGCAACGTTGCGGATTTCGCCGCGATCGATACCCAGATCATGCAGTTCGCGCGTGGACATACGGCCCAGTTCGGCGACCGTCTGACGATACTTGCGCCAGTTATTGAAAGAGCGTGCTACGTTCATGATGATCCCCTTTCCTTGGGCTTTCGAAGCTGAGCGGCCGTGCTTGGCGCTCCCGTCGCTTCGATGAGAAACATATAGTCGAAGCCCACAGGTTTTTGCAGAGCTAAGGGATCACTCCACCTATGCATCCATTGCATGGGTCGCCGAGAAAGCAGGCAATCTCACTCGCCAGCATGGCTTTTGTGATTTGCTGGTGACAGCGCCGTCTTTGTCTGCGAAAAGAAGAGAGATGAGAGACAGGGGCGTCCGCCATCCGGCGGGCTGAGAAGCACCCTTCGAACCTGAACCAGATCATGCTGGCGGAGGGAGTCGCTCGGGACCTCGTAAAGCACCAGCACGTCGTCCCTGTGCGTCTCGCCCGCCTGAAAGGGGCGATATGCAAGACCAGACAACTGCAGGCAATTTGCTTCGCACCATGCGGGCTAACCCTCCGCTGGTGCAATGCATCACCAATTTCGTCGCCATGAATATCGCGGCCAATGTGATGCTTGCCGCCGGGGCATCGCCGGCAATGGTACATGCCGAAGAGGAGGCCGGCGAGTTTGCCGCTATCTCCGGCGCGCTGACGATCAATATCGGCACGCTCTCGTCCGGCTGGCTTGCGGGCATGCTGAAGGCTGCCCGGTCGGCAAACGAGGCGGGCAAGCCCTGGGTCCTCGATCCTGTCGCCCATTATGCGACCACGTTCCGCCGCAAGGCGGTCGCGCAATTGATCGAGCTAAAGCCGGCGATCATTCGCGGCAACGCGTCCGAGATCATCGCGCTTGCCGGCGGCACGAGCCGCGGCCAGGGCGTCGATAGCCGCGACGCCGTCGAACACGCGGAAGATTCCGCCCGGCAATTGGCGGGAAAGCATGGCTGCGTCGTTGCAGTTACCGGCGTTACGGATTTCGTGACCGACGGGCGGAGGGCAAAGCGCATCGCCGGCGGTTCGTCATTCATGCCGCAGGTGACGGCCCTCGGCTGCTCGCTGACCTGCCTCGTCGGTGCCTTTGCTGCGGCAATGCCGGATGATCCATTCGATGCAACCGTTGCGGCGCTCGCGGTCTTTGCCGTCGCCGGCGAACAGGCCGGAGCGGCTGCAGACGGGCCGGGCTCCTTTTCCTGGCGCTTCCTCGACGCCCTCGCCGGCCTTAGCCCGGAAGTGCTGGATCGCAATGCAAGGATATCGGCGGCATGAAAGACTTCGATCTCTCGCTCTATCTCGTCCTCGATCCGGTGCTATGTGCCAACCTCGGCATGATTGAAACCACCCGTGCAGCCATTGCCGGCGGCGCAACCATCGTACAGCTGCGCGACAAGCATGCACCGACAGCCACCATGATCGAGACGGGCCGCGCCCTCAAGCAAATCCTGCAGGGAACAAATGTCCGGCTGATCGTCAACGACAATGTCGAGGCTGCCATCGCCATTGGCGCCGATGGCCTCCACATCGGACAGGAGGATATGAATGCCGCCGAAGCACGCCGCCTGATCGGGCCGGACATGATCCTCGGCCTCTCGGTGGAAACGGAAGCTCTCGCTTCCTCCATAGATCCCGGCATCGTCGACTATGCCGGGATCGGCCCGGTCTTTGCCACGCCCACCAAGCCCGATCACAAGCAGCCGATCGGCTTCGACGGGCTTGCCCGCATCGTCAGGCTATGCCCCGTTCCATCAGTCGCGATCGGCGGCCTCAAGGCAGAGCATGCCGCAAGCGTTTACTCGGCCGGAGCCGATGGTCTCGCGGTCGTCTCGGCCATATGCGACCAACCGGACCCGCAAGCCGCGACAACTGTCATCGCGAACGCCATCAAGGAGGCTCGCCAATGATCCGCAATGTCTTATCCATCGCTGGCTCCGATCCCTCCGGCGGCGCTGGCATTCAAGCCGACCTGAAGGCTTTCTCCGCCCGCGGCGTTTATGGAATGGCAGCGCTGACTGCCTTGACCGCGCAAAACACGCAAGGCGTCACCGGCGTCCATCCGGTGCCTCCACATTTCGTGGCAGACCAGATCAATGCGATCTTTGCCGACGTCCATGTGGATGCCGTCAAGATCGGCATGATCGCTAATGCCGCCATCGCCAGTGCCGTCGCGGACATTCTGGCGCGACATCGCGATGTACCCGTCGTCCTCGACCCGGTCATGATCGCCAAGGGTGGCGCCGCCCTACTGGCTGCCGATGCCGTTGACGTGCTGACCACGCGGCTGCTGCCGCTGGCTACCGTCGTTACACCGAACCTGCCCGAAGCTGCTGCGCTGTTGCATGACGTGGAGGCGAAAAGCCGCGAAGACATGGCGCGTCAGGCGCTTGCTTTGGCCATGCTCGGGCCTTCGGCAGTCCTCGTCAAGGGTGGTCATCTCGAAGGGGATGAAAGCCCGGATGTGCTCGCAAGCGGTGATCATGTGACTTGGTTCGAGGCGGAGCGGCTGCCGACCAAGAATACGCATGGAACAGGCTGCACGCTCTCCAGCGCTATCGCGGCAGAGATCGCCAAGGGCCTGTCGCTTCCCGAAGCTGTCGCTGTTGGCAAGACTTATCTCGCCGCCGCGGTTGCTGCCGCAGACCAGCTTTCCGTCGGAAGTGGCCACGGGCCTGTGCAGCATTTCCATGCGCTCTGGCCAAACAGACAAGGAGCAGAGAAATGAGCCTCTCACTCAAAGATCAGATTGTCATCGTTTCCGGTGCGGGACGCGGCCTTGGTGCTGCCATAGCGACGGCCTTCGCCCGGGAAGGTGCGAAAGTGGCGGTCAACTATCGCGCCAGCCGCGAGAGCGCGGAGGCGCTCGCAGCAAAGCTCGGCGATCATGCCAAGGCCTTTCAAGCCGATATCCGCGACCTCGACGACACCAAGCGGCTCGTCTTCGAGGTGACCGGGCATTTCGGCGTACCGACGACCATCGTCCACAATGCATTGGCTGATTTCAGCTTCAACGGTGACGCACGTTCGAAGCTGGATGCCTTGAGCTGGGCCGAGATGACCAGGCAGCTGGAAACCGCGCTGGAGGGCGCCTTGAACCTCATACAAGCGGCGCGGCCGGCGATGGCGCAGGCAGGCTTTGGACGGATTGTTACGATCGGTACCAATCTCTTCCAAAACCCCGTCGTGCCCTATCACGATTATACAGCCGCCAAGGCGGCATTGCTGTCGCTCACCCGCACGGCTGCCGCCGAACTCGGGCCACTGGGAATCACCGTCAACATGGTCTCCGGCGGCCTTCTGCGCACGACGGATGCAAGTGGCGCTACTCCGGAAGCTGTATTCGACATCATAGCCGCGAATACGCCGCTGCGACGCGTCACCACGCCCCACGAGGTTGCCGATGCGGTTCTTTTCTTTGCAAGCCCCTGGGCACGGGCCGTTACCGGACAGAACCTGATCGTCGATGGCGGCCTGGTCTTCGGATAGTCGCTCCGCAACGAAAAGGCGCTGCTCTCCAGAGCAGCGCCACCTTTTAAGTCCGCAGCACGCTAAAAATCAGTTTGCTCAGGCCCAGCCCATGGTCAGCACGCCAAAAAGAATGACGGCGCCGAGCACGATTCGGTAGATGACGAAAGGCCAGGTCGAAAAGCGCTCCAGGAAGCGCATCAGCCCCCAGATGGTGATGAACGACGATATGCTGCCGACGATCAGGCCGACGAGCAGAACCGACCAGGCTTCCATCGGAATATGCGCCTTATGGAGCTCATACAGTTCCTTCAAGCCGGCGAGCGCAATGGCAGGCAAGCCGAGCAGGAAGGAGAATCGGGCGGCTTCCTCACGCTTCAATCCGAGGAAGAGCGCGCCGGTCAGCGTCGAACCAGAGCGAGAAACGCCGGGGACAAGCGCACCGACCTGCGTGATGCCGACGAACAGAGCATCGATCAGCGTCATCTGCTCAATGTCTTTCCGATGGCGGCTGTAGAGTTCGGCGATCGCCAGCAACAAGCCCATGACCAGGCAGGCGATACCGATCACCCAAAGGCTGCGGAGCGAGGTGCCACAGGCATTCAGGGAGGATGACAGCAGCAGACCGGCGATCACGATCGGTACGGTCGCGATCACGATGGCGATCGCAAGCCGTATGGAAGGAGAGCTCCAGTCCCTTTGCCTGATGGCATCGAGCGACCCAAATGTGACGTAACGAACGTCGCTCCAGAAATAGGAGACGATCGCGGCGAGTGCTGCTAGCTGCATCGTAGCCGAGAAGGCAGAACCGGGGTCCTGCCAGCCAAGCAGGGCCGGCACCAGGCGCATATGGGCAGTGGACGAAACCGGCAGCAGCTCGGTCAATCCCTGCACGATGCCCAGAATTGCAATCTTGGCATAGCCCAAGGCAACAAAGCCCGTATCCACGCCTTGCGTACAAACATCAGCCACGTTTTGATATCCTCAGTTGTTCATGGGGCTTTGCACCGGAGTGGTGCGACGAACTAGCTGTGAAACTGGTTCCCGGTTTGAAATTGGCAACACCTGGTTAGGGCGTCGCCGATTTCGCATCGGGACAGGGCGAGGATATAGCCGCGCAGGCTGAACTCTATCTGAAATTGCCGGCTCGAATTTCGGAGTTTGGCGTATTTCTAGCCTTCATCATCCGGCAGCGCCTGCATGTAGCGGATCATGGTGTAGAAGCCTGCAAGGAGGACTAGGGCGCCTGCCGCATGATGCAGATTGTGCAGCAGCGCATGATGATGCCTGAGCAGAAGGCAGCTCAGATTGTAAAGTGTTACGGCCACTGCTGTCATCAGGGCGGCCAGGAAAAGCGCCATGTTTCGCTGAAAGAAATCAATCATCACGCACACCTCATTTGAGTACCAATAGATTCCATTGGGATTTGGGAGGAATTACGACAGGGGCATCCAGGCGCCGTGCCGGCGCGGGGGCGAGAACGGATGTTCATTTTGTGTAGAGCGCGCGCGATCTTTCCAAATGCTTGAGCATTGCCTGCTCGGCGCCATCTGCATCGTTTTCAGCCAGGCGCGCAAGGATTTCCTCATGTTCGACTAGGGTGAACTTTTCCTTGCCGGTCCAGATCAGCATGTCGGTGTGATAGGCTTTCAGCCATGCGAGCATCGCTTCGCTGACAGCCGCGAAGATCGGATTGCCGGAAATCTGAGCGATGCGCGTGTGGAACTGCATATCGGCAGAAATGAAGTCCTCGGCGTGTCCGAGGGACGCGCGCTGCCGCTCGATGATCTCATTGAGATCGGCGACATCTTTCTTGCTCGCGCGCTGGGCCGCCTCGCGGGCCATGCCGCGCTCGAAGAAGATGCGGGCGCTTTTCAGCTGTTCGAGCGAATCGGACGATTGCGACAACATGATCTTTGCGGTGAGATCGACCTGCCGGAAGATCGACTTCGCCGTCAACTGAAGCACCTTGGCACGCTCACCATGGGAAATGTTGACCAGCCCCATATTGGCAAGCGCCTGCATGGCTTCGCGGATCGCCGGACGCCCGACACCGAAGCGCTCCATAAGAACACGCTCGGACGGCATCTCATCGCCAGGCTTGAGCTCTCCCGACGTGATCAACCGCTCCAATCGGTCGAATACTTCATCGGATAGCTTTCGACGTACAATTTGTTCGACTGGCTGGCTCATGGAATCCCGCTTTCCCAAAGCTTTTCCTCCCTTATGCATTTTTGGCCGCCATGGCGGAAGCCCATACGAGTCGCCTTATCTGCAACCGGACAAAAAAATCGTTGCAGAAGTTGGAATACTCATTATACCAGATCACCAGTTTGCGCCACGCGAAAAATCGTCGGCGAGAGGAGCATTCATCCACTCATGATCATCACCATCACCTACCGTATCGAAACGCCCGGCAGCATCGAGGCGATGGCTCGTAAGATCGCCAGCGATCAATCGACCGGCACCTTCGTCGCCGTGCCGGGCGAGACGGAAGAGCTCAAGGCGCGTGTGGCCGCGCGTGTCCTCGCGATCCGCCCCCTTGCCGACGCCGAGCGTCCAACCTGGCCGGAGGTGGCCGAGGGCCATGGCCCGATCCATCGCGCCGATGTCGACATCGCCTTCCCGCTGGATGCCATCGGCACCGATCTTGCGGCGTTGATGACGATCGCGATCGGTGGCGTCTTCTCGATCAAGGGCATGACCGGCATCCGCATCGTCGATATGAAGCTGCCGGAGGCCTTCCGTGATGCGCATCCCGGCCCGCAATTCGGGGTTGCCGGCAGCTTGCGTCTGACCGGAGTCAGCGGTCGCCCGATCATCGGCACGATCGTCAAGCCTGCGCTCGGTCTTCGGCCAGAGGAAACGGCCGCGCTTGTCGGCGAGCTGATCGGCTCGGGCGTCGATTTCATCAAGGATGACGAGAAGCTGATGAGCCCGGCCTATTCGCCGCTGAAAGAGCGCGTCGAAGCCATCATGCCGTTGATCCTCGATCACGAGCAGAAGACGGGCAAGAAGGTCATGTATGCCTTCGGCATTTCGCATGCCGATCCCGACGAGATGATGCGCAACCACGATCTCGTGCTGAAGGCCGGCGGCAATTGCGCTGTTGTCAACATAAACTCTATCGGGTTCGGCGGCATGAGCTTCCTGCGCAAGCGCTCCAGCCTCGTCCTGCATGCGCATCGCAATGGTTGGGATGTGCTGACGCGCCATCCCGGCGCCGGCATGGATTTCAAGGTGTACCAGCAGTTCTGGCGCCTGCTCGGTGTCGACCAGTTCCAAATCAACGGCATCAGGGTCAAATATTGGGAACCGGACGATAGCTTCGTCGAATCCTTCAAGGCCATCAGTACGCCGCTCTTCGATCCCACAGACTGTCCGCTTCCTGTCGCCGGCTCCGGTCAATGGGGCGGCCAGGCGCCGGAAACCTACCAGCGCACCGGCCGGACAACGAACCTTCTCTATCTCTGCGGCGGCGGCATCGTCAGCCATCCCTTCGGACCGGCGGCCGGCGTTCGCGCCATCCAGCAGGCCTGGCAGGCAGCGGTTTCGGACATACCGCTTGCCGACTATGCGAGGGATCATCCGGAGCTTGCCGCCTCGATCGCAAAATTCAGTGATGGCAAGGACGCCTAGCAGCAATGTCCAACCTTCTTCTCAGCTATTACGGCGACGATTTCACCGGCTCCACCGACGTCATGGAGGCGCTTGCCTCAAATGGCGTGCCGACGGCTCTCTTCCTCGGCATTCCAGGTGAAGCCATGCTGGAGCGGTTCAAGGATTGCCGCGCCATCGGCATTGCCGGCACCAGCCGCAGCGAAACGCCGCAATGGATGGATGAGCATCTGACGCCTGCAATCGAATGGCTAAAGAGCCTCAATGCCGCGATATGCCATTACAAGGTCTGCTCGACCTTCGATTCCAGTCCCGTCATCGGCAACATCGGCAAGGCGATCGAGATCGGCAAAGCGCTCTTTGCACAACCCGTCGTGCCCGTTGTGGTCGGAGCGCCGCAGCTGAAACGCTACACCGCTTTCGGCCACCTTTTCGCGGCCTACCAAGGCGAAGTCTTTCGCATCGACCGGCATCCAGTCATGAGCCGGCATCCCGTTACGCCAATGGATGAGGCCGATCTCACCTTGCATCTGAGCAGGCAGACGTCCCTCCCCGTCAGCCTCGCCGATCTCATCACGATCCAGGCAGCCGATGCCGATGCGCGGCTCGATGCTCTGGCGAGAGGCAAGGAGGGTGTCCTGCTGCTTGATGTCGACAGCCCGGAAACCCAGGCTGCCGCAGGACATCAGCTGTGGCGCCTTGCAGGCAAAGGCAATGCTTTTGTCGCAGGCTCATCCGGTGTCGAATATGCCCTTCTCGATGCTTGGCGCAACGAAGGTTTGATCGGAGAAAAGCCGGAGTTCGCCCGCCCCGGCAAGGTCGACCGCCTTGCGGTCGTCTCCGGCAGCGTATCGCCGACGACCGAACGGCAAATCCGGCGTGCCACAGCCGACGGTTTTGACGGCATCGATCTCGATCCCATAGAGCTTGTCGGCGAGAGCGTCGAGCGTGCTCTGGACGCAGCCGTCGCCGCGGGCGTGGCCAGCCTCAAGGCCGGCCGCAGCGTCATTCTTCATACGGCACTCGGCCCATCCGCCGACCGCGGCGGCGATATCGACCGCATTCCCGGCGCCCGCCATCGCCTGGGGCAGGCTCTCGGCACGATCCTGCGGCAGTTAATCGAGCAGGAAAACCTCGGTCGCGTCGTCATTGCCGGCGGCGACACGTCGAGCCACGCGCTCAAGGAAGTGCGCGTCGAGGCCCTGACGACGCTTCTTCCATTGCCGCAAACCCCCGGCTCGCCGCTTTGCACCGCCCATGGCAGCTACGCGCCCACCAATGGCCTGCAGATCGCGCTGAAAGGCGGGCAGGTCGGCACCGACGATTACTTCGCGCAGATCCGCGACGGGAGGGGATCATAGCTGCGGCATTCTTCGGTATGATATTGGCATACTCATTGACTCATCATACCACTTGCGATACCACACATTGAAAGTGAACGAGGTACTAAGATGACTGCAATTGCTCTTTTCGGCGCCGGCGGCAAAATGGGCTACCGGCTCGCCAAGAACCTGAAAGGCTCGCGCTTCGATGTGCGCCATGTCGAGGTCAGCGATGCCGGCAAGGCCCGCCTGAAGAATGACCTTTCTATTGATTGCGTCCCCGTCGATGCCGCGCTGGACGGCGCAGAGGTCGTGATCCTTGCAGTACCGGATACCGCGATCGGCAAGGTTGCCACCGGCATCGTCGATAAGCTGAAGCCCGGCACGATGGTTGTCGCGCTCGACGCCGCCGCCCCCTTTGCAGGCCATCTGCCGCAGCGCGAGGACCTCACCTATTTCGTCACCCATCCCTGCCATCCGCCGATCTTCAACGACGAGACTGAGATGCAGGCCAAGAAGGACCATTTCGGCGGCCTCTTTGCCAAGCAGCATATCGTTTCGGCACTGATGCAAGGTCCGGAAAGCGCCTATGCGCTCGGCGAGGAAATCGCCAAGGTCATCTGGGCGCCGGTCATGCGTTCGCACCGGGTCACCGTCGAGCAGATGGCGATGCTGGAGCCGGGCCTTTCAGAAACGGTCTGCGCCTCGCTGCTCGTCGTCATGCGTCAGGCTATGGATGAGTGCGTCGCCCGCGGCGTTCCGGCGGAAGCCGCCCGCGACTTCCTGCTCGGCCACATGAACGTGCTCGGCGCGGTCATCTTCAAGGAAGTCGACGGCGTGTTCTCCGACGCCTGCAACAAGGCGATCGAATTCGGCATTCCTGCCCTCATGCGCGACGACTGGAAGAAGGTTTTCGAGCCGCAGGAGATCGCAGAAAGCATCCGTCGCATCACCTGATCGACGTCCCCCGGGAGGGCAATGCCCTCCCCTTGCTGCCCTGCCGGGAACAGGGCCTGTTTCATAACTGGGAGGAGACCATGAAACTGACACGCAGACTGACACTTGCAGCCTTTACCGCCGCACTGGCGCTGGGCACGGCGATGCCGGCCTTCGCCGCCGACCTAATCGCCATCATCACGCCGGCCTTCGACAATCCATTCTTCAAGGCAGAGGCCGTCGGCGCCGAAGCCAAGGCGAAGGAGCTGGGCTACGACACGCTCGTCATGACGCATGACGACGATGCCAATAAGCAATCGGAAGTCATCGACACAGCGATCGGGCGTGGCGCCAAGGCCATCATCCTCGACAATGCTGGTGCGGATGCGACGGTCGCCGCCTTGAAGAAGGCCAAGGATGCGGGCATCCCCTCCTTCCTCATCGATCGCGAAATCAACGTCACCGGCATCGCCGTCGCCCAGATCGTTTCCAACAACTATCAGGGCGCACAGCTCGGCGCGCAGGAGTTCGTCAAGCTGATGGGCGAGAAGGGCAATTATGCCGAGCTCGTCGGCCGCGAAGCCGATACCAATGCCGGTATCCGCTCTCAGGGTTATCACGACGTCATCGACGACTATCCCGACCTGAAGCTGGTCGCCAAGCAGTCGGCGAACTGGAGCCAGACCGAGGCCTATGCCAAGATGGAAACCATCCTGCAGGCAAATCCCGATATCAAGGGCGTGATCTCGGGCAACGACACTATGGCGATGGGCGCGATTGCCGCTCTGCAGGCCGCCGGCCGCAAGGACGTGATCGTCGTTGGTTTCGACGGGTCGAACGATGTGCGCGACTCCATCAAGGCGGGCGGCATCAAGGCGACGGTCATGCAGCCGGCTTACGCCCAGGCCCAGAAGGCGGTCGAACAGGCCGACGCCTATATCAAGAACAAGACGGCGCCGAAGGATGAGAAGCAATTGATGGATTGCGTCCTCATCAATGCCGACAACGCCGACAAGCTCGAAACCTTCGCACTGAAGAACTGATGGCGGACCACTAAGTGGGAGGGCGCGGAACCGCGCTCTCCCGATGTCTTTCCTGCAAGATCGAGGTGCATTGCATGTTGAGGACCAGAGGCGCGCTCGTGGCCCTTATTTTGGCGGCGGCATTGCCCGGCTGCAAGATTATCAAAACGCCGACGCCCGAGGAGAAGGCGGCAGCGGCGGCAAAGAGTGCCTTCGACCCCGCAGCCAAGGCGGAGGCGATCTGGCAACCCCAGGCACTGCCCGCTATTGAGAAGCGCGCGGGTGACATTAAGACGGTGCTGCAAGCCATAGCCGCCAATCCGGACGATGCCGGCGCAAAATACGGAAACCCGCGAAAACAGGCTTCATCGCCGTGGACTTATGCCGTCAAACTGAGCGGCAAGATCGTGGCTGCCGACACAGCCTCTCGCGCCGGAACCCTCGACGTCGATGTGGATGGCGATGGCAAGCCGGACGCGAAGGTGCAGATCGGCCCTGCGATCCGAGGCACGGCGCTACGCGACGCGCTTGATTTTCTGGACTTCAACGAATTCAGAAACCAGATCGAGTGGGCTCAATTCGGCAAAGCCTTCAATGAGAAGGCAAACTCGTCCTTTCTGGCAGCTCTGCCTCGCAACCAGCTGATCGGAAAGACGATCACCGTAACGGGCGCGTTTCCGCTGCCCCTATCCGGCCAGCTTCCCCTGATCACGCCTTCAGCCTTGACATTGGGGCAATGACCATGAGCGGAACCCCAAGCAACGACATCATCCTGCGCCTGGAGGACGTTTCCAAGGTCTATTCCGGCATCGTCGCCGTCAGGCACGCCAACCTCGAGCTGCACCGCGGCGCGGTCAACGTGCTCGTCGGCGAAAACGGTGCCGGCAAGTCTACCTTGATGAAAATCATCGCCGGCGTCGAACGGCCGACTTCGGGCCGCATCCTGCTCGCGGGCGAGGAAGTCTCCTTCAGCAGCCCGGCCGACGCACAGGCCCGCGGAATCGGCATGATCTTCCAGGAGCTCAATCTCTTTGCCAACATGACGGTGGCCGAGAACATCTTTGCCACGCGCGAAATCACCGGCGGCATTTTCGGTATCGATCACAAGGCGCAGATCGCAAGGGCCAACGCGTTTCTGGATCGGCTCGATGCCGGCATAGGCGCCGAAACCATGGTGGAGGATCTACCGATCGGGCAGCAGCAGCTCGTCGAGATCGCCAAGGCCATATCGCTTGACGCCCGTATCCTCATCATGGACGAGCCGACATCGGCGCTATCAGCGGCAGAAGTCGACATTCTGTTCAAGGTCATTGCGGAACTGAAAGCTCAAGGAGTTGCGATCGTCTATATCTCGCACCGGCTGGAAGAGCTGATGCGCATCGGCGACTACATCACCGTGCTGCGCGACGGGCAGATTACCGGCCAGGCCATGGTTCGCGATATCGATACGAAATGGATCGTCCGCTCGATGATAGGATCGGATGCCAAGGACTTCGCCAGAGACGGCGGCCATGCGATCGGCAAAGAAGCCTTCCGTGCCGAGGAGATCAGCCTGCCGCGGCGTACGGGCGGCCTTGCCGTCGATCATGTCTCGTTGTCGGTGCGCGCCGGCGAAATCCTCGGCATCTACGGCCTGATGGGTGCCGGACGCAGCGAATTCTTCGAATGCGTGATGGGCCGGCATATGCATTCGACCGGGCGGATCTACATCGATGGGGTCGAGGTTCGCGCACGCGACACCACTAGGCGCATCCGGCAAGGCCTGGCGTTGATCCCCGAGGACCGTCAGCGCGAGGGACTGGTGCAGGTCCTGTCTATCGCCAGCAATTTGACGCTTGCGAGCCTCGGCCGCTTCGCCCGGCTGTTTTTCCATATCGATCCGGGTGCCGAAAAGAACGCCATTCGCGACATGATCCGCGATCTCTCGATCAAGGCGCCCAATCCAGATTTCGAGGTCACCTCCATGTCCGGCGGCAACCAGCAGAAGGTCGTCATCGGCAAGGCGCTCATGACCGACCCGAAGGTGCTTTTGATGGATGAGCCGAGCCGCGGCATCGATGTCGGCGCCAAGGCCGACGTCTTCCGCACCATGCGCAGGCTCGCCGGCAAGGGTCTGGCAATCTTGTTTTCAACATCGGACCTTGAAGAGGTCATGGCACTTTCGGACCGCATCGCAGTGCTCAGCAACGGCAAGCTCGTGACCGTTCTCGACCGAAGCGAAGCGACGGAAGAGGCCATCATCGCGGCATCCGCCAAGGGACACGGACATACAGGGAAACTCGCGTCATGACCGCAGACACGTCCTCCGCCTTTGCGACCAATCGCTCGAACGGCTCCGTTCTCTTGACGCTGATGAAGCTCAGGACCTTCATCGCGCTGTTTGCCGTCGTCATCTTCTTTGCGATCTTTGCACCGAACTTCACCTCGACCGCCAACATCATCCTGATGTCGAAGCATGTCGCGCTCAACGCCTTTCTCGCCATGGGCATGACCTTCGTGATCGTCACCGGCGGGATCGATCTATCGGTAGGCTCAATTGTCGGCCTCTGCGGCATGGTGGCAGGCGCCCTTATCCTCAACGGCGTCGAACTGCCGATCGGCTATACCGTTTACTTCAACATCTACGAGATCATTCTCATCACGCTGGCCGTCGGGCTGCTGATCGGGCTCATCAACGGCCTGCTCATCACCAAGCTCAACGTCGCACCCTTCATCGCCACGCTCGGAACGCTCTATATCGCCCGCGGCCTCGCGCTCTTGTCGTCCGACGGTCAGACCTTTCCGAACCTGGTGGGCCGACCGGAATACGATACGACAGGCTTCGATGTCTTCGGCGCCGGCCGCATGCTTGGTCTGCCCGTTTCCATCTGGATCCTGATCATACTGGCGCTACTCGCCGCCTATGTCGCCCGCTCGACGCCGATCGGCCGGCACATCTTTGCCGTCGGAGGAAACGAGCGCGCTGCGCGCATGTCCGGCATCCGCGTCGATGTAGTCAAGATTTTCGTCTACATGTTTTCGGGGCTCTGCGCTGCCATCGTCGGCATTGTCATATCGTCGGAGCTGATGGCGGCGCATCCGGCAACCGGCGAAAGCTTCGAGCTGAACGCGATCGCGGCAGCGGTGCTCGGCGGCACCTCTATGTCAGGCGGCCGCGGCACCATAGGCGGCACGATCATCGGCGCCTTCGTCATCGGCATCCTTTCGGATGGTCTCGTGATGATGGGCGTCTCATCCTTCTGGCAGATGGTCATCAAAGGATTGGTCATCATCATCGCTGTTGTCGTGGATCAGGCGCAACGGCGCCTCCAGCAGCGCGTAACTCTCATGCAAATGGCAAAGGCAGGCTGAAATGGCAGAACTCAAGGGCGCATTGATCGGTTGCGGCTTCTTCGCGATCAATCAGATGCATGCGTGGCAAGACGTCGAAGGCGCCAGCATCGTCGCGATCTGCGACCGCGATCCGGAGCGGCTGAAACTCGTCGGCGACCAGTTCGGTATCGAACGCCGCTACACGGACGCAGCCACCCTGTTCGCCGATGGCGGCTTTGATTTCGTCGATATAGCAACGACGGTGCAAAGCCATCGCGCCCTGGTGGAGATGGCTGCCTCGCATAAGATCCCGGCGATCTGCCAGAAGCCTTTCGCAAAGACGTTGAGTGACGCCAAGGCAATGGTCGAGGCCTGTGCGCGAGCCGGCGTGCCGCTGATGGTGCATGAGAACTTCCGCTGGCAAACGCCCATTCAGGCGGTCAAGCGTGCCCTCCAGTCCGGCGCGATCGGCGAGCCCTTCTGGGGGCGCTTCTCCTTCCGCTCCGGCTATGATGTGTTTTCGGGGCAGCCCTATTTGGCCGAAGGCGAACGGTTCATCATCGAGGATCTCGGCATTCATACGCTCGACATCGCCCGCTTCATCCTCGGCGACGTTTCTTCACTGACGGCCCGCACCAAACGGGTCAATCCGAAGATCAAGGGCGAGGATGTCGCCACCATCCTACTTGATCATGAAAACGGCGCGACGTCGATCGTCGATGTCAGCTATGCCTCCAAGCTTGCGACCGAGCCATTCCCTGAAACGCTGATCGAGCTCGACGGCACGAAGGGTAGCATTCGCCTCTCGCAGGGATATCGGCTTGAGGTCAGCGGTGCCGATGGCGTGACCCTATCGGATGCATCACCCCAGCTTCTGTCCTGGGCCTCGCGTCCCTGGCACAATATTCAGGAGAGCGTCCTGGCGATCCAGCAGCATTGGACGGACCGCCTTGCCAGTGGTGGCGAAACCTCCACGTCAGGCGCTGACAATCTCAAGACCCTGGCGCTTGTCGAAGCCGCCTATGAGAGTGCCGCCAACGGGAAATCCGTCGATATCGGAGCGATGCTGCAATGAAGAGCGAGATCGATCCGTTCCAGCTTTACGGCACGCGCGAGCTCGAAACGCCGCCGGTGCGACTGACAGCGGGCAGGCTTGAGGTCGATTTTAAGGACGGCAATCTCCGAGCCATTCGTTACGACGGCATCGAAGTCTTGCGAGCCGTTTCCTATCTGGTTCGCGATCGTGATTGGGGCACCTATGCGCCCGATATCGACGATCTGCGGATTAATCAGCAGCAGGATGGCTTTTTGGTCAGCTATGTTGCGCGTTGCAGAGGCCCTGAGAATACCGAACTTGCGATTGACGTGCGGATAACAGCTGAGGCCGATGAAGCCCTGACCTTCGAGGCAATAGCGCTCTCGACGACCGGCTTCGAAACCAACCGCTGCGGCTTCTGTATCCTGCACCCGATCGTGGGTGTTGCCGGTACACCGGTATCGGTCGAGCATGTCGATGGCAGCCGCGAGAGCACGCATTTCCCCGATCTTATCGAACCCTGGCAGCCCTTCAAGGATATGCGGGCGATTACGCATGGCGTGATGGCGAACGTAACCGCTGAGTGCCGGGTGGAAGGCGACACCTTCGAGATGGAAGATCAGCGCAACTGGTCCGATGCTTCCTATAAGACCTACGTTCGCCCGCTTGCCCTGCCTTGGCCCTATCGCATTCCGGCCAGCGAGCCGATGCGGCAGCGTATCGTTCTGACCATCGGGGATAAGCGGCGTGCGACCGCCGCACCGGCAATGATCGCCGATCGGCGCCCGATCGAGTTGAGCCTGGGAGAAACATCCGGCATCATGCCTGCGATAGGGCTCGTCATCACGCCCGAAGAAGCCGAAGCAACGCTCGCTGCTCGTGGTCGGCTTGCCGAAATCGCGCCGCAGGAATTGCTCTTCCACTTCGACCCCGACGCCGACCATGGCATTGATGCTCTCAAATCCTTTACGGGCATCGCAGCGCTTCACGCCGGGCGATCGACTCTCGAAATCGCGTTGCCCTGCCGGAAGGCTCCGCTTGCCGAAGCACAGCAGATCGCGACCTTGATGCACGACGCCGGTTTCAAACCCGATGCTATCGTCGTGTCGCCTTCGGTCGATCGACAATCGACGCCGCCGGGCAGCAAATGGCCCGAATGCCCGCCTCTCGAAGAGGTCTATGCCGCAGCTCACGCCGCCTTCCCCAACATCCGTCTTGGCGGCGGCATGCTGAGCTATTTCACGGAACTCAATCGCAAACGGGTGCCCGCCGATACGCTCGGCTTCATCACCCATTGCACCAATCCGATCGTCCATGCGGCTGACGATCTGAGCGTCATGCAGACGCTGGAATCATTGCCCTTCATCACGCGTTCCGTACGCGCCATCTACGGCGACAAGCCTTACCGTATCGGACCATCGACCATACCGATGCGGCAGAACCCCTATGGCAGCCGGACGATAGAGAATCCCCGCGGCGGCCGCATCGCCATGGCCAACACCGATCCACGGCACAATGCCCGCTTCGGCAAGGCCTTTGCACTCGGCTATGCCGTCCGCGTCCTCGATGCCGGATTGGAATGCCTGACGCTTTCGGCGCTGACCGGGCCTTTTGGCCTGATCGCCGGAGAAAAAGAGCCGTCGGCGCGGGGAACCACACGACCGCTTTTTAACGTCGTCTCCACCTTGTCTCGCCTCGCAGGCAGCCAGTGGCAGGAGTGCCTGTCGTCCGATCAGACCTCCGTGCTCGCCTTCATCACGGCGCAGCCTGGAGCGGCTCGACAACTCCATTTGGTCAACATCACACCCGCCTCGCAACAGATTCAGCTGGGAAGGTTCCGGCTGCTGGAGCAGCCCGGAAATACGAGGCTTACGCTTGATGCCTATAGCACCGCTTCCACGACTTTGATGGATTGACCTTCATTCGCAGACGCGCAAGTTAGTCCCAACAATCACAATGATTTGGGAGTCTCGGCGTGAAGACGAAGAAATTGATCAACGAGGGTGCCGCCGCCGTCGATGAGATGCTGGCCGGCATCTTGGCGGCTCATCCACGCCATCTGCGCGCTGTCGAGGGATCGCCGCGCTCGATCGTGGCAAAGCATGGCCCACGGGCCGGCAAGGTCGGCCTGGTCATCGGCGGCGGATCCGGGCACGAGCCGACGTTTCTCGGCTTCGTCGGCAAAGGGCTGGCCGATGCCGCCGCTATCGGGAATGTCTTTGCCTCGCCGCCGCCCGATCCGATCATCGAATGTGCCAAGGCCGTCGACGGCGGCGCCGGCGTGCTGTTCATGTATGGTAATTATGCCGGCGATGTCATGAATTTCGACATGGCGGCGGAAATGCTTGCCATGGACGATATCGAGGTGCGTACAGTCCTGACGACGGACGACATCGCTTCTGCGCCGGTCGATCAGAAGGAGCGCCGTCGCGGGGTTGCCGGCAATGTCTTCATCTTCAAGGCCGCGGGTGCAGCCTGCGACCTGATGTACGGTTTCGACGACGTGGAACGGGTGGCGCGGTGGGCTAACGAACGCACCTATACGATGGGGGTGGCGCTCTCGCCCTGCTCTCTGCCACAAACCCGCAAGCCGAATTTCGAGATCGGCGCCGACGAAATGGAAATCGGCATGGGCATCCATGGCGAGCCCGGCGTCGCCCGCGGGCCGATGCGATCGGCGGACGAGGTGACGAGCGAACTCGTCGGCAAAATTCTCGATGAGATGAAGCCGGCGCGCGGCGACCGGGTCGCCGTGCTCGTCAATTCGCTAGGCTCGACGCCGCTGATGGAGCTCTACATCATGATGCGCAAGGTCAAGGCCATGCTCGACGATGCCGGCGTCGTCATTCACCTGTCGCTGGTCGGCAATTACTGCACGTCGCTCGAAATGACCGGCGCCTCGATCACCCTCATGCATCTCGATGACGAATTGCAGCGGCTCATCGATCACCCCTGCGATTGCGCCATGTTCCGCTCCGGCGAGGCGCTGTCATGACCATAATCGGAACAGAAGAGCTGAAATCGCTTTTCGTGCGGATCGCCGAAGCAATGGCCCGCGAGAAGGACCGTCTCTGCGAACTCGACGGCGTGATCGGCGACGCCGACCACGGCATCGCCATGGAGCTCGGCTTCGCTGCCGCAGCCAAGGCGGTTTCGGAGCTGGAATCATCGACATCCAACCCGACGCTGGTCTTCAACACGGCTGCAAAGTCCTTCCTCAATGCGGTGGGCGCCTCGTCCGGACCGCTCTATGCGACCGCCTTGATGCGCGCAGGCGCGGTCGCCAAGGGAAAGGCGTCATTGAGCGACGACGATATGGTCGAAATATTCGCAGCTTTTGCCAAGGGCATTCAGGATCGGGGCAAGGCGGAGGTCGGCGAAAAGACCATGGTGGATGCTTGGGCACCCGCTGCCGCAGCCTGCCGCGCGGCCATGGATCGAGGGCTTTCACTCGCCGATTGCTTGGCCGCCGCCCTTGAAGCGGGCGAAGCGGGCGCAGAAGCAACCAAGGATATGGTCGCGGCAAAAGGCCGGTCGTCGCGCCTGGGCGATCGAGCCTTGGGACATATGGACCCCGGCGCGGCGTCGGCCGTCGTCGTCATGGTCTGTTTTCACGATCACTTCATGCGATACCGCTGATAAGCTCATCATACCAGTTGACATGTTGACAACGATTTGTCAAAACCGCCCTCAGCTTTGCTCAGAGGAGGACGGGAGATGGCTGGCAACTTCAAATATGCGCGTTGGTTCGGCGCTGCTGCTATGGCAGCGGCGGCCTTTTCGGCAACCAATGTTGCCGCGGAAGACCTGACGCTGTGGACGCTGAACTTCGACAATGGCGCGGCAAACGGCGCGCTGAAGAAGGTGGCGAAGGATTTCGAGGCCGCCAATCCCGGCACCCATGTCGAAATCGTCCAGCGCGGCGTCGATGAACACAAGACCGCCCTTCGCGTGGCCGCAGGCTCCAGCAAAGGCCCGGACATCTATTTCAGCTGGGCCGGCCTTGGCCTCGGCGGCGAATATGTGAAGGCGGGACTCTCGCTGCCGCTCGACAAATACTACACCCAGTACAAATGGAACGACGAACTGCTTCCGTCCGCCGCCGCCTTTGCCGATCTCTATCCGGGCGGCAAGCATGGCGTTCCCTTCACCTTCAAGGGCGAAGCGATCTACTACAACAAGAAGCTCTTCCAGAAGGCTGGTATCACCGGGGAGCCGAAAACCTATGAAGAGCTGCTGGCCGCAGCAGACAAGCTCAAGGCCGCAGGCATTCCGGCCTTCACCTTCGGCGGCTCGGTCAACTGGCACGTCATGCGCCTGATGGACGTGCTGCTCGAAACCAAATGCGGCGCCGATAAGCATGACGCGCTGATGGCCATGAAAGCCGACTGGACCAAGGAGCCCTGCGCAACCGATGCCTTCACCGAATTCGCCAAGTGGACGAAGGATTATACGCTGAAGCCTTTCATGGGCATCAGCAACCAGCAATCCTATACCCTGTTCGTCGCCGGCCGTGCTGCGATGATGCTCGAAGGCGACTGGCTGGTCAGCCAGCTGAGCGGCAGCAAGGTCAATCTCGACGATTACGGCGTCGTGCCGTTCCCGACGAACACCAATCGCCTCTATGGCTTTGCCGAGTACAATTACATCAGCACCAAGAGCAAGAGCCCGGATCTTGCGGCAAAGTTCCTCGACTACTTCCTGTCGACGAAGGTGCAGCAGGATCTCGTCGGCCAGATCAGCTCGATCTCGGTCAACAAGAATGTCCAGTACACTGATCAGAAGCCGCTCGAGGCGAAGTGGCTTGAGATCTTCAAAACCTACAGCAAGGTATACATGAACGGCGACCAGGCCTTCCCGCTCGACGTCACCACCGAATATTTCCGGGTCATCAACGACGTCGCCTCCGGCAACATCCAGCCGGTCGATGCCGCCAAGCAGCTGCAGACCTTCATCGCCGGTCGCACCTGATCAATCGAGGGAGGCCGATCGTCATCGCGGCGAACGGCCTCCCTCACCCTTATGCCCACGCGTCAGCTGCCGCCGGGAGCAATCAGAAATGTCATTCCGCAACCGAACACATGATCCCAGCGTCCAGGCAGCGATCCTGCTTGCGCCGGCCATGCTGATCTACGCGATTTTCGCGCTTTACCCGATGCTGAACGTGGTGGTGCTGAGCTTCCAGAAATGGAACGGCCTCGATCCGCAACGCCCCTTCGTCGGCCTGGCGAACTATCAATATATCTTCACGCAGGACCCCGTCTTCTGGGTTGCCTTCCGCAACACGGTGATCTGGACGATCATGTGCGTGATTTTTCCGCCCATGGTCGGGCTGCTGCTGGCGCTGAGCCTCAACCAGAAGCTCTTTGCCCGCAATACCTTCCGCGCCATCTTCTATCTGCCTGTCATTATCGCGCCGATCGCGGTCGCGACCATGTGGAAATGGATGTACGATCCCTTCTTCGGTCTCTTCACCGAAATCCTGACTTCCATAGGCCTGCAGGACTGGATCCAGGACTGGCTCGGCGACAAGGATATCGCGCTCTATTCCGTCTTCATTGCCTATCTCTGGCAATCCGTCGGCTTTTCCATGGTCCTGTTTCTCGCTGGCCTGCAGAACGTCTCGCAGACGCTGGTCGAAGCCGCCCGCATCGACGGCGCCGGGCGTTGGAACATCTTCCGCTACGTCACCCTGCCTGCATTGCGCACGACGCTGACGATTGTGCTTGTACTCTCGGTCATTTCGTCGCTGAAGGCCTTCGACATCGTCTATGGCCTGACGGGCGGCGGGCCGGCGCAATCGACGCAGATGCTGGCGCTCTGGGCCTTCACACAAGCCATGCAGATCTTCGATTTCGGCCGCGGTGCCGCGATCTCGGTCGTCCTGCTGCTCATCACCATCATCGTCGTCATTCCCTACCTGCGCTGGACGCAAAAGCATGAGGAGGCCGAACAATGACGGCAGCATCGGCCACATCCATGTCGGACGACTTCGAAACGATTGCACCGGCAAAGCGCAAGCGCGATCCCGGTCTGATCGGCCTATGGATAGCATTGCTGGTGGTCGCCGCGATCTGGCTCGCGCCTTTCGTTTTCATCGTCTTCACTTCGCTGAAAACGCAGGCTGATGTGACGTCGACTGGCGCCTTCATGCCGCCGCTCGACCCGGCTTTCGAGAATTATTCGAGCGCCTGGGGCCGCGGCAATTTCGCCAGCGCCTTCCTGAACAGCACCATCATTACCGTCATCAAAGTGCCGCTCGGCCTGGTCCTCTCGGCGATGGCGGCCTATGCGCTTGCCAAGATACGCCTGCGGTTCAGCAAGATCCTGCTGCTCCTTGTCGTCTTCGGCACGATGATCCCGTTTCAGGTCATGCTGGCGCCACTGTTCACGCTGGTCAATTCGCTGGGCTTAATCGATACCTATCCCGGCGTGATCCTGCCCTACATCGCCTTCGGCGTGCCCTATCAGGTCTTCATTCTGCACGGCTTCTTCAAAGGCATTCCAAAGGAATTGTCGGAAGCGGCCCTGATCGACGGTGCAAGCCATTTCACCATCTTTCGCCGGATATTCCTGCCCGTCTGCCTGCCGGTGCTCGCGGCGCTGCTGATCCTGGATTTCGTTTCCACGTGGAATGAGTTCGCCATGGCGCTCGTGCTGCTGCAGGATCAGCATATGTGGACGCTGCCGCTTGGGCTCATGTCCTTCCAGGGTCAGTTTTCCAATGATTACGGGCAGTTGAACGCGGCGATCGTCATGACTGTGCTACCGGCCACCATCGTTTATCTGATCTTCCAGCGCTACTTCGTCTCCGGCCTCACCTCCGGTGCGGTCAAGGGCTGAGCGGTCGGGCCATTCATCCATCTTCCAAGGAGAATATCATGTCCAACGCGTCCGTCGAAAAATGGGGAGTGTTCGAAGCTGCCTTCAACGGCCCTTCGAGCGGTAATCCCTATCGCGATGTGGCATTCGATGCCGTTTTCAGCCAGCACAGCCGCGAGGTCCGCGTACCCGGCTTCTATGACGGCGACGGTGTCTATCGCGTTCGTTTCATGCCCGACAACGAAGGCGATTGGTCGTTCCGCACGCGCTCGAAGACATCGGAACTGGACGGCAAGACTGGCTCTTTCGTTGCCACCAAGCCGTCGGAAGGCAACCACGGCCCCGTGCACGTCCGCAACAAGTTCCATTTCGCCTATGCCGATGGCAAGCCTTTCCTCTCCTTCGGCACGACCTGCTATGCCTGGACGCACCAGCCGCTTGAGATGCAGGCCCAGACGCTCGAAACGCTGAAGAAATCACGCTTCAACAAGATCCGCATGGGTGTCTTCCCCAAGGACTACCCCTACAACGTCAACGAGCCGCTTTATGCCTGCTTTGAAAAGGGCGCGGACGGCAAGGAGGACTTCGATCGGCCGAACCCCGTTCTTTTTCGCCATTTCGAGAGCCAGGTCGCGGCCCTCTGCGATCTCGGCATCGAGGCCGATATCATCATGTTCCACCCCTACGATCGCTGGGGTTATGCCGATATGTCGGCTGAGCAGGATTTCCGCTACGTCGCTTATCTCGCGGCGCGCCTTTCTGCCTATCGCAATGTCTGGTGGGCGCTTGCCAACGAGTACGACTTCCTTCTCGACACCAAGCCGCTGCAGCAGTGGGACCGTTACTTCCACATTCTCGAAGAGAACGATCCCTATGGCCATCTGAAGTCGATCCACAACGGCGAGCCGACAATGAACTTCGATCATCGCAAGCCGTGGGTCACCCATACCTGCATCCAGAACTGGGATGTGAAGCGCACACAGGAATGGCGCGAAGCCTATGGCAAGCCCGTCGTCAACGACGAGCCGGAATATGAAGGCAATATCATTCAGTCCTGGGGCAATCTGACGGCACAGGAGCTGGTGCATCGCTTCTGGATTACGGTGACGCGCGGCGGCTATGCCGGCCATGGTGAAACCTATTCGCATCCGGAGGATCTCATCTGGTGGGCAAAAGGCGGCGAGCTGCGCGGGGAAGCCTGGAAGCGCATCGGCTTCCTGCGCGATCTGCTGGAGCAGGATGTCGTCAACGGCCTTGAGCCCATGTCCTCCTATGGCGAATGGCCGTGGACGCGCGTTTCCGGCGCCAGGGATGGTGATGTCAGCTACATCTATCTCGGCGAACATCAACCGGTTATCTGGTCCACCGGTCTGCCGAAGGACGGAACCGACTATGACGTCGATATCATCGACACATGGGAAATGACGGTCACGCCGGCAAAAAAGGTGGAAGCGCCGATCCCGCATCCGACGCGCCACGGCGCGATCGTGCGCGGCGGCAAGGCGGACGCCGCCTTCGGCGTGGAACTGCCGGGCAAGCCATACCAGGCGCTCCGCATCCGCAAGAAGCATTGATCCAAGGAAAAAGTTATGTCCGGATTGACCATCAAGAACGTCAGGAAGTCCTATGGCGCTGTAAACATTATCCATGGCGTCGATGTCGAAATCTCGGACGGCGAATTCGTCATTCTCGTCGGTCCCTCGGGCTGCGGCAAGTCAACATTGCTGCGCATGATCGCCGGGCTGGAAGACATCACCGGCGGTGAAATCTCCATCGGCGGCCGGATCGTCAACGACCTGCCGCCGAAAGATCGCGACATCGCCATGGTATTCCAGAATTACGCACTCTATCCGCAGATGACGGTGGCGCAGAACATGGGCTTCGCGCTGCAGCTTGCCGGCGCAAAGCGTGCCGAAATCGATCAGAAGGTCGGCGAGGCCGCCAAGATACTTGGCCTGCAACCATTATTGGATCGCAAGCCCGCCCAGCTTTCCGGCGGCCAGCGCCAGCGCGTCGCCATGGGCCGCGCCATCGTGCGCGATCCCAAGGTCTTCCTGTTCGATGAACCGCTTTCCAATCTCGACGCCAAGCTGCGCGTCAAGATGCGGGCCGAGATCAAAGCGCTGCATCAGCGCCTGAAAACCACGATCGTCTACGTGACGCATGATCAGATCGAGGCCATGACTATGGCCGACAAGATCGTGGTGCTGCAGGGCGGGAAGGTCGAACAGGTCGGCTCGCCGCTCGAACTTTACGACCGGCCGAAAAATGTCTTCGTGGCCGGTTTCCTCGGTTCTCCAGCCATGAATTTTCTTGAAGGCAAGCTTACCGGCGGTGCATCGCCGGAATTGATATTGCCAACCGGCACACGCATCCAACTCGCCAGCGCTCCGGCTCAATCGGAGGGTCGGGAGGTCATTCTCGGCATACGTCCAGAAGATATCTCGTTTGCCACGGAGGCCGGCGTTAGCGCAACCGTGACCGTCGTCGAACCTACCGGCTCCGAAACGCATGTCGCGCTCGATCTTGAGGGCAAGGAATTAACCTGGGTAATGAGAGAGCGAGCCGAACTCGTGCCGGGCCAGACAATTCAGATCTCGCTCAAGACACCGAACCTGCATTTCTTCGACAAGGCCAGCCAGCAGCGATTATAGGAGACAGCAACCGCTGACTTAAATCACTCAGCCGCGCGCCTTTGCGTACCGTTCATAACGGAAAAAATGCGCTTGACGAAGGCGTTGCCGTCGAACTGCCGCGCAGCCCCCTCGGTCACATGATCAGGGCGCTCGAATATGAAAGTCTCGATATTGACGACCGGCAAGTTCAGCCGCCTCCGCACGTCTCCGATCATCGCGGTATGCGTCACCACCAGGTGACAACCGGTTGGATCGAACCACTCCTGAAGGCCGGCCGTCGGTATGGCTGCGACCGTCAATCCCTGTTGTGATAGAAGCGAACTGATGCGCGAGGCAATTTGTTGATTATCCAGACAGATCAGGACATCGGTCCGCGAAGGGGACGGCGCATGGGTAGCCAGCATCAAACACCTCTCGTTCACTCACATGCCCGAATATAACGATTCGGCCGGTAACAGGGTGTTATAACTTGTTACATTTTGTTTCAAAATTAAGGCGGTCTGGTAGCCTCACTGCGGCGCCAGAACTTCATTTATCACCCAAGGTATTTATTACATCGCATTGATATAAATAATATTCTTGGTGAAAATTCGAGCGCAGCCTGACCGTCCGCTCGGCTCACAGAAGCGAGCAATAGCGCAGCGCGTCGTAAATTGCCGCGTGGATATTACGGCTAGCGATCGCGTCACCGATGCGGATCAAATCGAAGGAAGCGGCTTCGTTCTTGACGGGCAGCGGCGAGCGGCGGGCGATCAATGCCGGATAATCGACCGCGCCCAAGTTACGCGATAAGGGCTTCAGCTCCAGGTAAAGTTCATCATTCGCGATGGTACCGTGCTCGACGACCACCTGGGATACTCTGCGTTCCCATTGCGTCTCTTCCGAGAAATCCGATCCGAGGACAGCGACGAGCGCATTGCCATCGCGCCGCACCGATTTCAGCCTCGTATTGATGGTGACACGGACATTCTTCTCGGCGAAGGTCTTGGCATAGGGCACATGGTTCATGCCGCCCATCTCCGGCGCAAAGAAGCGCTCCGGCGAGACAAGCTCCAGTTCGGCGCCGCCATTGGCGATGACTTCGGCCGCCGACATGCCCGGATGTCCGCCATTGTCGTCATAAAGCAGGACCTGACCCTCGGCCTTCACCGCGCCGGCCAAAATGTCCCAGGAGGAGGTCAAAAGGCTGTCGCCGCTCTCCAGCTCCGGAGATTGCGCGATACCGCCCGTCGCCACGACGACGAGATCGGGCTCGAACGCCAGGACTTCATCAGCTCCCGCATAGACGTCGTAGTGGATCGTGACGCCCAACCGCTCCAGCTCCGCCAGCCGCCAATCGATGATGCCGATCATCTCCTTGCGGCGCGGGTTGCGCGTGAGCAGATTCACCTGTCCGCCAGCCTTGCTGCTCGCCTCCAGCACGTCGACCTTATGGCCGCGCTCAGCCAGCACACGCGCCGCTTCCAGGCCCGCAGGCCCGGCGCCGATGACGACAGCCTTGCGCAACGCCGCCGCGCGCTCGATCCGATGCGGCATCTCGGCCTCGCGGCCGGTTGCCGCATTATGAATACAGAGCGCCTCGCCACCCTCATAGATGCGGTCGAGACAGTAGGTTGCGCCGACGCAGGGGCGTATATTGGCCTCCTGGCCCGTCATGATCTTGCTGACGATATGCGGATCGGCGATATGCGCGCGCGTCATGCCGACCATATCGAGCTTGCCTTCCGCAATCGCGTGACGCGCGGTGGCGACATCGCCGATGCGGGCGGCATGGAAGACAGGGAACTTCGTCGCTGCCCTCACCTCGCCGGCAAAATCGAGATGCGGTGCCGATGCCATGCCCTGGATGGGAATGACATTGTTGAGAGCCGCGTCGCTATCGATATGGCCGCGAATGATATTGAGGAAATCGATATTGCCGGAGGCCACCAGCCGCCTGGCAATCTCGACGCCTTCCTCCCGCGAGAGCCCCTTTTCCCAGTCCTCGTCAGCCACCATGCGCATGCCGACGATGAAATCCGGGCCGACAGCCTTGCGGATGGCCTGCGTCACCATCACCGAGAAACGCATGCGGTTTTCAAGCGAGCCGCCGAATTCGTCCTCACGCCGGTTCGTTGCAGGTGACCAGAAGCCGTCGGTCAGATGGCCATAGGCTTCGATCTCGATACCGTCCAGGCCGGCGGCTTGCATGCGTTGCGCCGCCGCGGCAAAGTCCCCAATGATCCGCTCGATATCCCAATCCTCAGCCGTCTTCGGAAAGGCGCGATGCGCCGGCTCGCGGATCGGCGATGGCGCCAGCACCGGCAGCCAGTCGCCCTTGTTCCAGCCGGTGCGGCGGCCGAGGTGGGTCAGCTGGATCATGACAGCAGCCCCGAACTCGTGACAGTCGTCGGCAAGCTTCTTCAGCCAGGGCACGATTTCATCGCGATAGGCATGGAGATTGCCGAAGGCCGGCGGCGAATCGGCCGATACAATCGCCGAGCCCGCCGTCATCGTCAGCGCGATGCCGCCCTTTGCCTTCTCGCGATGATAGAGCCTGTAACGATCCGTCGGCATGCCGCCTTCCGAATAGGCCGGCTCATGCGCTGTCGACATGATGCGGTTCTTCAGTGTCAGGTGCTTGAGCTGATAGGGCTGGAGCAAGGGATCGTTGGAGGTCATGTCACTTTCATCGCTTTATGAAGTCGAGGCTCGATCCGCTATCTTTGCTGAGACGAGAGGTTATGGCTATAGCCCATTGACGGGTGCGCGACGGCGGCGGCTATGCCGCAGATCGATCGCGGTATGCCAGACGATCGTCGCGAAGATGATCGCTCCGCCGACAAAAGTGGCAACCGGCGGCATCTCCGAGAAGAAGAGCCACACCCAGAACGGCGTCAGCACGATTTCCATCGAACTGATGAGAGCGGCGTCGGCGGCGGGCATCTTTCTTGATCCGAACAGGAAAAGAACGAAGGCAAGCGCGAAATTCGTCGCCCCGAATGCGGCGAGCAGAAGCCAGTTGTGAACGTCCACCGAGCTTGTCGAGGCAAAGGGCACGAAGACCACGAAGGTCAAAAGCCCGCTGACGACGCTCGACGGCAGGATCGGGATGCTCGGGTCCATGCGCGGGATGACGATGATGAGGGCGAAGGTAACAGTCATGCCGAGCGCCAGCAGATCGCCGACACCTGTACCACCGCCGATCGACGAGGCAACGATAACAGCAACGCCGATAAGGCAGATACCGCCGGCCACCAATGTGCGCTTCGCGACCCGCTCCTTCAGCATAGTCCAGCTGAGGAAGGCGGCAATGAACGGCGCCGTCGCATAGATCATGGTCACGTTCGCAACCGTGGTCGTGTAAAGCGCGCCGATGAAGCAGGCCTGGCTGATGGTCTGGCAGGCCAGCATCGCCAGTCCGGCAGGGTGAAAGATCGATGCCCATTGCCGCCTGGAAAACCCACCTTCGAGGAAAAAGCTGGGAATCAACAGAAACAAGCCACCGAACAGCGAACGCCAGGCGATCGCCGTCCATATGTCCGTGGTCAGCAGGCGCGCATAGATGCCGCTGCAGCTCCACGCAAGCATTGCTGTCGCCACAAGTATAACGCCCCTCTCATATTCGCTGGCAAAAGCGGAGCGGGCCGGAAACTGGAATGTCATGTATGGACTCGGAGGAACGAAGGAACGCTCCTGTGTGCGCCGATATTTGACATCAGGCAAACGAATAGTAGAGATAGTAGCTATCAGAAATATTTGTGACCCCAATGCGTGAACCCATTGAGAGCGACCTTCTGCGGACCTTCCTCGTCATCAGCGAGACGTCCAATTTTTCCACCGCCGCTCAAAGGATCGGCCGCACGCAATCGGCCGTCAGCGCCCAGATCAAGCGGCTCGAGGATACGATCGGCGAAACGCTCTTCGAACGAAGTGCCCGGGGGGCCGTCCTCACCCGAGCCGGCACTCAATTGCTTCCCTACGCGCAGCGCGTGATCGAGCTTCTAAACGAGGCGGCGGCAAATATTCGCACCAAACCGCTCGACGGCCCGGTCCGGATCGGGATTCCGGAGGAATATAGCCAGACCATTCTTCCCGCCGCCTTAGCCGCTTTCGCAGTCAGGCATCCAGCCGTCGAAGTGACCGTCTCCTGCGATTACACGGCACATAACCTGGCCGCGCTGGAAAAGGATGAACTGGATCTGGCCGTCGTCTTTGACTGGAACAACCAGAGCAAAGGCGAGGTTCTCTGCATCGACCCGACGGTCTGGGTGACATCGTTGGTGCACCGTGTGCATGAGGCGACCCCAATGCCAATCGCCGTTTATCGGGATTCGACATGGTGTCGCGACTTCGCTCTGAAATCGTTGGAGCAAATTGGGCGGCGTTATCGTATCGCCTTCATCGCCGACACGAGCTCGGGCTTGAAGAACGCCGTCTCCGCCGGGCTAGCCGTGACCACGCTATCGCGCAGCAACATTCCGAACGGTTGCCGCGAACTGACGAGTGACGACGGTTTTCCGCCTGTGGATTCATCGCGCGTCGTGCTTCGCCGCAACCCCTATCATTCGAGCGAGGCGATCCGGGAACTGGCCGAAATGGTGCGCGAGGCGTTCCAGCCTATGTCGGCTCTGCTGCAGCCGTAATGCGACGGCGCAGCCTGCGGCGCGTGCCGGAGGGACTTTCGGAAAAGCTGGCACGATAGCTACGCGAAAAGGCCGATGCCGAATTGAAACCTGTCATGGCTGCAATCTCGGCGAAGGAGGCTTTCGTCTCGATGACCTTGCGCCGCGCTGCATTGAGCCTCAACGCCAGATAATGCACATGCGGCGGCGCGCCGATGCTCTCCTGAAAAAGCGCCTGAAGATGGCGTGCACTGACACCAACACGGCGGGCGAGACGCGTGAGCACCAGCGGCTGTTCGATATGGTCCTCCATCAGGCGGATTGCCTGCGCCACGCGCGGATCGCGCATGCGCAAGCCGGCCGTCGATGGCGAAAGTTCTGCCACACTCTGCGTGCTCGCCGGCTCGTAAATGAACAGGCGGCTAACTTCGAGGGCCAACGAATAGCCTTGCCGCCGCCGAATGATCTCGAGCATGAGATCGACGGTCGGCAGAGAGCCGGCCGTGGTGATCCGCTTGCCGTCGATGACGAAGCGGTCCTTGACCGCGCGCACCTGCGGATAGGCGAGCGCGAAATCGTCGTAATCCTCCCAGTGGACGGCAGCGGAAACATTATCGAGCAGGCTCGCCTCGGCAAGCAGCCACGTCCCGGACTCGATGCCGGCAATCATCGAGCGATGGCGTGCGGTCTGCGACAATTGCATTTTCAGCGCCTGCGTGGCGTTGCGCCGCCAATTGTAACTGGCGAGCACAAAAAGTGGCGTCGCATCCGATGTCGGCCGAAAGCTTGCGCAAGCTGGCACCGGGATAAGGCTCGTCGTCTCCGCGGGAGAGCCGTCCGGCGTGAAAAGGCGCCAGCGATAAAGCTCGGCTCCGGAAATGCGATTGGCCCCGCGCAAGGGTTCGATCACCGACGCGATCAGAATCAAGTTCGTCTCCGGAAGGATGAGGAGATCGATGTCGAGTGTCTCGTTTGCCGATGCCAGCATCACGCATTCCTCCAAGCGTTCCGAAACTGTATCGAATGCTTCCGATAATGCAAAGCACGAAAGCGTCTCATGGCTCGTAATGTCCTCAATACGAGGGAGAACAAAAATGCCTCTTGCGATGAATCGCGATGTCTTCATCACCTGTGCCGTGACCGGTGCCGGCGACACGGTTTCGAAATCCAGCCATGTTCCGATCACTCCCAAGCAGATCGCCGACTCCGCGATCGACGCCGCCAAGGCTGGAGCGGCAGTGGTTCACTGCCATGTCCGCGATCCCGAAACGGGCGCTGCCAGCCGCCGCAACGAACTTTATAGGGAAGTCACGGACCGTATCCGTTCGGCCGACATCGATGTCGTGCTGAACCTGACGGCCGGCATGGGCGGCGACCTGATTTTCGGCGATGTCGAGAGCCCCCTGCCCCTGAATGCCAAGGGCACCGATATGGCAGGCGCCACCGAGCGCGTCAGCCACGTCGCCGAGTGCCTGCCGGAGATCTGCACGCTCGATTGCGGCACGATGAACTTCAATCTTGGCGACTACGTCATGACCAATACGCCTTCGATGCTACGGGCCATGGCAAAGAAGATGACCGATCTCGGCGTCCGCCCGGAGATCGAAGCCTTCGACACCGGTCATCTCTGGTTTGCCAAACAGCTTGCCGAGGAGGGCTTGATCGAGGATCCGGTCCTCATCCAGCTCTGCATGGGCATCCCCTGGGGGGCGCCCGATGACCTCAACACCTTTATGGCGATGGTCAATAACGTTCCCAAAAGCTGGACCTTCTCGGCCTTTTCTATTGGTCGCAACGCCATGGCCTATCCAGCGGCCGCCATCCTTGCCGGCGGCAATGTCCGTGTCGGGCTGGAAGACAATCTCTATGCCGGCAAGGGCATGCTCGCGACCAACGCGCAGCTCGTCGAAAAAGCGGTGCAGGTGGTGGAAGGCATGGGTGCGCGCATCATCGGCCCTGAAGATGTCCGCAAGAAGCTGAAACTGACGAAGCGCTGAGGCCCCGATGACCAAGATCAACAAGGCGGCCTGCATCGGCGGCGGCGTCATCGGCGGCGGATGGATCGCCCGCTTCCTGCTGGCAGGCATCGATGTGGATGTCTACGACCCGCATCCTGAGGCAACCCGCATCGTCGGCGAAGTTCTTGATAACGCCGAAAAAGCCTATGCGATGCTGACCGGCGCGCCGCTTCCGCCGCGCGGCAAGCTTACGTTCAAGGAGACGCTGGAAGCAGCCGTCGCCGGCGCTGACTGGATCCAGGAAAGCGTGCCCGAGCGGCTGGATCTCAAGCGCAACGTGCTGACGCAGATCGATGCGGCCGCAAAGCCCGATGCGCTGATCGGCTCATCCACTTCGGGGCTGCTACCGACCGACCTGCAACGCGACATGCGTCATCCTGAGCGCCTGTTCGTCGCTCACCCCTATAATCCCGTCTATCTGCTGCCGCTCGTCGAAATCGTCGGCGGCGAAAAGACCAGTGCTGCCACGATCAAGGCGGCGATGGACCGCCTGCCGCCCATCGGCATGAAGGGTGTGTATATCGCCAAGGAGATCGAAGCTTTCGTCGGCGACCGCCTGCTGGAAGCGCTCTGGCGCGAGGCCTTGTGGCTGATCAAGGACGATATCTGCACCGTCGAGACGTTGGACGATGTGATCCGCTATTCCTTCGGTCTGCGCTGGGCGCAGATGGGTCTGTTCCAGACCTATCGCATCGCCGGCGGGGAAGCGGGCATGCGGCATTTCCTCGCGCAATTCGGCCCTGCCCTACAATGGAACTGGACGAAGCTGATGGATGTCGTCGATCTCGACGATGCGCTTGTCGAAAAGATCGGCCAGCAGTCGGACGATCAGGCCGATGGCCTGTCGATCCGCGAACTCGAGCGCATCCGCGACGAGAACCTCGTCGGCATCCTTCAGAGCTTAAAGGGAAGCCATGGCGGCAAAGGCTGGGGCGCCGGCAAACTGCTGAAGGATTTCGAACAGCAGCTTTGGGCCGCAGGTGGCGGAGAGAAGCAGGGGCTGGATGTTACAAAGCCGCTGCGCCTGATCGATACCAAGGTCAGCCCCGCATGGGTCGACTATAACGGCCATATGACCGAGCATCGCTATCTGCAGGTGTTCGGCGACACGTCGGATGCGCTGTTGCGGCTGATCGGCGTCGATCTCGCCTATGTTGAGCGCGGCCATAGCTACTACACGGTGGAGACACATATCCGCCATCTCGGCGAAGCCAAGCTCGGACAGGCCATCCATTCGACGGCGCAGATCCTCGCATCTGACGAAAAGCGGCTGCATGTTTTCCATGCACTGCATAACAGCGCCAGCGGCGAAATAATCGCCACCGCCGAACAGATGCTGCTTCATGTCGATGCGAAAGCAGGCAAAGCCGTTGCCGCACCGGAGGAGGTGTTGGCGAAGCTGATGCCTATTACTGCCGCGCATGCAGCCTTGGCCATGCCGGAGGGAGCCGGCCGTCATGTGGGACAAAAACGCTAGGAGGAAGCGATCGTGAATTTCGGGCTCAGCGAAGAACAGGAGATGATCGTCAAGACGGTCAGGGACTTCGTCGAGACGGAGATCTATCCGCACGAAAACGAGGTCGAGCGCACCGGCTTCGTGCCGCCCGATCTTGGGCTGGAAATCAAGCGCAAATGCATCGAGCTCGGCTTCTATGCCTGCAATTTCCCGGAGGAGATCGGCGGCGCCGGGCTCGATCACGTCACCTTCACGCTTGTTGAACGTGAGCTCGGCCGCGGCTCGATGGGACTTACGGTCTTCTTCGGCCGCCCATCCGGCATCCTGATGGCCTGCGAGGGCGAGCAGCGCGAGCGTTACCTCTTGCCGGCGGTGCGCGGGGAAAGGGTCGATGCACTTGCCATCACCGAGCCGGACGCCGGCTCCGACATGCGCGGCATGAAATGCGCGGCAAGGCAGGATGGTGACGATTTCGTGCTCAACGGCACGAAGCATTTCATCTCGCATGCCGATGTCGCCGATTTCGTCATCGTTTTTGCTGCCACCGGCGAGGAGGATACCCATCGAGGCGTCAAGAAGAAGATTACGGCCTTCCTGGTCGATCGCGGCACGCCGGGCTTCGAGATCGTCAAAGGCTATGACTCGGTCTCCCATCGCGGCTATCACAACTGCATCTTGAATTTCACTGATTGCCGCCTGCCGAGGTCTCAGGTGCTCGGCGAGGTGCATCGGGGCTTCGATCTTGCCAATCAGTGGCTCTACGGGACCCGCCTGACGGTTGCCGCCACCTGTGTAGGCCGGGCACGCCGCACTTTTGATCTTGCCCTGCCCTATGCGGCCGAGCGCAAGCAATTCGGCAAGCCGATCGGCGCCAATCAGGGCGTGTCCTTCAAGCTTGCCGACATGATTACCGAGATCGACGCGGCCGATCTGCTCACGCTGTCGGCCGCCTGGAAGCTCGATGCCCGCATCCCGGCCAATCGCGAAATCGCATCGGCCAAGCTCTATGCGTCGGAAATGCTTGCCCGCGTCACCGACGAGGCGATCCAGATCTTCGGCGGCATGGGATTGATGGACGATCTGCCGCTTGCCCGCTTCTGGCGCGACGCCCGCGTCGAGCGTATCTGGGACGGGACTTCGGAAATCCAGCGGCACATTATCAGCCGCGACCTGCTTCGGCCGTTCGGAGCATGAGCCCATGACCCAGCGTTCGCTCGACCGCCTGATCCGACCCAAAACGATCGCCGTCTTCGGCGGCAGAGAGGCACGGCGCGTCATCGAGCAATGCGACCGCATGGGATTTGCCGGCGAAATCTGGCCGGTGCATCCGACACAGGAAAGCGTGCTTGGCCGCCGCTGCTATCGCTCGGTCGCCGACCTGCCTGACGCGCCGGACGCCGCCTTCGTTGGCGTTAACAGGGCGCTTACCGTCGATATCGTGAGGGAGCTCTCCTCCAGAGGCGCCGGCGGCGCCGTCTGCTATGCCTCAGGCTTCAGTGAGGCTGTGGCCGAACTGGCTGATGGCGCGAACTTGCAGCGCGCGCTCGTCGAAGGGGCAGGTAGCATGCCGATCGTTGGGCCGAATTGCTACGGCATGATCAACGGGTTGGACGGCGCCCTGCTCTGGCCCGATCAGCATGGCATTGTCAGAACCGAGCGCGGCGTTGCGATCCTTACGCAGTCCTCCAATATCGCCATCAATCTCAGCATGCAGAGGCGCGGCCTGCCCATCAGCTATCTGATGACGGCGGGCAACCAGGCGCAGACAGGCCTGTCGGACCTTGCCCGAGCCGTCCTTGAAGATCCGCGTGTGACGGCCGTCGGTCTGCATATCGAAGGCTTCGGCGATATAAGGGCGCTGGAAGGGCTCGCCATGCGCGCCCGAGAGCTGAAGAAGCCCGTCGTCGCACTGAAGGTCGGCAAATCCGAACAGGCTCAACGCGCCACCGTTTCGCACACCGCCTCACTTGCTGGCAGCGATGCAGTGGCCGACGCCGTTCTCGACCGCCTCGGCATCGGCCGCGTTTCGACGCTGCCGGAGCTGATCGAGACGTTGAAACTCCTGCATGTCGCTGGCCCGCTCGAGAGCAATGCGATCTCGTCGATGAGCTGTTCGGGCGGCGAGGCGTCGCTGATGGCCGATGCTGCCGTGGGCCGGACTATCGAGTTTCGTGCGTTGAAAGCCGAACAGCTTCCTGCCCTGCGCGCAACTCTCGGCCCGATGGTGACGCTTTCCAATCCGCTCGACTATCACACCTTCGTCTGGGGCGATCTGGGCCGGCAGACGGAGGCTTTCAGCGCCATGTTCGCCGGCGGCTATGCCCTCAATCTGCTCGTTCTCGACTTCCCGCGCGCGGATCGTTGTGATGGCGCCGACTGGATGATTACTGTTGCAGCGGTTGCCGCGGCCGCGAAGCGGACGGGTGCCCGCGCCGGCATTCTGGCGACCTTGCCCGAAAACATGCCGGAGGCGATCGCACAACGGCTGATCGAAAGCGGCATCGTGCCGCTCTGCGGTATCAGCGAGGCGTTGACCGCAGCGGATATGGCCAGCGACATTGCCAGGGCATGGAATAGGCCGCAACCATTGCCGCTTCTCAGCGCTTCCACCGCCGAAGGCGAGGTCGAGACCCTGAGCGAAGCTGCCGCCAAGGCGGAACTTGCCGCTGCGGGCCTCGCCGTCCCACTAGGCAGGACCGCCGCCACGGCAAGCGAAGCGGCCGATTGCGCGGAACAACTCGGTTTTCCGGTGGCGCTCAAGGCGCTCGGTGTCGAGCACAAGTCCGATGTCGGCGCGGTTAAGCTCAACCTATGGGATAGGAATGCTGTCAGAGACGCGGCCGAAGGCATGGCCGGTTTCTCACACGGATTCCTTGTCGAGCGGATGATCGATCGCCCTATCGCGGAGCTGATCGTTGGCGCGGTCCGCGATCCGGTCGTCGGCTTGACACTAACCGTTGGCGCGGGCGGAATTCTCGTGGAATTGCTTGAGGATTCCGTCGTTTTGCCACTCCCCGTGACGAAAGCCGAGGTTCTCGAGCGGATTTCGCGGCTGAAGGTCCGGAAACTGATTGAGGGCTATCGCGGCGATACCGGCAGCAGCCTTGAAATCGTTGCTGACGCCGTCCTATCAGCGGCAGAATATGTCGTAACGAACGCCGCACATCTTGAAGAACTAGACATTAATCCATTGATGGTTCTAGCAGAATCTCGGGGCGCCATTGCGGCGGATGCCCTCATCCGGCGAAGGAGGTAGCGGAAGTTGCAAGACCCCATTCGAACCCGCTCCGAAGACGGCATCCTCGAGGTCATCATCGATCGGCCCAAGGCGAACTCCATCGACCTGGCGACCAGCCGCAAGATGGGTTTGATCTTTCGTGACTTCCGCGACGACCCAGATCTGCGCGTCGCCATCGTGACCGGCGCCGGCGAGAAATTCTTTTCCGCGGGCTGGGATTTGAAGGCCGCCGCTGATGGCGACGCCGTCGATGGCGACTATGGCGTTGGCGGTTTCGGGGGGATGCAGGAACTGCGCGACCTCAACAAGCCGATCATCTGCGCCGTCAACGGCATCTGTTGCGGCGGCGGGCTGGAAATCGCTCTGTCGACCGATCTCATCATAGCCGCGCCGCACGCGACCTTCGCGTTGCCCGAGATCCGCTCCGGCACCGTCGCCGATGCGGCGTCGATCAAGCTTCCGAAGCGCATCCCCTATCATATCGCCATGGACATGCTGCTGACCGGCCGCTGGCTCAACGTCGAAGAGGCGCATCGCTGGGGCTTCGTCAACGAGATCGTCATGGCCGACAAGCTGATGGACAGGGCCTGGGAGCTCGCCCGCCTGCTCGCAAGCGGTCCGCCGCTCGTCTACGCAGCGATCAAGGAAATCGTTCGTGAAGCGGAGGGTTCGACGTTTCAGACTGCCATGAACAAGATCACCAAACGGCAGTTTTCAACCGTCGACATCCTCTATTCGAGCGAAGATCAATTGGAAGGCGCACGGGCTTTCGCAGAGAAGCGAGCCCCCATCTGGAAAGGAAGGTAGGAGGCGGCAGCAACCGCTGAATTTCCCGCATGCTCGCGGGCAACAGGCTTCAGGCGGAAGAGGAACCGTGACCTGAAGTGGCTTGCTCGGGAGCTTTGTCAACACGGCAAGAAGAAGGAACAGGGGAATGAACGATTATACGAAATATCTGACCAGCCGCGTTACCGCCGGCGGGCTTAGCCGCCGCGAATTCATGGGACGCGCAATGGCCGCGGGCGTGACTTTGACGCTCGCCGACAAGCTCTTTACCGAAAGTGCAATGGCAGCCGAACCGAAGCGCGGCGGCCATCTGAAGCTTGGCCTTGAAGGCGGTGCTGCAACCGATTCCAAGGATCCGGCAAAATTCCTGTCACAGGTCATGTTCTGCATCGGCCGCTGCTGGGGCGACATGCTGGTGGAATCTCACCCGCTGACAGGCGCCGCCGTTCCCTCGCTCGCTGAATCCTGGGAGCCGTCGAAGGATGCCGCCACCTGGACCTTCAAGATCCGCAAGGGCGTGAAATTCCACAACGGCAAGGACCTGACGATCGACGACGTCGTCGCCACGCTCAAGCGCCATACGGATGCGAAATCGGAATCCGGCGCGCTGGGCGTCATGAAGTCGATCAAGGAGATCAAGGCCGATGGCGACAATCTCATCCTGACGCTGACCGAAGGCAACGCCGACATGCCGTTGCTTCTGACCGACTATCACCTCGTTATCCAGCCGAATGGCGGTTATGACGATCCCCTCGCCTCGATCGGTACCGGCCCTTACAAGCAGGTCAGCTTCGAGCCCGGCGTACGCGCCACCTTCGAGCGCAACAAGGACGACTGGCGTACCGACCGCGGCTTCGTCGACAGTGTCGAAATCATCTGCATGAACGATGCGACGGCTCGCATCGCCGCGCTCTCATCCGGCCAAGTCCATTACATCAACCGTGTCGATCCGAAGACCGTGGATCTTCTCAAGCGTGCGCCGAACGTCGAAATCCTGGCCACCGCCGGCCGCGGCCATTACGTCTTCATCATGCATTGCGACAAGGCGCCCTTCGACAACAACGACCTGCGCCTGGCACTGAAATACGCCATGGACCGCGAGACGATGGTCAAAAAGATTCTTGGCGGCTACGGCAAGGTCGGCAACGACTTCCCGATCAACGGCACCTATGCGCTCTTCCCCGAAGGCATCGAGCAGCGCAAATATGATCCCGACAAGGCCGCCTTCCACTACAAAAAGTCTGGCCATAGCGGTTCGGTCTTGCTGCGCACCTCCGAAGTCGCCTTCCCCGGCGCCGTCGATGCCGCAGTTCTCTATCAGGAAAGCTGCAAGAAGGCGGGGATCAATATCGAGGTCAAGCGCGAGCCGGGCGACGGATACTGGACGAACGTCTGGAACGTCCAGCCCTTCTCCACCTCCTACTGGGGCGGGCGGCCGACGCAGGACCAGATGTATTCCACCGCCTATCTCTCGACGGCGGACTGGAACGACACGCGCTTCAAGCGCCCCGACTTCGACAAACTCCTGCTTCAGGCCCGCTCCGAACTGGACGAAGCCAAGCGCAAGGAGCTCTATCGCGCCATGGCAATGATGGTGCGCGACGAAGGCGGCGTCATCCTGCCGATGTTCAACGATTTCGTGAATGCCTCCACCAAGCAGGTGAAGGGCTATGTCCACGATATCGGCAATGACATGTCGAACGGCTATGTCGCGACCCGCGTCTGGCTGGACGCTTGATGCCTGAAGCGGGCGAGAACGCCCTGATCTCCAACGCAGCCGGGACCGCGAAAGCCTTTCGCGGTCCTCCCGACGTTTCAGGCAATTTCAGGAAAATGCGCAGCTGTTTTCCATTCGGAATTGCGTAAAACAACAAGAGAGAGCGGCACAGCGATTCCTGTAAAACATGGAACCGCTCTCAGTGCGAGGCATCGGCCATGTCCAATTCACCTCCCGGCACCGTTCTGCCCGGGCTGAGGTTCAAGCAGCGTTTTCCGCTGCTATCCCTCATTATCGAGCGTTGCGTGCTCAGCATCATTTTGCTGTTTGCCGTCTCGGTCCTGATCTTCGGCGGGCTCGAAGCCCTGCCCGGCGATTTCGCCACCACTTATCTCGGCCAGTCGGCAACGCCACAGGCGGTCGCGAATATCCGCGAAGAGCTTGGCCTCAATCGGCCGGTTGTCACCCGCTATGTCGAATGGCTCGGCAATGCCGTCAAGGGCGATTTCGGCACCTCCTGGGCCAGCAAGAATTCAGTTGGCGAGCAAATAGGCAAGCGGCTCGGCAATTCGCTGTTTCTAGCCGGCTTTGCGGCGTTGATTTCGGTGCCGCTGGCGGTTTGCCTAGGCATGCTCGCCGTCCATTTCAGGAACCGAATGCCTGATAAGATCATCAATGTCATCTCGCTGGCGGCAATCTCTCTGCCGGAATTCTTCATCGGCTATCTCCTCATCATGTTCTTCTCGGTCAAATTCGGTATCGCGACTTTTCCGGCCACAGTTTTCGACGGCATGGGCTTCGTCGATCGGCTGAAGGCAATCGCGCTTCCGACCGCAACTCTGGTCCTTGTCGTACTCGCTCACATGATGCGCATGACGCGGGCGGCCATTCTCTCCGTCATGTCTTCGGCCTATATGGAAACGGCGGAACTGAAGGGGCTCTCCGCCTTCCGCGCCATCGTCAAGCACGCCGCCCCCAATGCGCTGGCGCCGATCATCAACGTCATCGCGCTGAACCTCGCCTATCTCATCGTCGGCGTCGTCGTCGTCGAAGTTGTCTTCGTCTATCCGGGCATGGGCCAGTACATGGTCGATGCGGTGACGGTGCGGGATATGCCTGTCGTCCAGGCCTGCGGCCTGATCTTTGCCGCCGTCTACATCTTCCTCAACATGACGGCCGATATTCTCGCCATCATCGCCAACCCGCGTCTGAGGCATCCGCGATGAGATTGAGAGACATTCCCATCACCGCCTGGGTCGGCATGACAGGTATTCTGATCGCCTTTATCTGCGCGATCTTCGCGCCCTGGATCGCCCCTTTCGGCGAGACGGAAGTCGTCGGCAACGTCTGGCAGCCGGCCGATGCGCAATATTTTTTCGGTCTCGACAATCTCGGCCGCGATATCCTCTCGCGTCTGATCTATGGCACCCGCACGACGCTCTTCGTCGCACTGGCGGCAACGATCATCTCCTTCTCGCTCGGCATCATCCTCAGCTTTACCGCCGCCGTCTCGCGCGGATGGATCGACACGGTCTTTTCGCGCTTTAACGACTTGATGATGTCGATCCCGACGCTGATCTTCGCGCTCGTGGTGCTCGCAGTCCTGCCGCAGAACCTGATCGTGCTGATCCTCGTCATGGCCATTCTCGATTCCACCCGCGTCTATCGCCTCGGCCGCGCCGTAGCGCTGGATGTCGCGGTCATGGAATTCGTCGAAGCCGCTAAGCTGCGCGGCGAAGGCAAGATCTGGATCATCTTCCGCGAGATCCTGCCGAATACGCTGTCGCCGCTGCTAGCGGAATTCGGACTGCGCTTTGCCTTCTCGATCCTGTTTCTCTCCACCCTGTCCTTCCTCGGCTTGGGCATCCAGCCGCCGGCAGCCGACTGGGGCGGCATGGTCAAGGACAATAAGGACGGCATCATCTTCGGGATTTCAGCCGCGCTCGTGCCGGGCTCCGCCATTGCGGCACTCGCAATCTGTGTCAATCTGGTGGTCGACTGGCTCCTAAGGCGCACCTCCAGCCTCAAGGGAGGGCGTGGCGATGCCTGAGCTTCTTTCCGTCCGTAATCTCAAGATAGAGGCAACCAGCTATCCGCCGGGCGAGCCGCCGAAACGCGTCACCATCGTCGATGGCGTTTCCTTCGACTTGCAGAAAGGCAAGGTGCTCGGGCTGATCGGCGAGTCCGGCGCCGGCAAGTCCACCATCGGCCTTTCCGCCCTCGCCTACGGCCGTGGCGGCGCCGAGATTACCGGCGGCCAGGTGCTGCTCGACGGCACCGACATCCTGCCGCTCGGCAAGTCCGGCATCCGCCGGATCCGCGGGGCACGGGTCTGCTACGTCGCGCAATCGGCAGCGGCCGCCTTCAATCCGGCGCATCGGCTGGGCGATCAGGTCATCGAAGCAACGGTGAAGCATGGCCTGATGACGAAGGAGGAGGCAAGGAAGCGGGCGCTCTATCTCTTCCGCGTGCTTGGCCTTCCCAATCCGGAAACTTTCGGGGACCGCTATCCGCATCAGGTTTCCGGCGGCCAGCTGCAGCGCGCCATGACCGCCATGGCGCTCTGCTCCAATCCGGAACTGATCGTCTTCGACGAACCGACGACCGCGCTCGATGTCACCACGCAGATCGATGTGCTTGCAGCGATCAAGCACGCCATTGAGGAGACGCATACCGCTGCGCTCTACATCACCCATGACCTTGCCGTCGTTGCCCAGATTTCCGACGACATCATGGTGCTGAGGCACGGCAAGACGGTGGAATATGGCAGCGTCCAGCAGATCATCGAGGAGCCGCAACAGGACTATACCCACGCTCTCGTCAACGTCCGCCAGGAGATACGTGCAGAAGCCGCCGATCAGACGAGCGCGCTTTTGAAAATCGAAAATATCAGCGCGCAATACTCCAATGGTTTCAGAGTATTACATGATGTTTCTCTACACGTTCCTAAAGGCCAGACTTTGGCAGTGGTCGGCGAGTCCGGTTCCGGAAAATCGACGCTTGCCCGCGTCATCACCGGCCTGCTGCCGCCGAGCGACGGGCGGATTTCTTTCGACGGCAAGCCGCTGACGCCTGCCTTGAAAGACCGCTCGCGGCAGGAACTGCGACGTATCCAGCTGATCTACCAGATGGCGGATACCGCCATGAACCCGCGTCAGACCGTGCGCGATATCATCGGCCGTCCACTGACCTTTTATGATGGCCTGCATGGTGCAGCAAAGACCGCACGTGTGAAAGAACTGCTCGATCAGATCGAGATGAGCAACGGTTTCATCGACCGCTATCCGGCCGAGCTATCGGGCGGCCAGAAACAGCGTGTCGCCATCGCGCGCGCGCTCGCAGCCAAGCCGGAACTCATACTGTGCGACGAGCCGACCTCGGCGCTCGATCCGCTGGTTGCCGAAGGCATTCTGAAACTGCTCCTGAAGCTGCAGGAAGAGTCGCATCTCTCCTACGTCTTCATCACGCATGACATCGCTATCGTGCGCGCCATCGCCGATAGCGTCGCGGTGATGCATCGCGGCAAGCTCGTTCGCTTCGGCCCGAAATCGCAAGCACTGTCGCCGCCCTTCGACGATTACACCGACTTGCTGCTGAAATCCGTTCCCGAAATGGAGATCGGCTGGCTGGAGCGCGTACTGACGACCCGAAAGATGGAGAGCGCCGGAAATTGAAAGCTCAGCGCAGCAGGCGCGCGCTGAGTTCGCGAGCAAGCGTGCCGGCATTGCGACCGACAATCATGCTCTGGTGGTTGCCGGCAACATCGACCCAATCCGCATGCGCAAGAAAACGCCTCCATATGGTCTTGGGATCGCAATCGACCGGTGAGCCTTGCAGGCTGCGGTAGAAGGTCAGCTCGCCGTCATAACAGCTCGGTTTATAAAGACCCTTCATACGCAGGAGTTGTCTGGCAGCTGCATCATAGAGCGGCGGATAATCGCCCATCCATTGCGGCGCCAGCTCCGGATAATAGGCCGAATGCGGATCGGCGTAACGGAAAGAAAGGGGCTTCAGTTTTTTTGCGAGGAGTTCTCGTCGCTCGATAACCGACCTGCTGGCCTGAGCCGATACTTGACGGCGTGGCTGAGAATCGGTTTTCCGTAGGTTCTTCTTTCTGGTTCGGGCGCGCCTCCAGCGTTGCCACATGAACCTGCCCCACGTCGTCAGCGGCCACTCCTGCTCGCCAAACGGGGTATCAAGCATGCCAAGGAATGCAATCTTTTGCCCCTGCGCTCTCAGGACGCGGGCAAGCTCCAAGGCAAAAACACCACCAAACGAATAACCGAGCAATCGATATGGCTCGCTGATCCCTGCGGCCTGCAGCGCTCTCAGCGTGCTTTGGATCTCGTCTTCCACCGTGGCCGGATGTCGACGATCGCGATTGAAGGCCGTCAATGCAACGCCAAGGATCGGTCCTGGAAAGCGAATTTCCTTGATCAATTGCTGCATTTCCAGGAAGCAGCTTGCTCCGCCGGCAAATAGCAGCAACGGCGCCGCGCCCTCCCCGCCACGGAGCTCTATGATTTTCGGAGAGACTGAGAGGTCTTCGTGATTGGAAATTGCAAGGCCGAGGACATCGAGGGTGCGATGGCGATAGAAGACATTGACATCCAGCTCCTCCCCGGTTTCGCTCCACAAGCGCTTGATGAAATTCAAGATCCGGTTGACTGAAACGGCATCGGGAATGTCGGCGTCGCGGTCCAAATTAACCTTTGCTTCTTGGCGAAGCAGATCGTTGATATAGGCACACGCACTGGGATCTGCATCCATTCTCGCAGAGAAAAGCATCTAGGCATCCCCAAAATGTCGAAGTATGCGTCACTAAACGATATGATGACCGCCATTCTTATAAAGCGATCCTTAATATATTCCGTAGAAGCACAACTTTTTCTTGCATTTTGGGTTTTTCGCTGTTGAGCCCCCGCGAAGACTAACAAAGCCCTTCGGCAATCGGTGTCGTCAATACTCGGCTGGCACCGCATACACTTCGGCCGAGGGATCCGCAAGAAACGAGCGTACCGTCGGCGGCAGTTGCCGCGATGACAGCGGCAGCGGTCCGCAGCGCGACAGAAGTTCTCGCAGATCAGGCTCGGCACCCACATGCCGCCAGATCATCCGCGAGGCGTAGGGGAGGTTTTCCCTTCGCCAGGAGACGCCCATTGTCGTCCCGCGCAGATAGACGCGCTGGTGCTCGTCGAAGGGCAGGAGGATCGTCTGCGACAACATGGAATTCGGGCCTACCACACGCTCCGTGATGAAGATGCGGTTTCGATAAAACGCCGCCAAACCCACATATTTCGAGAATTGCTGAATGCCGTTTCCAGGATCGCGCAGACGTTCCATCGACTTGACGTGCACCAACCCACCCTGCTCGATCAGACGACTGCACGAACACACAACCATTCCGGGCCAGGACGGCGAACGATGATAGGTCTGGAAATAGCCGATGTGACGCCTGAGCGCGATCAGGTTTCCGGGAAACGCTTTGAGGAGATCGGAACCTTCATTGACGCCGAGGGCAGGTTTTCGAAGACGTTCACGAAACAGCTTCGGAGCGAGGCTAAAGTCGGCTGCATCAAGATCGAAATAGTTGGCGATGCGCGCCAGATTGTGGGCAGACGGTCTCGTCTGGCCGTTGATGTACCGGTTGAATTGTTGCCGGTTGATATCGATTGCGCGGCACAGATGCGAAATGGAGCGTTGCGTTGCGCAGGCAATTTTGAGGTTCTCGACCAAGTGAGGCATCGGTAGCTCCGCATTGACGACGACTAGCGTAAACTTGCTTAAAGATGCGTCAAGTCGCGAAATTGCGTGGGCTGAGCCGGCCTCTACGTTCTCACCTACAAAATGGAAACGAGGGAACTGTCATGACGCAACAAAAAGATCAATCTTCTCAGCTGAATATGGGCCGCCGCCACTTCCTCGGCGGGGCAGCCGCGCTGGGTGCACTGCCGGCACTCACCTCCGGCCTCCTAATGCCCCGCGATGCTCAAGCACAGGAAGCGAAGCGCGGTGGTCATCTGAAACTCGGCCTCAAGGGCGGCGCCACCAGCGATGCGCTCGACCCGGCAACCTATAGTGCCTCCGTCTTGTTCGTCATTGGCCGCCTCTGGGGCGATACGCTCCTCGAATCCGATCCGAAGACCGGCGCTCCCTTGCCGTCGCTAGCATCCTCCTGGACGCCCTCGGCTGGCGCTTCCGTCTGGACCTTCAAGATCCGCAACGATGTGCAGTTTCACGACGGCAGCAAGATGACGGTCGCCGACATTGTCGCGACATTGAAGCGGCATGCGGACAAGAATTCGCAGTCGGGTGCTCTTGGGCTTATGGCCTCGATCACCGGCATCGAAGAAAAGGCGGGCGATCTCGTCCTCACGCTTTCCGAGGGCAATGCGGATCTGCCTCTGCTTTTGACCGATTACCACCTGATCATCCAGCCGAAGGGCGGCGTCGACAAGCCGGCGGCAGCTATCGGCACCGGCCCTTACATTCTGAAGAGCTTCGAGCCGGGTGTTCGTGCCACCTTCGAGAAGAACCCTAGGGATTGGCGCTCTGACCGGGGCTTCGTCGACAGCGTCGAAATCCTCGTCATCAACGACAACACCGCCCGCATTGCAGCGCTCGCCTCCGGTCAGGTTCATTTCGTCAACAATGTCGACCCGAAAACCGTGCCGATGCTGCAGCGGGCACCGACCGTCGAGATCGTCCGCAATGCCGGCAAGGGCTTCTACTGCTTCCTGATGCATTGCGACACGGCGCCCTTCGACAACGCCGATCTTCGGCTCGCGCTGAAATATGCGATCGATCGCCAGTCGATCCTCGACAAGGTTCTGGGCGGCTACGGGACGATCGGCAATGACTATCCGGTCAATTCCAACTACGCGCTCGCGCCGACCGATATCGAACAGCGCCCCTATGATCCAGACAAGGCCGCCTTCCACTTCAAGAAATCGGGTCTCGATCGCCCCGTTCAGCTGCTGACGTCAGACGCAGCGTTTCCAGGCGCGGTGGATGCGGCGATCCTGTTCCAGCAAAGCGCACGCAAGGCCGGCATTGCGATCGACGTGAAGCGCGAACCGGAAGACGGCTACTGGACCAATGTCTGGAACAAGCAGCCTTTCTGCGCATCCTTCTGGGGCGGCCGTCCTACGCAGGATTCGCGCTACTCCACCTCCTACCTGTCAACCGCCGAGTGGAACGATACGCGCTTCAAGCGCCCCGACTTCGACAAGTTGGTGTTGCAGGCGCGATCCGAGCTCGATGAAGCCAAACGCAAGGTGCTTTATCGACAGCTGGCAGTGATGGTGCGAGACGATGGTGGCCTGATTTTGCCCGTCTTCAACGACTACATCATGGCCTCTTCGAAGACGCTGAAGGGATACGTGGACGATATCGGCAACGATATGTCGAATGGCTACATCGGCAGCCGTGTATGGTTTAATGCCTAAACCTCTTCTGGATATATGATCATGGCCGAGCGCAGCTTCACCACCATCGAAAATCAATGGATCACCCTGAAGGACGGAACGCGGCTTGCCGCGCGCATATGGATGCCGGAAGGGGCGGAGAGCGATCCCGTGCCTGCCGTTTTCGAGTTCCTGCCGTACCGCAAGCGCGACGGGACAAGTCCGCGTGACGAATCCACCTACCCGGTCTTCGCTGCAGCAGGCATTGCCGGCGTTCGTGTCGATATCAGAGGCTCCGGCGAATCCAGCGGCGTCATCGATGGCGAATATACAGAGCTCGAGCTTGCGAATGCCTGCGAGCTGATTGCCTGGATCGCAGCACAGCCGTGGTCGAATGGGTCGGTCGGCATGATGGGCATTTCCTGGGGCGGTTTCAACTGCCTGCAGGTCGCAGCGCTGAAGCCGCCCGCGTTGAAAGCGGTGATTTCGATCGCCTCCACGGTCGATCGATATAACGACGATATCCACTACAAGAACGGCTGCCATCTCTCCGCCCAACTCTCCTGGGCGGCGACCATGCTCGGCTATCAATCGCGCTCACCCGACCCGGCCATCGTTGGCGACGACTGGCGCGATATGTGGCTGGAGCGCCTGGAAAAGGAACCCTTCTTCATGGAAGAATGGCTCCAGCACCAGCGTCGTGACGATTTCTGGCGGCATGGCTCGATCTGCGAAGATTTTGCAGGCTTCGATATCCCCGCCATCGTCATCGCCGGCTGGGCTGACGGTTACCGCAATACGCCGCTGTTGGCGGTCGAAGGCCTCGGGGATAAGGCGAAGGCGCTGATCGGCCCGTGGGTTCACAAATATCCGCATTTCGCCTGGCCGAAGCCGCGGGTCGATTTCCACGGAGAAGCCATCGCCTGGTGGAACCACTGGCTGCGTGGCGAACGTAACGGCGCGGAGGCCATGCCATCGGTGCGTGCCTATATTCTTGACGCCATAAAGCCCGCCAAACGCCGCGACTTCGACCCCGGTTTCTGGATCGCGAAGCAAGAATGGCAGCAGCCAGAGATGCAGTGTTTCTATGTCGAGCAATTCGGCACGCTGATGGAAGGCATGCCAATCCCGCACGCACCGGAACATCCCGTCTATCTGCGCTCGCCGCTCGACACGGGTACGGCCTCGGGCGAATGGTTCACCCTGAAGCCGGATGCGGAAATGGCGATCGATCAACGCGTCGACGATGCCGGCTCGCTGACCTTCCAAACCGCGCCGCTGATCGAGGATCACGACTATCTCGGCCGCCCCGTCGTCACCTTGACGCTCAGATGCGACGCCGAAACCGCCAATCTCTGCGCAAGGCTCGTCGATATCCATCCGGACGGCACGGCAACGCGCGTTTCCTTCGGCGTGCTCAACCTCGCCCACCGCAACGGCGATGCCGCGCCGGAGCCGCTGATCAAGGGTCAGCAGGTCAGAGTGACTGTGACGCTCGATGCCTGCGGCTATCGTTTCCGCAAGGGGCACCGCATCCGCTTGTCGCTGTCGACAGCCTATTGGCCGATGGTCCTGCCGCCACCGGAAGATCCGGGCCTGGCGATCGACATCGCCTCCATCGGCCTTGCTTTGCCGAAGCTCGGTGCGCATGAGATCATCGACATCAAGCAGCCTGACAATCCCGATCCGCTGCCGAAATATATCGAACACGCACCAGGCTCGACGAAGCGGCAGGTGATGCGCGATCTCTCGGCCGGCGTCACCCGCTATGAAATTCATGAGGACACCGGCCTCTCCGAACATCCCGGCACCGGACTTTCCACACGGCAGCTGCGCGAAGAGGTCTGGTCGATCGCGCCGGACGATCCGCTATCGATGACAGGCATCTCGACATGGACCTGTGACATGAGCCGCCCCAGCTGGTTCGTTCGCACGGTGGCGACATCGTCCATATCCTGCGCGGCAAAGGACTGGATCATCAGCGCCTCCGTCGTTGCCTATGAGGGCGAGACCGAAATCTTCCGGAAGACCTTCGAGGAGAAACGTATCGCCCGCGACCTGATGTAGTTCAGCGCGACCCCGCAAACCGGCTTGCCGCTGCGCAGATGGCGGCAAAGCCGGCCCGCGCACCTTCGCTCATATGCCGTGCCCGCAGCCAGGCATGCACCATCTGCGGCTCCTCGCGGAACCAGACTTCGACGCCCGCCTGTGCGAGACGCGCCGCATAGTTGCGGCCATCGTCGCGCAGCGGATCGTAATGCGCAACGGTAATGAAGGTTGGCGGAAGGCCGGCCATGGTGGCTAAGGCAAGCGGTCCTGCGACCGGATCGCCTTCTGGCGCCTGCAGAACGGTGCGGTAATAGGCGACATCAGCCGTCGTCAGGCCCGGCGCCTCGGCCATCTCCTCATAGGAGCCGGAGACGAGATCGCCGCCGAGTGCGGGATAGATCAGGATCTGGCCAACAATGCCCGAAAGCCCCTCGGCCTGCGCGCGCACCGCCAGCCCTGCCGCGAGATTGCCGCCGGCGCTATCGCCGATCAGCACGACCGGCCTCTTCTCGGCGAGCAGCTGCTTGAGAACGTTGAAACAATCATCCGTCTGGGCGGGCCAGCGATATTCCGGCGCCAGCCGGTAATCGACCGAGACCAGTTCGGCGCCGGCATGATCGGCAATCTCGGCGCAGATCGCATGATGGCTCTCGAGCGAACCGACAACGAAGCCGCCACCATGGAGATAGAGAAGCTTCGTTGTCGTACGGATATTGGCGGGCTTGTAACGCCTGACGGGAATCGTTCCGGATACAAGATCATCCGCGGTCTGCATGCCCTCCGGTAAAGGGCGATCGAAACGAGCGCATAGTGCGTCATACCATTGGCGCTGTTGCGCGATGGAGGCCGTTACCGCATCCGGCGGATAGAAGGAATCGCAAATCTCCATGAACTGCAGGATGCCGGCTTCGCTCGGCATGGGACGCTCAACAGAGGTCATCGGATATCCTCGATTCGTGCCAGTGCATCGACACTACGCGGCGATGCAACCGAACACTTATCTGCCTACGGCCAGCACCGCCGCTATGGCGACATCTGCCTGATTACGCCGAGTTCAATCGGCGGCAAATACGCTGCCCGACAGTAGGGGAAAACCCGTCGGCATTTACATACATTGCGCGTTGGACCAGGTGAGCGCTGCAAGCGCAAGAGCCGCGCCAATCACAAGCCGAAGCATGATATTTCCCCATCCATATTGCTGCCATCGCGAGGCCAGTTACGTCGCGGGGCATTCGATCGTTAGGACGTGCCGTGGAAGCGACAGGGTTCCATCTATATTGACCTCGTGAGGCTGACTTATGGCAAGAGTTGATTGCCTGCAAGCGATCCGCTCGGTGCTGGCCGACCACGGGTTGGACCTTCACCTCGCGTGATATTGCTCGTCCGTCACATGCTCCAGCCAGTCCACCACCTTGCCGTCAAGGTGTTCCTGGATGGCGATATGGGTCATGGCTGTCGTCGGCGAAGCACCGTGCCAGTGCTTCTCATTCGGTTCGAACCAGACGACATCTCCGGGCCGGATCTCTTCGACCGGCCCCCCTTCGCGCTGAACGAGACCCAGGCCGACGGTGACGATCAAGGTCTGGCCGCGCGGATGGGTATGCCATGCCGTCCTCGCACCAGGTTCAAACGTGACGCTGCTCGCTGCGGCGCGCCGCGCATCATTAGCCACAAAGACCGGGTCTATCCGGACAGTACCGGTGAACCAATCCGAAGGGCCTTTGCCGGAGGGCTGCGCACCGTTCCTCGTGATATCCATGATGACCATCCTTTCCTGCGATGAGCCGTGACGGCTCCGCTGCATGAGGGCAATCTAGCCTGCAATTGACAAAGCGGTAGAGGGCCATCGTCGTATAGACTTATGAATTGGAGCGATAAATGTCGTTCCCGCCAGACTTACGACGCCATCAAGGTGCGGATGCTGCGATCTGCCGATTGCAGCAGCGCGAAAGCTTCGTAACGCCGTTCATGCAACGCCCTGATGGTGCCATCCGCCGGCTCGAACCTCTTCGCCAGCCGTGACATGGCAGCCATCGCGTCCACGAGCGAACCGCAATGCCCGCCGGCCGTGGCGCCGAGCATGGCCGCACCGAGAAGAACAGGCTCCTCCGTATCGGCGACAGCGACCGGCCTGCCGGTCGTATCCGCCAAAAGCTGACGTACCAATCCGCTCTGGGCAGCCCCGCCGCTGGCGATGATGAGATCGCAGGCAATGCCGTCCTGAGCCAGCTTTTCGAGCAGCTGCTTGAGGCCATAGCCGATGCCGCAAAGGCCGGCGACATAGAGCGCGACAAGATCATCGATACCGGTTTCCAGTCCGAGGCCGGAGATGACGGCGCGAGCGTCGGGATCGGCATAGGGCGAACGATTGCCGAGGAATTCCGGCACGACTTGAATGGACAGCGCGAGCTTCACGGCGTCGGACGCATTCTTGACCGCCTTCATGGCCTGCCGGTCAAGCCAGGCGACGAGCGACAAGTCTTCCGCTTCGGCCCTGGCACGCGCCTCACCACTTGCCGGATGCATGGTAACGAGATGATCGATCGCCGCCCCTGCCGCAGATTGCCCGCCTTCGGTCAACCAGAGGCCAGGCACCATGGCAGAATAATAAGGTCCCCAAACGCCATCGACGAAGACAGCGTCATCACTCGACGCCATCGAACAGGCGGAGGTGCCGAAGATATAGGCGAGCCTGTGCCGGACATTGGCTTTGCCGTCCGCTCCCTGCCCGCCGAGCGTCCCGACGCCGCCCGCATGGGCATCGATCAGCGACGCGCCGACCGGCGTACCAACGATGAGGCCAAGATCGCCGGCGGCAGCGTCGTTCAAGCCGCCACCGAGTGCCGTACCCGGCTCGACGATCTCGGTGCCGATCCGCACAAAGCCTTCGTCGGCCAACTCACCAAGGCCGATATCCTTGAAATATTGCGCATCCCAGCGCTTCTCGTGGGCGAGATAGGTCCATTTGCATGTCACCGTGCACACGGATCTCTGCAGCGAGCCGGTCGCGCGCCAGGTCAGATAGTCGGCAAGATCGAAGAAATGATCCGTTGCCGCGAAGGATTGCGGCAGGTTTCGCTTCAGCCACAGGAGCTTCGGCGTCTCCATCTCGGGCGAGATCCGGCCGCCGACATAACGCAGCACGGCATGATTGCCTGAATTGATCTCCGCCGCCTCGCCGGCCGCACGATGATCCATCCAGACGATGATATTGCGATTGGCATAGCCCGATGGTCCGACAGCCACGGGTTGGCCATCCGCCTTGACGGCGACCAGTGAACAGGTTGCATCGAAGCCGATGCCCGAAACGTCACCGGCCGCTATCTTTGCCGTTGCAACAGCCTCTTTGACGCTGTCGCAGACGGCTCTCCATATCTGCTCGCTCGACTGCTCGACGATGCTGCCGGCCTCGTGCCAGATGGTAATCGGCCGCTTGGCGGCGGCGAGCAGATGGCCATGCGCATCGAAAACCCCGGCCCGGGCGCTGCCGGTGCCGACATCGATGCCGATGAAATAGGGTGCTGTCATCAGAGATCCGTACTCAAAGGCAGGATCACCAGATCCCGGATTACGATGTTCCGCGGCCTCGATAGCATGAAGAGCACCGCTTCCGCCACTTCCGTCGCCTCCATGAGGCCGCCCGCGGCAATCGCTTCGTCAAGCTTTGCCTGTGGCCAATCGCTGATCAGCGCCGTTACCACCGGCCCCGGCGCCACGGCGCCGACGCGGATACCATGCTTGGCGACCTGGCGCCGAACCGTGTGGGTGAAAGCCTGGATGGCATGTTTGGAGGCAGTGTAGATCGGCTCCCAGACCACCGGCACCAGACCGGCGATCGAGCTCGTCATCATGATATCGCCGGTCTTGCGCTCGATCATATGCGGCAACACCATGCGAACCGAGCGGAACGCCGCGTTGATATTCAGATCCAGCATCCGGTCCCAGGAATCGGGATCGCCTTCCGCCACCTCGCCGCCGATATAGGCGCCGGCATTGGCATGGAAGATATCAAGCTTACCGAACTTGCCAAGAATCTGCGGCATCATCGCCGCTACGCTCTCGGGGTTCAGAAGATCGACGACGACGGGAAAGGCGTTCGGCCCCAATTCGGCGCAAAGGCTTTTCAGGCTGTCTTCGGCCCGGTCGACGAGGGCGACGCTGGCGCCCTCTTTCAATAGCGATTTGGCGCATTCCAGGCCAATTCCAGAGGCAGCCCCGGTGATGGCGGCGACCTTGCCGGCAAAATCCTGTCTCATAACAATCCTTACCTTCTTGAAGAAATCAGCCGCGCCCATGCGAGGCGCGGGAACGACGGGCGAGCGAGTCGACGATGACGGCAATGGCAAGAACTGCGCCTGTGATCATGTAGCGAAGCGCCGACGACAGATCGAGCATGGTGAGGCCGCTGGCGATCGACTGGATGACGATGATGCCGAGCAGGGCCGAATAGGCGCTGCCGCGGCCGCCGAAGAGGCTGGTGCCGCCGATGACGGCCGCCGCAATCGCATTCAGATTGACGTCGCCTGTACCCGCCTGCTGGCTGGCCGAGGCGAGACGTGCCGCCGCTAGCACGCCGCCAAGCGCCGCAAACATGGCGCAAAGCACGAAGGCGCTGGTATAGATCCTGCGTACGTTGATACCGGCGCGGCGCGCTGCCTCGCGATTGCCGCCGACGGCGGACATCGACCGGCCCCATTGCGTGCGCGTCAACGCGTAGTCCATGACGATAACAAGCACCACGAACAAGGCAAACATCCAGGGAACGCCACGATCCTGATTGAGGTAGAAGGCGACGAACTCTAGGGCCACGGTGATGACAGCCGCCTTCGCCAGCAGGCCGCCGACGGAGGGCGCGGAGAGGTTCGCCTGCCTGCGTCGCCGCACAGTGCCCAAGCCGGTCGCCAGCAGAACCACACCCGGAATAAGCGCGAAGAGATACGCAAGCGGTCGAGGAATGACGAGGAGCTGGCCGAAATTTACGATCGCCGAGCCATAGGGCAGATTGATCGAGCCGGTGGCGCCAAGCAGATAGAGCTGCATGCCGAGTACGGCGAGAAGACCTGCCAATGTGGCAACGAAGCTCGGCATGCCCAAGCGGTTGAACAGTACGGCATAGATCACGCCAATCACACCGCCGACGACCAGCGCCGCCAGGATCGCCAACGCCACCGGCCAGCCCTCATTGACCCAGAGCATGCCGACCATGGCCGAGGCGAAGCCGCTGATCGAGCCGACCGAAAGGTCGATCTCGCCAACCATCAGCACACAGACGATGCCCAGCGAAATGATGCCGACGGTCGAAGCATCGAACAGCAAATTGGCGAGGTTGTTGCTGGAAAGGAAGGTCGGGTTGAGCGTGCCGAACACCGTCCAGATGATGACGAGGCCGACGACGACGGGCAACGAGCCCAAGTCGCCGGAGCGCACCTTGTCGATGGAGGAGCGAATAGTCGCGCCAAGCCCGGTATCATGGTTGACGCGGACATCGCTGCGGTCGAGCAGCATGGTCGATTGCTTGCTGTCCTGGCTCATGGCTGGCCCCCTTCCCTCAATTCCTGCTGGGCCTGACGCCGCCCTGCGCGTCGCGACACGGCGTTTTCCGTGGCTCCGGTGATGGCGCTGACGAGTTCCTGGTTCGAGGCATCTGGATAGAAGATGCCGTTGTTGCGCCCGAGGCGTAGCACGACGATTCGGTCGGCAACGGCGCGCACATCCTCCATATTGTGACTGATCATGATGACGCCGAGCCCCTTGTCGCGGACGCGTTCGATGAGGTTCAGCACTTCGGCGGTTTGTGCGACGCCGAGTGCTGCGGTGGGCTCGTCGAGCATGATGAGTTTCGGCTCAAGCAGCAGCGAACGGGCGATCGCCACCGTCTGCCGCTGACCGCCGGAAAGCGAGGCGATGGGGATGCGCACGCTCGGGATGCGCGCCGCGAGCTCATTCAGCAGCGTCCAGGCGCGAACCTCCATGGCGGTTTCGTCGAGCTTCATCGGGCTCAGTTCCCGGCCGAGAAAGATGTTGGCGACGACATCGAGGTTTTCGCAAAGGGCGAGATCCTGAAAGACCGTGGCGATGCCGAGATCGAGCGCGGTTGCGGGGTCACTGAGCGTGACCTGCTTGCCGCGGAATGTAATCGTGCCTGAACTCGGCTGATGGACGCCGGCCAGAACCTTAACGAGCGTCGATTTGCCCGCGCCGTTGTCGCCGACCAGCGCCACGACTTCGCCGGCATGCACATCGAGGTTGATATCCGTCAGTGCCGAGACGGCGCCGAAGTGTTTGGAGATCCCTTTGAGGCTGAGCACCAGCTCGCCGTCCGGGGCTCTATGATCGGAAGCGTCACTCATGACTCGCCACCTTCTCGGGTTGAAATGCTATCGGATGCGTTTTGCCTCCGGCCGCCGAAGCAGCCGGAGACTGGGAGGAGCAGATCTCAGCTGCCGATACCGAGCTTCTTGCAGCCATCGGCATAGCGGTCGTTGCAGAGCTGTTCCGGCGTCTGGATCGGCTTGCCGTTGACCGTCTTGTCGATGATCTCGGCCTTCAGATTTTCGGACGTGACCAGGGCCGGCGTGAAGAGCTTGGTCGGTGTGTCGAAGAGCTTCGTGTCGGCCTTCGGCGTCTCGCCGGAGAGCAGCTCGATCGCAACATTGGCGGCAGCAGCCGCCACGATCTCGCTCGGCTTGGAGATCGTATTATACTGATCGCCCGAAATGATGAGCTGCAGGCCAGCGATGGTCGCATCATTGCCTGTGACCGGCGGCACTGGATCGTAGCCGGCGGCCTTGAAGGCAGCGACGGCTGCGCCACCGGTGCCGTCATTGGCGGCGACGACACCGAGGATCTTCTTGCCGAAGCGGGTGATTTGGCCACTTGCCCATTGCTGCGCCTTCGGCGGTGCCCATTCCGGCGTGTCGAATTCGGCCAGCACCGGATAGCCGCCGTCGGCCAGACCGGCATGGATGCCCTTCTTGATCAGGCCGGCAGCAGCATCGGTCGGCGAGCCGTTGATCTCGAGAAGGCCGCCATCGCCCGCCTTCACGCCCTTCGCCTTCAGATGATCGACCAGCGATTTGGCGATCATCTTGCCGATCTCTTCGTTGTTGAAGGACACGTAGTAGTCGGCGGCCGCCGACGGGATGGGCCGGTCATAGGCGATGACGCGCACGCCCTGGCTCTGCGCGAGCTTCACCAATGAGGCGGCGGCCGTCGAGTCCACCGGGTCGAGCACGATAGCCTTCGCACCCTGCGAGATCGCCGAATTGAACTGCTGCTGCTGACGCGAGGCATCGCCATTGGCGTTCTGGTAGATGACCTTGCAGCCGGCGCAGAGCTTCTTCATCTCGGCCTGGAAACCAGGGAAATCATGCTCTTCATAGCGCGTCGAGCTCTGGTCGGGCATCAGGAAGGCGACGGTCGCGTCCGTGACTTTGGCCGACTGCGCGAAGGCGGAAGTGCCGGCCAGAAGACCGACCGCAAGCGCGGTTATGCCGGCGATTTTCAGTGCGAAATGGTTCATTGGAATTTCTCCGTTCCAAATGGTAATGGTTTCCCTCGATCATCGCGGCTGTCCGCACGCGATGCTCTTGTTGATGCGTCGCCGAAGGCGATCTCAGACCGACGCGGCGGTAATTTTGGACAAGCCTTCTCCTTCAGACGGCAGAGATGCCAACCCGTTCGCTCGCCCTGAATTTGTCTCTCCTCCCTGTCCTCCCTTGTGTTAGGCGGCCTCCACCGCGCGTGCGTGCTGTGCCAAGAGCGACCTGAACCGGGAGGGCGCCATGCCCTTCTGATCCAGAAAACGCCGATTGAAGTTCGAGATATTGTTGAAGCCTGCCGCAAAGCAGATATCGGTGATCGTCATCTCGGCCTTGCTCATGAGCAGATGGCAGGCGAAGTTGATACGCAGACGATTGACGTACTGAACCAGCGCCATGCCGGTATGGCGGCGAAAGCTGCGCGAAAAGGCGCTCGGGCTCTGGCCGGTCAATTCGGCCAGATCACACTCGCTGAACGGCTCGGTGAGGTGCGCATTGATGTAAGCCAGCGCCTGATTGACGCCCGCCGACATGAAGCCGGATGGGTCCGGCTGATAGCCGGCGCTGGCGAGCGTACGCGTGCCCTCGGCACAGCTCATCGCATCGAGAATATTCATGAAGAGTTCGATGCGGCGGATACCGGTTGCTTCCACCAGTTCGCCGAGGATCGGACCGACGATGGCCGCCGTTTCAGGCGTAAAGAGCGCACCGCGGCGGCTCGTCTCAAGAATACCGGCGCAGGCCGACAGTTCCGGAAAAACCTTGCTGGCATCGGCGAAGAAGGATTCGGAAAATTGCAGGACGCGGCAGCGCAGCGGCAGGGTGACACCGGCAGGCACGTCGCTCACCCAATTATGCGGGAGGTTCGGTCCTGTCAGCACTAGATTGCCGGGCTCGAACTCGCCGATAAAGTCGCCGATAAAATATTGACCCGTTGTCGCGACGACATGATGGATTTCGTATTCGGGATGGAAATGCCAACGCACCGTGCGGTAGGGATAGCCGTGCTCCCACGCTTTGAAGGATTCTCCGCTGCCGATCGCGACCACTTCCAAATCGGGATTCATCGGCAAACCTCCTTTCGTCCGTCCGCATTCGTTACGGCTACGGCGCCTCCTCCCAGAGGCCATCGCGTCTTCTATGTGGTAAATCTACCTCTCATAGGCGCCTGCCGCTACTACGCCTTGTACGCCCAACCGATACTTTTTTGACATCAAGGGTGGCCCGTTTGGTCAAATGTGCAGTGCGACATAGCAAGCCGCGTCGCGAGATCCGTATCAGCCTGAAAGCGGGATCAATCGAGATCGTCGCGAATACATGCCTTGAACTGCCCCGGCGCAATCTCCCGCAATTGCGGAACCGTCGTCGCGCAGGCCTCGAGCACGAAGGGACAGCGCGTGCGGAAGACGCAGCCACTCGGCGGATTTGCCGGGCTCGGAATATCGCCCTTCAGGATTTGCCGGTCGCGTCTACTGTCCGGGTCCGGTGAGGGAATGGCCGAGAGCAGCGCGCGGGTATAGGGGTGGCGTGGCCGGGCATACAGATCAGCGCTTGCAGCAATCTCCATGATCCGCCCGAGATAAAGCACAATGACGCGATCACAGAGATATTCGACCACCGCAAGATCATGAGAGATGAACAGCATGGTAAGCGCGAGACGCTGCTGTAGGCCGCGCAGCAGATTGATGACCTGCGCCTGAATGGAGACATCCAGTGCCGAAACGGGTTCGTCGGCGACCAGAAATTCCGGCCCGAGCGCAAGTGCGCGCGCAATACCGATCCGCTGGCGCTGGCCGCCTGAGAATTCATGGGCATAGCGATTGATCGCGTCCGCCGGCAAATCCACCTGTTCGAGCGCCGCGCGTGCCCGATCCAGCCGATCCATACGGCTGCCGATACGCTGGATCTTCAGCCCCTCGATCAGGATCTCGCCGATGGTCATGCGCGGCGACAGGCTGGCGAAGGGATCCTGAAAAATATACTGCATGCGCGGTCGCATGCGCCTCAGATCGCCGGCGCCGAGCATGGTCATTTCCGTGCCGTCGAAGCGCACGCTGCCGGCCGATGGCTCGATCAATCGCAGGATGGACCTGCCGATCGTCGTCTTGCCGCTGCCGGACTCTCCCACGAGCCCCACCACTTCGCCTTTTCCGATATCGAAGGAGATATCGCGAAGTATGGAAAGCCTTGCGCCGCGGGACACATAATTCTTGGCAAGATCGCGAACGGAGACAAGCGCTTCGGTCATCTAAATCTCCCGCCAGCGGATGCAGCGGCTCGCATGGCTTGCATCGACAGCATCGAGAGGCGGCACCGCCGCGCCGCAAGCCTGGATCGCGTGGGCGCAACGCGGCGCGAAAGCGCAGCCGGATGGCATTCGCGTCAGGCTCGGCACGACACCGGGAATAGCGTATAGCGGCTCGCCTGCCTGCCGCATCCGTGTCGCCTCGCCGAGCCGCGGCATGGAGGCCAAAAGGCCGCGCGTATAGGGATGCCTCGGATTGCGGAACACTGTTTCCGTCGGCCCTTCCTCGACAATCCGGCCGGCATACATGACGGCGACGCGATCGGCGATCTCTGCCACCACGCCGAGATTATGCGTGACGAAGAGGATCGCCATGCCGCGCTCCCGCTGCAGCCGCTGCAGGAGATCGAGGATCTGCGCCTGTATTGTGACGTCGAGCGCCGTCGTCGGCTCGTCAGCGATCAGCAGCACCGGATCGCAGGCAAGCGCCATGGCAATGGTCGCGCGCTGCCGCATGCCGCCGGATAGTTCATGCGGATATTGCCTGACGCGGCGTTGCGCATCGGGAATTCCGACGCTTTCCAACAGCGCGATCGCCTCACGCATCGCGGTAGCACGATCTGCCCGCCGATGAATGCGGATCGGCTCGGCAATCTGATCGCCGATTGTCAGCACTGGATTGAGGCTCGACATCGGCTCCTGGAATACCATGCCGATAGCGCCGCCGCGGATCTCACGCATATGGCTGTCGTCCAGCGTGGCGAGATCGCTGACGACGCCTTGCCTGTCCCGCAACCGAATGCTGCCAGCTGCGACCTTCCCGACATTGCGCGTCAGAAGCCGCATCACGGAAAGGCTCGTCACCGACTTGCCCGAACCGGACTCGCCGACCAGCGCCAGCGTCTCGCCCGCGTCGATGGTCAGGTCGATATCTCTGACAGCGGTCAACTCGCCGCCGCGGGTGCGGAAGACGGTCCTGAGCCCTCTGATATCGAGAACGGGTTGGGCAGCCGGCGCTATCATACCTACAGCAGCCCCGTATTCTTCAGGATCGCATCGATCCTGGCCGTTTCCTCCGCATTCAGTGCCGCGCGCGGGCGGGGCATGACAGCGGTATCGATGATGCCGAGGCTTTTCATCGCTGCCTTGAAGGCCCCGATGCCGGCGGCACCGCCGCTGACGCGGCCCTGCGCGACCCAGACGATCTCGAACAGGCGGCAAAGCCTTTCCTGCTCGCGCCGCGCCGCGGCCCAGTCGCCGCGCTGCGCGGCATCCCATAGCCGCACATAGCCATGTGGATCGACATTGGCGATACCGGGCACCACGCCATGCGCGCCCATCAGAAGCGCATTGTCGACGACGATTTCGGAGCCGGTCATCAGGAAGATATCCTTGTGATCGGCAAGATCGAGCAGCGCATAGCGGAAATTGCCGTCGTCGCCGCTGGAATCCTTTAGCCCGATGATGGTCCCTTCCTTGGCGAGTGTCACCACCGTCTGGCGCTGCAGCTTCACATGCACGCAGACCGGGATGTCATAGGCGACGAGCGGTACATCGACAGAATCTCTTATGCAGCGGAAGTGATCCAATATCTCTGACTGGCTGGTCACCGTATAGAACGGAGCGGTGACGACGACGGCGTCGGCGCCGGCCGCCTTGGCGATTTTCGAATGAGCGATCACGCGGTCTGTCGTGGGGTCGATGACACCGACCAGCAGCGGCACCCGCCCGTTCACGACCTTGGCGGAATGCTCGATGATCTCCCGCCGTGTCTTTTCGTCGTGGAAGACGACCTCGCTGGTGGAGCCCAGCACGAAGACGCCGTGGCAGCCGCCATCGATCAGATGCTCCAGCACCCTAGTATAGGATGCGTAATCCACAGTGAAATCGTCGTTCAGCGGCGTTACAACGGGAGGCACCACACCCTTGAATTTACTCATCGTCTCTTTCTTTCCTGGGTTCAATGAAGCTCGGCGCGCGGATCGAAGGCATCCCTCAGCCCGTCGCCGATGAAATTGATGGCAAGGACGGCAAGCACCAGAGCTGCGCCGGGAAACAGCCATTGCCACGGATATTGTTCGAGAACGGCTGTGGAGCGGGCCGCATTCAGCATATTGCCCCAGCTCGCCGCGGGCGGCGCAATGCCGAGACCGAGAAAGGAAAGCCCAGCCTCCAAGAGGATTGCATTGGCGACCTGCGTCGTGGCGTAGACAACCAGAATATCGATGCAGTTCGGCATGCCGTGGCGCAGCAGCAGGTGCGGCAGCCCTGCCCCCATGCCGCGCGCAGCGGTGACGAAATCGCGTTCGCGCAGTTCCAGCAGCCTGGAACGCACCATACGGGCCAGCAGCGGCCAGGAGAGCAGCGATATGACTGCTATCGTCGGCAAGATGCCCGTGCCGGTGATGGAGGCCAGCACCAGCAGGAAGATCACCGGCGGCAAGGTCATGACCAGATCGACGAAGCGCATGCTGAGCGCATCCGCCCAGCGGCCGGCAAAGGCAGACACGAAGCCGAACAGAAAACCGATGATGGCCGAAATGACGGTGGAACCTGCCGCGACCATCAGCGATATACGGCCGCCTTCGAGCGCTCTGGCAAAGACATCGCGCCCGACGCCGTCCGTTCCAAACCAGTGCGTCGCACTGGGCGGCGCGTTCATGGCCAGGAGATCGATGTCGTTGGGCTGGAATCGCCACCATAGCGGATAGGTGACGATCAGCAGCAGCAGCGGTACGGCAACGCAGACGCCGAAAAGGGCCGCCCCGTTCAGCCGGAAGCGATCGAATGCTCGGGCAAGTGGCCCATGGCTTGGTCGTTCGGTTCGCGCCAGCATCGCTCAGCCCACCTTGATGCGGGGATCGATCACTGCGTAGGCGAGATCGGTCAGCAGGTTGACGATGATGACGCAGGCGCCGATGACGAGCGTCGCCCCCATGATGACGGGATAATCGCGCGACGTGACCGCATCGACGAGAAGCAGGCCCATGCCCGGCCAGTTGAAGACACTTTCGACGAAGATCGCACCGCCGATGGCAAGACCTATGGTCGAGCCGATGACGGTTACGACAGGCAGGAGCGCATTGCGCAGGGCATGCTTGACGATAACCCAGAATTCGAACACGCCCTTGGCCCGCGCGGTGCGCACATAATCCTGATTGAGGACCTCCAGCAGCGAAGCGCGCATATAGCGCATGATGAGCGCGGCTTGCGCGATCGCCAGAAGCGAAGCCGGCAGGATAAGATGCCAAAGCAGGTCGCCGATGGAAAAGTCCTCGCCGGGCGTCAGCATGCCGCCCGAGGGCAGCCAGCCGAGACGCACCGCAAAAATATAAAGACCAAGAAGCGCGCTCAGAAAGGCAGGGCTCGATATGCCGGCAAGCGCCAGCACGGAGAGCGAGATATCCGTGACTGAATTGCGCCTGACGGCACCGATGACGCCTGCAGCAATGCCGGCGACGATCGCCATGATCAGGGCCGAGCCCATCAGCAGCACCGTCGGACCGATGCGAGACAGAACCAGCGTCAGAACAGGCTGATCCAGCCGCTTGACGGAATAGCCGAGATTGCCTTGCAGAGCCTGCTGCAACCAGCCGACATATTGCAGCGGCAGCGGCCGATCCAGCCCGAGGCGCTCACGCAAATCGGCCATCGCAGCGGGAGATAAAGGCGTGCTCGGGTCGATATAGGCATCGATCGGATCGCCCGGCGTCAACCGCAGCAACACAAAGACCAGTATGCTCAAGGCGACGAGCATGCCGATGCCGATTACAAGACGCCTGAGACCATAGTGCAGCATATCGAACCTGCGTTTCGCGGAATGCGCCAGCCACCGAGCCTGCAGCCGGCTCAAAACCTAGTTTGAGAGCTTCCACGCTTCCGGATGCGCGATGTATGGCCCGCCGCCCGGCGCCGGTGTCCAGATGAAATCCTTCACCTTGGACGAAACCACGCCATAGCGGTTCGCCACCCACATGGTCGCCCAGGGCAGATCCTTGTTCATGACCTTGCAGACATCCTGGTAGCGCTGATCACGCTTGCCGGCGTCCGTCTCGGCAATCGCCGCATCTAGCGCCTTGGTCAGATCGGGCATGCGTGCGCGCACCACATTGGCGCCCGCCGGCGGGATCTGCTTTTCGTTGAGCCCGGTGTTGATGTTGCTCGGATCGGGTCCGTTCTGAAGGCCCGCATAGACAAGCTGGAATTGCGATGCGTCGGCATTTGGGTTCAGCACGATGCCATTATACGTCGGCGCGTCGACGGCGCGCGGCACGACATTGATGCCGACCTGCGCCAGCATGGCCTGCATGGCCGCCAATACGTTCGTTGCAAGCGGCGTGTTATAATAGGTCAGCAAGGTGATCGGTTTGCTGCCGTTGATCTTGTCCCAGCCGGCCTCGTCGAGCAATTGTTTGGCTTTGGCCGGATCGTAGGGATAGGCTTCGATGCCGTCCGGAACCAACTGATTGGCGACATAAGCGCAATTGGCGGGCTTTGCCGCTCCGTCATAGAGGCTCTTGATGATCGCATCGCGATTGATGGCGTACATGACGGCCTGCCGGACGCGAAGATCCTTCCACAGTGGCGAATCCTGGTTGAAACCAAGATAATTGACGACGAAGGAATCGCCCTCGATGATCTTGAAGGACTTGTCGTCCTTGAAGGTCGGCACATCGTTGGAATCGACATAGGTGAACTGGATCTCGCCTGCCCGCAGCGCCGAGATCGCTGCCGCCGGATTGGCGAAATAGCGGTTGATCAGCCGATCGAGAACGGGTTTGCCGCCGCGATAGTCGGGATTGGCTGTCAGCTCGACATATTGATCCTGCACATATTTGACGAACTTGAACGGCCCCGTCCCAATCGGCGAGGTCGACCACCAAGTGCTCTTCGCAAGCTGATCGACGGGCACGGCGGCAAGCGCATGCTCAGGCAGCACCATGATCTTGGCCAGCGTATCAAGCAGGCTCGCGGAAGGCGCGAAAAGCTTGATGACAAGCGTATGGTCGTCCGGCGTCTCGACGAATGACAGGAGTTTAAAACGGGCGGCAAAGATCGAGCCGGTCTTGGCATTGGCCGCAAGATCGACGGTGAATTTGGCGTCCTTGGCCGTAAAAGGCTTGCCGTCATGCCACTTGGTATCGGCAAGCTTGAACGTATAGGTCAACTGATCCGGGCTCACCTCATAGGAGGACGCAAGCACACCGACGATCTTCTGCAGCTTTTCATCGTAGCTGACCAGCGGCTCAAAGTAGGTGCTGAGCCAGGTGAGACCGGCGGTTGCCGCCAGCGGATTGAAGTTGCCCTGGAAGCCGCCTGGGCCGACATCGAAGCCCCCGGACATGGTAGCGGCGGCGGCAGGTACTGCTAGGCCACCCAAGACGGGCATCGCAGTGGCCGATAGCAAAGCTGCCAACGCGATTGCAGGCAGATGAAAAGCTTTCCTCATGATGATCCTCCTCTCGTGGTTGCGATCGCTACTTCTTCTTGTTGTTGGCGATCACCTGCGAAATTCCCTCGTAATGACGGTCGAGGCGCATGCGCACCTCCTTGAGATTTCTGGATTCCAGCGCATCGACGATTGCCTCATGGTCACGCCAGGTGGCCATGGGATCGACATCGTCCAGATCGAAGAAGCGGGACGCTTTGTAGAAGGCAAGCCAGAAGACATCGATCAGCCGAACGAAGGTCTCGTTGCCCTGGCAGCGAAACAGCAGGCGATGAAAGAGCTGATCGTCTTCGGCAAAAGGTTCGCCGCGTTCGGCGTGAGCGCGCATGCGGTCGGTCGTGGCACGCAGTTCCACCAGGTCCTCCGGCCCGATCATGTCGAGCGTCTTGCCGATCAGGCCCACTTCGAGCGTGCGGCGGATTTCCAGCACTTCCTCCATATGCCGCAGCGCATCGCCGAGCCCGTAGGCGAGATTGTCGAGCAGCGGCGCGAAGGAGAATGCCTTGACGAATATGCCGATGCCGCGGCGCGTTTCCAATACACCGAGAGATTCCAGCGCCTTTATGCCTTCGCGTAGAGAGTTGCGGCTGACACCCAATTGCGCCGCGAGCTCGCCCTCCGCCGGCAGCATCGTGCCCGCCTCGAGACCGTTATCGGCAATATAGCTGCGCAAACTCTCCTGCACGGAGACATGCAGCAAGGGTGCGCGCGTCAAAGGCTGAATGACTTTTCCCACCATGACACCCAAGCTCCTCGGGACATGGCGTGCAACTTATTGACTTGTAGGATATCCGTCAAGTGGACAGGAAAATTGAAATCAAGCAACATCCATCGTCGTCCAATTTGATATCCGGAGGCTTCGGAAACGCAGGCGACGAAAAGGGTCGAGCCATGCCATGCCGAGAAAATCAGTCCGAGAAAGTCGGTTTGGCGATCTTCTTCTGATCGCCTCGTAGCCATCCGTTGCAAACTTTGCTCTGGTTCTCTAGCGACAGCAGGCCTCAATTTGTTGCGTGAGGCCCGTCCGCCTGCGGCAGACGAACAAGCTTGCCTTCCTCGGCCTTGTAGAAGTACTGACTCGCAATCAGCCATCCCTTCAACGGTCGCAATGGCGGAATGCAGGTCGCCAGCATGAAGGGGCCAGTCACCAGAAACTGCACCCACACTGGCGCCGAGAACGCCACCTCCAGCCAGACACCGAGAAGGACGCTCGGGATGCAGGCAAAGCAGATGACAAAGAAAGCCGGCCCATCGGCGGGATCTGCGAAGGAATAGTCGAGACCACACGCTTCGCATTGCTTGCGAAGGGTCAAGAATCCATCGAACAAACGCCCTTGCCCGCAACGCGGGCAACGACAACGAAGGCCGGCCTGCAGCGGGCTCAGCGGGGGATAATCGGCATCCATGACAGCATCACTCCTGAATCAATCTTCCAAGGGAAGGCAATCAATAATCATATTGCATGCATTCATTCTAAATATAATGAATGCATTCTATACGTCCATTCGGCAGAATGACGCAGTGGCAATTTCGGCAAATGAAGAGAATAGGCGCGGTAAGGAGCCTGCGCCGCTCCCATCAATAGCGATGTTGCGCCAGAAGACTAGAAAAAGGAGGCGGCCAATTCCGGCGGCCCCTGCAGCGCATGCGCCATGAAACTCAAGGCACCCTTCAAGGCCTCGCGGCCTATTGGGCCACCGAGACAAACGCGCACGGCCTCAGGTGCCACGCCGTCTACCGTGAATGCGTCGCTTGCAACAACGCCGATACCTGCATTGCGCATATGGCTGCCGAAGGTGGCACGCGTCCAGCCGTTACCCAGCGGCAGCCAGATGTTAAAGCTGATGGGGTCAGCCCGATAGCTGCCTGATGGCAATGTGTCAGCGACCATCTCCTGGCGGGCGGCGGCCTCCGTACGAATGAAACGCAGAATACCATCGGCAGTGCCATCTTCGATCCAGCGCGTCGCAAGCGCCATGTTGAGCGGCGACGCCATGACATTGTTGCTTCGCATCGCACTCACGAAGGGCCATATCGACCGGGTATCCGGCGCCACGACGAAGGCCAAACGCAACCCCGCACCGATGCACTTTGCCAATCCACCGATATGCCAGGTCAGATCCGGGGCGATTGCAGCCATTGGCGCTGGCGCATCCAGCGGAATGAAGCCATAGGCATCGTCCTCGATGATCGGCACACGATATTTGCGGGCAATTGCGGCAATCGCTTCGCGCCGCGCCTGCGGAATCGTCAGCGTCGTCGGATTTTGCAGTGTCGGGTTGAGGTAAAGCGCCTTCGGTCGCAGGCGCTCGCAGCTGTCTTCAAAAGCTTCCGGCAAGACACCTTCCTCATCCATCGCCAGGCCCGAGAGATTGAGCCGGAGCTGCGCCGCAATCGAACGCATGCCGGGATAGGTAATATTTTCCGAGAGAACGGTTTCGCCTGGCTTGGCCAAGAGGCCAAAGATCGCCAGCAAGGCCGGGTGCGCGCCGGGTGTTATGAAGATGCGCTCCTGTGTCGGGGTGAGGCCCCGGCGGCTGAGCCAGATTGCGGCGGCCTCCTTGTCCACAGCCAGGCCGCCAAATCCCTGATACCGCAGCAAGGGAATAAGATCGACCGCTACGGCCGACATGCCCTCCTGCATGCGGGCCAGAAGATCCGGATCGCTCGGTTCCGGCGGGAGATTCATCGAAAAATCGATCGCGGAGGCACGACGCGGATCGGAAGCGGCGTCGAGAGCAAAACTTCGGCGCTCCCTCTCCTGCCTGCCAGTCACGAACGTCCCGCGTCCGACATGGGAATCCACAAGCCCACGCTTCTGCGCCTCGACATAGCCGCGCGCAACGGTCGTAAAATCGATGCTGAGACGCTTGGCAAGCGCGCGTTGCGGCGGCAACCTGTCCCCGGCGGCAAGAACGCCGCTGCGCAAATCCATCTCGATCAAGTCGGCTATGGCAATGTAGCGGGGGCTGGAGGAGCGGCTGAGATCGGGATGCCAGTCTTTCATTTCATGCTCCGCACGAGACCAGACCTGAGCTGAAACTCCGGCCGGCATTGATGGCATATCATTGCATACAATTCCCGCTATGTGGAGCTATCTACCGCATTTTTCATCTCTAAGAAAACCAAATATCCCAATATTTTCGAGCCATGAATGCCTTGAACCAGCCGATACTCCCGTAATTGACGGCATGACAAAGCTGTTTGACCAACTCGGCAGTCATAAACCCAGGAACCTATATCCCGGTTATCGCCATTCGCTCTTGCGAGCGCGGCACGCCGGTTTTGGTCCGGCGTGCCGATCATATGGCAAAGTTCCATCAAGGATGGGACGCTCGCTCATTTTTCCTGAGTGAGCGCGGCTTTCGCTTTCGCTTGATCATCCACCAGTTCGTACCACATGGCGTTGAGGACAGCGAATGCTGCGGCCAGAGGGAAGCCGAGAAGCCAGGCAAAATACCACATGCGAAATCTCCTTGCAGATCAGTAGGCGTGGCCGCCCTTATCGTTCACCGTCGCCTCGTCAACCTTGCCCCACAGCACGCGATAAACCCATGCGGTGTAGGCAAGCACGCTCGGCAGAAAGATGACGGCGACGACGAGCATGATGAAGAGCGTCAGATGACTGGACGAAGCGTCCCAGACCGTGAGGCTGGAGCGCGGATCAAGTGAGGACGGCAAGATGAAGGGAAACATCGAGACGCCGACGGTTGAGATGATGCCGAAGATGGCAAGCTTGCTGAACAGCAGCACGGTCACTTCACGCCGCCCGAGCATGGCAAGCAAGGCCACTGCCGCACCCAGGAAACCGAGAGCCGGCGCGATCATCATCCATGGATGGCTGCCATAATTGGCAAGCCATGCGCCCGCGCTGTGTTCGACCGTCTTCAGAAGCGGATTGGATGGGCCTTCGACATCGATTGCACTGGCGATGCGATAGCCGTCTATGCCGATCCAAAGGAACAGGCCGCCGAGCGCGAAGAGCACGATCACAACCAGAGCCGCCACCGTGCCGAACCGACGCGCGCGTTCGGCGACAACTCCATCTGTCTTGACGAGAAGCCAGGCGGCGCCGTGCATGACGAGCATGGCAACCGACAGCAGACCACAGAGGAGTGCATATGGATTCAGAAGCGCGAAGAAGGAGCCTTCGTAGAAGATGCGCATATCGTCGTCGAACCGGAACGGCACGCCCTGCAGCACGTTACCGACCGCTACGCCGAAGATCAGCGATGGAACGAAACCGCCAACGAACAAGGCCCAGTCCCAGCCCGCCTTCCAGCCGGCGCTATCGCGCTTGGAACGGTATTTGAACGCAACCGGCCGCAGGATCAGCGCCAACAGGATGGCGAACATGGCGAGGTAGAAGCCGGAGAAGGACACGGCATAGAGCGGTGGCCAGGCGGCGAAGATGGCGCCGCCGCCAAGGATCAGCCAGACCTGATTTCCCTCCCAAGTCGCGCCGATCGAATTGATGGCGATGCGTCGCTCCGTATCCGTCTTTGCGACGAAGGGAAGGAGCGTGCCGACGCCGAGGTCGAAGCCGTCGGTGACGGCAAAACCGATCAAAAGCACGCCGAGAAGCAGCCACCAGATGATGCGCAGGGTCTCATAATCGATCAATTCATGCAGGATCATGGCAGGTCACTCCGCAGCCGGAACGAGGTTTTCGGAAATCAGCTTGGCCTCCGGCTCGTCATCCGCTTCGGGGCCATTGCGGATCGCCTTGATCATCAGCATCATCTCGATGACGATGAGGATGGTGTAGAGCGCGGCAAAACCGAGGATGGTGAGAAGCACGGTGCCGGCGCCAAGATTGGAGACGGCCGCCGCCGTCGGCAGCACGCCTTCGATGATCCATGGCTGACGGCCGAATTCCGCAACGACCCAGCCAAGCTCGATGGCGACCCAGGGCAGCGGAATGGCGAAGACCGCGATCCTCAGCAGCAGCGGATAGCGATCCAGTTTCCGGCGAGCCGAGAGCAAGAAGAAGACCGTCATCAGCAGGATGAAGAACATCCCAAGGCCGACCATGATGCGGAATGACCAGAAGAGCGTCGGCACATTCGGAATGGTGTCGCGAGCCGCTTGCGCAATCTGCTCCTCCGTCGCCTGGCGAGGATCGTCGACATAGCGCTTGAGCAGCAGAGCATAACCGAGCTCGTGGCCGATATCCTCGAAGGAGGTGCGCGCAGTGGCAACATCCTGCGAGACTTCGCCGGGCGTTGCCGGCTTGGCTGCGCGGATCTTCATCAGCGCGTCATAAGCCTTGATACCCTCCCGAATATGGTCCTTGGCCTGTTCCTCGAGCTTGTCGATGCCAGGGATTTCCGTCGTCAGCGACCGCGTCCCGATCAGGCCCATGGCCCAGGGAATGTGAATGGCATAATGGGTCTCGCGGGCCTCCTGATCTGGGAAGCCGAAAGCGGTGAAGGCGGCCGGCGCCGGTTCGGTCTTCCACATGGCTTCGATTGCCGCGAGCTTCATCTTCTGATGTTCGGTCGTCAGATAGCCGCTTTCATCGCCAAGCACGACGACCGAAAGCGCCGAAGCCAGGCCGAAGGATGCGGCAACCGTCATTGAACGCTTCGCGAGCTCGACGCTGCGGCCTTTCAGGAGATACCAGGCAGAAACGCCGAGCACGAAGACCGAGGCACAGACATAGCCCGCCGAGACGGTGTGAACGAACTTTGCCTGCGCCACCGGATTGAAGACGACATCGAAGAAACTGACGATCTCCATGCGCATGGTCTGCGGGTTCAGCGCCGAGCCTGCCGGGTTCTGCATCCAGCCATTGGCGATCAGGATCCACAGCGCCGAGAAATTCGATCCCAGCGCCACCGCCCAGGTCGCGACCAGGTGGCCGACCTTGGAGAGCTTGTCCCAGCCGAAAAAGAACAGGCCAACGAAAGTTGCCTCGAGGAAGAAGGCCATCAATCCTTCGATCGCCAGCGGCGCGCCGAAAATGTCGCCGACATAATAGCTGTAGTAGCTCCAGTTCATGCCGAACTGGAATTCCATCACGATGCCGGTGGCGACACCGAGCACGAAGTTGATGCCGAAGAGCGTCCCCCAGAACTTCGTCATTTGCCGCCAGATCTGGCGGCCGGTCATAACATAGGTCGTCTCCATGATGGCAAGCAGCACGGAAAGGCCGAGCGTCAACGGCACGAACAGAAAGTGATACAGCGCCGTCATGGCGAACTGCAGGCGCGACAGCGCCACGATATCGAGTTCCATAGTCTTTCTCCCACCCCCTACGGTGTGTCTGACAGGAATGCGGCGTCATTCGACACGCCGCGGGCATGTTGGTTGCCCCTCAGTCCGGCCGCAGCCGATCGAGAAGCATTTCGAATTCCGGCGTGCCGCGCACAGCCATGGCGACGATGCGGCCGTCGTTCAGAGCGACGATCCGATCTGCCAAGGCAGCCTCACGACGAATATGTGTAGCAATGACGAGACTGCGCCCATCGGCCACCGAGGCCAGCCGAGCAAGCACGGCACGGGCCGTTGCGGCATCGAGGCCTTCCGTCGGCTCATCGAGAAGCCAGAGCGGCGTATCGCGCAACAGGAGCCTTGCGAGCGCCAGCCGGCGAAGCTGGCCGCCGGAGAGGCCGCTGCCGCCTTCGCCGAGGTGCGTGGAAAGGCCATGAGGGAGTGCATCGATGTCGTCGACCAAGCCGGCGGTTGCGAGAGCATCGCGCAGCCGTTCGTCGTTCGCATGAGGCGCTGCCAGCTTCAGGTTGCCTCGCACCGTGTCTCGAAACACGTCGCTGCGCTGCGTTAGCGTCGCAGCAGCTTGACAAGCCACCGCGCCGCTCGTCGCAGCGATCTCGCCTGCCAGCAGGGCCAGCAATGTCGACTTGCCGACGCCGCTTTCACCCACGACCGCCAGCCGCTCGCCGACCGGCAGCGACAGAGACAGATCGTTCAGGACCGGGCTAAGAGCTCCCCCGTGTCCGGCGGCGGCGGCGCTGAGCTGAAAGGCGTAGCCGGCAACCGGTTCAACCCGCGGCATGGAAGCGGCGGCCGAGTTCAATCGAGGTGCAATGCGCCTTGCAGCCAGCAGGGTTCGTCCGAGTTCGAGCGCCCCTCGTCTAAGAGCCGCAAAAGGTTCCGTGGCAGCGAAGGCGATGAGCAGCGCGAAGGCTGCGGCAGGCGCACCAATCGCGCCCTGCTTGGCAAAGAGGGCAACCACAAGCAGTGTCATCGTCAACAGGAATGTCGAGCCAAGTGAAAAGCCGGCTGCGACGCCACTGTCGATCCTATTCAAGGCGCTGTCAGCCTTCGCCAATCGCTGATCCGCTTCGACGATCGCCGCCTGTTGTGCCTGCAGCTGTGCAGCCATCGCCAGATCGGTCTGACCGGCGACAAGATCGACAACCCGAGCACGCAACGCTTCCATCGCGTGGGCGCGGCGACGTCCTGGCTTCAGCGCCAGACGCGCCGCGACAATAGAAAGACCAAGACAGAGCGCGACAAGCCAAAGCCCCGCCATGGCGCCGAACGATGGACCGATGAAACAGAGCGCTATCGTTACCGCAATAGCGGCAAGAATGGCGACAACGGCCGGCACAAGCACGCGCAGATAGAGGGAATCGAGCGCATCGACATCATTCGTCAGGCGGAACAACAGCTTTGCCGGCCGGCGGATCATGACCGCAGCCGCGGAAGGCTCCGCCCAGCCGCGAAACAACCTCTCGCGCAAGGCGGCAAGAACCCTGAGGGTCGCATCATGCGTGACAAGCCGCTCGCCGTATCGGGCAGCCGTCCGGCCGATGGCGAGCAGGCGTATGCCGGCTGACGGCATAAACACGTCGAAAACCGCGGCACTCGCGACCGTCATGCCTGCAAAGGCCGAGGCGGTGATGAACCAGCCGGACAACCCCAGCAACCCACCGCCGGCAAGCATGGCCAGCGCGGACAAGCCTGCGCCGAGAGCGAGGCGCGCGCCACGCTCGACCCAGAACAGCTTGACCAACGGCAGGAGGATCTTGAGGGACGTCCTCATGCCGTTACCCTCCGCGCCCGCTCATCGAGCCGGACGATGCGATCCATTCGCGCGGCAAGCACGGGATCGTGCGTGGCGACGATCAGGATGCGGCTCTTGGCGAGCGCGAGCAGGGTATCCGTGACTGCGGCCGCAGTCCGCGCGTCAAGATGGGCTGTTGGCTCGTCCGCCAGGATGATATCGGCTCGCTCATCAACCATCATCCGCGCAAGCATCAGCCTCAGCGCCTCGCCGCCGGAAAGACCGAGCCCTCCCTCGCCGACCGCAGCTATCCGCTCCGAGGTAAAGACCCGATCGAGAGCCGCACCTTCCAGAGCCGAAGCAACGGCGGGAGCATCGATACCACCGCGCCCCAAGGCAATATTGCGCATGACGCTGCCCGCAAAGATATGAGGCGATTGCCCGATCCACGCCATTCGATGCCGCAATGCATCTGCGGTATCGTCACGCAGCGGGATGCCGCCGATCCTGATGACGCCGCCCTCGTGTCGCGCAAGGCCAGCAATCAGCGACAGAAGTGTGGTCTTGCCCGAGCCGCTGGCACCCCAGAGTGCCACATGCTCCCCGGCCCCGATGGAGAGATCGAAATGATCGATTGCGGCGTCTCGTCCCGGCGTATGGCGGAAGACCAGCGCTTCGATCTCGACGGAGGCTTGGCTTGTCGGCGTGGACGATTGCAATTCGGCGCCGCCGAGAATGGTTTGGCGCGATGGTGCCAGCTCTTTCAATGCCGAAAGTGCTGCCTCGCCATCGGCGCGATCGTGCCAAACGGCTGACAGCTCCCGCAACGGCTCGAAGAACGCAGGCGCGAGCAGCAGAATGAAGAGGCCCTGTGTCAATGTGAGACGACCATCCCAGGTCCCGATTTCAATCGAGCCCAAAAGGCTGAAGCCGACATAAACGGCCGTCGCAGCAACGCCGAGCGCGGCGAAGAATTCGAGCACCGCCGAAGACAGAAATGCGATCCTCAACACAGCCATGGTACGCAGCCGCAATGAGTCCGCATCGGCGCGCAGGCGCCCGGCCGTGAGGTCGACGGCATCGAGCGCGCGAATGGTCGCGAGGCCGCGAAGACGATCGAGCAGGAAGGCATTGATGCCGCCGGTTTCGGCGAGCTGCCTCTCGCTGGCGGCCTTGGCGCGCCAGCCGATCAACGCCATGAAAATCGGAATGAGCGGCGCGCAAAGCGTGAGGATCAGCGCCGCCAGCCAGGAAATCGGCAGGATACAGAGGAGCATGACCAGCGGCACCAGGCTTGCTCTCATGCGGATCGGACGGAAGCGCGCGAGATAAGGAACGACCGCTTCCGCCTGCTCGCCCAGCACACTTGCCGCCAAACCGGAGGCCGGCCTGCCGCTGTCGAGGGGGGAACATGCCGCAAGAGCTGCAGTTGCCGCCGCACGCTGCGCGCTCAGTTCCCGGCGCGCAGCGACAAATGCGAGGCGCCCGCCCACCGCATCCAGGAATGCCCGCAGGACGCCGATACCCGCAACTACGGCGGCCGGAACCGCGACCTCGCCGACACCGCCACCATCGCTGATCGCGCCGACACCTACAGCAAGCATCGCCGCCTGACCGATCCATCCGAGAGAAGACAGGCAGAGCAGCACCGATGCAAGGCGGAGGCCAGGACACTTTGCGGCCATCGGCTCACTCGCCGCCTTGTCGTTAATCGAACTCTGCGACGCAGGGTTCGCAACCTTGCGTCTTTCCAACATTCCATCGGTGGCGGAGGAGGCTGTCACGTGAGCCCGTCCTTTCCAGTCAGTGTCATCGAGGAGGGTTCGCGGACCAATAAAGATCGAATGAACTGCATTGCAGACCATCAATCTTTCGTCGAACCCAGAACGCACTTGCCGCAATCGACGATATCGGAGCCCCAATATGACTGGCTTTCTGCCTCTTGTCAGCGACAAGAATAGCAGCACCCGTCTCGCCGATGGGTTGATCTCATGGCAAGCTGTTCGCGACATGGTTCTAAGATAATTTGTGCACTGCGCAAAAGCGTGCAGGATGTCGCAGGGCTTCGCCACAGCCATGTCAGATTGACGCAGAAGCCCATGATATTTCTAGATTGTTGCGATAGCGGCACTCCATCGTCCGGCGGCTAAACTGTTTGCAATGCAGCAATTTTCCCGATTCTGACGTCTATTTCGGGAAGCGCGAATCCACGGCCGCTCGCTATGCGATCGGAGATGAAAACCGCGACCATTTGACCTCTATTGCGCTAAACTTCACGCCAGGCTGGCGAATCACCTGCTCGAAAGGACTGCGCCGACTGCGAGACGAGCAGTCATCGGCCGAGGGCCCACAGATATGTATGGTTTGCATCATGCCGGCAACGAGACTTGACGGATGCTCTCATTATCGATGTGCTGGGTACGCGTTTGCTTGTCCGGGCAAGTTTAACCGGAAAGATTGCAAGCGAGGCCGAAGAACTGCTTCCGGCCGGGACGTTTTGGGAGAATGCAATGTACGACAAGATCATTTGCGCAATTGGGCTGGGCTCGCGCGAGCGCGCCGAACGCCTGTTGCGGACGTCTCAGGCACTTTTATCTCCAGGCGGCGAATTGACCGTCGCGCATGTTATCGAGCGTTTTCCCTCCGGACGCGAAAGCCCGGACGATTGGGCTGTTTCGGTGATCACGGAGGCTGAGGAAAAGCTCGATGCTCTGTGCAGGCGTCTCGGCATTACCGCCTCCGTCGACGTACGCATGGGCACGGCATCGAAGACGCTGCTGACCGTCGCCAAGGAGAAGAAGGCCGACCTGATCATTCTTGCGACGCATACCTCCGATATTATCGATCGCATCTTCGGTTCGACGGTCGAATATGTCATCCGCCATGCGGAATGTTCCGTCCTTGTCGAGCGAGCTGACAAATCGCATGACGATATAGCAAGGAAGGCATAGCGCTCTCTTAGAGCGGTCCATCATGCCGGATTCTATCGAAACATGGCGTGGTTACGGTTTGCGCGGCTCGGCAGGGATGCTACATAGCCGCTCCGACCTCAAATCCAAGACGAGCTGAATGACCGAATCCGCCATAACCTGGAGCATCGCCGGCCTGACGGCCCTCGGTGTTGTCACACGCCCATTCCGATGGCCGGAAGCGATCTGGGCGGTGCTCGGCGCAGCACTTCTCGTTACGCTGCGGCTCATCGGCCCAAGCGATGTATGGACAGGCATTTCCAAAGGGTTTGATGTCTATCTCTTCCTGATCGGCATGATGCTGTTGTCGGAGCTCGCACGGCGCGAAGGGCTCTTCGATTGGGTGGCGGCGATCGCCACTTCGCATGCCAGGGGCTCTCCCCGCCGGCTGTTCGTGCTCGTCTATGTCGTCGGCGTGGTCGTGACGGTATTCCTGTCGAACGACGCAACCGCCGTTGTGCTTACGCCGGCCGTTTACGCAGCCTGCCGTGCGGCGCGTGTGAAGGACCCCATGCCATATCTGCTGGTCTGCGCCTTCATCGCCAATGCCGCGAGCTTCGTGCTGCCGATCTCCAATCCGGCCAATCTGGTCATCTTCGCCGGCGGGGAGATGCCACCCCTGTCGCGCTGGATGCAGACCTTCCTGCTGCCATCAATCGTCTCGATCATCGTCACCTTCGCCTGCCTCTATTGGACGCAGCGGCATGCATTGGCGGAAGACACGATCGCCCGCGATGTCGGACAACCCGCCCTTTCCCACAGCGCCAAGCTGGCAGGATGGGGTCTCGTGGTCACCGCCCTCATTCTGATCGCGGCGTCGGCGATGAATTTCGATCTCGGCATCCCGACATTTGTCGCGGGCCTGCTTACGACCGTCATCGTTCTCGCCCTCACCCGGCAAAATCCGCTGGAAACGGTTCGTGGCATAAGCTGGAGCGTGATACCTCTGGTTGCGGGCCTTTTCGTGATCGTCGAGGCAGTTAATCACACGGGCCTCACCGCTCTTCTCTCTGAAAAGCTGGCACTTCTGGCGGCTCAGTCGCAGACACAGGCGGTCGGGGCTGCCGGGCTTTCCGTTGCCATCGTCTCCAACCTCGTCAACAATCTGCCGGCCGGTCTTTTCGCCGGTAGCGCCGTGCAGGCCGCCCATGTTCCTGATTCCATTGCCGGCGCGGTGCTGATCGGCGTCGATCTTGGACCCAACCTCTCCGTCACCGGGTCGCTCGCCACCATCCTCTGGCTTGCCGCTCTTCGCCGCGAAGGGCTCCACATGGGAGCACTGGCTTTCCTGAGGATCGGCGCTCTCGTGATGTTTCCGGCTTTGATCCTCTCGCTTGCGGCCCTCGCACTGATCTGACCGCGAACAACATCGGGTTTATAGACGACCGGTCGATTATTTGTTACGGACCGCTCATGATGACGAAGAAGAAATCAGAGCTGACTCGGAGCCATATTCTCGCAATCGGGCGGGAACTGGTGCTGCGCAAGGGTTTCGGAGGCGTAGGCCTGAAGGAGCTGCTCGAACAGAGCGCCGTGCCGAAAGGCTCATTCTATTATTATTTCGCATCCAAGGAGGCCTTCGGCTGCGCCCTGCTAAAGCAATATTGCTCCGATTATGCCGAGCGGCTCGACGCGCTCTTCGGCTGGAAGGGCAATGGCCGCCAACGCCTGATGCACTATTGGGATGCCTGGCTTTCCGATGGCAATACCAGCCTCGCCGATCGGTGCCTGGTGGTAAAGCTTGCTGCCGAGATCTCCGATCTCTCAGACAACATGCGCGTGATCCTGCTCGGCGGTGTCGAGGATCTCATTCGCCGCCTCACCAAAACAATCACCGAGGGGCGCGAGGACGGTTCGATTTCACCATCCTGCATCCCGGAAAAGACGGCTCGTTCGCTCTATAGCCTTTGGCTCGGGGCAGCGATCCTCGCCAAGCTCGGAAAAGACAGGACACCGCTCGACCAGGCCATGCTTGCCACCGAACAAGCCCTTTCGGCCCCCGGCAGCCTTTGATCCAAAGCAGGACCAGCATGTCAACACGCAAGGAAAATACAATGCGCAGTGCCATCCACGATGTCTTCGGCGATCCGGCTGCGGTCCTTTATCTGGCCGACATGCCCATGCCGGAGCCCGCCGCAGGAGACGTGCGCATTCGCACCATTCTCTCCCCCATCCACAATCACGACCTCTGGACCGTGCGCGGCGCCTATGGCTACAAGCCGGTTTTGCCTGCCATCGGCGGCAGCGAAGCGGTTGGCTTCGTCGATGCCGTGGGAGCAGGTGTCGACAAGACACTGATCGGCAAACGGGTCGTTGCAGCCGGCGTCCATGGCACCTGGGCAGAGCAATTCACGGCACCTGCGGCAAGCCTCGTTCCGGTACCGGACGTGATCTCCGACGAAGCCGCAGCACAACTGATCGCCATGCCGTTCAGCGCCATTTCGCTTCTGGAATCCCTCAATGTCGAGCGCGGCGACTGGATCATCCAGAATGCAGCGAATGGTGCTGTCGGCAAGACCCTGGCCATGCTGGCACACAGCCGCGGCATACACATGATCAATCTCGTTCGGCGCGACGGCGGTATCGATGAACTATCTGCATTCGGCATCGGCAATGCCGTCTCGACCGCCGCGCCAGATTGGAAGGCGAAGGTGCGCGCCATGGTCGGCGATGCACCGATCCGCGCGGCAGTCGATTCCGTCGGTGGTGTTGCGAGCAATGACCTGGCAGACCTGCTGGGCGAAAACGGCCTGTTGGTTTCCTTCGGCACCGCTGCCGGCAAGCCGATGCAGATCGCTTCTAGGGCCGTCATCTTCAAGCAGCTCACGATCAAGGGCTTCTGGGGCATCAAGGTCAGCGCCGCCATGCCGGCGGAAGAGCGGCGGCGGCTGATCAGCGAATTGATCACACGCGTCGCCTCAGGCGAGGTCAAGCTGCCGGTGGAAGCAGCCTATGACATCGCGGAGATCGCGGAAGCTGTGAAATCCTCGCTGGCGCCCGGCAAGACCGGCAAGGTCCTGCTGAAACTACTATAGGTCTCCCTGCGCCATGCCGTAAGCAGCCGCCGCAGGGAGCTGGGCGGCTTCACGGTATATGACTAGACCGATTGCAGCGCCTGCGAATGATTGCGCAAAAATTCGCAGAATTGCTCTTGTCCCTCTAGTTGCTAGAGGATGTACCGATGGTTCCAGCAGAAAATCTGGAACCGAAACATGACGTCGACAACACAACACAGCCGCTATCGCGTAGAGGGCATGGATTGCGCTTCATGCGCTGCGAAAATCGACACGGCCGTTCGCCGGTTGCAGGGTGTCGAGGATGTTTCCGTCTCGGTCACCGCAGGTATCATGACGGTCAAGCATCAGAGCGATCCGGACTTGCTGCCCAACATCGCAAAGCGGGTCACGGGACTGGGCTACAAAGTTTTCCCGCTGCCGCAAAGCAATGTCGCCGCACCAAAGGCCGAAGAGAGCGACCATGCCTGCGGCTGCGGGCACGATCATCATACGCACACGTCCGATCGCCACGACCATGCGGGGCATGATCATGACCACGATCACGGCAAACATGATCATGGCGCCGCCGGGCATCGACTTGATCACGCCGATCACAGCCGCGCTTCGGATGAGCACGATGCCTCGGTCGCCGGTCTTCACGGTCACGATCATGGATCGACCACGGGGCCATGGTGGAAATCCGCCAAGGGTCGCCTGACGATCGCAAGCGGCGTGGCACTCGCCGCCGCCTGGGGTGCCGGCAAGCTGATACCGGCCTGGGATATGTGGATCTTCACTGCCGCCATGCTTGTCGGCTTAGTACCGATCGCTCGGCGCGCCTTCATGGCCGCAAGGATGGGAACACCGTTCTCGATCGAGATGCTGATGACGATCGCGGCCATCGGCGCCGTCATCATCGGTGCCAGCGAAGAAGCCGCTGCCGTCGTCTTCCTCTTCCTGATCGGTGAATTGCTGGAAGGTGTCGCTGCCGGCAAGGCGCGCGCCAGCATTCAGTCTCTGACCGATCTGGTGCCTAAGACCGCTCTCCTTGAAGAGAATGGCAAAGCCCGCGAAGTGCAAGCCGAAAGCCTTGCCGTCGGTGCCATCATCCTGGTTCGCCCGGGCGACCGTATTCCGGCCGACGGCGTAATTCTTTCCGGCGAAAGCGCTATCGATGAGGCGCCGGTCACAGGCGAAAGCACGCCTGTGCGCAAGGGCGTGGATGCAACCGTCTTTGCGGGCACGGTCAACGGCGATGCAGCGCTGCGTGTTCGGGTAACGGCGGCAGCATCGGACAATACCATCGCCCGCGTCGTCAAACTTGTTGAGGAAGCGCAGGAGTCGAAGGCTCCGACGGAGCGTTTCATCGATCGCTTCTCTCGCTACTACACGCCTGGGGTCGTCGTTGTCGGCGCGCTCGTCGCAATTCTTCCGCCGTTACTTCTGGGCGGCAGCTGGAGCGAGTGGGTCTATAAGGGCCTTGCGATCCTGCTGATCGGCTGCCCCTGCGCCCTCGTCATTTCAACGCCGGCGGCAATTGCCGCTTCGCTCTCCTCCGGTGCCCGCCGCGGCCTGCTTCTGAAGGGCGGTGCCGTGCTTGAGAACATCGGCAAGGTCACCGCTATTGCCTTCGACAAGACCGGCACGCTGACTGAAGGCAAACCCAAGGTCACCGATATCGTCGGCCTCGGCATGAGCGATACGGACGTGCTGCGGCTGGCAGCCGCGCTCGAAACCGGCTCCAGCCACCCGCTCGCCCGCGCCATCCTCGACCGCGCGGCTGAAGCCGGAACGGATATCCCTCAGGTCATCGACGCCAGGGCGATCGGCGGCAAGGGTGTCAGCGGCACGGTCGATGGTTTGGACGTGTTCCTCGGATCGCCGCAGGCGGCCGCTGACCGCGCTTCATTGACCTCGGAGCACTCTGCCCGGATCGCCGCACTCAACGATGAAGGAAAGACGGTTTCCATCATCGTTGCCAAGGGTGCGGCAGCCGGCCTGCTCGCCATGCGCGACGAACCGCGCGCCGATACGGCAGCAGGCCTCAAGGCTCTCGCCGATGCGGGCATCAAGACGATCATGCTGACGGGCGACAATCAGCGCACGGCTGAGGCGATCGGCAAGACGCTCGGCATAGAGGTTCGCGCGCAATTGCTGCCCGAAGACAAGCAGCGGATCGTCGGCGATCTGAAGCGGCAAGGCTTTCACGTCGCTAAAGTTGGCGACGGCATCAACGACGCGCCTGCACTCGCAGCAGCCGATGTCGGGATTGCCATGGGTGGCGGCACCGACGTTGCGCTGGAGACGGCGGATGCCGCCGTGCTGCATGGCCGCGTCGGAGATGTCATCGAGATGATCGATCTTTCCAAGCGGACGATGAGCAATATCGGCCAGAACATCACCATCGCGCTCGGCCTGAAGGGCGTGTTCCTGGTCACCACGATCGTCGGCATCACCGGACTTTGGCCGGCGATCCTCGCCGATACCGGCGCAACCGTACTGGTGACCATGAATGCGCTGCGCCTGCTCGCCCTCCGGCCTCGCCGGATAGCCGCGTAGGCCATCTATGGGCGCCGATCGACAGGTCGGCGCCTTTTCCTGTTGTCGTTCAAGCGCGAATCAAGTTTTCCGGACGGAGAGGTAACGACGCGGCGATAGGCCGAATGCCCTTCTGAACATGGCGATGAAACTGCTGGCGCTCGCATATCCCAGGCTGTCCGCCACCTCGGCGATCGGCTTGCCCGCACTCAGATATTCAAGCGCAAGCAGCAAGCGCACCTGCTGCCGCCAATTGGCAAACGACATGCCAGTTTCGGCATTGAACAGCCGCCTGGCCGATCGCTCGGATACTCCCACCCGCAGCGCCAGCGCATGAAGGGTCTCCTCGCTGGCCGGTTCCCGCAGTACGGCTTCCGCGATGCGCAAAGCGCGCCGGTCCGCCGGCATAGGCAAATGCAGGCTTTCGCGCGGTGCGGCCCGAACCTCGTCCAGCAAAACGGCTGCCAGACGACGCTGCTGCGGCGAGAGCTTTTCCTCCCAGTGCCATGTCGCCGCGCGACGCACCAATGCCCGCAAAACCTCACTCACGCTCAGGACGCAGGGTGTCGATGGCAATCCGGCGCTGGCGTCCGGTGTCAGCAGGATACCCCAGCCGCTCAGCACGCCGTTGATCCCCGCTTTGTGCATGACACCTGGCGGAATCCAGCCCGCACGCTGCGGCGGCAATAGCCAGGAACCACCAGGTGTATCGACACGGACAAGCCCGCTTTCGATGCAGAAAAGCTGCCCGCGGCCATGCGCGTGCCAATCATATTCCTGAGTGCCTAAGCGGAACGCGCTGCCCGGTTCATCCGATCCCCAGAAGGCGATGAGCGGTGGCCCGTCGAGACGCTCGCCAATATCTTCGATGCCCATGTTCCGTTTGGCCGCTTTGCAACATTTAAAGACCGAATGTCGTTACCACGTCCCGGTCGTGGCACGCTATTCTTCCCTGACAAAATCGAAGTCGAATAGTGAACGGAATAGAAGGCCTATGCAGGACTTTCATGTCGTCATCATCGGCGCAGGCCTTGGAGGCCTGTGCCTTGCCCAGGGATTGAAGCGCGCCGGCATCCGTTTTGATGTCTACGAGCGCGATCCGGCAGCTGATAGCCGCTTGCAGGGCTATCGCATCCGAATCGATCAGAATGGACAACAGGCGCTGGAAGCCTGCCTTCTAAAGACTCAATTCGACCTCTTTCGAGCGACCGCCTCGACGAGCCCTCGATCCGCGTGCTTCCTGACGCCTCAGCTTCTGCCCGTTACCGGCCGCACGCCGACGAGCTGGGATACCGGCGAAAATGATGATGACGGCGATCTGAGTGTCAATCGCCTCACCCTTCGCGAAATCCTGTTGTCGGGGATTGAGGATCACGTTCATTTCGGCCATGCCCTTACGCGGTATCGCCGCATGGATGATGGGCGTGTCGAAGTGCATTTCGAAGGTGCCGCCTCGGTTTCCTGCGGCCTACTCGTCGGTTCAGATGGTGTGAACTCGCAGGTGCGACGCCAGTTGGCACCCTATGCCGAGCCGGTGGACACGGGCTCCATTTGTGTCTACGGCAAGAGCGAAATACCGCTGAGCGATGCCGCCGATCTGCTTGGAGACGGAACGACCGTGATCTTTGCCGATGGGTGCACGGCAATCTTCGATCTCATGCGGTTCGGCGATCACTTCCCGAAGCTTGCCGCCAGTCTCGCGCCCGATTGCAAGCTTACGCCGGTCGCCGATTACCTCTACTGGGCACTGATCGGCCCCCGCCAAAGGCTGGGACTGGAAACGTACGACCATACCCAGGATCTGCCTGTCTTGCTCAGAACCGCCATGCGCGGCTGGCATCCTGAATTGAAGCGGATCATCAGCCGGAGCAAGGCCGAAGCGGTAGCAGCGCTTCCCGTCAGAAGCGGACGCCCCGACGCCCTTTGGCCGTTCGGTGCCATCACGCTTCTGGGCGATGCAATCCACGCGATGAGCCCTGCCGGTGGCCTCGGCGCCAATACGGCTCTCGAAGATGCCCGCATGCTGGCGCAGATCCTGGCCGAAGCCGGAAAGGAGATTAAGACCACCTGCACAGCCCTGCTGGACTACGAGACCGATATGCGCGAGCGAGCGGCTTACGCCATCGCCTCGTCGCAACACGGCGCCGAGATGCTGTTTGCCGCCGTGACCGATAAGATCGCCTGAGACCGATATGACAATCGATACAACCAACTTCACCTTTCACGACGTTTCCCTTTGGCCGATCGTGCGCCAATCCGCTGTGGCTATCCAGCCAGGTTATTCGAAACAATGGGAGCGGGAGATGGACGCCCTGCTCGCTCTCTCGATGCCTTTCGTCGTGATCATGGAAGGCGACGAACACACCGAAGAGCACGAGGATCGCAAGGCCCGCGGCATTTGGCTGAAGAAGAACAAGACGGCGCTTGCTGCCGTTTGCAAGGCAGTCATTGGCATTGAGGCAAGCGCAATCAAGCGCGCCGCCATGCAGCTGCAGACGAACCTTGCAACGAAGGCATTCGGCATAAGAATGGAAATCGTTGCGTCTCAGAAGGAAGCCCTGCTTCTTGCTGAGCGAATTCTCGAAGGAACGGACGCCGCGACCTCTCTCGCCTGCTGACAGAGGCTGTAGCCCAAGCTCTTCAGGACAGAAGCGAACCGGATCGGACGGGCGTAGAACCCGTCGATCCGGGCATTACGGATGTGGGGTGGCCGTAGCCCTCAGGATGCGGATCGACGCAGAAGCGCGGTCTCCTTCCAGCCAAGCTCCGGAGCGACCAGCGTCACGAAGTCATGGATGATCTGCCGATATTCCTCATCATGAAATTCGTAGGGCAGCTCCAGCCGGAACTCGCTCACATGGGGCAGGATCGGGTCCTTGCGCAGGCGCTCCAGTATCTCATCCGATGAGCCGACGACATCGCGGGCGAAAAGCGTGCGTCGTTCGCCCTGAGGCGTAAGCGTGCGCTCATAGCGGCCAGCCGCATAGTCGGTGTAGCGTTTGCGGGTAATCGCATCTGCGCTGTCGAAAGGCACAATGACCCGGCCGAGCGCCACCCGCCTCGAATCACCTCCAGACGCGCGATAGGTTTCCAGCTGGCGCGATTGCGCTACGAAGAAATCGTCTGTCTGCTCCCCCGTGGTGACATTGCCGATCAGCAGATTGAAGCCGTTGCGGCCAGCCCATTCGGCAGACCGCAATGAGCCGCCGCCATACCAGATGCGATCGATCAGACCCTTCGCATAGGGCTGAAGCCGCGGACGCTGCGGGCCGAACGGCGTCTTGATGACCGTATCCTGATTGCCGAGATAGGCGCCCCTCAGATTGTCGGCAAAGCGCAGCACCCTCTGATGGGAGAAATCGTGGCTCTCCCAATCGCCATCGAAAGCAAGCGGCCCGATCAGATCCGCATGCAGCGGCCGACCAGCGCTCAAGCCGATATTCAATCGTCCGCGCGACAGCACATCCACAGTCGCCAGATCCTCGGCAAGCCGATACGGACTTTCGTAGCCGATGGGAATGACGGCGGTGCCAAGCTCGATGTGGCGCGTGCGCTGCGTTGCAGCCGCCAGAAAGGCACTCGCTGAGGAGATACCGGGCTCCAAATGCCGCTGGCGAACCCAGGCGCTGTTGAAACCCTTCTGCTCTCCGTATTCAAGCAATTGCAGGGTCTGTTCCAGGCCGGCGAGCGGATCCTCATCCGGATAGTTTCCCGGCGTCAGAAAGCCGATATGGCTGATCGATGGGGCTTGGCGGCTCATGCTGTCTCCTCAAAATTTCGGCAGGCCCGGCGGATTGGTTTCCGACTTCGGCAAGGCTTCTTCGGCAAGGTGCCAATGGTCGAGGATTTTGGCGTAGGTGCCATCCTTGATCAGTCCATTCGTTGCGATGGTGAGTGGCGCCGCGAGACCGCTGCCCTTGCGCGTGGTGATCGCGACATCCGAGCGATCCGGCCAGCCGGCGCTCAGTGTGCCCACGCGCTTGATGTTCTTGTCGCGAGCGGCGATGTAGACCAGCTGGGCGTGCGGCTGCACGATGACATCGGCGCGCCCCGAGCGGAGGGCCAGAAGGCTCGCCGCCTCGTCGTCGTAATATTGCAGCTCGATCGGCTTCAGACCGGCTTTGACATCCTCATCGCTCCATTTCAGCAGGATGCGCTCCTGGTTCGTGCCGGCCCCGACGATGATGCGCAGCCCGGCAGCATCCTTCGGCTCCTTGATACCACTGATCTTGCTGTCGCTCTTGACGAAGAAACCGTGCAGGCCCTGTCGATAGGTGGAGAAATCGAACTTCTCCTTGCGCTGCTCGGTGACACCGACGTTGGAGATGACGGCATCATATTTGCCTGAGGTCAGCCCAAGCGGCCAGTCAATCCAGGCGACCGGGACAAGCTCGAGCTTCAGTCCGAGCGCATCGGCGACGGCATAGGCATAATCGGGATCGGCACCGACGACAGTCTTGGCATCCGTCGCGTAGGTCGCCAGCGGCGGGCCGCCTGGCGCGACCGCCACGGTGAATGTGCCTGGTGTGACGAACTTGAAATCCTTTGGGATAGCGGCAATCGCCGCTTCGTTTTTCGCCGCGTGAAGACGTCCCGGCTGTTCCGGGCTCAGATCGAAATCTTCGGCTGCCATTGCCGGAGTAAGACCGGTCAAGGTAAGCGCCATGGCGGCTGCTATCACAGTTTTGAACGTAATGCGGATAGTCACGGAACCTGTCTCTCCATTTGAGATGGATGGGAGCGGACCGGCGTGAGCCCCACTGACGCCGGTCCGCCCGACCAACATTACGAGCCGCTCTTCGGCAGGCCCGCAGGGTTGGTCTTGGATTGATCGACCGCTTCGGCAGTGAGGCTCCAGCGCTTCAGCACTTCGCCATACTTGCCGTTCTTGATCAGATCGTTGAGCGCGAGCGTGACGGCATCGGCAAGGCCAGCGCCTTTTTTCGTCGTCACGGCGATTTCGGCCGTCAGCGGCCAACCGCCGGAGACGGTGCCGACAAGCTTCCTTGTGCCGTTGATGGCGGCCTTATAGGCCTGTGTCGCATTCGGATTGAACTCGACATCGGCACGGCCGGACTGCAAAGCAAGATCGGCGGCGGCGCGATCATCGTAATACTGTACCTCGATAGGTTTCAGGCCGGCTGCCACATTCTGCCGGTCCCATTCCAGAATGATCTTCTCCTGGTTGGTACCGGCGCCGGTAATGACCTTCAGGCCAGCGACATCCTTGGGCTCCTTGATCGAGGTGATCTTGCTGTCGGCCTTCACATAGAAGCCGAGCACGTCCCTGCGATAAGTCGAGAAATCGAACTTCAGCTTGCGCTCTTCCGTGACCGTCACGTTGGAAATGACGGCATCATATTTCCCGGAGGAGACGCCGAGCGGCCAATCCTCCCAGGCGACCGGCACCAGCTCGAGCTGCAGGCCGAGGGAGTCTGCAAGCAGTTGCGCGATATCCGGATCAGCGCCTACGACGGTCTTGGCGTCAGTCGCATAGGTGGCGATCGGCGGATCCCATGGGTTGATCGCGACCGTGAACTTGCCGGGATTGACGAACTTGAAGCCCGGCGCAATCGCCTTGATTGCTGCCTCGTCCTTCTGGGCGCGAACGCGATTGGAGGTATCCGGGCTCAGGTTGAACTTTTCGGCCGCAATCGTCGGCGTCCCACTCATCGCTGCCACCGTCAGCACGCCGGCAACGATATATTTTGCTCTCTCAATGAATGCCATTTCCCTTCTCCTTTTTCAATTCTAAGTTGTTATTGTTGTTACAATGATCAGGACGCCCGTTGCGTCAGAGCGTCAAATGCCTACCTGCGACTGCTAGAGAACCTTGGCGAGAAAAGCGCGCGTACGCGGATGTCTCGCATCGTTGAGGATCTGCGTTGGCGAGCCGGCTTCGATAACGTGGCCGCCCTCCATAAAGACGATGCTATCGGCGACCTCGCGGGCAAAGCCAATCTCGTGGGTGACGATGACGAGCGTCGTGCCGGTGCGGGCAAGCTCCTTGATCACATCGAGCACTTCGCCGACGAGCTCAGGATCGAGTGCGGAGGTTGGCTCATCGAAGAGAAGAACCTTCGGCCGCAGTGCCAGCGCGCGAGCGATGGCGACACGCTGCTGCTGGCCACCGGAGAGCTGGCGGGGATAGGCGTCGATCTTGTCGCTGAGACCCACGCGGGCGAGAAGCTCCTGCGCAAAGACAGTCGCTTCGTCGCGACTCACCCCGCGCACCTGGATCGGTGCCTCGATAATGTTTTCTAAAACAGTGAGATGCGGGAACAAGTTAAAGTTTTGAAAGACCATACCGATGTCGGTCCGGCGCTTCAGAATGTCCTTTTCCTTGAGCTCATAGAGCACCTCGCCCTTCTGTGTGTAACCGACAAGCTCGCCGTCGACGGAAATGAAGCCGCTGTCGACGCGTTCCAGATGATTGATGGCGCGCAGCAGCGTCGATTTTCCCGAGCCCGACGGGCCGATAATGGCTGTGACGCTGCCGGCCGGCAGGTTGAGCTCGATATCGTCCAGGACCTTCAGCGTGCCGAAGCTCTTCGAAATGCCGTGGATGCGCACAGCACCACCCTTAGCACGAAGATCCGTCACGCTCCGAAAAGCGGCGAGTGTCGCGGTGTCCGATCTGGTGTCTGCCGCGGCGGCAGGCAGTGGCCGCTGGAAGCGGCGGAAGAATGCCTGGAATGGCAAGGGCGTCGGATTGCGCACCGCACCCTTGGAGAAATAGCGCTCGATATAATGCTGCGCGATCGACAGCACCGTCATGATGACGAGATACCAGACGGTCGCCACCATCAGGAGCGGAATGACTTCCAGATTGCGGCGATAGATGACCTGCACCGTGTAGAAGAGTTCCGGCAGGGCGAGCACATAGACCATGGAGGTGCTCTTCGCGAGGCCGATGATCTCGTTGAAACCAGTGGGCAGGATGGAGCGCATCGCCTGCGGCAGGACGATGCGGAACGCCTGGCGGCGACGAGACAGGCCGAGGGATGCAGCCGCTTCCAACTGGCCTTGATCGACCGACAGAATGCCGCCACGCACGATTTCAGCAAAGAAAGCAGATTGGTTCAGCGTCAGTCCGAGAAAGGCCGCGGCAAACGGCGTCAGCAGCTGTGTGGTCGGATAATCGAACAGAACCTTGTCGGTGAACGGAACGCCGATGCTAATGGTTTCATAGAGATAGCCGAGATTGTTGAGAACCAGCAGCAGCACGATCATCGGGATCGAACGCAACAGCCAGATATAGCCCCAGGAGAGGCTTGCAAGCAGCGGCGACTTCGATACGCGCGCCAACGCCAAGGCCGTTCCCAGAATGGACCCCGACACCGCCGCAAGCGCCGTCAGCAGCAACGTCCTGCCAAGACCAACCAGCACCGGCTCCGCAAAGAACCACTCGGCGAATACACCCCAGCCCCAGCGCGGATTGGTGAAGGTGGAATAAAGGACGACCGCTATGACGAGTGCGGCAAATATCGTGCCCGCCGTACGTCCAGGGTGCCTCGCGGGCACGATGCGGTAACGCGAATAGTCAGTCTTCGTCTCGGCGGCTCCAGTATCTCGATCGACACCCGCAAAATCCGTCGTCAGCGCCATGATGCTTACCCCTTATGATTGTCGTTGATCCGCCATGCGTTACCGGCCGGCGGCCGCCAAGCGTTGCTGCGAGCCCGAGGTTTCGGCGATATAGGCCAGAGCCAAATGGCTGATATCCTTCTCGAAAGGCAGGCTCTTGTAGACTTCCGGATCGACGGAGGTATCGAACAGGGCTGTGTAGCCGTTGTTGAGATAAAGACCGACCGCCTCGGGTTGGCGAAAGCCTGTCGTCAGGTAGATGCGACGATAGCCCTGTCGCGCCGCCTGGGCCTCCAGTTCGACCAGAAGCCTACGCGCCAATCCCTGACGACGAAGATCGCGCCGCGTCCAAATCCGTTTGAATTCGGCGGTTTGGTCGTCATAGTGCTTGAAAGCGCCACCGCCGATCGTCTCCCCGTTTCGGAGCAAGAGCAGAAAATTGCCCTGCGGCGGCGCGAAGGCCTCCGGCGGATAGCGGTTGAGTTCGGCAATCGCCCCTTCAGCATTGAAATAGTTGCCGTACCGGCTGTCGTACTCATGGATCAGCTCGTCGATCAGCGGCTTGGCGCGCGGGTCCAATGTGGTCGTATAAAGAAACGTGTCGCTCATGTCGTTCGTCACCCGTTGTCATTCGCGAGGAAAGCTTCGGCGAGCCGCACCCAGTAGCGGGCTGCCGGCGCGATGATGGCGTCGTTGAAATCGTAGCGGGCGCTATGCAGCGGTGCGCTGTCGCCATTGCCGACAAAGAGGTAGCTCCCGGGCTTGGCCTGCAGCAGGAAAGCAAAGTCTTCGCTCGCCGTCCGCGGCCGGAAATCCGCCTCGACGGCAGCACTTCCAAGCGCCTGCATGGCAACATTGCGGGCGAATTCTGTCTCTTCGGCATGATTGACGAGTGCAGGAAAACCGAGACGGTAATCGACTTCAGCCACAGCGCCGAAGCTCTCCGCCTGCGCGCGCGCCAGTGCGGGAATTCGCTCCTGCAATCTGGCTCGGACGGTCTCATTGTAGGCGCGCATGGTCAGCTTCATCTCCACGCTTTCCGGGATGACGTTCGAAGCCGAACCGGCATGAATGGAGCCGACCGTTGCGACCGCCATTTCCTGAGGATCGATATTGCGCGAGACGACGCTTTGCAGAGCAGTAATGAATGAAGCCGAAGCCAACACCGGATCGACGGCACGATGCGGCTCGGCACCATGTCCGCCCTTTCCGACGATGTTGATGACCGCCTTGTCGACGGAAGCCATCGCCGGGCCGGCAACAAAACCGAACTGCCCCGTCGGCACGCCGGGCCAATTGTGCAGTCCGAAGACCGCATCGACCGGAAACCGATCGAAAAGTCCTTCCGAGAGCATCTTGCGCGCGCCGGCGCCAATTTCCTCGGCCGGCTGGAAGATCAACCGCAGCGTGCCGCTGAAATTGGCGCTTTCTGCAAGGTAACGAGCAGCAGCGAGCAGGATCGATGTATGTCCGTCGTGGCCGCAGGCGTGCATGACGCCGGGATTGCTGCTGGCATAGTCAAGCCCGGTTGCTTCTTCAATGGGCAGCGCATCCATATCGGCACGGATGCCCAGGCTGCGCTGCCCATCGCCCCGCTTAAGGGTTGCGACGACGCCGGTCCCGGCTATGCCCGTTGCTACCTCGTAACCCCAGTCGGCAAGCAACGAAGCGACCTTCTTGGATGTGCGGTGCTCCTGAAAGGCGAGTTCGGGATATTGATGCAGGTCATGTCTCAGCGCGATGATCTCGTCGAGGTAGGCGGCAATCCCTGTTTCGATTTGATCGGTGACCAAAGCGGGCTTGATGATAGCGTTCATGATGATCGTCCTGGCTCAGGCGCCGACGGCCTTTGCGGGTGTAATGTTCGAAGCCTCTGTCGCGTAACGGCTCTCGCGATACGGCAAGCCCAGATGATCTCGCAGCGTCTCCCCCTTCAACGCCGGGTCGAAATAGCCGCGCTCGGTCAGGATCGGCAGGACATGCCTGGAGAAGTCGTCGAAGCCTTCACCGATCACCGGGAAACCGAGGATGAAGCCATCCGCGCCTTCTTCATCCACCCAGCGGATGATCTCATTGGCGATGTGCTCGGCCGTGCCGATGAAGGAGGTTCGCGGCGTGGCAGCATCGAGCGCCACCTCACGCAAGGTGAGCCCCTTCTCCCGCGCGGTCTTCTTGATGCGGTCGGTCGTGGCACGGAAGTTGTTGCGGCCGATATCGCCGAGATCGGGGAACGGCTCATCCAGAGGATGGGCGCTGAAATCGTGGTGATCGAAGAAGCGGCCGAGATAGGCCAGTGCCTCCTCGATGGTGACGAGATTGCGGATCGCCTGGTACTTGGCCTCCGCCTCCTCCTGCGTCGCGCCGACGATCGGCCCGATGCCCGGGAAGATGCCGACATCCGCGGCACTGCGGCCATGTGCGATCGCGCTCTGCTTCACCTGCTTATAGAAGGTCTTCGCGTCTTCCAGCGGTCCGCCATTGGTGAAGACGGCATCGGCGTGCTTGCCCGCTAGCCGGATACCGGAATCGGAGGCACCGGCCTGGAACACCACCGGCTGCCCCTGCTTGGAGCGGCCGATATTGAGAGGGCCTTCGATGCGGAAGAACCGGCCTTTGTGATTCAGGCGGTGTAGCTTGGATTTGTCGGCATAAACACCGCTTTCACGGTCGCGCACGAAGGCATCGTCATCCCAGGAATCCCATAACCCCTTGATCGCATCGAGATACTCGTCGGCAATCTCGTATCGCAGCTCGTGCTCGGGATGTTCGCGGCTATAGTTGCGGCCAGAGCCTTCGAGCGGAGACGTCACGGCATTCCAGCCGGCGCGGCCCCCGCTGATGAGATCGAGCGAGGCAAATTGCCGGGCGATGGTGAAGGGATCGCTATAGGATGTCGAAACCGTGCCCACGAGGCCGAGCTTCGTCGTAAAGGCGGCAAGTGCCGACAGGATGGTCAGCGGCTCGAAGCGATTGAGGAAATGCGGGATCGACTGCTCGTTGATATAGAGTCCGTCCGCGACGAAAGCGAAGGCGATACCGGCCTCTTCGGCCTTGCGGGCTGTCTTGACGAAGAAGTTCAGATTGGTGCTGGCATCGGCCGGAACGCTCGGATGCTTCCAGGCATTCATGTGGCCGCCAGGGCCTTGCAGCATGATACCGAAGGTAACGTGTTTTTGAGCCATGATGATCCTCCTGGGACAGGCCGTTCAGGCAACAAGGGAAAGGCGCTCTTTGGCGAGCAATTCTATGGAGTTGAGGCGTTCGGCCGCCGTCAGCGCCGGCGTGTCGAGCACGAACTCCTCGACGCCGTAGCGGCGATGAAGCGCGTCGAGCTCGCCGCGGATCTGCGCCGCCGTGCCATGCAACACGCTCGGCACCTTCTCTTCGGTCCGGAACTCCGAGAAGCCGGCCTGCCGCGCAAATTCCGCCGCCTGCTCCTGCGTGCCGACATTGACGCTCTGGCCGTTGGGCAGGAAGAGCTTGACGATGCGCAGTTGCCCAACGCGCTCACGGGCATGGGCTTCGCTTTCGGCAGCAAAGGCTGCGAGCGCCAGGATCGGCACCTTGCCGCCCGTCGCATTCCCGTAGGCCTCGAAGGTATTGCGCAGATTTTCCGGATCGCCGTTCAGATGGCCGGCAAACACCAGCCGCCAGCCCTTCTCCGCGGCGAGCTTCGCGCTCTCCACGCTGGCGCCAAGGAGGAAGCGCTCCGGCGCACGCGGCGGAAAAGGCGTCGCCAGCGCGCCAACGGAATGAGGGTCGGCCGCGAGATAGGTGTTGATGTCGGAAAGCTGCTCGGCGAAGTCCGGCTTCTTCTCAGGATCGAAGGCACGCTGCAATGCGCGGGTGGAGAGCGGGAAACCGCCCGGCGCCTTGCCTACACCCAGATCGACGCGTCCCGGCGCCAGCGACGCCAGGAGATTGAAAGTTTCTGCGACCTTATAGGCGCTGTAATGCTGCAGCATGACGCCGCCGGAACCGACACGGATCCTCGAAGTCCGGGCAAGAAGATGAGCGATCAGGACTTCCGGAGCCGAACTTGCGAGATTCGCCATATTGTGATGCTCGGCAACCCAGAAGCGATGATAGCCGAGTTCCTCGGCCCGGATGGCCAAGCGAGCCGTGGCGCCGAGCGCATCGGTGGCGCTAAGCCCCTGTTCGATCGGGCTCTTGTCAAGAAGACTGAGAAGATAAGTCATGCCGTTCATCCATGTTTGCGCCCAATGCCGATCATGGAGCGCTATAGTCTATAAAAAACATAGATTTTAAGTTATTTAAGAAACAGCTTTCTTTTTCTTTCCCCGGATGCGGAAAAAATCAGCAGCGACCAAAATCGGTGGATGGGTGCAGATGCAGGTTCCAATGACGAGATCGAACGCCTGTTGAGACTACGCCTGCTCAGAGGAGAGCACAGCGTCGAGCCGTTAAACCCCGCGGATCACCGTTCATTTTGACCGGCTGTTACGCCTCTCACGACGCAAAGAGGGCGCAATCGAGAGCGATTGAACGCAATAGATTGCCAAAACCCGCAAATCAGTTCACCTTTTACCTATGCCCGATATCGCACGACCATTCGTGACCGATGATGATCCCGACCGGGACATCCGCTGCCAGGACGCGCTGCAAGCCGCTTTTCGAGAGTTGCTGAGTGCCGCGATCCTGGCGGGATGGTCGGAGCGTGAAGTCGCCTTGGCGATTGCTGAGCTCGCGGACAAGCATTTGCTCTCGCTTGAGACCCATGACAACACTGACGCCCTCATCGCATTGTTGCGGCGAATGACCTAATGAGCCAACCGTCCACCTGCGGGAGGATCGATCGTTACAGTACTCAATGTATGCCGCCGCCGCCACCCTCCTTGAGATCGACATTGCTCAGGATCAGCGCAAGCGGAATGGCGCAGAGCACGACCAGCATCAGCACATGGAATACATCGATATAGGCGAGGAAGCTCGCCTGGGTCTGCACCTGCTGCCCTATCCAGGCCGTCGCCTGCGCCTGGGCATCCGCCATGGTTGCACCTTTCTCGGCAAAATAACGCGTCATGGTTCGCAGTGTCTCCTGATAGGCCGGTGAGGGAGGCGTGACATGCTCCACCAGGCGGCTCTGGTGCCACTGCTCCCGATGCGCCAGGACATTTGACGCGATACAAACGCCGATGGAGCCGCCGATGTTGCGCGCAGCATTGATCATGGCCGACGCCTGATTGGTCTGTTCAGGCCTCAAACCGTAGTAGGAGGCAGAGGTGATGGGGATGAAGATCAGCGGCAGGCCGAGCCCGATATAGAGACGAGACCAGACGAAGAAGCCGAAGTTCAGGCCGGGATAGAGCCGCGTCAGCTGCCACATGGACATCGCAATGATCGCCGCACCTATGGCGATCAGATACTTCGGCTGAACCAAGGAATTCACCCGGCCGGCAACGAACATCATGACCATGGTCACAAGCCCGCCTGGCGAAAGTGCGAGCCCAGCCCAGGTCGCCGTATATCCGTAGTTCTGCTGCACGACCTCAGGGATGAACTGCGTCGTCGCAATCAGGATTGCGCCGGTTGCCATCATCACGATGAAACAGGAACCGAATTGCCGGGTGCCGAGCAGCCACCCGTCGATGATCGGGTTAGCCTTAGTCAGAACCCACGGTATGGCCGCCAGGAAGGCGAGAATGCATATGACTACCATGACGATGATGAAGTCGGAGCCGAACCAGTCATCGGTCTGCCCCCGATCCAGGATGAGTTCCAGAGAGCCGAGAAAGGTTGCCACCAGCAGAAAGCCGATGAGATCGAAACGCACGCCCTTCCGGCGGAATTCCTCGCGCATATTCCTCGTTTTCGGAGTCTCCTTCAACAGCACATAGACGAGCACGAAGGCGAATATGCCGACGGGACCATTGATGAGGAAGCACCAGTGCCAGGAGAGGTTGTCGGAGAGATAACCGCCTAAGGTCGGTCCGATGACCGGCGCGACGACCACGGCGACACCGAAGAGCGCAAAAGCCTGACCACGTTTTGCCGGCGGGAAGGCATCGGCAAGGATCGCCTGTGAGGTCGGCACCATGCCGCCGCCGGCAAAACCCTGTATAACGCGGAAAATCAACAGCGCCTGGAGATTCCACGATAGACCGCACAGAACGGAAGCGATCGTGAATGTCACCAGGCATAGGAGATAGAACCGACGGCGTCCGAACCGTTCGGCGAAATAGCTGCTGGCAACCAGCACGATGGCGTTGGAAACGAGATAGGTCGTGACCACCCAGGAGGCTTCGTCGGAGCTGACGGCAAGGCCGCCTGAAATGTAGCGCAGCGCCACGTTGGCAATCGTGGTGTCGAGCACTTCCATGAAGGTTGCCAGCGACACCACCATGGCTATCAGCCAGGGATTCGTGACTTGCGCGGATGATGCTTCTCTTCCGCCCGCCGCTGCGCCTGCACCGCTCATCTCGCTCAGCTCCTCGGGTGTACCGTCACTGTCGGCACCACGGACATGCCGGGGCCGATTGCAACATCATCGGGCCATCTGTCGACGATAATCTTGACCGGCACGCGCTGCGTGACCTTGACGTAATTGCCGGTCGCGTTTTCTGCTGGCAACAGCGAAAAGGCAGTGCCAGAGCCCGGCTGAACCGAGGCCACCTTTCCGTGGAGCGTGTGATTGGGATAGGCATCGATCGTGATGTCCACCGGCTGGCCCGGCCGCATGTCGGTGAGCTGCGTCTCCTTGAAGTTCGCCGTGATCCAGACCTCATCGGGAACGAATGTCGAGATTGCCTGCCCTGCCTCCACATACTGCCCCTTGGCGCCGGCAAGACGTACGATGCGCCCCGGCTGAGCCGCCGTGATCGTCGTGTAACTAAGGTTCTGCTGCGCTTCTTCGGCCTGTGCCTGCGCCTGCTTGAGGCTTGCGAGCGCACTGGATTTCTGCGCTTCGGCAACGGCTTTGTTCTTCAGCGCCGAGGTAATATTCGCCTGCATCTGGGCAAGACTTGCCTGATCCTGCTGCAGGGTTGCCGTAGCCTGTTGCACGGCCTGCACGCTGCCGGAGCCGGTCTTGACCAGTTGCTGCTGGCGATTGGATTCCTGCTGTGCAAATTGCAGAGCGGCGGTGGCGGAATTCTGTTGCGCCCTGGCGACGTCGACGGCGGCGCTCGCCGCCTCGATCTGCGCGCCGGCGCTGTCGACCGAGGCCTTTGCCACCTCTACCTGCCCGTTCGCCTGATCGAGCGCGATCTGATAGTCACGCGGATCGATCATCAAGATGACATCGCCGGCTTTGACGGACTGGTTATCGGTCACCGGAACCTCGGCAACATAGCCGGATACTTTGGCAGCAACCGAAAAGCTGCGCGCATCGACAAAGGCATCATCCGTCGACTCATAGGGATAGAAATAGATCTTCCAGACGAACCATGCGGCTACGATCAGTGCGAGCAACACGACGATGCCGAGCAGAATGGAGAGGGCATGACGGCGAATGAAGGATGCGCGCTTTTCAGCCGGTGCATCATTTTCGCGGCCGGCGTCATCAACAGGTTGCTGTTTCAGCCGATCCGGCTTGGTTTCCGCAATATTAGGTTGATTGTCAGCCATAACATGACCTTTGCTTGCTGTTCTGCGGGTTGTGTCTGGAGAAAATGGTCAGTGCCGCACAAAACTCCGGATCTTTTTGAGATCCCGAATGAAGGTGAGCTTGTTCTTTTCCCTCTCTTCCGCCTCCCTGATCCGCAGAAGCGCCGAGGGATGAATGGTCACCAGGACATCGAGTTTTCCCGACGGATGCAGGATCTGGCCGCGGTCGCGCATGACCCTGACTTTCGAGCCGAGTAGCGAGGATACAGCCGTCGCCCCAAGTGCGACGACCAGCTTCGGCTTTAGCAATTCGAGTTCTGCTCCCAGCCACCAGGCACAGCGCTGCACCTCGCCGGCATTGGGCCTGGCATGCAGTCGTTTCTTGCCGCGCATCTGATATTTGAAATGCTTCACGGCGTTGGTGACATAACAACGGTCCCGATCCACGCCCGCTTCCTCAAGGCATTCATCAAGAAGCCGGCCGGCCGGTCCGACAAAAGGCCGGCCGGCCACATCCTCCTTGTCGCCCGGCTGTTCACCGACCAGCACGATGTCGGCCTGGGCCGGCCCTTCGCCGAACACGAGATGAGTGGCGTTGCGATAGAGATCGCAGCGTGTGCAGGATCGAGCATCCTCATGCAGCTCATCAAGTGTCTCTGCATCGGCATGCTCATAGCTGAGCGACGGGCCTGCGCCGGCCGAAGGAAATCTATCGAGCATTGGGGGCTCGCTATGGTTCCAGATTCTATGACGATCAACTAATCGTCCTTCTGTTTGTTCCATGCGGGATGCTCATCACGTGGGAACCCCCTCCCATGGTGCTCGTTAAGACAATGAGACCACGAGAACGGAGAACCCGCCATGAATAGCGAACGTAAAACCGGCTCCTTTGCATTAACCGCATTCTTCGACGACGAATATGACGCGGAAGCTGCAGCCCAGGCGTTGATGGAAGCCGGTATCCCGAAGGACGCGATCACCATGACACCGGGCAACCGGCCAGACACCTCACCGACCGATCACATGGGCTTTTTGGATGCGTTGACGGGCATCTTCTTTCACGAGGAGCAACGTGCCGCCTATGCAGCCGCCCTCGAACGGGGAGGAACGCTCGTCACGGTGCAGGAAATGAATGAGGCGCAGCATAATATCGCCCTGCCGATCCTGGCGGAAAAAGGCCAGATCGATCTCAACGAGCGCGAAAGCACCAGTTAGGCCGGCAGGCTTTCGCTTTGCTATGGGAATGACCGCTCTCGAGCAGAGTTCAGGATTTTGACGCGTTCCTGAGCGTCGATATCCATGTCGGCTTCGCTCCGGCGGAAAGATGCTAGTCTTGTCGTCTTCGTCCATTTAGACAAACAATTCCTATTATAGTCTATAAAAATAGTTTGCTATTTCTATCGATCCTGCCCCCGATTTCGCTAGGCTCTGTGCATTCCATTCAGGGAACCGCCGGAAAATCTGATCCGGCCAAGGGGACTAGTCATGAAATTCAACACACTGATCGCTGTGGCCGTCTTGGGTCTCGCCAGCATTTCCATGGCGGCCGGCGCGGCCGCTGCCGACAAGAAGGTCGTCGTCGCCTATCAGACGGATGCCCTGCCCTCCTCTGTCGCGATCGCCAATGGCGATTTCGCAAAGGAGACGGGCTATGAGATCGACTTCCGCAAGTTCAATTCGGGAGCAGAGATCTTCGCCGCCATCGCATCCGGCGACGTCCAGATCGGTTATGTCGGCTCGAGCCCGTTTGCCGCTGCTGCTTCACGCGGACTCGAGGTGAAGGCCTTTTACCTCTCGTCCATCTCGGGCGTCGATGAAGCTCTGGTGGTGCGCAATGGCTCCGGCATCAACACACTCGCCGATCTGAAGGGCAAGAAACTCGCGGCGGCACCCGTTTCCACTGACCATTATCAGCTGCTCGCCCTGATCAAGTCCCTTGGCCTGAGCGAAAAGGACGTACAGGTCTTTGCTGTCCCGCAGCCTGAAATCGTCGCAAGCTACAATCGCGGTGATATCGACGGCGGCTTCGTCTGGGACCCGGCACTCACCGAACTGAAGAAGAACGGCAAGGTGCTGGTGACGTCCAAGGACGTCGCCGACAAGGGCGCTCCAACATTTTCCGCCTGGGTCGCAACCTCGAAATTCGCAGCAGACAATCCGCAATTCCTGAAGGCCTATGCCTCGGTGATCAACAAATACTACGCCTCGTTTGCCGCCGACAAGGCCGCCTGGGGACCGGACAGCGACAACGCCAAGGCGCTCGCCAAGCTTCTGGGCGGTACTGCAGAGCAGCAGGCGGCAGCGCTCAAGAACCTCACTCTGCTGACACCCGACGTGCAGGCATCGGCGGCCTGGCTCGGTGGCGGCGATCAATCCGGCGCGGCAAAAATCCTCAAGGACACGGCAGCCTTCCTGAAGAGCCAGGGGAAAGTCTCCGAAGTCCTGCCGAATTACGGCGCATTCGTCACCGCCGACGCGCTCGTCAGCGCAAGCAACTGATCCTCCCTGGCGTCGGCGCGCTTGTCGCGCCGGCGTCGCAATATCGAGAGAGCCCATGCTTCAAGTCGACCATGCAAGCGTCTTCTTTGCAGCGCGTGACGGCAGAACCGTTCACGCGCTTGACCGCGTTTCCTTCGACATTCCCGAACGCGGCATCGTGGTCGCACTCGGCGCATCCGGTTGCGGCAAATCCACCCTGCTCAATGCGATCGCCGGTTTCCTGCCGCTTTCAGAGGGAAAGATCACGCTCGACGGCAGGCCTGTTTCCGGTCCCGGCGCCGATCGCGGCGTCGTCTTCCAGAAGGATTCGCTGCTGCCATGGAAATCCGTGATCGACAATGTGGCTCTCGGCCTGCAATTTGCCGGACTGGGTAAACGGGAACGCCGGGATCGCGCATCGGAACTGCTACGGCTTGTCGGTTTGACCGACTTTGCCAATGCTCTGCCCTATGAGTTGTCGGGCGGCATGCGCCAGCGCGTCGGCATTGCCCGGGCACTTGCCACCGATCCCGATATCCTGCTGATGGACGAACCATTCGGCGCTCTCGACAGCCTGACGCGCGAGCAGATGCAGGAGCTGCTGGTTTCCGTCTGGGCTAGAACCGACAAGCGCATCTTCTTCATCACCCATTCGATCGAGGAGGCGCTTTTTCTCGGAACCGAGGTTCTCGTCATGTCTCCGAGGCCCGGGCGTGTCGTTGCGCGTTTCGAACTCGATTTCGTACATCGCTTTGCCGCCAGCGGCGATACGAAGGCGATCGTCTCGTCGCCTGAATTCAGCAGCCTTCGGGAAGAAATTCGCGCTATTCTCCACAGCGCCGAGAACATCAGGAGCGTGGCATGAGTGACATCATCGAAACGCGCCCGATTACCGTTCCTCAAAGGGAAGCGCAACCGAAGCTGGTTCGCGTCCCGAGTTTCGGCGTTGGCGAGAAACCCACCATCGCCATCAGCATCGCGACTGCGATCGTCTGCCTCGCATTGTGGTGGCTCGTCGCAAAGCTCGGTCTGGTGTCACACCTCTTCCTGCCTCGCCCCGATGAAGTGCTGACGCAGATCGGCGTCGTCTACCGCGATGGTTATGCCGGCGCTTCACTTTCCGAACATGTATTGGCAAGCCTGTTCCGCATCGTCGTCGCCGCAGCCATCGCGATCGGGGTCGGCATTCCTGTCGGTCTGCTGATGGGGCTCAACCGCTGGGCAAAGGGAATTCTCGATACGCCGATCGAATTCTATTGGCCGCTGCCGCCCCTTTCCTATCTGCCGCTGATGATCATATGGCTTGGGATCGGCGAGACCTCGAAGATCACCCTTCTCGTGCTCGCCATGTTCGCGCCGATCTGCCTGTCCGCCCAAGCCGGCGTGCGTTCGCTGCCGCTGGAGCGGGTCAATGCCGCACGGTCCCTCGGCGCGAACCGGCTGCAGCTTTTCTTCAACGTCGTCCTGCCTTCGGCGCTGCCGGAAATCCTGACGGGCATCCGGATCGCCCTCGGCATTGGCTGGGGAACGCTGGTGGCGGCCGAACTCATCGCTTCGACCCGCGGCATCGGCTTCATGATCATGTCGGCGTCGCAGTTCCTTGCCACCGACGTCGTCTTCGTCGGCATCGGCATCATTGCGGTCTGCGCCTTTGCCTTCTCGACCGCCGTCCGCATTCTTGAAGCCGTGCTCGTCCCGTGGAAGGGCAAGCTTTAGACTCAAGGGAGATGAGCCGAGGATCACCACGGCTCTCCTCGCCACAAATCCCGTATCAATCAATTCAGAGAGACCGACAGGCGCAGGCATGAGCGATAACAGCGAATTTCTCTGGTACATCCCGAACGACGTCAAGCCGGGTCACCGCGGCGACTCCGCCGTCGAGAACCACAACAGCCTGGAAACGCTCACGAGCCATGCCAAGGCGCTGGAGGATCACGGCTGGAAGGGCGCATTGATCGGCACCGGCTGGGGCCGACCCGACACCTTTACCGTCGCGGCCGCACTTGCGGCGCGCACCACCAGCTTCGAGCCGCTCATCGCAATCCGCCCCGGCTACTGGCGCCCAGCGCACTTCGCTTCAGCTGCTGCCACGCTGGATCAGCTGAGCGGCGGCCGGGTGCGCATCAACATCGTTTCCGGCAAGGACAATCTTGCCGCCTATGGCGACAGCGAGGGCGATCAAGCGCACCGCTATGGTCGCACCAAGGAATTCATGCGGCTCAGCCGCAGGCTCTGGACCGAAGAGAATGTCACCTATGAGGGAGAACACTTTCGCGTCAGCGAATCCACGGCTGCGCCGCGCATCGAGCCGCGCGGTGAACGTCTGCATCCCAGGCTCTATTTCGGCGGCGCTTCGGATGCTGCAGAACGCGTTTCCGCCACGGAGGCAGATGTTCAGCTTTTCTGGGGCGAGCCACTCGCCGACATTGCTGAGCGAATAAGCCGGCTTAAGGCATTAAGCAGAGACCTTGATCGCGATCTGCCGCCACTGGAATTCGGGCTGCGCATTACGACGCTGGTGCGCGACACGACGGAGCAGGCCTGGACCGACGCCGAGGCGAAAGTCGCGGAGATGGCTGAGAATAAGGGTGTCGGCTGGAATGATCACCGGCAATCGATCGCAGTGGGCCAGAAACGGCTGTTCGATCTCGCCGCGCGCGGCGACGTGCTTGACGACAATCTCTATACCGCGCCGGGCAGGTTCGGCGGCGGTGGCGCCGGCACTACCTGGCTGGTCGGCTCGCCAGAGGATGTCGCCCGCTCCCTGCGCAAGTATCGCGACCTCGGCATTACGCATTTCGTTCTTTCGGACACACCATACCTCTCGGAAATAAAGCGGCAAGGTGAGCAACTGCTGCCGCTGTTGCGCGCCTGAAGGCGTGGCGCGACGAGCCAATTGAGACACGGGAATTTCGATTTCACGGCTGGCCGGGATCGGCCGCCGGGGTTTCATAACGTCTTTGAATTATTTATAGTCGAGGCTAAACATCATTACACGACTCTTAATCAAGAGGGAGATGAGCCGCCTTGACGAAATTGCCTGCCGCCCCGGAAAGCCGTCTTTCTTCGACCGAGATCGAGACGCATGCCGAGGCCTTTCAGAAAAGCCGCGACGATCGACGTACTGAATTGATGGAGGATTACGTCGAGCTCATCGCCGATCTGATAGAGCATGCTGGCGAAGCGCGCCAGACCGATATTGCGCAAAGACTGGGAGTAACGCAGCCGACGGTTGCAAAAATGCTCAAGCGGCTCGCCGAGGAAAACTTGATCACGCAGCGCCCCTATCGTGGCGTGTTCCTGACTGAAGAAGGGCACCGCCTGGCGGTGGCAACCCGCCGGCGCCATGAGATCGTCGAGGCCGTTCTTTGCCGCCTCGGCGTCGATCCTGATACGGCAAGGAATGATGCCGAGGGCATCGAACACCATGTCAGCGAAAAGACCCTCGAAGCCTTCGAGCGTTTTTTGAAGACATGACTGCCCCCAATACATCGAATCAATCCGATAGCAATCGCGCCAGAGAGCCATTTGGGGCACAGTTTTGACAAGAATGAGTTGAAAAGAAGCGGACAGTGATTGTCCGGCTTGACCCGCTACCTGATATCAACACAAGGTTTACCAATGCTCGCTAAGCAGAACTTGGCGAACTGCCGGCCTTTTATTTCGCATACCGACTTTTACTGCCGGCGCAGGGAATCATGATGAACGCCCAGGACTTCAGCAGCACCGTTTTCGAGCTTGCCCCCGTCGCCATGTGGCTGGAGGATTTCAGCGGCGTCAAGGAGCAGTTCGAGGTCTGGCGTGCGGAGGGCGTGACGGACCTGCGTTCCTATCTGTTGGCCGACGTGCAGCGCGTCGCATCCTGCTCGCAAAAGATCAAGCTTCTTGCCGTCAATGCCAGGACGCTGGAGCTCTTCGAGGCGCCATCCTTCGAGACGCTCGTCGAAAGCCTTTCGCGGGTCTTTCGCGACGAGATGCTGCAAAGCCATGTGAATGAGCTTGTGGCGCTCTGGGAAGGCAAGACCGAGTTTTCCGGCACCGCAATCAACTATTCCCTCGGCGGCAAAAGGCTCGACATCCAGCTACGCGGCGTCATCCTGCCGGGCCACGAGACCTCGTGGAGCCGGCTGCTGCTGACGACGGAAGACGTGACGGCCCGCGAGGAGGCGAGACGGCAGGAAGAGCGGCAGCGCCGCTATGCCGAGGGCATGTTCGAGCATTCGCCGGTTTCCCTGTGGGTCGAGGATTTCAGCCGCATCAAGATCCTGCTCGATGACATCCGCCACCGAGGCATCGTCGACTTTCAGGTATTTCTCGACGTGCATCCGGAGTTCGTCCAGCAATGCATGAGTGAGATCAGCGTGCTCGACGTCAATCAGGCAACGCTCGATCTATTCTGCGCACCGGACCGCCAGACCCTGCATCAGCGGATCGGCGAAGTGTTCCGCGATGATATGGAGAAGCATTTTCGCGGGCAATTGGTGGAGTTGTGGAACGGTCGCCTCTTCCATCAGCGTGAAGTGCTGAACTATGCGCTCGACGGATCGGAGCGTCACGTCCTCCTGCAGTTTTCGGTTTTTCCCGGTTACGAGGAAGACTGGTCGCTGGTGCAGGTGGCACTCACCGACATTACCGCGCGCAAGAAGGCGGAAGCCTATCTCGAATATCTCGGCAAGCACGATGTGCTCACCCGGCTTTTCAACCGCGCCTTCTATATGGAGGAGCTCAACAGGCTGGAGCGCAAATCGCTTCGGCCAGTATCGGCCATCATTCTCGATCTGAACGGACTCAAGGAGTCCAATGATGAGAGCGGCCACGATGCTGGCGATGCTCTGCTGCGCCGTATGGGCGAGGTGCTGAACAGCGTCGTCTCCCTGCCGAACCACGCCGCCCGCATCGGCGGCGACGAATTTGCAGTTCTCATGCCAGGCGCCGATGAAATCGCGGCTGCCGCGATGGTCGAGACGATCAACGAACTGCTGAAGATCAACAATCAGTTCTATTCCAGCGCGCCGCTCAGCGTCTCCATCGGCATTGCCACGAGCCTGCCCGGCGAAACCATGGAAGCCATGATCAAGCGCGCGGATCTCGGCATGTACGAGCAGAAGAAGGCTCACTACGCCGCAGCTGCCACCATTGGTCCGCATCAGGCAAAGCACGGCGCCTGACGCTCCCGCATGGAGACCGACCCGCATAATCCATTGAAACCGTTGGGTTTCATGCGCCCGATTGCCAGGAACAAAAAACGCGACTTCTCATTTGGCTCTCTGGGAAAGATGGAGTTTTGACATGGACGATCAAACGACCAATATCGTCGTCGCCACTCGCACGGCACTCGACCAGGCCTCGGCGCTCGCGGTTCAATATGGATTTTCGCTACTCGGCGCGATCATTCTTCTGATCGGTGGCTGGCTTCTTGCGGGCATTATCAGCCGCTCGGCCTACCGCGTCATCTCGCGTATTCGCGGCATAGACGAAACGCTCGCGAGCTTCTTCCAGAATGTCCTGCACTACAGCTTGCTCATCCTTGTCTTCATCACCGTCCTTGGCCAGTTCGGCGTTCAGACCGCCTCCATCATTGCCGCTCTCGGTGCTGCCGGCCTGGCGATCGGCCTGGCATTGCAAGGCACGCTTCAAAATATCGCCGCCGGCATCATGCTGCTGATCCTGCGGCCATTCCGGGTCGGCGAATATATCGAGGCGACGAACGTCAAAGGCTACATCAAGGAAATCGGGCTCTTCGCCACGGAGATGAGGACGGCGGACGGCCTCTATCTGATGGCACCGAACTCGACGCTCTGGAACACGCCCATTATCAACCACAGCCGCGAGCCGGACCGCCGCCAGCAATTGTCCGTTGCCATGGGTGAGAAAATTGACATCAATCTTGCCCGCAAAACGATCCTCGACATCCTGAAAGCGGATCAACGCATCAAGACCACACCGGCACCGAAGGTTTTTCTCGATGAACTGGCCGTCGATCAAGCCGTGCTCAACATCGAATATTGGGCGATCACCACGTCGTGGTCCGATGTCCGGCACGATGTGGTCTCGAAGCTCAAGGCCAGGCTTGCCGAGCCCGACATAACGATCAAATCACCAACGGAGGCGACAGGGCCTGCCGACTGAGGTCACTGCTCGAACGCTAAGCCTGCCGCCGGCAGGGAGTCGAACCAGCGGCAGGCTTCGCGAGGTCATGACACCTCGAGCAAGATCGATGTCCTGCCCGTTCTAAACTTCCGCGAGAGACATTTGTTCCCTGCCGCGATAGGAAAGGGCCGAATTAGAAACCCGTGAATCTACCATTTGATACGGTAGTCCAGCCGCACATTACCAGCCGGCGTCAAAGTCTGCGCATCGGCGAAGGAGGCCGAGAAATTGAGGTTCGGCGCCAAAGGCTGCCGAAACGAGACCGTGCTGGAAAAGACGCTGCCGACGTCCTTCAGATTGCCGATCGCAGATAGAGACGTCCCCGTCCACGGAACCGCAACAGTCACGGCTTGTGTCGCGGTAATGGAGTTTGCCGCATTCCGCGTGCCCGCATAATTTACGTTCAGCGACCTCGAAGTGCTCATGTCCAGGTTTTCCGACACCGTCCAGCTCCGCGAGCGTTCGAGGCAAAGCGTTCCGGTGCTGTTGAGCGCGTCGACCCTCAATGACACCTCTCGGCGCCATGTGGTCGAAAAGCGCTTGTGATCGTCGATTGCCGTACCCCATAGGGTTGCCAGGCTGCTGCTGCGCAGGATGGCGCCGGTGGCCGCGCTGCCAAGTCCGAGATCCATGCCAGCGCTGACATCCCAGGCCATCGGCAGCCGGAAACCGAGAGTGGTCTTGTATGTTCTGGGTGCGACCTTGACCGGCGACCAGATCATCAGATCGCTGGCTTTAGTGACCTGCGGCAAGCTGACACTCGCAAGAAGACCAAGAACGCCGCGAAGGACGCGTTTTGACTTGAAGCCCATGTTAAAGCCCGCATTCTCTATGCCCCCGACCTCGTAATTTTCAGGGCGCACCAAGGCAACAGCCGGGCACGGAAACACCCGCATTCCGGCTTCAGATTGATTTTGTTCGGTTAAGCGCCGGCAAAATTGCGGCACATCGGAGCCAAGACTAGCGGCATCCGGTTGAAGGGAATGACGCCACTTCCAATCAAGCAGCACCCTTCGTCTAAAAGAATCCCATCCAGGGCCACGCTTGTAAACCCCTTGACGTCACGTTTTTTGCTGCGTTGCACACATGTCGCACCTGCAACGCCGCAGCATGAAAGCGACATCACCGCAAACGGCCTGGAAAATCAGCCCCTGCCGGATAGCCAAGTCATCATTGAAGGATGATCACATTCTTGCGAGCGGCCGCGGCGCGAAGCATCGAACCGGTGGTTCACCCCGCCCGGAGCCCAGCCTTCGCCAGAATCGGAAGCACCCGATCGCAGAAATAGGGCAGTTCCTGCGTATAGTTGACGAAGGACAAGGCTATACCGGCATAGCCTTGCTCGGCAATGGCGATCATCTCTTCGGCAATGCGCTGCGGCGTGCCGATCAGCGGATAGCTGCCTGCTCCACCGGCAAAGCGCTGGCGGTAGCGGTCATAGGACTCGCGATCATGGGACTGCGAGAACTCCTTCTTGCCGGCCATGTGTTGATCGACGGCAGCCTGATCGGCCATAGTCACGGCATAACGGGTGTAATAGTCGTCTGCCTCCGTCTGTGTCTCGCGGCAGACGACGTGACAAACCGTATAAACGCCGACCTGCCTGCCTTTACCTTCCGCCCGTGCAGCGATATCAGTCACATGCTTTCCGGCGTCACCGATATCGGTGAAGGTGGTGAAGAGATAGTCGCAATGCGCCGCGGCAAAGTCTCGGCCGGGGCCGCCGAAGGCCGCATTCATCGTCACCGGCCGTGGCGCCTGCAGGCTAGCAGGGCGGCTGACAGCTTCTTTCAGATTGTAATAGGTGCCGGCATAATCGATGGGCTCATCAGTGGCATAGAGCCTTTCGACAATTTCGAGCCATTCAGCGGCCTGGTCGTAGCCCTTTTCGACCAGCGGCACGCCGAACATGCCGAATTCTTTCGGGTTCCAGCCGCAGACAATGTTCAGCCCCGCGCGCCCTTGGCTGATATGATCGACGGTCGCAAGCGACTTGGCAGCATAAAGGGGATGGACGAGCGGCACGTGCACCGTCATGAAAAGGCCGATCTGCTCGGTCGCGGCCGAGAGCGCAGCAGCCCAGGTGAAGGTCTCGAACGACCATTCACGCACGCGGTTCTTGCCGCCGAAACCGCGCCAGCGGGCAATCGGCAGAAAGAATTCGAGCCCCGCCCGATCGGCGATCTGTGCTGCGGTCAGATTATCCTGCCAGCCTGCCGTCCAGCGCTCCGGCACGTCGGTGATGGCAAGCCCACCATCCGCGTTGGTCGAGAAAACACCGAGCTTCAGCCGGTTCGGCCCCTTCAGCGGATGGGTCTTCATGGTGGCTTCCTCCCGAGTTCACCTCGCGTCTATCCTGCAAAATCCGCAGCGACCCGATAGGAATGTGTTAGCGTTGCCATGAAGAATTTCAAGCTTAAAATTTTTGGATCAGGCATAACAATCAACCGCGCGGCATAAGGCTCTCGCGTCTTGCCTGTTGCGACGCGATGCGCTTGTCACCTGCGAAAAACGGGCCGCCATGCCGATCCAGTTCGCTACGTGTGAGACCGCACAATGCCTCCACCTCTCCGGCTGAAGCACGCCCGAAGACATCGTCGAACCTATCGGCCAGGTCCCGATCCATCTCTCGAAGCAGGCGGGGAATCCATTTGCCCCTGCCCGACCATCTTCCTCGTCCCCGCAGCATAAGGTCGGCCAAAGGCTGATAGAGTTGCGCGGTAATCGCGCCTACCTCCGGAGCCGCCCGCTCCCCACGCAGATCATCGAGAAGGTCGGTGATTTGATATTTCAAAGCATTCAGCTTCTCACCTTCCAGCTTCGGTGGGCCGTTATGGAGGATGCCGGTAGCATAGTCCTTCCAGACCTGTCCCTTGTCAGGATTTGGCCCGAGAATCTGGCCTGTCGCAACCATATGAATGATAACGGGATAGCCACGCGCAATATCGCTCTCGAAAAACCAGCTGAGCGTCTCCGGGTCGTGAACAAACACTTCGAACGGAAAGTCGCCCTCGACAAAGGTCTCGCGCCAAGCGGTTTCGAGCTGATCAAAGACCACGACCAGATCGATGTCGGAGCCCTTTCTTCCCTCGCCTCGTATGATCGACCCTGAGACAAAGGCAAAGGAATAGCCCGGAAAACGGCTGGCGAGAACCGGGCGTGTCGCCTGCATCGCCGTTTCGAATATGCTCATTTCGCTCTCCAAACATCAATTATCTTGCGGGTTCGATATGCCCGCCAGGGTGCGAGCAGACAGGAACCGGCTAGGCACGCTGAACGGCACTTCGCCGCCGCCATAATTGGCCGACAGTTGGCTGCAATGCTACGAGGCCAAAGGCAATTCAAAGCTTCGCTTCAGCGTTTCCATTGGCACATCGGTCTTGACGTTCAATACGCTCGGGATGCGCGTCAAGTGGTCAGCCTGAAACCGCCAATAGCTGTGCAGATCAGTCGTGACGATGCGCAGGACGGCATCGCATTCGCCCGTCGTCAGATAACATTCCATGACTTCAGGAAACCGCCTGACCGCCTCCGCAAATTGGAGGGTGACTTGCGCATCCTGCGTCTTGAACCAGACGCGGGCGAACACGGTGAGGCCCGCACCCACCTTTGCCGGGTCGAGAACGGCCACATAGCGATCGATGATGCCTGCATCCTCCAGCAATCGCACGCGGCGAAGACAGGGTGACGGCGAGAGCCCCACTTCCCTCGCGAGGTCCACATTGGAAATGCGTCCGTCGCGCTGCAGCACCCTGAGGATACGCCGGTCGATCTCGTCCAAAGTCGTTGACACAACATAGCTCCTACTGCCGATTGAGTGGCATAATATGCCAAACTCTCTCGTATTATTGAACTCTTCGCAAGCTCATTGCGCGAGGATTGGCCTATCGTTCCAGCCGTCAACATGGAGACGGAAGCAGATGTCGAAAAAGCTCAAGAAAGTCGTGCTCGCCTATTCGGGAGGACTGGACACATCCATCATCCTGAAATGGCTGCAGCAAACCTACGGCTGCGAAGTCGTGACCTTTACCGCCAACCTTGGCCAGGGCGAGGAGCTTGAGCCCGCCCGCCGAAAGGCCGAGCAATTGGGCGCGACAGATATCAGGATCGAGGATGTCCGCGAGGAATTCGTTCGGGATTTCGTTTTCCCGATGTTCCGGGCAAACGCGCTTTATGAGGGGCAATATCTCCTCGGCTCCTCCATCGCCCGCCCCCTGATCGCCAAGCATCTCATCAATATCGCACGCGAGGTGGGTGCCGATGCCATTGCCCACGGCTCCACAGGCAAGGGCAATGATCAGGTGCGTTTCGAACTGGCGGCCAATGCGCTCGATCCATCGATCAAGATCATCGCGCCATGGCGCGAGTGGGCCTTCCAATCGCGCACTCAGCTGATCGAATATGCCGAAGCGCATCAAATTCCCGTGCCGAAGGATAAGCGCGGCGAGGCTCCTTTTTCGACCGACGCGAATCTCCTGCACACCTCCACCGAAGGCAAGGTCCTGGAAGACCCGGCTGAAATCGCGCCATCCTATATCTATCAGCGCACCGTCGATCCTCTGGAGGCACCAAACGAGCCGGAAATCGTCGTCATCGGCTTTGAAAAGGGCGATGCGGTCTCCGTGAACGGCGAAGCAATGGCACCAGCGGCACTGCTGACAAAGCTCAATGAATTGGGCGGCAGGCATGGGATCGGCAGGATCGATCTCGTCGAAAACCGTTTCGTCGGGATGAAATCGCGTGGCGTTTACGAAACTCCGGGTGGCACGATCCTGCTCGCCGCCCATCGCGGGATCGAATCCATCACGCTCGACCGCGCCGCTGCACATTTGAAGGACGAGATCATGCCCCGCTACGCCGCGCTGATCTACAACGGCTTTTGGTATTCGCCCGAGCGGGAAATGTTGCAGGCATTGATCGATCGGAGCCAAATCCATGTCAGCGGCGAAGTGACACTCAGGCTCTACAAGGGTTCAGCCAGCGTGATCGCGCGCATCTCGCCAGCCTCGCTCTATTCGACCGACCTCGTCACCTTCGAGGAAAGCTCCGGAGCGTACGACCACCATGACGCCGAGGGCTTCATCAAACTCAATGGCCTGCGCCTCAAGAGCTGGGCAATGCGAAACGCCAGGATGGCCACATCTGCTATTGACCTCGACTGCGCTTGAGGTTGCAGAGTGGCTGTCTTAACGAGATCCATCCGCAATGAAGATATTGAAAGACGAGGATTTATGCCCTGCCGCAGTCATGCGTGGGGCAATCGATGCCCTGGAAGCAGCCTTCCGGGCCAAGGCCGCCGGCAAGCTGGTGTCCCCACCCCGCCATCACGTCTCCTTTCCCGATCGTGGAGACATCGTGTTTACCGTCGGCGGCATCGATGGCGAGCGGCCGCTTGCCGGCTTTCGCGCCTACGAGACCTTTGCCGGCGAACAGCATTCACAAATCGTCGCTGTTTGGCGTGCTGACACCGCCGAACTGCAGGGGATCATCCTGGGCGAACGGCTCGGCGAGATCAGGACAGGGGCAATAGGAGGCATAGCTATCCGTCACCTCAGCGCTGTGACCGCCCGCACGGTCGGCATCATTGGCAGCGGTGCGCAGGCGCGAACGCAGCTCATTGCCGCTGCCGCCGTTCGCGACATAGGCTCTGCCCGCGTCTTTAGCCGAAACCCAAGAAACTGCGCCGCCTTCGCTGAGGAGATGCAATTGCAACTCGGCATTGCCGTTGAACCGGTTTCAAGTGCCGCAGAAGCGGTGGCCGATGCCGATATCGTGTTATGCGCAACAAGCAGCGACATGCCGGTGATCGATGCTTCGGATTTAAAAGCCGGCGTCCACATCAATACGATCGGCCCAAAGACGCTCAAGGGACATGAACTCGGCCTGGACGTCGCGAACATGGCCAGCATCATCGCCACGGATTCTCCTGAGCAAACGCGCGCCTATGCGTCCCCATTTTTCCTTTCCGAAACCATACACGACGAGCGAATGCTCGACCTTGCAGCCATAGTCGCCGGCCATGCTGCCGGCAGAACATCTCCTCTCGACACCACGCTCTTCTGTTCGGTCGGCCTCGCGGGCACGGAAGTCGTCGTAGCATCGGCCATATTCGACATGATCTGACATCGGCTCGGAAATCGCGCGGCTGAGCCTCGAAACGCCTCAGCCGTCCCAGCCAACAATCGTCAACCTCGGCCAGACTGCAATCCAGCGATTGACTTTCTGCTCGTAGATCGCCTGCGTGATCTGCTTCTTATTGGGGCGCACGACGCCATTCAGCAGATCGGAAAGACCGAACGGAGCACAATAATCCAGACGACCGTGACTATTGGAGCGCAATCCCACGGCGGTTGCCGTAGTCGGAAAAGTGGTGATGGCGTCCAGGGTCGATTTGTAAGGCGGGATCCGGTATCCGAACTTCGCTTCGTACCAGCAATGAACCCGGGCTTCGTTCTTCACATCGATCCAGACCGGCAAATCGGGAAACATCGCGCGGACCCGTGCGGCATGACTGGCCTCCGCTTGTTCAGAGAGATCATCGGCATCGAAATAAACGATGTCGAGGTCATTGATCCCATGAGACAGGGGCAGCCCGAAGGCATGATTCCAAACGGTCTGGGCAATGGCTCCCGCCACCAGCCAGCAATCTGGCAGCGCAATCTCATCCCAGCGCCGGAGAAGCGAGATGAGCAATGGACTTCTGAAGACTATATCCTCTAGTTCCGTCTGTTCGCTTGTCGTCATTGCCCCCACCCGACCGGAAACGACCTTGCGGCCATGGTGTATGGCCTTGCCTCCCTGTATTTAAGCACGATTCTCGGCCTCGAATGTAGACAAGGCTAGCGTATCAGCGCTGTCTGCATGCGCTGTCATTTGCAAGCCGTAGCAGGTGGCCCGGTTCGCCATGCGAACTCAAAAGAGCGATAGGCACTTGTGGTCCATGCAGATTAATTTCGGAGGATCATTGCGGCGTCACCTCGCTCAACAGCCAGTCCTGGAACAATGTCGCCGTCTCGTTCGTCTGCTTCTTTTCCGGCATGACCACGTAATAGCTGTTCTCGGTCGGCATCGGCAGATTAAACAGCGGCAGAAGCGTGCCGGCCTTGAGCTCGTCCTCGATCAGATAGGTCGGCAGGAGCGCCACACCCAGCCCGGCAATAGCGGCTGCGATGATCATGGAAAACTGGTCAAAGCGCGCACCGGGATAGGCATTCTCCGTCGGCAGCTCCTGCAGGTCGAACCACTGCGCCCAGAGCTTCGGACGCGTCGTCAGGTGCAGCAGTGGCGCTCCTGCCAACTCGTCCGGCGAGATCAGACCCAGCCGACCGGCAAGCTCGCGGCTGGCAACGGGCAGCACGGTCTCATTGCAAAGAAAAGTCGCGACGGCTCCCGCCCATGCCGGCAGGCCGTAGTGAATGGCAAGATCGAAATTATCCTCCTCAAAATTGAAGGGCTTGGAGCGCGATTCCACTGTGACGGCGACATCGCGATGTTTATCAAGAAATTGGCCGAGGCGCGGCACGAGCCAGCGTGTGCCGAAGGTCGGCAAGGTCGCGACCTTCAGAGATAATTTCATCTGGCCGGCGGCGACGGCGCCGATCATCAGCCGCTCCGAACGCAGGAGCAGATCCTTCACCTCCGGCAACAGCCGAAGTCCGGCCTCGGACAGCACGACGCGTTGGCGGACACGCTCGAACAGCTTCAGGCCCGTCTGCTGCTCGAGATCGCTGATCTGGCGACTGACGGCGCTTTGCGTCAGATTGAGTTCTTCGGCGGCACGCGAGAAATTCTGATGGCGCGCCGCGCATTCAAATGCCTGAAGATTGACGATGTCAGGGATGAGGCGTCGGCGCATAGTCATTCCATTTTCGCATCAAGTTAGAATTCACTCTCACAACACCGGCCGCTGAACAAGAGATATTCTGCTGGATAGGAATGACATAGCCTTTCAGGAAGAGATCGCACATGAAGCCTGATCACATCTCGACCAGCGATATTCGCAGCGCTTTTTCGGCCGCCATGTCGGCAATGTATCGCGAAGAGGTTCCCGCCTACGGCACGCTCATGGAGCTGGTCGCTCGCGTCAACGACGAAACGTTGGCGACACAGCCCAAGCTGAAGGAGCGGCTGGAGGCGACGGATTATCTCGATCGCATCTCCGAGGAACGTCACGGCGCCATCCGGCTCGGCACCGCAGCCGAGCTTGCGATGATGGCGCGCGTCTTTGCCGTCATGGGCATGTATCCGGTCGGCTATTACGATCTGTCGACCGCCGGCGTGCCGGTTCATTCGACCGCCTTCCGGCCGATCGGCGACGCCGAATTGAAGCGCAATCCCTTCCGCGTCTTCACCTCACTGCTGCGGCTCGATCTCATCGCCGATGAGGATCTTCGCAAGGCGGCCGCAGACATTCTCGCGAAGCGCCGTATCTTCACGGAAGGCGCCATCGCGCTCACCGAAAAGGCCGAGCGCGAAGGTGGCCTGAACAAGGAGGACGCCCGGCGCTTCGTCGACGAGGTTTTGGAGACCTTCCGCTGGCATGACGAGGCCAATGTCGATGCCGGCATGTATCATCGGCTTCATGACGCCCATCGTCTGATTGCCGATGTCGTGTCGTTCAAAGGCCCGCACATCAATCATCTGACCCCCCGCACGCTGGATATCGACCGGGTGCAGGCGCTGATGCCCGACTATGACATTGCACCGAAAGCCGTTGTCGAGGGACCACCGACGCGCATCTGCCCGATCCTGCTGCGCCAGACCTCGTTCAAGGCGCTCGAGGAACCTGTCTCATTCCGCAATGCCGACGGCATCTGGGAAGCAGGCTCGCACACCGCCCGCTTCGGAGAGATCGAGCAACGCGGCATTGCGCTGACGCCGAAGGGCCGCGCGCTTTACGACAAGCTGTTAGACGACTCCCGCAAGATCGTACGTCCGGCAGCCGATGGATCGAACGCCCGCGATTATGAAGCCGCACTTGCCGAGAGCTTTGCCGAATTCCCGGATGACTGGGCGGCAATCCGCGCCGAAGGCCTCGGCTATTTCACCTATTCGCTGACGGCCAAGGGCAAGACCGCCGCAACGAGCCACGGGGATATCGAAGCACTGATCGACCAGGGCTTCGTGCAGTTTGATCCGATCGTCTATGAGGATTTTCTTCCCGTCAGCGCCGCCGGCATCTTCCAGTCCAATCTCGGCGATGGCGCGCGGCAGGACTTCGTTGCCAGCCCGAACCAGCAACGCTTCGAAGCCGATCTCGGCATGAAGGTGCTGAACGAATTCGACCATTACGCCGGCATCGAACAGGCATCGATCGATGCTTGCCTACGAGCCCTTTCCAAACAAGACGCCGCCGAGTGAAGTGATGCGGCGATATCGCCGCGCGCCACCCGGATCAAGACAAGTGGAGTTTCACAAGATGAATATCGCAGCCAAGACCCCTTCCGTTGCAGCCGAAGCTGCCGCCATTCTCGAAAAGCTCGGCGTCGACAAGGCGCTTTATACTGAGGGCGACATGCCCTCCTACTCCCCGGTCACCGGCGAGAAGATCGGCAGCCTCAAGACCGTTTCGGCCGAGGAAGCGGCGAAGAAAATCGAGAAGGCGCATGCCGCATTCCGCGCCTGGCGCCTTGTTCCGGCACCGAAGCGCGGCGAACTGGTGCGTCTGCTCGGCGAAGAGCTGCGCGCCGCCAAGGACGATCTCGGTCGTCTGGTTTCCATCGAAGCCGGCAAGATCCGCTCCGAAGGCCTCGGCGAAGTGCAGGAAATGATCGACATCTGCGACTTCGCCGTCGGCCTTTCCCGCCAGCTGTACGGCCTGACGATTGCGACGGAACGTCCGGGCCATCGCATGATGGAAACCTGGCATCCGCTTGGCGTCGTCGGCATCATCTCCGCCTTCAACTTCCCGGTCGCGGTCTGGTCGTGGAACGCGGCGCTGGCACTGATCTGCGGCGACGCCGTCGTCTGGAAACCCTCGGAAAAGACGCCGCTGACCGCTCTTGCCTCGCAGGCGATCCTTGATCACGCGCTCGCCCGCTTCGGCGACGCGCCGGAAGGCTTGTCGCAAGTGCTGATCGGCGATCGCGCGATCGGCGAAGTCCTCGTCGATCATCCGAAGGTGCCGCTCGTTTCCGCAACCGGCTCGACCCGCATGGGCCGTGAAGTCGGGCCGCGGCTTGCCAAGCGCTTTGCCCGCGCCATTCTCGAACTCGGCGGCAACAATGCCGGCATCGTCTGCCCGTCGGCCGATCTCGACATGGCACTGCGCGCCATCGCTTTCGGCGCCATGGGCACGGCCGGCCAGCGCTGCACGACCCTGCGCCGTCTCTTCGTCCACAAAAGCGTCTACGATCAGCTCGTTCCGCGGTTGAAGAAGGCCTATCAGAGTGTCTCGGTCGGCGATCCTCTACACTCCTCCGCTCTCGTCGGCCCGCTGATCGACAAGGCCGCATTCGACAACATGCAGAAGGCGATTGCCGAGGCCAAGGCCCACGGCGGCTCGGTCACCGGTGGTGAGCGGATCGATGTCGGCCATGCCGATGGCTATTACGCAAAGCCGGCGCTGGTGGAAATGCCGAAGCAGGCAGGCCCGGTCATGGAAGAAACCTTCGCACCCATCCTCTATGTCATGCCCTATGACGATTTCGACGCTGTCATCGATGAGCACAATGCCGTTGCTGCCGGTCTGTCGTCGTCGATCTTCACGCGCGACATGCAGGAATCCGAGCGCTTCCTCGCAGCTGACGGCTCCGATTGCGGCATCGCCAACGTCAATATCGGCACCTCTGGCGCTGAAATCGGCGGCGCATTCGGCGGCGAGAAGGAAACCGGCGGCGGCCGCGAATCCGGCTCGGACGCCTGGAAGGCCTATATGCGCCGGGCGACCAACACGGTGAACTACTCCAAGGCCCTGCCGCTGGCGCAGGGTGTCTCCTTCGACATCGAGTAGTTCCATGACGATCGCCACGAAAATCGAAGAGGCGGGCTTCAAGCCCGCTTCGAGGATCGCCTCCATCGGCGTTTCCACCATTCTTCAGATCGGTGCGCGCGCCAATGCGATGAAGCGGGAAGGCTTGCCTGTCATCATTCTCGGTGCAGGCGAACCGGATTTCGACACGCCCGACAATGTCAAGGAAGCCGCCAAGGCCGCCATCGATCGTGGCGAAACGAAATATACCGCGCTCGACGGCACGCCGGAGCTGAAGAAGGCGATTGCCGGGAAGTTTCAGCGTGAGAACGGCATCGACTACGCACTCGATGAAATTACCGTGGCGACGGGTGCCAAGCAGATCCTGTTCAACGCCTTCATGACGTCGATCAATCCGGGCGATGAAGTCATCATCCCGACGCCCTATTGGACCTCCTATTCCGATATCGTCGAGATCTGCGGCGGCGTGCCGGTTCTGATCCCCTGCGATGCCAAGGCCGGTTTTCGCCTGAGGGCCGATCAGCTCGAACAAGCGATCACGCCCAAGACGCGCTGGCTGCTGCTCAACTCGCCGTCCAATCCATCAGGTGCGGCTTATTCCGAGGGCGATTATCGGCCGCTGATCGAGGTGCTGCAGCGCCATCCGCATGTCTGGCTGATGGTCGACGATATGTATGAGCATATCGTCTATGAGGGCTTTCATTTCACCACGCCTGTCGCCCTCGAGCCGAGCCTCAAAAGCCGGACGTTGACGGTCAACGGCGTTTCCAAAGCCTATGCCATGACCGGCTGGCGCATCGGCTATGCCGGTGGTCCGAGGGACCTCATCAAGGCCATGGCCGTTATCCAGAGCCAGGCGACCTCCTGCCCTTCCTCCGTCAGCCAGGCGGCGGCCGTTGCCGCGCTCAATGGCCCGCAGGATTTTCTCGAGGGCCGCAAGGCAAGCTTCCAGCGACGGCGCGATCTGGTGGTCAACAGGCTGAACGCCATCGATGGCCTGGATTGCCTTAAGCCGGAAGGTGCCTTCTACACATTCTCGGGCTGCGCCGGCGTGCTTGGAACGACGACACCGTCCGGAAAGAAGATCGAGACGGATGCGGATTTTTGCGCCTATCTCCTCGACGAAGCGCATGTCGCCGTCGTGCCCGGCTCAGCCTTCGGATTGTCGCCCTATTTCCGCATTTCCTATGCGACATCGGAAGCCGATCTCATCGAAGCCCTTGATCGCATCGAAAGGGCCTGCGCGGCGCTCCGGCGCTAGAGCAACTGCGGCCGACGCACAAAACGGCTATCCATCCGGAACTGCGTGAAAACAAAGAGATAGAGCATTCCCGTAATTCTGTTTAAAAGCGGGAGTGCTCCAATCACCGCGTAAAACGCCGGAAGTCTTCGCATCATGATACCACGCCTAGTTTCGGCGAAAGACAGTTCGCTACATCAGACCGGCGCCTTCACCCGTCGGCTGTCAGCACTCGGCTTTGGCGGCGACGTGGAGATGGACGACGGTGCCAGGACGGTCGCCTCGACCGACAATTCCATCTATCAGGTCAAGCCGACGGCAATCCTCTATCCGCGCGGCGCGGATGATCTGAAAATCATCGCCAAAGCCATATCCGAACCTGCCTTTTCCGATCTTGTCATCGCCCCGCGCGGCGGTGGCACCGGAACGAACGGTCAATCGCTAACCTCTGGGGTCGTCGTCGACTGCTCCAGGCACATGAACCGAATCCTGGAGATCGATCCGGTTCGAAAGATCGCCCGTGTCGAAGCTGGTGTCGTCAAGGATCAATTGAACAAGGCGCTGAAAACATACGGGTTGTTCTTCGCGCCTGAGCTTTCCACCTCCAACCGCGCCACTATCGGCGGCATGATCTCCACTGATGCCTGCGGCCAGGGCTCGTGTCTTTACGGCAAGACCAGCAACCACGTTCTCGGCCTTCGCGTGGTGCTTTCCGATGGCAGCGACTGGTGGTCGCGTCCGCTTGGCAATAGCGAGCTGGACGAGATCAAGGCGCGTGACGATCGGATCGGTGAGATTCATCGTGTCGTTGATGCGATCGCCCGGGACAAAAGCGAGCTGATCGCGGCGACCTTCCCCAAGCTCAACCGTTACATGACCGGCTACGATCTCGCCCATATCTGGCGCGATGACGGCCGCTTCGATCTCAATGCGGTGCTGTGCGGTTCTGAAGGCACGCTGGCCATGATCGCCGAGGCCGAACTCAACGTGCTGCCGATCCCGGCGCGATCGGCCCTCATCAACATCCGCTACGATGATTTCAACACGGCGCTCGAAGATGCCAGGCGGCTAGTGGCATTGAAGGTGGCCTCGGTCGAAACGGTCGACGAGAAGGTGCTGGGTCTCGCCAAGGGCGATATCGTCTGGAGCGGCATCGCCTGCTTCTTCCCCGAGGATGCATCTGGCGCCGCCAACGGCATCAATATCGTCGAGGTGCTGGCCGACGATAGCGACGAGTTGGAACGCAAGCTGGCGGACGTGACCGCCGCCCTTGATGACGGCTCCTCAGCTCGCCATAAGGGCTATACGATCGCTCGCAAAAAGGCAGAGGTCGAGGCGATCTGGTCGATGCGCAAGCGCGCCGTCGGCCTGCTGGGCAATGTCGAGGGGCCGGTGCGGCCGGTGCCCTTTGTCGAGGACACCGCCGTTCCACCCGAACATCTGGCCGCCTATATAAGGGAATTCCGTGCCCTTCTCGATGCCGAGGGGCTGGATTACGGCATGTTCGGCCATGTCGATGCCGGCGTGCTGCATGTCCGCCCGGCGCTTGATCTTACCCGCACCGACCATCAGCCGCTCGTCCGCAAGATCAGCGACGGCGTCGTTGCCCTCACCCGCAAATATGGCGGGGTGCTCTGGGGCGAACATGGCAAGGGCGTTCGCTCGGAATATGTCCCTGAATATTTTGGCGAGCTTTATCCGAGCCTGCAGGACATTAAGCGCGCATTCGACCCCGGCGATCGCCTCAATCCCGGCAAGATCGCATCCGGCTCATCCCGCCCGTTGCTGAAGATCGACGAAGTGTCACTGCGCGGCGACTTCGATCGTATCATCGGCAATGATATCCGCGCCGCCTTCGACAATGCAGCCTATTGCAACGGTAACGGCGCCTGTTTCGATTTCGACGCGACAAGCCCGATGTGCCCCTCCTTCAAGGCGACGGGTGACCGGCGCTATTCGCCGAAGGGCCGCGCGGCGCTGATGCGCGAATGGCTGCGCCTGCTGGCGGAGCGGCAGGTCGATCCGCGACGTGAGGCGCAAGAGCTGCGCCGCGCCAATCCTTTCGGCAATCTCTTGCGGCGAGCGGTCAACTCGCTCAATCCGGCCAATCGCGACGACTTTTCCCATGAGGTGCGGGCGGCAATGGACACCTGCCTCGCCTGCAAGGCCTGCGCCGGCCAATGTCCCGTCAAGGTCAGCGTCCCAGCCTTCCGTTCGAAATTCCTGGAGCTCTATTACGGTCGATACCTTAGGCCGCTAAAGGACCCAATCGTCGCTGCTATCGAGACGACTCTGCCGCTGATGGCGCGCTTCAAGCCAGGCTACAATCTGCTCACCGGATCGGCCGCCGGCCAAGCCTTGATGCGGTTCGCTGGTCTCACCGCGCTTCCCGCCATGCCTGCAGTATCGCTCGAACGGGAAGCCGCTCGTCTCCGCGTGCAGGTTGCTACTCCGGAACTGTTGGGAAAGCTCTCCGCAGAGGAGCGAGTCCAGGCGGTCGTCATCGTTGCTGATGTCTTCTCCACCTATTTCGATCCAGCCGTCGTCATCGCAGCGCTCAAGCTCGCCCTGAAAATGGGTTTCAAGCCGTGGCTCGCCGGATCACAGAACAACGGCAAAGCCCTGTATGTGCATGGCTATCTCGGTCGCTTCGAGAAGGCGGCGGCGAAATCGCGAGATTATCTCGATTGCATCTCTCGGATGGGCATCCCACTTGTCGGCATCGACCCATCGATGACACTGACCTATCGCAGCGAATATGCCGCCCTGCCCTCAGCTAAGCTGCAGGCGTCGGTGCTGCTGCCTCAGGAGTGGCTCGCCGCAAACCTCGACCGATTGCCGCCGGCGCAGACTTCACTGCAAGAGCGTTTCACGCTGCTTGCCCATTGCACGGAGAAAACGAACGCTCCTGCTGCCCTCAAGCAATGGTCCGTGCTCTTCGGGAAGTTGGGAATCAAGCTCGATATGGCCGAGGTCGGCTGCTGCGGCATGGCCGGCACCTTCGGGCATGAAGTGCGCAATCGCGCCATCTCGGAAAAGCTTTACGCGATGAGTTGGCAGGACAGGATCGCCGAGAACGGCAATCGGGCCGTCGTCATGGCGACTGGATTTTCTTGTCGTTCGCAGGTCGCCAAAATTGATCATCAAGCCATCCCGCATCCCGTCGAGATCCTCGAACGACTGATCGGTTAGTCTCAGCAGCGCCGTTTCCAAGGGCCAAACGCATGTGGCGCCCGAAGGCGCCACATTTCAAAACAGCAATAGGAATAGCCGCTTAGACGGCTTCTTTCATCCTGATTTTCTCAAGGCTGTAAACCTGTCCGAAGCGATTGGCGAGGAAATCGCCGAGATCGATTTCTTCCTGGCAAACGAAGCCCTTGGAGGGCAGCTTGCCTTGAGCGAGAAGATCAAGCACGGTGGTAATGCCGGCGGCCGTGGTGATCTGGATGGCGCTCATCTTCTTGCCGGCAACAATGCCTGCATAGACCTTGTTGGCATAGGTTTCCTGCATGTAGCGGCCCTCGCGCCAACCGCAGACGGTGACGAAAACGACGACCACGTCCTGCATGGTGGCGGGCAGCGCATTTTCGAAGAGATCCTTCAGCACATCGCGACGGTTCTTGAGGTTGAGGTCGTTGAGCAGCGCCTTGATGATGGCCTGATGGCCGGGATAGCGGATGGTGCGGTAGTTCATCGTCCGCACGCGGCCAGCAAGCGTCTTGGCGAGCGTGCCGAGACCACCTGACGTGTTGAAGGCTTCATAAGTGACGCCGTCGAGCGAGAATTCTTCGCGCTCTTCCATGGCGGGAACGGTGACGAGCTTGCCTTCGACGATCGCTTCGCAGGGCTCGATATATTCGTTGATGAGGCCGTCCGTGCTCCAGGTCAGATTGTAGTTCAGAGCGTTGGAGGGATACTGCGGCAGCGCGCCGACGCGCATACGCACGCTGTCGAGGCTGTCGAACCGCTTGGCGAGATCGTTGGCGACGATCGAGATGAAGCCCGGCGCCAGGCCGCATTGCGGGATAAAGGCGGTATTTGCTCCCTGAGCCAGTTCCTCGACCTTCTTGGTCGTCGCGACGTCTTCAGTGAGGTCGAGATAATGGACGCCGGCTTCAAGTGCCGCTTCCGCGACGAAGCCGGTGAGATGGAACGGCGCTGCGGACAGGACGGCGAACTTGCCCTTCAGAACGCCAACGAGCCCGGCGCGGTCGGCAATATCGACGGCGGCGGTGGAAATCGCAGGGTGACGGTCGATCTTGTCGAGCTGTTCCTGGCTGCGGTCGGCGACAACGACCGTGTAATCGCCCGTCTGAGCCAGCATCAGAGCGATCGCCCCACCGATCTTGCCCGCGCCGATGACCACTATGTCTTTCATATGACTCCCCTGCATTTCATTGATAAGATTTTTATAAGTGTAGGTAGGAGTTGAACGATTCATAGCGACGAAAAATGCATTTCGTTGTACAAATCTATACAAATTGACGAATAGAATTTGCAAAATGCAGGAGTCGCCATGCAGGTCACCGATAAGGACCGCGAACTGATCGCCTTGCTCGGCCAGAATGCCCGAATGCCTGTCGCGAGTCTCGCCAAGAAGTTGTCGCTGTCGCGCACCACCGTTCAGGCGAGGCTAGAACGGCTAGAGCGGGAAGGTGTGATTGCGGGCTATGGCGTGCGGCTGTCGGAGACCTATTTGTCCGGCCTCATTCGGGCGCATGTGCTGATCACGATTGCACCGAAGGCATTGTCGGCGGTGACCGCATCGTTGAATGCTATCCCCGAGGTAACAACGCTTCATTCCGTCAGCGGCACGTTCGATCTGATCGCTATCATCGCAGCGCCGTCAATCTCCGAGCTGGATCAGCTGATCGACGGCATCGGCACGATCGACGGCGTCGAGCGCACTCTATCGTCCATCATTCTTTCGACCCGGATCTCGCGTTAGAAATGACTGATCACGCGATCGATGCCGGCTCTACGTCTGGCGTGGTGGAGAGGACCGCCTCCTTCAAAGCCTGCGAATAGGGATGCTGCGGATTGTCGAGGACGGCACGCGCGCCGCCCTGCTCTACGATCTCGCCCTTCTTCATGATGATGATGCGGTCGCTGATATAGTAGGCCGTCGCCAGATCATGGGTGATATAGATGATCGACAGCCCGAGCTCCCTCTTTAGCTGACCGAAGAGATTGACGATCGCCATTCTCAGGGAAGCATCGACCATCGAAACCGGCTCATCGGCCACCAGCAGGCGGGGCTGCGGTATGAGCGCGCGGGCAATGGCGGTGCGCTGCAGCTGGCCGCCCGAAAGCTCATGCGGAAACCGTCCCTTCACCTCGGCAAGTGTCAGTCCGATATGGGCAAGCGCCTCATCGGCAATACGCTCGACATCGGCTCGGCTTGGCTTTGGACCCATCGGCGCGAAATTCCTTGCCGTTTCAAAAAGATATCGATCAACCCTCTTGAGTGGGTTGAACGCTTCGAACGGATTCTGAAGGACCGGCTGCACCTCCCGCATGAAGGCGCGCCGCTCGGACCGGCCATGAACGGCGACGGCTCTGCCGCGAAAATTCAGGCTGCCGGATGTCGGCGCCGTCTGGCCGAGGATCATCGACGCGATGGTGGATTTGCCAGAGCCCGACTCGCCGACGATCGAAAGGATTTCCGGCTCCTCTCCGAGGCTCAGACTGACATCGCGAACCGCCGTGATATGACGACGGCTGAGCATGCCCCCTTGGCGATAGATCTTGCTGACATGCGAGAGTGAAAGAAGATCGCTCATCGCGCCCCTCCCGTTACTGCGAAGCAGGCGACGCGCCGGTCCGGCTCGACGTTCACCATAGGCGGCACTTCGCGGCTGCAAATGTCCATGCGCTTCGGGCAGCGCGGATGAAAACGGCATCCCTCCGGCGGCATGGCCAGATTGGGCGGCCTGCCCTCGAGCGAGGGGCGCGTCGAGGCATCGCCGATCCGCGGCAGGCTTGCGACCAGATGCTGCGTATAAGGATGAAGCGGCAGGTGAAAAAGCTTCCGCGTCGGCGCCTCCTCCACCAGCCGGCCGGCATAGACGATGCCGATACGATCGGAGACAGCGGCGTGAACGCCCATATCGTGGGTCACGAACAGGAAGGACGAGCCCATCTCGCGCTGTATCTCCCGGATCATCTGCAGCACGTCGCGCTGGACGATGACATCGAGCGCGGTCGTCGGCTCATCGGCGATAATGAACTCCGGCGTCAGGATGGTCGCCAGCGCGATCGTCATGCGCTGACGCATGCCGCCCGACAATTCGTGCGGATAGGCATCAAGAAGATTCGCATCGAGCTTCAGCCGCTGAAGGTGAGCGCCAACCCGATCGAAGAAGGTGGCGCGATCGGCCTTCATATGGCGGAAGGCGAAATCCGTGAACGAATGCCGGATACGGCGCACCGGATTGAGCACATTCATCGATCCCTGCATGACATAGGAGAGATGCCGCCAGCGAAGCGATGACCGCTGCTCTGCCGTCATGGCGTAGATATCCTGCGTCCCATTGTTGAAATGGAATTTGACGGCACCGGAGACGACGCGCAGCGGCGGCCGGATGGCGCCGGCGATCGTCTTGATCAGCGTCGTCTTGCCGCTGCTCGATTCACCTGCAACGCCATAGATCTCGCCGCGGCCGATCGACAGGCTGACATCGTCAACCGCCCGCACTTCACGATCGACGCCGTAAAGAAAGGCCCGGTAATAGGCCTTGAGGTTGTTGACCTCGACGACAGCCTCCATGCCTCAGCCTCCCATCCGGTTCAAACGACTGCGGGGGTCGTTATATTCATTCATCGACATCGACAGCAGGAAGAGCGCCATGAACAGCACCACGATGGCGGCAACCGGCGCTGCAACCCACCACCATGTTCCGGCGATCAGCGCCGAATGCGCATTGGCCCAGTAGATCATCATGCCCATGGTCGGCGTCTCGATATCGGTAAAGCCGAGCACCGCAAGCGTAATCTCCATGCCGATCGACCAGATCATATTGTTCATCGTGGTGGCGAAGACGATCGGCAGTACATAGGGCAGATGCTCCTCGACGAGGATCTTGCGCATGCTCATGCCGGAATAGACGCTCTGCGTGGTGAAAGGCCGCGTCTTCAGGCTGATCGCCACCGAGCGGATCAGGCGCGCGTCGTACGACCAGCCGAGCGAGGCCATGACGATGATGAGCACCGTCCAGGTCATTTCATCCTTGAGTACGAAGTAGAACAGGATCAGCAGCGGAAACTGCGGAATGACCATGATGCTGTCATTGATCGCCATCAGCACGCGATCGACGGCACCTCCGGCATAGCCGGCCACCAGCCCCACGACAAGCGAGATGATGCGCGAGAGAATTGCGACGCCGATGCCGAAATAGAGTGTGTTGCGGAGCGCTGTCGTCAGCTGCCAGAAAACATCCTGGCCGCGCGATGTCGTGCCCAGCCAGTATTGCCCATCCGGCGGCATGTCGGGCGGCAGCAGATAAAGATCGGCCGGGCCATAGGGCGAGAAATAGGACAGGATCACCAGCCCGACGATGACGGCAAGCAGCAGAAGGCCGCAAAGGAATTCCATATTCTGGCGTGCGAGGTCGCGAACGATCGTCAGCATGGCCTACTCCACCTTGATGCGCGGGTCGATCAGCGGACCCAATATGTCGATGATGAAGACGGCCGCGGCGACGCCGACGATCGACAGTGCGCTAAGCCCGAGGACGAGACTGTAATCGCCCGCGTGCACGGCCGAAATCAGGAGATTGCCGATACCGGGATAGCCAAAGACGATTTCGGTGATGACCGTGCCGTTGAAGACGGCGCCAAGGGACATGGCAAGGCCGGTAAATTGCGGCACCATGGCATTGCGGGCGATGTAGGAGCGCAGGATCTTGCGCTTCGGCACGCCGCCGAGCTCGGCGAAAACAACATAATCCTCGGTGATGATATTGGAGACGAGCGCCCGCATGCCGATCAGCCAACCGCCTGTCCCGACAAGGATCAGCGACAGCGCCGGCAGGATGGAGTGGCGGAGAATATCGAGCACCAGCGTAAAGGACAGCTGCAGGTTGGTGTTCATCTCATAGCCGCCATTGATGGGCAGAATCGGCCAGACATAGCCGAAGAGAATGATGAGAACGAAGGCGAGGATGTAATAAGGGATCGGCTGCATGGCGATGAAAACCAGGCTGACGGCCTTCAGCACCGAGCTCTTGCGATAATATCCTGCGAGCGCGCCGATCATGTTGCCGAGAATGAAGGTGAGGATGACGGAAACCGTCATCAGACCAATCGTCCAGGGCAGCGCCCTCGCGATGATGGCGGAAACCGGCGTAGGGAATGCCGACAGCGACGGCCCGAGATCACCGGTCGCAAGACGCCCCCAGAAATGTAGATATTGCTGCCAGATAGAGCCCTCGAGGCCATAGAGCTCACGTAACGACTGACGCATCAACTCGACAGCGCGGGGATCGGATTGGCCCATCTGCTGGATGGTCCCGATGCTTTCCTCGACAGGATCGATCGGCGTCATGTGAGTGATGAAGAACGTCGCGGAAATGCCGAGGAAGACAACGAGCAGGAATTGGCCAAATCGTCTCAATACGAAAACTGGATAGGACGTCATGCCGCCGTCTTCCTCGCTGCTTGCGCTTCATCATCAATTCAAAAGATTCGCCGGACGTGCCTAGTGTCCGGCGAAAGGTGCCTGATGCGGCGATTGCCGCATCAGGGTCGGGAGAAATCAGGGCTGTGCCGGCTTCAGCTTGACCATCATCAACCGGGAGTTCGCCCAATTGGGAACGGGGTCCGTATAGGGGTCGGCAATGGTCGGATAGCCTTTCCAATAGGTGGTATCCATCGAAGTGAAGACGTTATAGGACATCAGCGGAATGGTCGGCATCTGCTGGGCGACCAGCTTCAGATAGTCCTTGCCAAGTTCGATGCCCTTCGGATCATCGGCGCTGATGCGGCGGATGTTTTCGATGATCTTGTCGAGATCCGGATTGGACCAGCGCTGCCAATTGCGCGGCGCCTGGTTCTCACCCTTCTTGGCGACAAACTGCGAATGCCAGCTGTCGAGGAAGAAGGACAGATCGGGATCGCCGCCCCAGGTCTCGACACTCCACGCAATCGCGACCTGATAGTTGCCGGGCTGCAATCCCGCCTGCCAGACGCTGGTGGATGGAGCAGCTTTGGAATCGATCCCGAAGGCTGCCCATTGCTGAGCGATGAGAGTGCCCGCACGGGTAAAGACGGAGCGAGTGTCGCCTTCGACCGTCAGACGGATCTTGAACGGCTGCCCGTCAGGCGTCATCCATTTGCCGCCGACCTTCTTGAAGCCGGCCTTTTCCAATAGCTCGCCGGCGGCCTGCGGATCGGGCTTCCACCAGCCATAGCCGAAGGCACTGCTGATCGCGGCCGGATCGGTCGGGATCTGATCCTTGTATTTCGGCTGCTTGCGCAGGATATCGGCAATCTGCTGACCGATCGTCGGATCGTATGGCTTGATCTTGCGCTTGCCGGTATCGATCTCGAAATTCTTCAGCCAATCCTGCATCGGCGCCTGATAATCCGTCATGGCGACCGCCGTCGGCGGAACGCCGAGTGCGGAGAGCGTGGCGGCGCCGCGATAGCTCGCCATATCGACGGCCTTGATATCGATGAGCAATGCAAGAGCCCAACGGACATCGGGATTCTGGAACAGCGGGTCCTGATTGTTGAAGATCACGGCGGGCAGCGTCGGATCCGGATGCGCGAAGGGGAATCCTGGGAACCAGCTTTCGACGGTCTTCGACTTTTCCTTCAGCGTGAACATGCCTTCCGGCGTATTGTCGTGAATGATATCGAGATTGTGCTCGAGCTGCGCGATCGTGCGCTTATCCGGCGGGCCTGGATCGACATAGGTGACATATTTCGGGGCCGGCTCACCGAAACGGCCAAGCGATGTGCGCTGCCAGTCGTCGCGCTTCTCCCAGGTGTACCATTTGCCCTGCGGATCGTAGGCCTTTAGCTTATAGGCGCCGAGCGAGACGGGATTGGCATTATCATAACGAACGGGATCGGCGACCTTCTCGAAGACATGCTTGGGCATGATCCACGCGCCGTTCCAGCGAACAGTGAAGATGGCGTGGAAACGCGAATTCGGCTTCTTCAGCTTGAAGACGACCGTATAGGGATCCGGCGCCTCGACGCTGGCAACCTGAACCGAGAAGGCCGCGCTCCAGTTCATGCCCGGATGGTCCATCTGGGTCTTGACGGTGTAGACAACGTCATCGGCGGTGAATTCGACGCCGTCACTCCAATAGAGGCCCTTGCGCAGTTTCACCGTCATCTGGGTGAAATCGTCATTATATTGCGGCTTGTCGGAAGCAAGCGAGTTGTCCCAGGCCGAGCCGCCCAGACCTTTCTCCGGATCGATGTACCAGAGCGTGTCCATCGTCAGCTGCTGAAGGCCAGTCGAAACACCGCCGCCACCATTGACCCAGATGTTGAACCAGCCTGGATTCTTGATCGTTCCTTCAGGGTTTTCGACGATCAAGGTCTCCTTGCGGGGCAAAGAGGTATAGTCCTGAGCCTTGGCCGCAGCGATGAGGCCGAACGTGGCCAGCGCGGCGCCGAAGGCAAGCTTCTTCCACTGCTTCATGATCTCCTCCCATTTTTATCGACTGCGCGGACGCTCAAGCGATAGTGAGCAGACCGCGATTTCACCCTTTTTCCCGGCCGGCGGCACAAAGTGGCGTGCGGCTGTCCGGGCCTGCAATGGGTCCTCAGCCGCCTCCTCGCGACCATCAGACCGTTTTCAGTGCCGGGTGCATTCGCCCCGGCCACAAGGTGTCAGACTGCCAGTCGGATCACCGTGTAGGATAGCGGCTTCAGTGTCGCGCGAAGCCGTCCATCCTCGATCTTGGCGTCGCCCGTATTGGTTGGGACGACTGCGTTCGGATGCGCTGCCGTGTTGGTCGCCTGCAAATCGCTGTGAACCATTTCATGCTGTTCGACGACACGGGCTCCGGCAAAGCCTTCGAGGCGCGTATCTAGATCGAGCGCGATGTCGGGATGGCGGTTGACGGCAAAGAGCGTAACCATCTTTCCGATCTCGTCGTGAACGGCCGACACATCGAGATAGGGCACGTCGTCGGCCTCGTCGCTGTCATAGGTCGGGCCGTCGGTGACCAGGCGCAGCGCGTAGCCGCGGCCATATTTCGAGGCGAAATAGAGCGGATAGTAAATCGTCTGCCGCCATGCCGGGCCTCCGTCCTCCGTCATAATTGGCGCGATGACGTTGACGAGCTGGGCAATACAGGCAATGCGCACGCGGTCGGAACGGCGAATGAAGGTGTTGAGAATGCCGCCGACCTGCAGCACGTCCTCGAAATTATAGACATCCTCAAGCAGATGCGGCGCATCCGGCCATTCGTCGCGCGCAAGGATCTCCTTGTCCTGCTGGTTGGAGTGATACCAGACGTTCCATTCGTCGAAGGAAATGCCGATCGTCTTCTTCGAGCGCTTCTTAGCCTTGATATAGTCGATGACGCCGCCGATGGTGACGATATAGCGATCGAGTTTCTCGGCTTTGGCGAGATAGTTCAGCGTATTCTTCTCGCGATTGGCGAAATACATGTGCAGCGAGATATGATCAGCGCTGTCGTAGCACTGCTCCAGAACCTGGGCTTCCCAATCGGGGTAAGTCTTCATGTCCGAGTTGGACGAGCCGCAGACCACCAGTTCAAGCGATTTATCGAAGCCGCGCATGGCCTTGGCGGTCTCGTCGGCCAGGCGGCCATATTCGTAGGCAGACTTGTGACCGACCTGCCAGGGACCATCCATCTCATTGCCCAGGCACCAGAGCTTCACTCCATGCGGATCAGCCCAGCCGTGCTTGCGCCGCAAGTCCGACCAGTATGTGCCGCTCGGATGATTGCAATATTCAAGGAAGTTTCGTGCCGCATCCAGCCCGCGCGAGCCGAGATTGACGGCAAGCATCGGCTTGGTATTGGCCTTCTTGCACCAATCCACGAATTCATTGACGCCGATCTGGTTGCTCTCGCGCGTCCGCCAGGCAAGATCGAGGCGCACCGGCCGCTCAGAACGGGGCCCAACGCCATCTTCCCAATTATAGGCTGAGACGAAATTACCCCCCGGATAACGGCAGTAGGGCGAGTTGAGCTCGCGCACCAGCTCAATCACATCCTTACGGAAACCGTTCTCATCGGCAGTCGGGTGGCCCGGCTCGTAGATGCCGCCATAGATCGCCCGACCCAGATGCTCCAGAAAAGAGCTGTAGAGCCGATCATCGATGTCGGCAATTCGGAAATCACGATGGACGATCACATGCGCCTTCACGGCCTTCCTCCCATATATATCAGATATTTCGTTCTTATACCTTGATCTTGATACACTTTTGAAAGGCCGTCAACGCACTCACGGAGGAAAATATCGCAGAAACCACAGGAGCGGCACGCACGGAATGACAAAACTCTCCGTGAAATCAGTGATTTATGAAAAATATGACTTATCGGAATTCAACTCCGACAATATGCTATGTATCATAAATTACGATACTATTGCGCCAAATCGATGCGCATGAGGATATCGCGGCCATAATTGCCGAAGCCGCGGCCGAAGATATTGATGCCACCGGTGTTGCGCGCATCGTCGGCGATACCGATCCGCAGACGGATCGAGGAATGCTGACTGATGGCAAGGTCATCGATCGTTACATCGGAAGAGGCGACCCCGTCGATGAACGTGCCCTTCTTGGAGATTCGCCAGGTCTTGAGCTTGCCGTATTGAGAACCTTCCAGCTTCCACCAGCTTGGCGTGAAGGCCCCGCGCTTGTCGCCGTAATCGCCGGGAGAGGTCCATGTGCCAACGGCAACGCCGTTGATCCAGACAGTGATGTCGGACGGCCAATCCGGATTGGTGCCGGGCACTTCGGATGAGAGCTCCATCGAGAATTCGATGGCGTTGACGTTTCGATTCAAGATCTTGGCATTGTTGGGGAATTTATATTCGACATGGCCGCGGCCGAACCAGAGAAGACCGGCCTGCATGCGTTGTGGGTCGAGGAAATAATCGGGAACATCGAGTAGGCCGATGACGCCCTCGGTGGAGCACAGGCCACAAGGCGCATGCGTCTCGCAGCTCGTGTAGAGACCGATTGGCATGGCAACTTCGATCACGTCCTCATCATGCTTGAAGGCCTGGTCCTCGAAGCTCAACAGGATTTCGTCGTAAAGCGCGGTGCAGATCTTTTGGTAGCCTTTTCGCGCTTTCGCAGCCTTGGTTTCGACAAGACCGGCCTCCTCCAGGATCATGATGCCCGTCGCGACAGTCGATTGCGGCAGATCCAGTTCCCGGGCGATCTCGTTGACATTCAGTGAGCCTCGGGCGCAAAGCAGCTTCAGCATGTCGACGCGCGCTGGCGCCGAAAGCGCCCTGAAGACTGCAGCGTTCTCACCCGCATAAATTGTCAGAAAGCCGCGCTTCATTGAATCCTGAATTCCCCATCAATAGATCTCATTTATATCAGGATTTTTGATTTCACAAGAGATATCAGTTCGAAAGCCCTGACTGGCGCCTTCTCCGCGGAATGAGAAGACGCCAATCCGCTTGTCCGCTACACAACCCGCTGCAACGAAATCGCCGGTAGATCCTCGGACGCCGCCGGCCTCACCGGCAAGTCTCTATTCGCTTCAACGCGGCTGTAATGCCGGAAAGAGAGTAGGAATAGCTCGTCTCAGTGCCTCGTTTCGAGGTTGCCTGCAGCTGCAGCTGCGCGCCGCCTTTCATGGCGTTGACCATGGTCGGCTCCTGCGCCTCGTTCCTTACCCAGCCGTGCCGGTCTTTCGTAAACATCGGGAATGTCTTATCGCCAACCGTCGCCGTCATCTGCGCCCCGTCTTTCAGGTCATAGCCCATTGCCGCCTCCGGAACCAGTTTGTCACCGGGAGACAGGCGCGAGACGATGAAGAAATTGTCGCCGTGGTCGACGCTGGCGGGCTGCTGCGCAACCGGTCTCGATAAAACATAGCAACTGACGCTGTCGCCGGACTTATAAGAATACGCGCCCCAATGATCGAATTGATCGATACGGACGGGCACTTCCGCATGCGCGATACCGGCGCTGAATGCGACGAGGACCAGAGCCGGGGCGAAATTTCTTGCAAACATAGTTTCCTGCCATTTCTTGTTTCAAGGACATTGAAAGCGAGAGATGCACTCACACGCGCGGCAGTTTCGGTGCGGTGCGTTATCCGATTGTTAACGTCTTCGTTAAAATTTGTTCATGTTAGGAAGCGCGTAAGAAACCATATGTGGGAAGAACGCAACCTCGTCGGCATTGACGATCAGTTCACAGTTTGCGCTGTTCCATCCGCTGCATCCATGCACATATAGCCGCCTGAACCTTCGGCTTTTGCAAGCCATGCCATGAAGACGCAAGCAAGCGGCGCCTTTGACGCGCCGGTTTCTGCATGGACATGCGTGATGCAAAAGCAGGCCGTGCTAACCGGATATAATAGGATTGTACCATGAAGAAGATCGGTTTCCTTTCATTCGGCCACTGGACGCCGTCGCCGCAATCGCAGACGCGCTCGGCAGCCGACACGCTGCTACAGTCGATTGATCTCGCCGTCGCGGCGGAACAGCTGGGAGCGGACGGCGCTTATTTTCGCGTGCATCATTTCGCTCGCCAGCTCGCATCGCCCTTCCCGCTGCTGGCGGCTGTCGGCGCCAAGACCAGCCGCATCGAAACCGGCACCGCCGTCATCGACATGCGCTATGAAAACCCGTTCTACATGGCCGAGGATGCGGGCGCTGCCGATCTTATCGCCGGCGGTCGGCTGCAGCTCGGCATCAGCCGCGGCTCGCCCGAACAGGTGATCGATGGATGGCGCCACTTCGGTTATGCGCCGATGGAGGGCGAGAGCGACGCCGACATGGGCCGCAGGCATACGGAAGTGCTGCTCGATCTGCTGCGCGGCGAGGGCTTCGCACAGCCCAATCCTCGGCCAATGTTCCCCAACCCGCCTGGCCTGCTGCGCCTCGAACCCTACTCCGAGGGTTTGCGCGAGCGGATCTGGTGGGGTGCCGGCTCTAATGCCACGGCCGTATGGGCCGCAAAGCTTGGCATGAACCTGCAGAGCTCGACGCTCAAAGACGATGAAAGCGGCCTGCCCTTCCACGTCCAGCAGGCCGATCAGATCAGGCTCTATCGCGAGGCCTGGAAAGAAGCCGGGCACAAGCGCGAGCCGCGGGTTTCGGTCAGCCGCAGCATCTTCGCGCTGGTCAACGATCTCGACCGAGCCTATTTCGGCCAGAGCGGCCAGGATGCAGACAAGATCGGCTTCATCGATGAAAAGACGCGCGCCATCTTCGGCCGCAGCTATGCCGCAGAGCCGGATGTGCTGATCGAACAGTTGGCAAAGGACGAAGCCATCGCCGCGGCAGACACGCTGCTCTTGACCGTGCCGAACCAGCTCGGGGTCGACTATAACGCCCATGTCATCGAGTCCATCCTGACCCATGTCGCGCCGGCATTAGGTTGGCGCTAGGACGGCTGCGAATGGCGAAGGTACGTCTGCCGACGGCGGGGTTGCGTGAGGCAGAAAATGGAAGAAACGAAATTGACCGCCCGCGAAAGCCAGCTTTCGCGGGCGGTCGTTTCAGATTTTACATCATGAGCGGCGCAGGGCTCCGCAGATCAAGCCAGGGCATTGTGACGCCGCAACAGATGAAGCGCTGCCAGCACCAGCAACGCCATCAGCGTGGCAAAGCCGACCAGAGGCCATGCACTATCGCCATCCAGCGCTGTGACGGCCAGAGTCCCGATGAGACTTACGATCAGACTCTGAATGCAGAAATAGAATGCCACGGCCGATCCGGCGATATCGCCGAACTCCGCCAGCGCCCCATTTGCCGTCACCGATCCCGCAAAGACGATGCCGACCGCCATGATCCACATCGGAAGCACGAAGCTTGCAAAGGACGGCATCCCATAGAGCTGACCGAGACCAAGAGCTGCCGCACCGATCAGAAGCAGTCCCATACCCCGTGCAGCACAGCCCGCAACGCCCCATCTTTCCACAAACAATCTGGCAAAGCGCGCCGTGATAATCATCACGACGGCGACCGTCGCAAATGCGATGCTGAAACCGAGCTCGGAATAACCGGCCCGGCCGATCAGCACGCGCGGAGCGGTCGAGAAGAACACGAAGAATGTGCCCATGCCCGCGCTGAAGGCCAGTGTATAGGTCCAGAACGATCGGCTTTTAAAGATCGGCCATATGGAACGGCGTGGACCGGGGGCGCCCTCGGGGCACGTTTCATGCCATTTCACAACAGCATGGATACTTGCAAGAAGCGTCAGCATCGCGAGCACCATGAAGATGGCACGCCATCCGAACCGGTCGGCGATCATCGCACCGGCTATCGGTCCAAAGGCCGGCACGAAGGACAGAATCGAGCCGAATGTGGCATAGATAATGGCCTGTTCAGGACGATTGCCGTAGACATCCCGCACGGTCGCGAAGGTCGCGACCAAGGCTGCCGACGCGCCTATGGCCTGCAGCAGGCGGCATAGCACGAAGATAGGCGCACCCCATGAAAGGGCTGCTCCGAGAGAGGCGACGGCAAATAGAACGGCACCGGAAAGCAGGACCGGGCGGCGGCCGATGCGATCCGAAAGAGGGCCGAACACGACCTGTCCGAGACCCAGCATGATCATATAGAGGCTCAACGTCAGCTGGATCACCGCAGGCGTCGTGTTGAGAATACCGGGCATCGACGGCACGACAGGAAGGTAGATATCCATGGCCAGTGAAGCGAGGATATCAAAAGGCGCCATCAGCAGCAGTGCCGCCGGCAGCGAATAAGCCCAGGACGGGCGTATGTCAGACATGAGAAAATTCCGCTCGAAAGAGAGATCGGGCGGCGCCTGCCACTGGCATCAATGGGAATGAGTTCGACAGCACGCCGCAACAACAAAAAGCTGTTGCGGCTTATCTATCTGCTGACTTGGAGTTCCCCATGCCGATGGCCTCGTGGCGAGATACGTGATGACCACAGCGTATAGCAGATGACATCGGACCGGGCAATGATGTTGGGACGGGCATGGTCGCAACCACCACATGCAATGCGGCTAGCCGCGCACCGAAAATGAGGTGAAAATCTAATGAATTTTTAACCATGACTATGCCCTAACTGCTTGTAATTTCTTTCTTGGAGCAGATTATGGTGCGCGCATCGAAAATGGACGAGTTGAACGATCGGCTCGACTTTGTTGGACTGGGACAGGATGCCAGGCAGGCTCTTTCGGAGTTGCAGCCGACTATCGAATCGGCCGTCAAAGACGCTCTCGACAGCTTTTACGAGAAGATCACCAAACATCCGGCAATGTCGAAATTCTTTTCGTCGCAGCAGCATGTGCACCACGCCAAATCCAAGCAGCAGGACCATTGGAAGACGATCGCGTCAGGCAAATACGGACCCGATTATGTCGAAGCGGTCTCGGCGGTCGGCAGGACGCATGCCCGCCTCGGTCTCGAGCCGCGCTGGTATATTGGCGGCTACGCCTTGATCCTCGAAGGGATGGTGCGATCGATCGTTGCGCAACAGCTCAATGGCTTCATGCAGCGCAAGCATGAACAAGCCTTGTCACGGCGGCTCTCGGCGATCGTCAAGGCCGCTCTGCTCGATATGGATTACGGCATCTCGGTTTACCTGCAGGTGCTCGCCGATGAGCGCGACCGCGCGGAGTCCGAGCGGGCTGCTGCACAGCGCGAGCAGGAACGCGCGCTTGATGCACTCGGCATAGCGCTGAACGGCCTTGCGAACGGCGACCTAACGGCTGATATCACAGAAGCCCTTTCGGCTGAATTCGAGGTCCTGAAGAGGAACTACAACGAGTCGCTTGCATCCCTGGGCACTGCAATGCAGCGCATCGAAGCTTCGGTAACCCGTGTTCGCGATGAAGCCGGTTCGATCTCGTCTGCTGCTGACAACATGGCAAGGCGCACGGAACAGCAGGCCTCAGCGCTTGAAGAAAGTGCCGCTGCTATCGACCAGATCACCACCATTTCGGAACAGACCGCCGAGCGGACGCGCGAGGTGCAGGCAATCGTCAAGGAATCCGCCTCGGAGGCGGAACGCTCGCGCGAGGTCGTGCAGCAGGCCGTGTCCGCCATGGGCGATATCGAAACCTCGTCGCGCAAGATGACCGACATCATCTCCGTCATCGACGACATTGCCTTCCAGACGAACCTTCTGGCGTTGAATGCCGGCGTCGAAGCCGCCAGAGCGGGCGAACAGGGCAAGGGCTTCGCCGTCGTTGCCCAGGAAGTCCGCGAACTGGCGCAACGCTCGGCAACGGCGGCAAAGGAAATCAAGGATCTGATCGACAGGTCGTCAAATGACGTGCGGCGCGGCGTAGAACTGGTCAACCGGACTGGCGAGGCGCTGGCCTTGATCGGCAATCAGGTCGCGTCCATCGACCGGAATGTCGGCGCCATTGCCCGCTCGACGCAGGAACAGGCCGTCGGCATCAGCGAGATCAACTCCGCTGTCCGCAACATGGACCAGATGACCCAGCAGAATGTCGCGCTCATGGAAGAGACGAATGCCTCGACGCGGCACCTCGCCGATATCAGCAACGAACTCGCCGGTCTGGTTGGACGGTTCAAAACGGTGCGTTCGGGAACGCGGACCGGAGCCGTCAGGCTGAAAATCGCGAGCTGACGCGGCCGACAACATCGTTAGCACTTTCAATGAGATGGCTTCGGACAATAGTTCGGGGCCGTTTTGCCGCACATTTAGCCCGGCATCTCCTCGATTTCCGCCAATAGCCATTGGCGAAACACCTTCATCGAAGCCGTTTCCGCTCGGGATTTCAAGCGCGTTAGCCAGTAGCTGCCGGTCATCGCCGTGATCTGGAACGGCTGCATGATCCTGCCGGCCTCGATGTCATGCGAAAACATCGCGACGGGCACGAGCGCGACGCCGACGCCTCGCGCAGCCGCCTCCACGAGCGTCAGCGACGAATCGAACATCCAACCGCGAAGATGCGGCGGTGGCAGACCCGCCACCCTGAACCAGAGCGACCATTCGTCCACCCGATAGGATCGTAACAGCTCGACATCGGCGAGATCGGCAGGCTTGCGCAATCGCGCGCCGATATCGGGCGTGCAAACCGGGGAGAGCGGCGCATCCATCAGATGGATCGCTTCCGTTCCATGCCAGGCGCCGTCACCGAAGCGCAGGAAGAAATCCAGTCCGTCGAGCACCATATCGGCGCGATTGTTGTTGGTCTTCAGGCGCAGATCGACATGCGGGTGCTGCGCCTTGAAGCTCGCGAGGCGCGGCAAAAGCCAGCCGATCGCGAAAGTCCCGACGACGCCGACGGTGAGGATTTCGGCAAAATTCCCCTCTTCCAGTTGACTGAGCGTGGCGCTCATCCGTCGGAAGGCGTCCGTCAGCACTGGCAGCAGTGCGTGCCCCTCATCGGTCAGGGCTAGGCCGCGCGGCAGGCGCTTGAAGAGGGTCACGCCCAGCACGTCCTCCAATGCCTTGACCTGATGGCTGATCGCCGTCTGCGTGACCCGGAGTTCAAGGCCCGCCCGCGTGAAGCTGCAGTGCCGCGCCGAGGCTTCGAACACGCGCAGCGCGTTCAATGGCAGCTGGGAGATGTCCATTTGTGTCCTAAGGCCAAGTTTTTCTCATGTCTAAGCTCAGAATTGATCGTTTGTCTAGGGCAGAAAGCAGAGCCATAGTCTGCCTCGCAAGGTGATTTGCAGGGTCCCAATGACGTCCACGAGATCCGAGACGCACCTCTTTGCTCAAACATCAATCGAAGTGGAAACGTGATGACGATCTTATTGTCGCGCCGGCAAAGCCTTGCCGGCAGCTTGCTTGCGCTGCCTGTTCTGGCGGGGCTAAGCGCGGTTGGACGTACTGCAGACGATAATACGGGCGAGGCGCAGCTTGCCGCACTCGAAAGCAAGCATCCGGGCCGCATCTGCGTCAGCATTCTCGACTTGGCAAGGGGCAAGCGCATCGAGCATCGCGCCGGCGAGCGCATCCTGATGTGCAGCACCTTCAAGGCACTGGCCGCAGCTCTGGTGCTTGCCCGGGTCGACAAGGGCGATGAAAAGCTCGACCGGCGCATTCATTACAAGAAGAGCGATCTCGTCGACTATTCTCCGGCGACCGAACCCAATGCCGGAGACAATGGCATGACGGTTGGCGAACTTTGTGCGGCCGCCGTCACGCTCAGCGACAATACCGCGGCCAACCTGCTGCTCGCGAGTTTCGGCGGGCCGGAGGCAATTACGACTTTCTGCCGCAGCATGGGCGACGAGATCACCCGTCTGGACCGCACCGAGCCAACGCTGAATTATCATGACACTCCGACCGATGAGCGTGACACGACGACAGCTTCGGCGATGCTGGAAAACCTGCGTCGGCTTCTGTTCACCGATATACTGACAGCCGCCTCGCGATCGCAACTGGCCGCCTGGCTGATCACCAACAAGACGGGAGACACCCGACTGCGCGCCGGCCTTCCGAAGGATTGGCTGGTGGGCGACAAGACCGGAACAAACGGTGACAAATACGGCAATGCCAACGACATCGCGGTGCTATGGCCATCGAAGCACGCCCCCATCATCGTAACGGCCTATTGCGAGATCCCCGCCATCGCAGCTGACGAACGCAACGCCATCATTGCTGAAATCGGCCGCATCGCCGCAGCGATCTGAGTTCATCGCGCCGGATAACAGCCGCCAATCATCGCTTCCTTTTCGACCTTGCGATCTTTCACGGTCGATCATCACACTGAGGATATCATCTTGAATATACGTGCCAATTCTTTGCAGAAGCTCGGTATCGTCGCAGGCTGCCTTTTCTATGGGGTCGGTGCCCACGCCGCCGAAGTCAATGACCCAGAGCAGCTGGAGCGAGCAGTCAATGAAATCATTCGTCCGCTCATGAAGGATAACGACGTACCGGGCATGGCGATCGCGATTACTGTCAGGGGCAAGCGCTACATCTTCAACTACGGCGTCGCCTCGAAGGAGAGCGGCCAGAAGGTGACGAACGACACGATCTTCGAGCTCGGCTCCATCAGCAAGACCTTTACGGCAGCCCTTGGCTCCTACGCCCAGATCAGCGGAAAGCTCTCCTTCTCCGACAAGGCGACGAAATATATGCCGGAACTTGCGGGTACCAGTTTCGACAAGATCAGCCTCCTCGATCTCGCCACATATTCGGCCGGCGGTCTGCCTCTGCAGTTTCCCAACGGGGTAACGGATCAGGACAAGATGGTTGCCTATTATCGCAACTGGCATCCTTCCTTCGCGCCCGGCACGTATCGGCAATATTCCAATCCCAGCATCGGCCTGTTCGGTTATCTGGCAGCGCAGGCCATGGGCGAACCGTTCGACAGGCTGATGCAGGACAAAATTCTTTCCGGTCTCAACCTCAACCACACCTATATCCGCGTTCCACCGGCTGAGATGAGCAACTATGCCTATGGCTATTCGAAGCAGGGCAAGCCGATCCGCGTCAGTGGCGGCGTCTTCGACACGCAGGCCTATGGCATCAAGACTACAGGCTCCGACATGCTTGCTTTTCTCGAGGCCAATATGGGTGAAGCAAAGCTCGACGCCACACTTCGGCAGGCAATCGATGCAACGCATGTCGGTTATTACCGCGTCGACAACACGACGCAGGCGCTCGGCTGGGAAATCTATGCCTATCCGACGACGCTTGCCCGGCTGCTTGCCGGCAATTCGTCCGACATGGCGCTTGAGCCCCACAAGATCACCCGGCTCGACCCGCCTCAACAGCCACGCAAGGATGTCCTTCTCAATAAGACAGGCTCAACGAATGGCTTTGGCGCTTACGCAGCCTTCATACCGGGTCGGCAGATCGGCATCGTTCTGCTGGCAAACAGGAATTTTCCGATCCCTGCACGCGTTTCGTCGGCCTACAAGATCCTGACTGCCGTCGAAAATCTGGCGGGATCGGAGGAGGTAAAGTAGAGACCGGGCTCTAAGGCTTGGTCCGCTCCAACGAACGGCCGACCCCGGCAAAAGCTGACGGGTCGGCCAGTATCATTTCACACAGCACCATTCGCTAAGCCGCTGACATATATATTATGACGATACCCCATAGAACGCTAAGTTCAGTTCATGAAGAGGCCGCGATCGCCGGATACCGCCGGGTCAGGCGGTGGCAAGTTCGCCTGCTTTCTGCCAATTGCGCAACAAGGCAAAAAGCTCCTCGCGATCCTTCACATCGAGCTGCGGCACACCGGGAACGCGAACAGGGCCGACCTTCAGGCCGGAAAAGGTGACGGCCTCCTTGACGACGGTGACGTTTGTTCCGTTGCGGAACTTGGTGCGCATGCGTTCGAAGGGCTCGAGCTTGTTGACGATGGCGCGGGCAGCGGCAAAATCACTTTTCTCCAAAGCCGCGTGCACAGCAAGCGACAGTTTCGGAGCAACATTGACGAGGCCCGACGTGAAGCCCCTTGCGCCGGCGGCGGCGAATGTCGGGGCCCAGCTCTCAGCGAGACCGCAGACAAACAGCGCGCCGTTCGGATCGGAAGCTGCAATCGCCCGTGAAAGCAGCATCAAATCCGTTGTCGCGAACTTGATGCCGGCAATATTGCCGTGACCGGCCAGACGGACCATGTCGTCAACGCTGAAGCCTTCGGCACGGACATAGGCAACGAGCGGGAGCGGCGAAGCCTCCGCCAGATCGCGAAAATAGTCGATCTGCGAACCGGGTGCGGCGAACGGATCCACCGGTTGATGCGACATGACGGCGGAGGCGCCGATCGAGGCAGCATTCTTCGCCATCTGGATCGCCTCGCGTAATGAACGGCCGATCGCCGCCGTCACCGGCGCCTTGCCGTCGACACCCTTGATCGCAGCTTTGTAGACTTGGCGGATCTCTCCCGGAGTAAGTGCATAGAATTCGCCCGTATTGCCCGCTGCGACGATGTTATGAATCCCGGCAGCTGCTACCCGCTGATAGACCTGAGCGGTCACGCGCGGTTCCACTTCGCCACTCCCATCATAGGCCGTGACCGGAACACCGGAGACGCCGGTCAGCACCTGCCGCATGGTTTCAATGCTCATCTTCCTACCCTTACCCTTTATCATCCATCGAGACGCAAACGAGGAGGCGTAAAGAAGTCATCACCTCGCCTTCGCCCATCCAATTCCCTATACGCCCTGAAACATGCGGGCGCGTGCATTCAAGATATGTCGCTTCATGGCATCGTGAGCCTCAGTCTCCTGCCGCGCGAAAATCGCCTGCACGATGACGGCGTGCTCATCCTGAACACTGCGGATCTGCTCGGGCGTCCGCTTGAGGCTGAGGCTGCGGGTCACGGAATGACCGATAGCGAAATGCGGCCGGAACAATTCACGGACGGTAATATGGAACTGATTGCCAGTCGCGATCGCAATGGCGTCGTGCAGCTCCTGATCCTCTTCCGCGCCAAGCCGGCCCTCGCGAAGACATTGTTCTATCTTTTGAAGCGCTGCGGTGATCCGTTCCTTGTCGTCAGCCTGCCAGTTGCGCGCCGCAAGCTCGGCGGCCTCGGCCTCGAGCCCGGCGCGAAATTCGAAAAAGCGCTGGACATCGGCAAGCGACCCTACGGGCACCATTTTCAGGACCGAGGAATCCGGCCTTTGCCTCACATAGGAACCCGACCCCTTGCGCGACACGATCAGGCTGTCGGCACGCAGCCGCTCCAGGGCATCGCGCACAACGGGTCGTGACGCGCCGAACATGTCCGCAAGCTTCGCTTCCGCTGGCAGCCGCTCATTCACCGGAAAGGTTCCATCCGCAATCATGGCGACGATCCTCTCATAGATGATGTCGCCGAAGCGCGTCGCGCCCGCACCGGAATCGTTGGCGACAGAGAGTTTCATCATCGTCCTTCGTGAATGCTGGCCGGCGACAGCCATAGCGCATTTCCTGCGCGACAGGGCTACTAAATCTGTAAAAATCTGTCAACTCTTGTAATTATCTGAGAACGTAATATGGTCTCGACGCTGCGCCAGAGGGGTGCATGGCGACGGGACGGGAGCCTGTCGCATCGGTCGAGGCAAAACCCGGCCGAAATCAAAACGGGAGGGATTCGATGCGCGATGAAATATTGTCCCGCGGCGTGAGCAGGCGTGCCGTCCTCGGCGGTATGGCTGGCATGGCAACCCTGTCTCTGGCCGGTCGTGTCAACGCTGCCGATGCAGGCGGTGAGGCACCCGCCCTGGCTGCGCTCGTCAAGGATGGCAAGCTGCCGCCACTGGCCGACCGGCTGCCGAAAAAGCCGATGGTCGTCACCCCTTATGAAAAAGTCGGCACCTATGGCGGCACCTTACGGCGCGGCCTGCGAGGCTCGTCCGACCACAACGGTATCCTGCGCATGGTGGGCAACCAGAGTCTGGTGCGCTGGAATCTCGAATTCACACAGGTTCTGCCGAACCTCGCCGAGCGCTGGGACGTCAATGCCGACGCCTCGCAGTTCACCTTCTATCTCATTCAAGGTGCACGCTGGTCCGACGGTCAGCCATTCACGGCGGATGACGTCGTTTTCGCCATCGAGGACTGCGTCAAGAATACCGATCTCTATAGCGCAACGCCGGCTCAGCTCTCCGTTGCCGGCAAGGCAGTCGATGTCACGAAGATTGACGACTATACGGTGAAATTCACCTTTGCTGCTCCGAACGCGCTTTATCTGGAAAATCTCGCAACCCCGCTCGGCCAGCATCCAACGCTGTTTCCGAAGCACTATTGCAGCCAGTTCTTGCCCAAATACAATCCGAACGTCGCGGAGGATGCGAAGAAGGCCGGCGTCAGCAGTTGGCCCGAACTCTTCCGCGCACGCTGCGGCGACATCGAAATACCCTCACGCTGGGGCAATCCGGACAAGCCGACGCTCGATCCCTGGGTCGTCAAGGAACCCTATACCGGCGGAGCAACCCGTGTCGTCATGACCCGCAACCCATACTTCTGGCAGGTCGATACCTCAGGGAACCAGCTTCCGTATGTCGACGAGATCAATTTCGGCATCTCGCAGGATGTGGAATCGCTGATGCTGAACGTCATTTCCGGCAAGATCGATATTCAGGAGCGCCATATCAGCGTGCTCGCCAACAAGCCGACGCTCTCGCAGAACATGAAGAAAGGCGATTATCGCCTTTTAACCCTTGTCCCTTCCACCTCGCAGCAATGCCAGATCTATTTCAACATCACCCATAAAGATCCGGCCATGCGCAAGATGTTTGCCGACAAGTCGGTCCGGCAGGCGCTCTCGCTCGGGATCAATCGACAGGAAATCATCGACATCGTCTATTTCGGCCAGAGCGAGGGATACCAGGCCGGGCCGCGACCGGAGCATCCCTGGTACAATGAAAAATATGCCCGCCAATTCACCAACTACGATCCGGACAAGGCCGGATCCATGCTCGATCAGGCCGGCTACGGCAAGAAGGATGCAAACGGCTTCCGCCTGAGGCCGGACGGCCAGAAAGTCTTCTTCGCCGTCGACGTCATACCGACCCTCTATCCCGATCTGGTCGATGCCCTCGAACTGGTGAAGGCGCATTGGGCCCAGATCGGCGTCGACATGAAGGTCAATACGATCGAGCGTGCGCTCTACTACACCCGTGGCGACGACAATGCCCATGATGCTCAGGTCTGGCCGGGGCCTGGCGGCCTCGATCCGATGCTCGATCCGCGCGATTTCTTCGCTTTCCACCCACAGGGTTCGCGCTACGCCATTCCATGGTCGGTCTGGTACACCTCGAATGGCAAACAGGGCGAGGAGCCGCCGGAGAGCCAGAAAAAGCGCATGAAGCTTTTTGACGAGGCGCGCTCGACGGCCGATCTCGACAAGCGCGGCGCCGTCATGAAGCAGATCTTCGACATCGCCGCCGAAGAATTTGAAACTGTTGGGCTTTGCCTTGCCGTCGGCGGCTTCGGCATCATCCGCAATAACCTGCACAATGTTCCGGAAAAGCAGCCGGACAGCTGGTCCTGGCCCAATCCGGGACCGGCCATGCCGCAGCAATTCTTCTTCACCAGTTGATTGCGCCGATCAAGCGCCGCCTTGCACGGGCGGCGCTTTCCTTGATGCGGAGCTGCCCGTGGCAGCACTCACTGCGAGAAACAGCCATGCTGGTCTTCATCGGTAAACGCCTCTTGTGGATGATCCCATCCCTTTTCGCCATCAGCTTCCTGGCCTTCGTGCTGATCCAGCTGCCTCCCGGCGACTATGTGACGACCTACATCGCCACGCTCGCCTCTTCGAATGAAGTGGTCGATCAGAACACAGCTGCGCAATTGCGCGAACGCTTCGGCCTCGATCAGCCGATGCTCATCCAATATCTGAAATGGATGTGGGGCATTCTTTCGCGCGGCGATTTCGGTATTTCGTTCGAATGGCAGCAACCGGTCTCGGGCCTCATCTGGGAGCGCATGGCGCTGACGCTCATTCTGGCGCTTGCAGCGCTGATCGCGACCTGGGCGATCGCGCTGCCGATCGGCGTCTATTCCGCCGTCAAGAAATATTCGATCGGCGATTATTTCTTTACCGCCTTCACCTTTCTCGGGCTTGCCATCCCCTCCTTCCTGCTGGCGCTGGTGCTGATGTATGTCGCAGCCGTCGAGTTCGGCCAGGATGTCGGCGGTCTGTTCTCCACCGAATTCGAGACGGCACCCTGGAGCATCGCCAAGATGGTGGATCTGCTCTCGCATTTGTGGCTGCCGGTCGTCATTCTTGCCGTTTCTTCTACCGCAAGCCTCATCCGCGTCATGCGCGCCAATATGCTCGATGAGCTGCCGAAACCCTATGTGACGACGGCGCGCGCGAAAGGCCTCTCCGAATTCCGGCTACTGATCAAATATCCGCTGCGCATAGCGCTCAATCCGTTCATCTCCACCATCGCATGGCTGCTGCCCAATCTCATTTCGGGCTCAGTCGTCGTCGCGATCGTTCTCAACCTGCCAACGGCGGCGCCATTGCTGCTGCAGGCGCTGATGGCGCAAGACATGTATCTGGCCGGTGCCTTCGTGCTGCTGATCTGCGCGCTGACGCTGATCGGGTCACTCATCAGTGACATTCTGCTTGCCCTTGTCGATCCCCGTATCCGGTTGGAATAGGAGCAGCCCATGGCCGATATCGCCGTCACGAACCTGCGCCCCGACCGAAACGCCGTCGCCTCGCAATGGCAGCTGATCTGGTGGGCTTTCCGCCGCCACAAGCTTGCCATGGTCGCCCTCGTCGTCACCATATTGATGTATATCGTCGCGGTCGCGCCCGGCTTCTTTGCCATCAATGACCCCAATCAGCAGAATGCACGCGCAACCTTTCACCCGCCGCAGAAGGTCCACTTCTTCGATACGGACAACGGCTTTTCCTTCGGGCTGCACTACTATTCGCTAAAGCTCACACGCGATCCGGAAACGCTTGCGCCGATCTTCAAGGAAGACACGACCAAGCGCGTCTCAATCAGCCTGTTCGGTCGCGGCTACGAATATTCCGTACTCGGCCTTTTCACGAGCAACATTCACCTGCTGGCCTCCTCGGACAAGACGACACCGCTTTTGCTGTTCGGCGCAGATCGGCTCGGCCGTGACGTCTTCAGCCGCACCGTCCAAGGTGCGCAGATTTCGCTATCGATCGGCCTCGTCGGTGTGTTCTTCTCGCTCCTGCTCGGCATCGTTCTGGGGGGAATTTCAGGCTATTACGGCGGAAAGCTCGACTTCTTCATCCAGCGCCTGATCGATTTCGTGCTGTCGCTGCCGACCATTCCGATCTGGCTTGCCATGGCGGCGGCCCTGCCGCAGGGCTGGCCGGCGGCACTGCAATATATGATGATCACGATCATCCTGTCCTTGACCGGCTGGGCGCAGCTTGCCCGCGTCGTGCGCGGCCGCTTTCTGTCGCTGCGAACGGAAGAGTTTGTCGCCGCAGCCAGACTCGACGGCGCCAGCGAAGGGCGCATCATCTTCCGCCATATGCTGCCGAGCTTCGCCAGCCACATCATCGCTTCCATCACCCTTGCCGTGCCGGCGATGATCCTAGCCGAGACGTCCCTCTCCTTTCTGGGGCTCGGCCTGCAGCCGCCGACCATTTCCTGGGGCGTGCTGTTGCGCGAGGCGCAGAACATCCGCTCGATCGCAACCGCACCATGGCTCTTTCTGCCGGGTGTCGCCGTCGTTATCGCCGTCATGGCCCTGAACCTTCTCGGCGATGGCCTGCGCGATGCGGCCGATCCCTACAATAAATGAGGCGGGCATGACCGATATCGTTTCCATGAACACCGCCCGCCCTTTGCTGCAGGTCAAGAATCTCACCGTCGACTTCCCCTTGAGAAAGGGTATTTTCCGCGCGGTCGACAATCTCTCCTTTGCGATCGAGCCCGGAAAGACGCTCTGCGTCGTCGGCGAGAGCGGATCGGGCAAATCTGTTACCGCACGCTCGATCCTGCAGATCGTCGATGCCCCCGGCCGCATCACCGGCGGCTCGATCATTCTCAACGGTGCTGGCGGCAGTTCGGTCGATCTCGTCAGGTTCAATCCGCGCGGGCGGCAGATCAGATCGATCCGCGGGCGCGACATTGCCATGATCTTTCAGGAGCCGATGGCATCGCTCTCGCCGGTCCACACGGTCGGCGACCAGATCATGGAGGCGCTGCGCCTTCATACGAGGATGAGCAAGGCCGAGGCGCGAGCCGAAGCGATCTCGCTTTTGAAACAGGTGGAAATCCCCTCGCCCGAAAAGGCGATCGACCGCTACGCTTTTCAATATTCGGGCGGCATGCGTCAGCGTGCCATGATCGCCATGGCGCTTGCCTGCAAGCCGCAGCTTCTGATCGCCGACGAGCCGACGACGGCACTTGATGTCACGACGCAGGCCGAAATCCTCGACCTCATTGCCCGGCTGCAGAAGGCCAATGGCATGGCGGTACTGTTCATCACCCACGACATGGGCGTGGTCGCTCAGATCGCCGATGACGTGCTCGTCATGCACAATGGCGTCGTCAGGGAATACGGTCCAGTCGAGCAGATCTTCCATGCGCCGAAGGACGATTATACCCGCATGCTGATCGGCTCGGTGCTGAAGCTCGAGAGGAAGGCCGAAATCCGGCTGGCGCGACCGCCGCTCGACAGAGGCGCCGCCCCGATCCTTGAACTGCGCAACGTGTCGATGGCCTTCGGCGAGGTTCGTGCTCTCAACGACGTCTCGATCTCGCTTCTGCCGCGCGAAACTCTTGGGATCGTCGGCGAGAGCGGATCGGGCAAGACGACGATGGGCCGCTCGATCATGCGCCTTATCGACCCGAGTGCAGGCGAAATTCTCTATCGCCACACTGATGGCGACGTCACCGATCTCGCAAGCGCCAAGGGCACGACCCTTGCGGCAGCGCGTCGCGAGCTGCGCATGGTGTTCCAGGACCCATTCGGCTCGCTCAATCCGCGCATGACGGTTTCACAGATCATCGGCGAGCCATTGCTTGTCAACGGCATTGCCAGGGGCCGGGCGCTCGACGAGCGCGTCTGCCATCTGATGGAGCAGGTCGGTCTCGATCCGAGGGCGCGCGAGCGCTATCCGCATGCCTTCTCAGGCGGCCAGCGCCAGCGCATCGGCATTGCCCGAGCCATTACCCTCAATCCTCGCGTGATCGTCGCCGACGAGGCGACCTCGGCTCTCGATGTTTCCGTCCGCTCGCAGGTGCTCGATCTCCTTATGCGGCTGCAGGACGAACTTGGCCTCGCTTATATCTTCATCAGTCATGATATCGGCGTCATCCGCTACATGTGCGACCGCGTCGGCGTCATGTACAAAGGGCGCCTCGTCGAGGTCGGCGATGCCGACAAGGTCTGCAATGCACCCGAACATGCCTACACGCAGGCGCTGATTTCGGCGATCCCTCGCCCTGACCCTCGCGACAGGGATCACTCGCGGCGGTTCCGCTATGTCGAGCCCGAAACCGTGAAGAACGGGAGCGCGACGTGATGCCTTCCCTCGACAACGCCGCAACGCCCATTTTCCACGAGCCAGGCTTCCCCGCGATGCGCGCAATGATTTCCCCACCTGCGGCAGCTCCCATGCCGCATTCATGTCAATCGATAGAAGGAAGATAAGATGAAGATCGACCGCATGCGGGTATTCGTGACCCGCGACAAGGATCGTCCGCGCGTCATCGTGGCGCTGGATACGGACGATGGACTGACGGGCTGGGGCGAGTGCTACAATCACGGCCCCGATTTGGCACTGCCGCCGATTCTCGACTATCTCTACGGTTTCCTCGCCGGCCAGGATCCAAGCCGGATCGACTATCTCGTCAACCTGCTGATCCAGCAGAGCCGCTTCCCGCCGGGCGCGCTTGGCCTTTCGGCGATTTCCGCGCTCGATCACTGCCTCTGGGATCTCTCGGCCAAGGCCCTCAACGTTCCGGTCTACAAGCTGCTCGGCGGCGCGGTGCGCGATCGCATCAAGGTCTATGCCGGCGTCTATACCGCTCCGGATGCGCCGGCTGCGCGCGATGAGCTCGACCGTCTGAACGCCGAATGGGGCTTTACCGCCTTCAAGCTCAGCCCATGGCGCATCGACATGCACGCTCATCGCTGGGGCAATGTCGTCAAGGCATCGGCCGACTATTTCCGTTCGCTGCGCGAGACCGTGCGCGACGACTATGAGATCGCCTTCGACGCCCATGCGAAAATTTTCGAGCCGGTCGCCGCTCGCCAGCTCGGCAATGCGCTGGCTCCTTATGATCCGCTTTTCTATGAAGAGCCGCTCCGGCCCGAAAACATCGAGATGTGGGGCGAGTTGAAACAGGGCCTCAATTGCGTGCTCGCGACCGGCGAGTCCCTCTATAATCGCAACGAGTTCCTGCGCCTGCTGCAGGTCAAGGGCGCCGACCTGATCCAGCCCGACATCTGCGTCGTCGGCGGCATCAGCGAGATGCGGCGCATCGCGACGATCGCCGAGGCGCATTTCGTCGGCGTTGCTCCGCACAACCCGATGGGGCCGCTCGCGACCGCCGTCAACGTGCATTTCTCGGCCGCCGCACAGAACTTTCGGATACTCGAATACCGGCTGCCGAAGGGTCAGGCCTACGTCTATGGCGGCAACGAAGTCGAACAGCGACAAGGCGAAACCCGCTATGTCGTCGACCCCTATCTGCCGAAGGACGGTTATCTCGAGCTTAGACCCGATCGGCCCGGCTGGGGCGTCGAGATGGACGAAAAGGCCATGGAAGAGGAAGGTTATATCCATTGGCAGCGGCGCGTGCCCAAGCGTCCGGATGGTTCCTACGCCTTTGCGTGAGCTTGGTATCAGCACCTAAAAAAATTGGGGCGGCCATCAGGCCGCCCCTCTCATTTGGCGGATGCTTTTGCGAGCATGAGCGCAATCATTTCACGCGGGCTGCGTTAGGATTGCCAAGATCTTCCGGCCGGGGTGTGCGCGGTATCATGCGTCCGATCACAAGGACCAACAGCACCGCAATCAGAAGGCAGGCGGCCAAGAAGAACATCGGCGCGATCGTGCTTCCCGTGGAATCCTTGATCCAGGGCACGACGTTCTGAGCGATGAAGCCGCCGAGATTGCCAACTGAATTGATGGCAGCAAGGCCCGCTGCCGCACCCGCTCCCTGTAGGAAGCGCGACGGCAAGCTCCAGAACACCGGCTGACCCGCGAAGATGCCGGCCGCCGCAATGGAGAGGAAAACAAACTGCAGCGTATGGTCGGGAATAACGGCAGATAATACCAGGCTTACGGCGCCGACCAGCGCGGGAATGACGATATAGGGCGTCTTGGACTCCGCCTTGTCCGCTGTACGCGGGACGGCATACAGAGCGATGGCGACGAGAATCCACGGGATAATGTTCAGGAAACCGTTCGTCGTGTTGCTGACGCCGAAATTCTTGACGATCGTCGGCAGCCAGTAGCTAAGTCCATAGGCGGCGAGCGGGAAACCGATATAGCAAAGCGCCATCAGCAGCACGCGCGGATTGACGAGCGCCTTGAAGCCGTCGGCGGCGTTCTGCTCCATCCCGGAATTTTCCACCTCGAGCCGGTCCTTCAGCCAGTTCTTTTCCGTATCGTCGAGGAACGTCGCTTTGGATGGCAGATCCGGCAGGTAAAACAGCGTTATGAAGCCGGCAATAATGGCTGGGATACCGGTCACCAGGAAGACCCATTGCCAGCCGGCAATACCATAAAGGCCGTTCAGGTCCAGAAGCACGCCACCAAGTGGCGCGCCGATCGCATTGGCGAAAGCGCTGAAGATCATGAAAAGCCCGACCATCGTGCCGCGATAGGCCGAAGGATACCAAAGGGTCAGCAGATAAAGTACGCCTGGAAAAAATCCGGCCTCGCAGGCACCGAGCAGAAAACGGAGAATATAGAACATGGTCGCATTCTGCGTATAGGCAAGCGCGACCGTGACCGCACCCCAAGAGATCAGAATGCGCGCAAACCACCTGCTGGCTCCGAACCTGTCGAGAAGCAGGTTGCTCGGCACCTCGAAGATGAAATAGCCGATGAAGAACAGCGAGGCGCCGAGACCATAGGCATATTCGCTCATGCCGAGCGCATCGACCATCTGAAGCTTCGCGTAGCTGACATTCTGGCGATCGATATAGGCGATCAGATAGAGAATGCCCAGAAAGGGCATAAGCCTCCAGGTGATCTTGGATATAAGCTGCTTTTCATCAACCACGCCTCTTCCTCCCTGAAAGATGTTTGTGATTGATATAGATAGCGCAACTAAGCGTTTATCAATGCGCTGATTGATAAAGCACATCCTGCCCACAGAATTCAAATGGCAGCACCGCAAATCCCTTCTGCCAAGCGGGCGTCAGCCGTGCGGCCTTCGCCTCAAGCGACGCGTTCGAACTGCGTGCGGATATGCTCGATATAGTGCTGGCCGGGCGACGGCGCTTTCACCATGGCGATCGCCGCCTTCTGCGGAACGCCGGTGAATTGACGTTCTTCACCGTTCTTGAAGCGGATGTAAAGCCGTCCGTCATCCGGGCGGAAATAGACTGATTTGATGATTTTTGACGAAACCGGGAGCTCTTGCATGGGTCACCTTACCTCTGGCCCGCTTTGTCGCATGAAAACCGAAATATTGGGTGAAGCGACCTAGTTAATCAAAGATAGAGTTGTATCGCTCGATTTTATCGATTGCGCCCAGCACCTTAACGATCCCGCGGAAGTGCGTGCTCGGCATAGAGAGATGCGAACTCCGCACTTGGCGGTATCGGCTTGATGATGTCGATCAAGACGCCGTTCGGATCGGACGTGATGAAATGACGCTGACCGAAATCCTCATTGCAGATGGCAAGCAGAATCGGCAAGCCGGCCGCCCGCAAGCGCCCATGAACGGCATCGACATCATCCACTTCAAAGTTGAGCAATAGGCCTGCGACCTTACCGCGCCCCTGTAGCGGAATCGTCTCATGCTGCCCATTCAGAATAGCGAGATTGACAGCGCTGTCCTCAGCCGACTGCAGATGGACGTACCAATCACTGGTGAAACTCTCCTGGAAGCCGAAATGCTTCACGTAAAAGGCAGCGGTCTCCTCGACGCGCTCAGTCATGATCACCGGATAATAGCTCGTTACCTTCATGCTTCACTTCCCCCCTCAAAAGACATACAATCTGTCTGTATTATTTCGAATGACATACAGGCTGCATGCATGCAAGATCCACGCTCAAACCGTGAGAGAACCGAAAAGACCAAGGCTGCACTCATCGCGGCTGCCCGCGCCCTATTCGTGGAAAAGGGCTATGCCGAGACCTCGACGCCGGAGATCGTGGCCGCCGCCGGCATCACGCGCGGCGCGCTCTATCATCATTTCGAGGACAAGCGTGCGCTGTTTCGCGCAGTTGTCACAGAGGAAGCTCTGGCGGTGACCCGCGCCATAGAGAAGGCAACCCCTGATCATCTTGCGCCCCGCGCCGCCCTGATCGCCGGCAGCAATGCCTATCTCGATGCAATGCGGGTTGTCGGCCGCACGCGACTTCTGCTGATTGAAGGACCGACTGTGCTTGGTTTTGTCGATATGAAGCAACTGGATGAGGAAACCACTACCCTTACACTGAAACATGGTCTGGAAGCAGCGCTCAGTCGTGGGCAGGGGTCGGATATCGCCGTTGAGGCCCTCGCCGACATTCTCTCAGCGGCCTTCGATCGCGCCGCCCTCGCCATCGATGCGGGGGGTGATGTGGATCGCTATCGCGCAGCCATTGCACATATGATCGACCGTATTGCAGCTTGACATCATGCTTGCTCGCCAGACCACAAACGGTGGTCGCCCGAAAAACAATTGAATACCCGCTCGGGCTATCTAATGCTGTAAGCGACGAGTAGATTTCGAGCGCTCTCGCATATTATTTAAGCACGCCAATTGCTTGACACTTTTTTAGCCCCCTCCTATGATTTTTACCAAACGATCAAAAACCAGGGGAACTGAAAAATGACCAATGAAATCATACTGTCACGCCGCGCTGTCATCGCATCCGGCATCGCGCTCGGCGTCAGCGCTCTTGCGCCAGCCGCCCGCGCCGCAGCGCCGCTCAAGGTCGCAGGCATTCATGCCTCGCCGGTCGAAAACGCGTGGAATTCCTGTCTTCACAAGGCGCTTCAGGATGCCGCCAAGGAAGGCGTTATCGAATATGTCTTTTCCGAAGGCGTTTCGGGCACGGACTATCCGCGTGCCATGCGCGAATATGCCGAACAGGGCAACAAGCTGATCATCGGCGAGGCCTATGCTGTAGAGAAGGAAGCGCGCCAGGTTGCTGCCGACTATCCGGATACGGCTTTCGTTCTCGGGTCCAGCGGCGAGGCTGCCGGGAGCAATTTCGGCGTCTTCGGCACCTGGAACTATGACGGCGCCTATCTCGCCGGTATGCTGGCGGGCAAGATGACCAAGTCGAACGTCGTCGGCTCCGTCGGCGCCATCCCGATTCCCGAAGTCAACATGCTGATCAATGCCTTTGCCGCGGGCGTCAAAGCGGTCAACCCCGATTGCAAGCACCTCGTCTCCTTCATCGGCACCTTCTTCGACCCGCCGAAGGCGCGTGAAGCCGGTCTCGCGCAGATCGACGCCGGTGCCGACGTGCTCTTCGGTGAGCGCATCGGCACGGCTGATGCCGCCAAGGAGCGGCATATCAAATCAGTGGGATCGCTGATCGATTACACGCCGCGCTATCCCGACACCGTTTTCGCCAATGCCATGTGGTATTTCCGCCCCATTCTCAATGCCGCAATCGCCGATGTTGCCGCCGGCAAGCCGGTTGGCCGCAACTACACGGCCTACGGCCTGATGAAGGAAGGCGGCAGCGATATCGTCTATGTGAAGGGCACAGCACCAGCAGAGGCCGAAGCTGCAATGGAGAAGGTCCGCGCCGACATCAAGGCCGGCAGCTTCGAAGTGCCGAAGGTAGCGGATCAGCCGAAGTAATCCTTCGGCTCGATCATGACCAGACCGTCATTTACTGACGCCACGGAGCTGGCCGGCTCGATCAAGTCCGGCAAGCTTACCTGTGCGGATGCCATGCAGGCGGCGCTTGCCGCCTGTGCCATGAAAGATGAGCTTGGCGCCATTACCTATGTCAATCCTGAAGCCGGGCTCGCGGCAGCACATGCCCTGGATCAGGAGGCATCGGCGTATCCCGAGCGCTTTGCGCAGCGCGCCTTTGCCGGCGTACCGACGGTCGCCAAAGATCTCGGCGGCCCCTTCCCGGGGCTGCCGGTGACCGCTGGCTCTCGCCTGTTCGCCCGCACGGGCAAAGGCGCGGACAGCGATTTGGCAGAGCGTTTTCGCGATGCCGGTCTCTGCGCCTTCGGCTTGACCACCAGTCCGGAATTCGGCTTCTCACTCGCATCCGAACCGGCAATCGGTCCGATCTGCCGAAACCCGTTGAATCCTGTCAGAACTGCCGGCGGCTCGTCGGGTGGAGCCGCGGCCGCAGTCGCCGCCGGTATCGTTGCGATCGCGCATGCGACGGACGCGGGCGGCTCGATCCGCGTGCCGGCTGCCTGCTGCGGCCTTGTCGGACTGAAGCCGACACGCGGCGCCGTGCCCGCCGGCCCCTCCTTCGGCAATCATCTCGGCGGCATCGCCAGCGAACTCGCGGTCACCCGCTCGGTACGCGATACCGCACAAATCTTCGATGTTGTCCGGGGAAAGACAAGAGGGCCATACGCGGATATCGCTCAACTCCCGCCCAAGACGGGTAAGCTTCGCATTGGGCTCCTTGCAGACACTGGCCAGCGTTACGCAATCGAACAGGATCAGGCCCAAGCGGTGGAAGCAGCGGCCAGTTTCCTCGAAGGCCGGGGAAACGAGCTGATATCCATCCGTTGGGATGAGATGGAAAGCGCCGCTCAGGCCAGCAGCCGCGCGTTTGGCGATATCATTTCCGTCAATATCGCCCACCTGATTGACGATCTCGAACTGGACACGCGTCTCGCCGAGACGATGACGCAAGCCTTCATCATGCGCGGACGCGCCATGCCGGCAACAGTCCTTTGGAGCTCCCTCAATGGCGCCGTGAAGGCTAGCCGCATTCTGTGGGAGATCTTCGACAGGGTCGACGTCATCGTCATGCCGATGCTCGCCTCGGCACCGCCACCCATCGGGTCCTTTCCAACGGATCATTCGGACACTCAATTGCACCTCGAGCGCATGACATCCTTTGCCCCTCTTGCCGCGCTCGTCAATATTTCCGGCTTTCCGGCCATCACACTTCCCTTCGGCGAGGATGCGGAGGGATTGCCGCTGCCGGTCCAACTGATGGCCCCCATGGGTGAGGATAAGCTGTTGCTGCAGCTTGCATCCGCGCTCGAGGCTGAGCAACGTTGGCAGCATCGCTACCCGATTGCAGGCTTTCCGGCATGACCATTCCCGTCCTTTCCATCGAAGGTGTCAGCAAACGCTTCGGCAGCACGATTGCCAATGACAATATTTCGCTGTCTCTAGCAAAGGGTGAGATCGTTGCCCTGCTCGGCGAGAACGGTGCCGGCAAGACGACGCTGATGAGCATCCTCTTCGGGCACTATGTGCCCGATGCCGGTCGCATCCTGGTCGACAATGTGGAATTGCCGCAGGGCAAGCCGCGCGCGGCGATCCGGGCGGGCGTCGGCATGGTGCATCAGCATTTCTCGCTCGCGCCGAACCTGACTGTGCTGGAAAACATCATGACGGGCACGGAGGGACTTTGGTCGCTCAAGTCCCAAACGGCAGCGGCCCGCAACAAGCTTCTGGCGATTGCCGAACGCTTCGGCTTGAAAGTCGATCCGGATGCGCGCCTGGGCGATCTCTCCGTTGGCGAGCAGCAGCGGGTGGAAATACTGAAGGCACTCTACAATGATGCACGCATCTTGATCCTCGACGAGCCGACCGCCGTTCTCACTCAGATCGAGGCAGAAAAGCTCTTTTCGACGTTGAAACAGATGGCCGCACAAGGCCTGTCCTTGATCTTCATTTCGCACAAGCTCGATGAAGTCATGGCGACGGCCGATCGTATCGTCGTCCTGCGCGGCGGCAAGGTCGCGGCCGAAAGACAGGCATCTCAGACCAGCAAGGCCGAGCTTGCGGAGCTGATGGTCGGACATCGCGTCACACGCCCGACCCGCGAAGCGTCGACGCCGGGCGACATCGTGCTCGAAGCTCGCGATATCATCGTCAAGACCGGTGGCGTCGAACGGTTGAAAAAGATCAGCTTCCATGTCCGGGCCGGCGAGGTTCTGGGGATCATCGGCGTATCGGGCAACGGTCAGGCGACCTTGGGGCAAATTCTGTCCGGCATGTCGAACCGCACATCCGGCGAGCTTCTTCTGTTCGGCAAGCCAGTCGGCGATCTCGACGTTGCCGCGATTATCGAGGCTGGCATCGGGCGCATTCCGGAAGACCGAAACCGTGATGGTGCCATCGGCGAAATGGCGATCTGGGAGAATGCCGTGCTCGAGCGCCTGCCTTCCTATTCGAAGCATGGTCTGGTCGACAAAGGTGCCGGCATGGCCTTTGCGCAGGAGATCATCGAGGCATTCGACGTGCGCGGCGGCAATGCTGCGACACGCACCCGGCTATTATCGGGCGGCAATATGCAGAAGCTGATCCTCGGTCGCAATCTCCATGAGCGACCACGAATCCTGATCGCCGCCCAGCCAGCGCGCGGGCTGGACGAAGGTGCAGTGGCCGCCGTTCACGGACGCATTCTGGAAGCGCGCCGGCAGGGCACTGCCGTTCTCTTGATCTCGGAGGATCTGGACGAGGTCATTGCATTGGCCGATCGCATCCAGGCAATCGTCGGCGGACGCCTTTCAGCGCCCATCGATGCCGATAAGGTCGATGCGCGTCTGCTGGGACTGATGATGGCGGGAGAATGGAAAGAAAAGAGTGGGGCCAATCATGCGATTTGAACGGCGCGAACACCGTCCACTGTCTATGATGATCCTCGCTCCCGTGCTTTCGGTCGTCGCGGCCCTTGCGCTCGCCGGCATACTGATCGCGATTGCCGGCGCACCCGTCCTCGAAGCCTATCGGCGGATTCTGCTTGGAGCCTTCGGTTCGCGGCTTTCGGCAACGGAGACGCTCACCCGCGCGACGCCATTGATCCTAACGGGATTGGCCGCCGCAGTCGCCTTTCGCGCCCGTCTGTGGAATATCGGCGCCGAGGGACAATTCTATTTCGGCGCCATAGCCGTTGCAGCCTTCGGATCGAAAATGCTCGCCGACCTGCCCGGCCCGATCCTTATTCCGCTCCTGATGGTGATCGGCGCCATTGCCGGCATGGTCCTGATCCTCGTGCCACTATGGCTGCGGCTGCGCTTTTCCGTCGATGAAGTCGTCACCAGCCTTATCCTGAATTTCATCGCCGTCCTTTTCGTCTCCATGCTGATCGACGGCGTGCTGAAGGACCCGACGGCATTCGGCTGGCCACAATCCCAGGCGCTTGGCGATCATGCCATGCTGCCGAAGCTGATTGCGCGATCGCGTCTTCATATCGGTTTTGCAATTGCGATCGTCATCGCGGCGATCGTCTATTTCGTCCAGTCGCGCACCGTCTTCGGCATGCAGTCGCGGGCAGCCGGCCTCAATCCTTCGGGCGCCGTTTTTGCAGGCGTTCGTCTCGGCTCGACCCTCGTCAAAGTTGCCTGTCTTTCGGGCGGGCTTGCCGGCCTTGCAGGCGCCATCGAAGTCATGGGTGTCAAAGGTTATGTCACGACCGATCTGTCCCCCGGCTTCGGCTATGCCGGCATCGTCGTCGCCATGCTTGCCAACCTCAACCCGCTTGGTGTCGTTCTTGCGGCGATCTTTACGGCCACGATGTTTGTCGGCGCTGACGGCATGAGCCGGAGTCTCGGCATCCCAACTTACATCGCCGACGTCACGGTCGCCCTGTCTCTGTTGACCATGCTGATCGCTTTGTTCTTCACGCAGTACAGGATCCGCCGATGAGCACGCTGATCGACATCATTGCTTCGGCCGGGCTTTGGGCTGCCGTGTTGCGGATTGCGACACCCTTGATCTTCGGCACGCTCGGCGCGCTTCTTTGCGAGCGGGCCGGCGTTCTCAATCTCGGCATCGAGGGCATCATGACCTTTGGCGCGATGATCGGTTGGCTCTCCGTCTATCACGGTGCCGATCTGTGGACCGGCCTTCTCATCGCGGCGATTGCCGGCGGCATTTTCGGGCTTTTGCATTCGGCCCTGACAGTGACGCTTGGCCTGTCGCAGCATGTTTCCGGCCTCGGCGTGACGCTTTTTGCTTCCAGCTTCAGTTACTACGTCTTCCGGTTGATCGTTCCCGTCGCCGGGACGCCGCCGACCATCACACCGTTTCAGCCGATCGCTATTCCCGGGCTTTCCACCCTGCCCTTCATCGGCCCCGCTCTCTTCACGCAGACCGCCCCGACCTATCTCGCGATCCTGGTGGCGCTGGCCATGGCCTACCTCATCTTCCGCACGCCGGTCGGGCTTGCGATCCGCATGGCGGGCGAAAATCCGCATGCGGCCGAGGCCCAGGGCCTCAACCCCATGAGGATCCGCTATGGCGCCATCATCGCCGGCAGCGCCCTGATGGGCATGGGTGGCGCTTTCCTGACGCTTTCCGCCTTCAACAGCTTCTTTCCGACGATGGTGCAGGGACGCGGCTGGATCTGCATCGCGCTCGTCGTCTTTTCGTCCTGGCGGCCGGGCCGAGCGCTGTTCGGCGCCCTGCTCTTTGCCTTCTTCGACGCATTTCAACTCCGCCTGCAGACCACGGTGCAAGGGGTGCCCTATCAGATCTTCCTGATGACGCCCTATATCCTGTCCATCGTCGCCCTTGCCGTCATGAGCAGGCGCGCCCGCGTGCCGCAGGCGCTGATGCAACCCTATCGCCGTGGCGAAAGATAATCCGAGGAGCCGTTCATGTTCGATCTGATCATTCGCAATGCCAATCTGCCCGATGGCCGCAAGGGCATCGACATCGCGGTCAAGGATGGCAAGATCGCAGCAATCGAAGCCTCGATCGCGGCAGAAGCGAAGGAAGAGATCGATGCGACCGACCGGCTGGTGAGCCCGCCCTTTGTCGACCCGCATTTCCATATGGACGCTACGCTTTCGCTCGGCCTGCCGCGCATGAATATATCAGGCACGCTTCTGGAAGGCATCGCCCTTTGGGGCGAGCTGCGTCCGATCGTGACGAAGGAGGAGCTTGTCGAGCGTGCGCTGCGCTACTGCGATCTCGCCGTCACGCAAGGACTGCTATTCATCCGCAGCCATGTCGATACGTCCGATCCGAAGCTGGTGACGGCCGAGGCGCTTCTGGAGGTGAAGGACAGGGTCAAGCCCTATATCGACCTGCAGCTCGTCGCCTTCCCGCAGGATGGCTATTACCGCGCCAAGGACGGCGTTGCTTCGCTCTCACGCGCTCTCGACATGGGCGTCGATATCGTCGGCGGCATTCCGCATTTCGAGCGCACGATGGATGAGGGTAGAGCCTCCGTGGAAGCGCTTTGCAGGATCGCCGCCGATCGCGGCCTTCCCGTCGACATGCATTGCGACGAAACCGACGATCCGATGTCGCGCCACATCGAGACGCTTGCGGCAGAAACCATTCGTTTCGGGCTGCAGGGGCGTGTTGCCGGGTCACACCTGACCTCGATGCATTCGATGGACAACTATTATGTTTCCAAGCTCATCCCCCTGATGGCGGAAGCAAGGATCAATGTCATTCCCAATCCGCTGATCAACATCATGCTGCAGGGCAGGCATGATACCTACCCCAAGCGGCGCGGCATGACGCGCGTGCGTGAGTTGATGGATGCAGGGCTCAACGTCTCCTTCGGCCATGATTGCGTGATGGATCCCTGGTATTCGATGGGCTCGGGTGACATGCTCGAAGTTGGCCACATGGCTATCCACGTCGCACAAATGGCCGGCATCGAAGACAAGAAGAAGATTTTCGATGCGCTCACCATCAACTCCGCCAAGACGCTCGGCCTGGAAGGCTACGGCCTGGAAAAGGGCTGCAATGCCGATTTTGTAGTGCTGCAGGCCGTCGACACGCTGGAAGCGCTGCGCCTGAAGCCAACTCGCCTCGCCGTCATTAGGCGCGGCAAGGTCATTGCCCGCTCCGCGCCGCGCATCGGCGAACTCTTCCTCGATGGCCGGCCTTCACAAATCGATGGCGGGCTCGACTACGTGCCTGCAAGGGGCTAACAGAGGCCGGGGCCGAGGCTCCATAAAATCCCCACCCATCAACTGCTACCGCCGCCAATTCGACGTCAATGTAATCACATATAGGCGACTGATATAGATTTCGCTTTACAACTAACATGTCAGTGTGCTACGCACTAATCCCATAAGATCGGGAGGATCGGATGAACGAGAATTTTGGCCTGTCGGCCGCGCTGGCAACGCCCTTTGATGCGGATGGCGAGATTGCAATCCCGGGCGTGATCGAGCAGGCGAAGCATTGCCTTGCCAAGGGCTGCAAAAGCGTCACCCTGTTCGGCACCACGGGCGAAGGCGCTTCGATCGGCATGCAGGAGCGCAAGCAAGTTCTGGCCGCCATGCTCGCCGCCGGCATTGCGCCGAAGCAGATCGTCATGGGCGTGCTCGTCGATGCCGCAGAAGATGCGGCAGCGCAGGCTGGACAAGCGCTGGCGCAGGGTGTCCGCAACATTCTCCTTGCCCCGCCCTCCTACTTCAAGAACGTCAGCGACGATGGCCTCTTCAAATGGTTCGCGGCCGTTTTCACTATGCTCGGCACGCATGCCCGCGACGTGATCGTCTATAATATTCCGTCGGTAACGATGGTGCCGCTATCCATTTCCCTCGTTGGCCGCCTGCGCACCGCATTTCCGGATGTCGTTGTCGGCGTCAAAGACTCCTCCGGTGACTGGCCCTATACCGAGGAGCTGCTGAAGACGCATGGCGATCTCATCATTTTGATCGGCGATGAGCGGCATCTTGCCCGCGGCGTTCGGCTCGGCGGACAGGGAGCAATCTCCGGCATGGCAAATCTTCTTCCTCGCGAAGTGCAGGCCATGGCGGAAAAAGGCATCGACGACGCCAATGTCGAGCGTTTCGTCGAACAGCTGCTGAACTATCCAGTCATTCCTTCGATCAAGGCTATTCTCGCCCGGTTGACGGAGGACGATAGCTGGCTTGCCGTGCGCCCGCCGCTCGTGGCATTGAACAGCCAAGATTCCGACACGCTCTTTGCTGCTTTCGGCGCACTGTTTCGCGCCAAGGCAGCCTAACCGAACAATCCGGAGCTGCCGATGGACGGACCAGGCGAACAGACAACGTTGAGAGAGAAAGCCTATGAGAGCTTCACACGCCATCTCTTGGCGCGCGACGTTCGTCCCGGGCAATTCATCTCGCAGCGGCGGCTGGTTGAGCTGACGGGACTGACGCTCGGCGCGATCCGCGAATTGATCCCGCGTCTGGAAGCGGAAGGTCTGATCAAGACGGTTCCGCAGCGCGGATTGCAGATCGCCCATATCGATCTGGACCTGATCCGCGAAGCTTTCCAGCTTCGTCTTTTTCTGGAGAAGGAAGCCGTTGCGCTGTTTACCCATTCAGCATCGGACGAGACGATTGCCAAGCTTCTGAAGGATCATCGCGATATCGCCGATGCCATCCGCTCCGGCGACAATTCCCCGGAGCTGGAGCTTCACGCGCAATCGGTGGACTGGGGCATGCATGATGCCTTCATCGATGCGCTCGGCAATACGATCATCTCGAACGCCTATCGGGTCAATTCGATCAAGATGCGACTGATCAGTCAGGACAGGTTCCGCATCAACGGCCATGTCGGGCCGGTCATGGACGAGCATTTGAAAGTGCTTGAGGCCATCCAGCGACGATCCGCCGAAGAGGCGGTTACCGCGCTGGTCGCCCACATCGGCGGAGCCCGGGATCGCGCATTAAAGATGTAAATAGCTTTGGATAACAGGCCGCGAATGAGGAGATTTTCGGCCAAAAGGAGGAGGAACGCAATGTCATCGTCACTTTTCAATCCGACACGTCGCGGCTTCATGGCCGGCACGGCTGCACTCGGCGCGGCAAGCCTTCTCGGTGTCCGCACCGCTTCGGCAGCCGTCGACTGGAAGCGCTTTGCCGGCACGACGCTCGAAGTCAATCTGGTCAAGAGCCCGCGCAGCGAAACGATCCTCAAATACTTAAGCGAGTTCGAAGCCCTGACCGGCATCAAGGTCAATGCCGAGGCGACACCCGAGCAGCAGCAGCGCCAGAAAACCACCATCGAGCTCAGCTCCGGCAAGCCGAGCTTCGACGTCGTGCACCTGAGTTACCACGTCCAGAAGCGCCAGTTCGAAAAGGGCGGCTGGCTCGCCGATATCAGCGGCTTCATGAAGGACCCGTCGCTCACCGATCCCTCGCTGACGGAAAGCGATTTCGCCGAGGCCGGGCTGAAGTTCGCCAAGGATTCCGCAGGCGTCATGCGCTCCCTGCCCTTCTCGGTGGACTACTGGATCGTCTACTGGAACAAGGCCCTGTTTGAGAAGAAGGGCCTGGCCTATCCCGAAACCTTCGAAGATATGGCGAAAGCCGCCGAGGCGCTGACGGACAAATCGACCAACACTTACGGCTTCGTCGCCCGCGGCCTGAAGAATGCCAACGCGCCGGTCTGGACGACCTTCATGCTCGGCTACGGTACGACGCCGCTTTCGGCCGACGGCAAGCTGCAGACGGAATCGCAGGGCGCCGTCGACGCCGCCAAGCTTTATCAACGCCTGATGACGAAATCGGCACCTCCGGGTGTTTCCGGCTTCAACTGGGCGGAAGCGCAATCAGCCTTCCTGCAAGGCAAGATCGGCATGTGGGTCGATGGCGTCGGCTTTGCGCCGCCCATCGAAAATCCGGAAAAATCCCGCGTCGTCGGCCAGGTCGGCTACGGCGTCATGCCGAAAGGGCCGAACGCACAGGCAGCTGCGACGACCGGCGACGGCATCGGCGTGACTGCTGCCAGTCAGAAGAAGGAAGCCGCCTATCTCTTCTGCCAATGGGCGATCTCGCACGACATGGGCGCGCGTCTTCTGCAGGCCGGTGCAGGCGTTCCCTTCCGTCAATCCATTCTGGAGGATCAGAAGGTTCGCGAAGGTGTGAAAATGCCGGGTGCCTGGCTCGATGCCGTCGCTGGCTCCGCCAAGGTCTCCCAGCTGGCGCTACCCGTCATCATCCCGGTCACCGAGTTCCGCGACATCTATGGTGTCGCGCTGACAAACATGATCGGCGGCGCAGATCCGGCAGCCGAACTGAAGACGGCAACCGCCCAGTTCGAGCCTGTTCTGGCACGAAGCGAGGGATGATGGCTTCCGTGAGCATCGAAGATACCGCCGCGAAGGCAACCAAAGGAAGGAGCAAGCCGCAACGGCTTGCTACCAACTACTGGCCCTTTGTCATTCCTGCATTGATCGTCATTGCCGCTGTCATCGTCTTCCCCTGGGTCTTCACCCTCTGGATGAGCGTGAACAAGTGGACGCTCGGTCAATCGCAGAGTTTCGTCGGCTGGGACAACTATGTCCGGCTGGCGACCGATGTACGATTTTGGGAATCCCTTTGGCACACGGTTCTCTATACCGTGCTCTCCGTCGTCGGCCCCTTGATCTTCGGAACGCTGGCGGCGCTGATCTTCGATGCAAACTTTCCTCTGCGCGGATTCCTGCGCGGCATCTTCGTCATGCCGATGATGGCAACTCCCGTCGCGGTGGCGCTCGTTTGGACCATGATGTTTCACCCGCAGCTTGGCGTGCTCAATTACCTGCTCTCGCTTGTGGGTATCGGACCGCAGGAGTGGATCTACAATCAAGCGAGCGTCATCCCCTCGCTTGTCCTCGTCGAGGTATGGCAATGGACGCCGCTGGTCATGCTGATCGTGCTCGGCGGTCTCGCCTCCGTGCCGCGCGAACCCTATGAAAGTGCCGAAATCGATGGCGCCAATGCCTGGCAGAAGTTCCGCTATCTGACGCTGCCAATGATTTCGCCCTTCCTGATGATCGCCATTATCATCCGCGGCATCGATGCGATCAAGAGCTTCGACATCATCTACGCGATGACGCAGGGCGGCCCGGGAACGGCGTCCGAGACCATCAACATCTATCTCTACAACACCGCCTTTTCCTATTACGACATCGGTTATGGTTCGGCCATGGCAGTGGTGTTCTTCATCCTCATCGTCGCGCTTTCCTTCATCCTCCTGATGATGCGGCAGCGGACGAAATGGACCGACGCGGAGGGACATTGAGATGAAGCGTTCGACACTCAACCGTATCGGCCTATTCTTCGTGGCCCTGGTCATCGTCTCGCCCGTTATTCTGTTTTTCCTCTGGATGATCTCGCTATCGCTGAAATACGAGATCGACAACGGCGCCTATCCGCCGATCCTTATTCCCGATCGTTTCGCCTGGACGAACTACGTCAATGTCTTCCAGGAAAACAACTTCTTTCTCTATTTCTGGAACTCCATTCTCGTGACGGGGGCAGCGACCCTACTCGCACTCATCATCGGCGTGCCGGCCGGTTATGGCATTGCACGGCTGAAGGCTGAGAAATCCGCCATCGTCATCATGATCGCCCGCATGACGCCCGGCCTATCCTTCCTCATCCCGTTGTTCCTGCTGTTCCAATGGCTCAATCTGCTCGGAACGCTCTGGCCGCAGATCATCATCCATCTCGTCGTCACCGTGCCGATCGTCGTCTGGATCATGATCGGCTATTTCGAAACGACCCCGATGGAACTGGAGGAGGCGGCAAGCATCGACGGCGCGACACCGTGGCAGGTCTTCCGGCTCGTCGCTCTGCCCATCGCCCGGCCCGGCATCGTCGTCGCCTTCATTTTGTCGGTGATCTTCTCGTGGAACAATTTCGTCTTCGGCATTGTGCTTGCGAGCCGCGAGACCCGCACGCTGCCGGTGGCCGTCTATAACATGCTCTCCTTCGAGCAGGTGAGCTGGGGGCCGCTTGCAGCGGCTGCTCTGATCGTGACGCTGCCGGTGCTCGTGCTGACGATGTTCGCACAACGACAGATCATCGCCGGTCTAACAGCCGGCGCCGTCAAGTGACGCAGCCTTCATCTTTTGGATAGGATCACATTTATGGCACCCGTCAATATACAGAGCATCCAGAAGCGCTACGGCCAGGTAAAGGTCATTCACGATATCAGCGTCGATATCGCCGACGGCGAATTCGTCGTCCTCGTCGGCCCTTCGGGCTGCGGCAAGTCCACGCTGCTGCGCATGATCGCCGGGCTTGAAGAGGTGAGCGGCGGCGAGATCCATATCGGCCGGCGCGAAGTCAGCCATCTGCCGGCGCGCGACCGCGACATCGCGATGGTCTTCCAGAACTACGCGCTCTATCCGCATATGACGGTCGCCGAAAACATGGGCTTTGCGCTAAAGCTGAAAAAGGCAGAGGCTTCGGAAATCGCCGCTAAAGTGCAGAAGGCGGCCGCCGTCCTTGGCCTGGAAAATCTGCTGGACCGCCTGCCTCGTCAGCTTTCCGGCGGCCAGCGCCAGCGCGTCGCCATGGGCCGCGCACTGGTCCGCGATCCTCAAGTTTTCCTGTTCGACGAACCGCTCTCCAATCTCGATGCAAAGCTGCGCGTCCAGATGCGCGGCGAGATCAAATCCATGCATCAGCGCATCGGCACGACGACGATCTACGTGACGCATGACCAGGTCGAGGCGATGACCATGGCGGACAAAATCGTCGTGCTGCACGGTGGCCTCATCGAGCAGATCGGCGCGCCGCTCGATCTCTACGATCGACCGGCCAACCTCTTCGTCGCCGGTTTCATCGGCTCGCCCTCAATGAACTTCATCGACGGCAGGGTTGAGGAGGGCGTCTTCCGCAGCGACAAAGGTCTGATCCTGCCCTTGCCGGAAGGCTTTCCGATCGCGCAGCATGGTGGGCACCCACTCGTCTACGGTGTCCGGCCCGAGCATATCCGAGCTGTGGCAAGCGGCCTGTCGGCCAAGGTCGGCATCGTCGAAGGCACAGGTTCCGAGATCTACGCCAAACTCGACTGCGGCGGAGAAGACATCTCCTGTCTGTTCCGCGAGCGGCTCAACATCCGCTTCGGCGACAAGATCGAAATCGGCATCGACCCGGCCAGCATCCATCTTTTCGACAAGGCGAGCGGAAAGCGGCTTTGAGCGCTCTGTCCATCTTCGATCCACCGGCCGGTAGGGCCAGGCACGTCCTTTGTGTCGGCGCTGCCGTTCTCGATACGCTTTTTCGCGTCCGCACCCTTCCGCAGGGTCAGGGAAAGGTTCTGCCTTACGACATGCTGCAGATCGCGGAAGGCATGGCCTCCAGCGCAGCCTATGCCATTATCCGGCTCGGCGGCAAGGCAAGCCTGTGGGGTGCCGTTGGCCGCGACGATACCGGCGAGCGCATTATCCGCGATCTGGACGCCGCCGGCATCGACGTCGGAGGCATGTCGCGCATAGAGGGCGCACGCTCTGCCGTCTCGACCATCCTGGTGGACGATGACGGCGAAAGACTGATCGTTCCCTTCTACGATCCGGAACTGCACCACACCGTCAAGGCATTCTCGGCCGACGAGATCGCCGCCTTCGATGCCGTACTCGTCGACGTCCGCTGGCCGGCGTTGGCGCTGCAAGTTCTCAAGACCGCAAGAGCCATGGGCAGGCCAGCCATTCTAGACGGCGACGTGGCTCCTGACGGCGTCATCGAGGAGCTGGCGCCGGAAGCGACCCACATCATCTTTTCGGAGCCAGCCGCACAGCGTATCGCGGGAACAAGCGATGTGCCCGAGAGGGCGCGGCGTCTGAAACAACGGTTCGACCATGCCTTCATCTGCGTAACGGCGGGTGCAGCGGGCAGTCACTGGTTCAATGATGATACCGGCAAGGTCGAGCATTGCCCGACCATATCCATCAAGACCGTCGATACGCTTGCCGCCGGAGACATCTTCCACGGCGCCTTCGCTCTTGCGATTGCCGAGGGCATGGCGGCGGAAGATGCCATCCGCTTCTCCTCTATCGCCGCGGCGATCAAATGCGAATTCTTCGGAGGGCGTACCGGTGCGCCGAGGCGTGTCGATGTGATCAAACGTTCCGGGCTGCTTCATAGGCTCTGACGGCATGAGGATGCCGTCGAAACCTGTCGCGAATTCATGACCCGCTGGAGGCATTTACCTCCAGCCGTTGTTCGTCCTAAGCGAGCGTTTTCTACATCGGTACGGCAGGCCATCTGCAACGGTCGTCACCCCTCCTTTATGGGGGTGACATGCCTGCATGCGTCGGCTATACCAAACGCGCGACCGAAACAGGAGGATCGCCAGATGAGAAATTTCGGCACCAATTAACGCTGAACGGCGATGCCGAATTCGGGCTGCCGCTCAGTCCGTTCTTGTCTCCCATATCCTCTTCAGTGCCCATGGAGGGCATTCATGCTTCGTCGTTTCGTTTCATATTACGCGCGTTACAAGACGCTGTTTTTCCTGGATTTCGGCTGCGCCGTGCTCGCCGGCCTGCTGGAACTCGGCTTCCCTCTGGCAGTCAAGCTTTTCGTTGATGAACTGCTTCCAAGCCGCGACTGGAGCCTGATCTTTACGACGGCGGTGCTGCTCCTCGTCGTCTACGCGGTGGCGACCGGCCTTTCGGCGATCGTCAACTATTGGGGCCATGCGCTTGGTATCTCGATCGAATCCGACATGCGCCGCCAGGCCTTCGATCATATCCAGAAGCTTTCCTTCCGTTATTTCGACAACAACCGCACCGGCCATCTGATTACCCACGTCACCAAGGATCTCGAGGAAGTGGGCGAGATCGCCCACCATGGCCCCGAGGACCTGTTCATCGCGATCATGACCTTCGTCGGGGCCTTCCTGCTGATGTTCAGCGTCCATTGGAAGCTGGCGCTGCTGACGACGATCATCGTGCCGTTCATGACCTGGCTCGTCAGCCGCTACGGCTCGAAAATGACGCTGAATTCGCGCAGCCTGTTCGGCAAGGTCGGCAACTTCAACACGCGCATGCAGGAAACAGTCGGCGGCATCCGTGTGGTCAAGGCTTTTGCCAATGAACGATACGAAAGCCAGCTGTTTGCCAGCGACAACGAGGATTACAAGGCGACCAAGCTCGACGGCTATGCCTATATGACGGCAAGCATCGCACTCAGCTATTTCAGCACGCGCCTCGTCCAGCTGATCGTGATGATGGCGGGTACCTGGTTCGTCATATCGGGGGAGCTGAGCTATGGCGGCTTCATCAGCTTCCTGCTGCTCATCAACGTCTTCTTCCGGCCGATCGACAAGATCACATCGGTCATCGAGACCTATCCCAAGGGTATTGCCGGCTTCAAACGCTTCCTATCATTGATCGACACGGAACCGGATCTTGCCGATCGGCCGAATGCTGTCGCGATCGATCACCTGAAAGGCGATATCGCCTACCAGGGCGTTACCTTCGGCTATTCCGATCAGGCGACGATCTTCAAGGATCTGAACCTGACTATCGCATCGGGCGAGACGGTGGCCTTCGTCGGCGCCTCCGGCACCGGCAAGACAACGATCTGCTCGTTGCTGCCGCGCTTCTACGATGTGACGGCTGGCAGCATTACCATCGACGGCACCGACATTCGCGATATGACGCAGACCTCGCTACGCAGCCAGATCGGCATCGTGCAGCAGGACGTCTTCCTGTTCGGTTCGACCATCCGCGAGAACATCGCCTATGGAAGCTCGGCGCGACGGACGACGATATCATGAAGGCGCTGCGGCGCGCCTCGCTTGACGAATTCGTCCGCTCCCTGCCCGCCGGCCTCGATACGCCGACAGGCGAGCGCGGCGTCAAGCTTTCGGGCGGACAGAAACAGCGCCTTGCGATCGCCCGCATCTTCTTGAAAGACCCGCCGATCCTCATCCTTGACGAGGCCACCTCGGCGCTCGATACGGCCACCGAATACGCCATCCAGCAGGCACTGCTCGAGCTTGCAAAGGGACGCACGACACTGGTCGTCGCTCATCGACTGTCGACCATCCGCAATGCCGACCGCATCATCGTTATGGGCGACAAGGGCATTGTCGAAGAGGGATCGCATGACGAGCTGCTCGCCGGGCGCGGCGCTTATGCGCGGCTATATGATGCACAGTTCGGGCTTTATGCCTGATTTTGGCTGAAACATCAAAAAAAACAGGAGCCGGGCTCGGCGGCCCGGCCTTCTTCTAACCAGCGATAATCAATGCCGTTACTGAAAATCGAACACACTCAGACCAGCCGCCATTTCATCGAGGCCAAGCGGGCGCGTGACCGGCGGTTCGGCTCTCGCCAGACAGCCCTGCCGTTCGCATAGGCGGCAGGCAGGACCGATCATGACCTGATTGCTACCCAGCGCCTTCCCGTAGACCACCTCGTCGCAATGGGAGATATCGCAGCCGATCAGAAGTGCGGTGCGGCGCACCCTTTCGCCGAAATCGGCCCGCGGCCCCTCGATCGTTCTCGAGATTGTCAGAAAGCCGCCCCCGTCAGGCATTTGGGCAGCGTCCACCAATATCTGGCCGGGCTGGGTGAAAGCGGCATGGATATTGAGCTTCGGACAGGCGCCACCGAAACGCGCCTGCGGAAAACCTTGGGCGCCTGCCTTGCGCAGGCGATGGCCGGCATTATCGATCTCCATCAGGAAAAACGGAATGCCGGATGCGCCGGGGCGCTGCAGGCTGGTCAGCCGCGTGGCGGCCTGCTCGTAAGAAACGCCGAAACGGCCACTCAGACGATCGATATCATAATGCAGTCGCTGTGCTGCCGAGAGATAGGCGCCATACGGCATCAGAAGCGCATGAGAAGCGTAGCGCGCCAGCTCGAAACGGGCGATGCGATTGGCCTCAGGCGTCGAAAGCGCGAGAGCATCGAGTTCGGCGGCGATCTCTTGACGCAGGGCCAAAAGGGAGACTTCAGTCGCAATCTCCCGGATCTGATCGAAGGGCGAAAGACGCTCCGACAGGAAAAGCCGCATCGAATGCCGGTCGTAGCGACGACGCAAACCAGGCATGGCGCGCACTGGCAACAGGCGCACCGCGATGCCATGCTCGGCCTTTAGCCATGCCTTCAATGCGCCCGCCAGGTCGTCGCCGGGCGACAGGCGCTCATGGAAGGTTTCCGCAGCATCTTCGATGCGGGCAAAGAAATTCGGACGCGACTGAAGGCGATCGTGAACCTCGTCGAGCGGCAGTCGCGGTCCGGCGACCTCGGCAACCCGGCCCTCGCGGCCCAGAAGCTCGGCGAGATCGGACAACCTTGCCGCCTGCTCGCGATAGGCGCGATAAAGCCGGATCATGCCGTTTGCCGCATTCGGCGCGGCCTCGGCGAGCTCGATCAGCTCCTGATCCCCAGGGATCTCGCCTGACAGCAGTGGATCGGCAAAAACTTCACGCAATTGCCCTGCACTGCCGGCCTCTCCGCCCTGCAGCTCGTCGAGGTCGACCTTATAGACCGCCGACAGCTTCAACAGCAGCTGCACGGTCAGCGGCCGTTGGTTGCGCTCGATGAGGTTGAGATAGGATGGCGAGATATCGAGCGCCTGCGCCATCGTCGTCTGTGTCAGACCGAGGCCCATGCGAATGCGCCGAACCTTCGGACCTGCAAAGATCTTGCGCTCAACCATGTGTCATACCTTTTACAAAGCTCTCATCAGCAAGATTTTTACAAGATTTACAATTTTACCGAAGACTAATGTCAACAGTAACACATCATAACCCTTTTATCTAACGGCATTTTCCAGTTTTCCTCGCCCTTACAGCATCGATATTGTAAAAATAGTCGTGCAACGGAGATCGATCGAAGGATCAAGAGGAAGTACCGGGAGAATAGCATGACAGATTTTTACAAACTGGTTCCCAGCGCACCCACTGGGCGTTTCGATGGCATCGAGCGCCCCTACAAGGCCGCGGATGTGGAGCGGCTGCGCGGATCGGTCAGCATCCGTCATTCACTGGCCGAGATGGGTGCGAACCGCCTCTGGCAGCTCATCCACGAGGAGGATTTCGTCAATGCGCTCGGCGCGCTCTCGGGCAATCAGGCCATGCAGATGGTCCGCGCCGGCCTGAAGGCGATCTATCTCTCGGGATGGCAGGTTGCCGCCGACGCCAACACGGCTTCGGCCATGTACCCCGACCAATCGCTCTATCCTGCCAATGCGGGTCCGGAATTGGCCAAGCGCATCAACCGCACCCTGCAAAGGGCCGACCAGATCGAGACCGCGGAAGGCAAAGGGCTTTCCGTCGACACGTGGTTTGCGCCGATCGTTGCCGATGCCGAAGCGGGCTTCGGTGGCCCCCTCAATGCCTTCGAGATCATGAAGGCCTATATCGAGGCGGGGGCTGCGGGCGTCCACTTCGAGGATCAGCTGGCATCGGAGAAGAAATGCGGCCATCTCGGCGGCAAGGTCCTCATCCCGACGGCGGCCCATATTCGCAATCTCAACGCAGCACGGCTTGCCGCCGACGTCATGGGCGTGCCGACCCTCGTGGTTGCGCGTACCGACGCCGAGGCCGCCAAGCTTCTGACCTCGGACATCGATGAGCGCGATCAGCCCTTCGTCGACTACGACGCCGGCCGCACGGTCGAAGGCTTCTATCAGGTCAGGAACGGCATCGAACCCTGCATCGCCCGTGCTGTCGCCTATGCGCCGCATTGCGATCTCATCTGGTGCGAGACGTCGAAGCCGGATCTGGAGCAGGCGCGTAAATTTGCCGAGGGCGTGCATCGGATCCATCCCGGCAAGCTGCTCGCTTACAATTGCTCGCCGTCCTTCAACTGGAAGAAGAACCTGGATGACGCGACGATCGCCAAGTTCCAGCGCGAACTAGGCGCCATGGGCTACAAGTTCCAGTTCATCACGCTTGCCGGCTTCCACCAGCTGAATTTCGGCATGTTCGAGCTCGCCCGCGGCTACAAGGCTCGCCAGATGGCCGCCTATTCGGAGCTACAGCAGGCGGAATTTGCAGCCGAGGCCAATGGCTATACCGCCACCAAGCATCAACGCGAAGTCGGCACCGGCTATTTCGATGCGGTTTCGCTGGCAATCACCGGCGGCCAGTCGTCCACCACCGCCATGCACGGATCGACGGAGCATGCCCAGTTCAAACCGGCAGCAGAGTGATATCAGGATCTTAGGAGGAGAATGACATGGCATCGATAGCACGCGTTCGCGAGAGAGCAGAGGAGCAATCTCTCACCATGAATGCCGATCAGCAGGCGGTCATCCGCATGCTGGCCAATGAACTGCATCGCCTCAACCAGGCGGTCATGAATGCGGTCGAAGCCGGCGTTTCCGTCGAGCTCGTCCGCTCGGCCCGCCACCATGGCGGTAACGGCAATTGGGGCGACCTCTTGATCCCCGTCGTCGTCGCCAAGGCTGCGCATCAGGCTTGACGAAGATAGATACAACGATGTTCGGGCCGCGCCGTCATTAACGGCCGGCCCGACGCTCAATCCAGCCAGTTTTCGACACGGAGATCGCGGACGCGCTTAAACTCGCCGATATTAGCTGTTACCAGGACCGCCTCCAGCGCACGAGCATGGGCAGCAATCAGCAGGTCGTTTGGGCCGATGGATTTGCCAGCAACTTCCAGCTCGGCCCTAATGGCTCCGTATTCGGCATCGGCAGGGACATCGAGCGCGAGCACCGGTATGCTTCCCAGGATGGCCTCGATCTGTGCCAGCAATTTCGGCGATCCCTTTTTAGCGCAGCCATAGCGCAACTCTGCGGCTGTAACGATGCTGACACAAATTGCATTCGGCCCGACATCTGCGATGCGCTTGGCAACGGTACCCTGCGGGTTTCGCGCAAGTTCGGATACGATATTGGTATCCAGCATGTAGAGCTTATTCAAAGCTCGATTTCCTTCGCTGGCAACAGAGTATCATCTATATCGGGAAACTGATCCTCTGGTCCGAGAGGCTCCAAACTTGCCAAAACGTCAAGCAAGCTCTTGCGGCGCACCGGCTCGATAATAAGCCGATCTCCTTCCCGGTGAATCATCACTCGATCGCCAGGAAGCTCGAAGTCAGCCGGGATGCGTACGGCCTGACTCTTGTTGTTACGAAACAGCTTGGCTTCTCGTGGCGGACTAGGTTCGTTATCTCGGAGATGGCGCATGCTAACCTCCCTCCTTGCATATCCATATGTATATGCAACGTAACGGATCTGATTTCAAGCCCGCTGAATCCAACGACACAAGATTACTTTTCCGCGAAAGCCCTTGCTTAGGACTTCACGTCTGCGAAATCAGAGAATGCCTGCTTGACGACGTCCGCAGTGGCTCCAGAGGCAACCAGGGCTGCCAGCAAAACTCTCGCCTGCCCCGGTCGCAGTGTGGAGGAGTGGATTGCACCGGCCGCCGCAAGATCATGGCCGCCACCGCCACCGCCATAGCTTGAAACGAGCAAGCCTTCCGGTACGCGGCTGGAAACCACGACGGGTACGCTGACATCGGCACAGCGCCTGACAGCCTCGACCAGACGCGGATTGGCATTGCCGGAACCGAGAGCCGCCAGAACGATGCCATGGGCGTCTGCCCTCAGGCTTGCATCCACATGCACCGAGTCACAGCCAGGATAGATTGCGACGACATCAATCCGCACATTATCGAGCGGCGCCGCAAGCCGCGGACTTGGCGGATTTTCGAGCGGCCGCGATTGACGGAACGCATCAGCACTATCCGAAGAATGCTTATAAAGCCCCCAAGCCGGCAACAACCGACCACCGAAACAGACGAGCACGCCACGCCTCGCGTTTGCAGAATCGACGGCTGCGGCAACAGCAGCAGCAAGGTTGGCCGGCCCGTCGGCCTTGGGATGGTCTGCGGTAAATTGCGCACCGGTAAACACAACGGGCTTATTCAGGCCGTGCTGAAGATGGACGAGCAGCGCCGTCTCTTCCATCGCGTCCGTGCCATGCAAAATGACGATACCGTTGATGGCATCATCTGCAAGCAATTCGCCGACCTTGTCGCTGATCCCCTGCATGTCGGCGAGCGTCAGGCTCGCCGAATCCTTTGCCATCAGCTCGACGGGCCTGAGATCGACAGGCATGTCCGGGAGCAGTGCCAACAGGCTCTCTCCCGTCAGCGACGGTATGCTGGCGCCGCTATCGGTGCGCTCGCTCGCAATGGTGCCGCCGGTGGCAATGACTGCCACCAGCGGATTGACTTGCCCAGCCGTCACGATTGGCCCCGCTCGGCTGCCAGCCGATAGATGCGGTCACGCAACAGATACCAGCCGATGACGAGAGCCGGCGCGATCAGGATCAGCGAGGCGATCGTCCACGTGCCGACCGGATAGTCGAGCGCCATCAGCACCAACACCGCAAAGAGAAAGACGAGCGTCAGGATACCGGTATAAGGGGCGCCGAACATGCGGAAATCCGGACGAGCCATCTCGCCACGCTTAGAGAGCTTCCAGAGCTTCAACTGGCATAGCACAATCACGCCCCAGGCCGAGATGATGCCGAGTGCCGAGATATTGAGGGCAATCTCGAAAGCGGCCGACGGAACGACGGCGTTCAGCGCCACGCCGATGACGGTCACGACGGCCGTCACCGCAATGCCGCCATAGGGGACGCCTGCCTTGTTCATCTTGGCCAGCGCGGCCGGTGCCGAGCCCGAAACCGCCATCGAATGCAGGATGCGGCCGGTGGAGTAGAGGCCGGCATTGAGTGAGGACAGCACGGCCGTCAGCACGACGAGGTTCATGATGATATCAGCACCTTGAATACCGATCGTCCCGAAGAAGGTGACGAACGGGCTCTCGCCTGCCTTGTAGGCCGTATAGGGCAGAAGCAGCGACAGAAGCAGGACCGAGCCGACATAGAAGACCAACAGACGGGCAACCACCGTGCGGATCGCGCCTGGCATGACCTTGCGCGGATCTTCGGTTTCACCGGCGGTCGTGCCGATCAGCTCGATCGATGCATAGGCGAAGACGACGCCCTGTATGATGACGAAGGCCGGCAAAATGCCGTTGGGGAAGAAGCCGCCACTGTCGCTGATGATGCTGAAGCCTGCCGAATGACCGGCAATCGGCGTGCCGGAAACGACGAAATAGATGCCGATGACGAGGAAGCTGACCAGCGCCAGAACCTTCACCAGACTGAACCAGAATTCGAGCTCGCCGAAGACCTTCACCGACAGAAGGTTCATGGCCAGCACGACCATCAGCGCGATCAGCGCGAAGACCCATTGATCGATGCCCGCGAGCCAGGGCACGTAATGCTTGAAGAAGTTCATGTAGAGGGCGACGGCCGTCACATCGGCAACGGAGGTCATGGCCCAGTTCAGCCAGTACATCCAGCCGACGGCAAAGGCCATCTTCTCGCCGTAGAATTCGCGGGCGTAAGAGACGAAGGAGCCGGAGCTCGGGCGGTGCATAATGAGTTCGCCGAGCGCGCGCAGCACCAGAAAGGCAAAGAAGCCGCAGAGCGCGTAGACGAAGATGAGCGCTGGCCCGGCTGTGGCAAGGCGTCCGCCCGCACCGAGGAAGAGACCGGTGCCGATTGCGCCACCGATCGCGATCATCTGGATCTGCCGTGGCTTCAACGCCTTGTGGTAGCCAAGATCCTCATTGACCGGCGGCCGGCGATCCGCCGGAATATTCTGAATAGGTTCGACTGACATTGCTCCTCCCTCGAGCCGTTTGTCCATGGGCGGATCCGGGGTGCTGATTTCGCACCCGACCGGATGCCGCTGCCTTAATCTGGCCGCCGATCAAGTCTAGTGATCGCCGGTCATGCTGCAATGCTGTATGACAGATTTTCTCTTAGACATAGAAAAGTCCGCAGGTCAAGCCGGGCAGCACTTATTGACGCGGCAGGAGCGAACGGATAACAGATTTCAAAATCTGTCATACAGCTTGACAGATATAGCTTGATTTCGACCATAGGAGGATAATGTGGTCAAGACGCGAAGCGAGTATGACCTGCTGGGCGAAAAGGATATTCCGGCTGAGGTTTATTGGGGGGTACATACGGCAAGAGCCGTCGAGAATTTCCAGGTCACGGGAACGCCGATCAGCCGCTATGCACATCTCATTCGAGGCCTGGCCTTCGTCAAGGAAGCAGCGGCTCTTGCCAATCACGAACTTGGCTTGCTCAGCAAGGAAAGGCTCGACGCCATCGTGCGCGCCTGCCGCGAAATCCGCGCCGCCGAGCTTCACGACCAGTTCGTCGTCGATGTGATTCAAGGCGGCGCCGGCACCTCCACCAATATGAACGCCAATGAGGTCATCGCCAACCGCGCGCTCGAACTGCTCGGCCATGCCAAGGGCGACTATGCTCACCTTCATCCGAACGACCACGTCAATCTCAGCCAATCCACCAACGACGCCTATCCGACAGCCGTCAATGTCGCGCTGATCGAAGCGATCGACAATCTGGCGGCGGCAATGGAGACGCTGCAGGAGGCCTTCGAACGCAAGGCCAAGGAATTCGACGGCATTCTGAAGATCGGCCGCACGCAGCTACAGGATGCCGTGCCGATGACGCTCGGCCAGGAATTCAGGACCTTTGCCGTCATGCTCGGGGAAGATCGATCCCGCCTGATCGAATCGGCGGCCCTCCTGCATGAGGTCAATCTCGGCGCCACCGCCATCGGCACCGGCCTCAATGCACCTGTCGGCTATGCTGCCCTTGCCTGTTCCCACCTCGCCCGGCTGACGGGCCGCCCGCTGGTCACCGCAAGCGACCTCATCGAAGCAACGCAGGACCCTGGCGCCTTCGTCCATCTTTCGGGCGTTTTGAAGCGTGTCGCGGTCAAGCTATCCAAGACCTGCAACGACCTGCGCTTGCTCTCTTCCGGGCCTCGCGCCGGCATTGGCGAGATTACGCTGCCGGCCATGCAGGCGGGTTCGAGCATCATGCCCGGCAAGGTCAATCCAGTGATCCCGGAAATGGTCAACCAGGTGGCGTTTTCCGTCATCGGCAACGACATTACCGTGACCATGGCGGCGGAAGCGGGCCAACTGCAGCTCAATGCCTTCGAGCCGATCATCGTGCGCTCGCTATCGGAGAGCATCATGCATCTGACCGCCGCCTGCCATATCCTAGCCGAACGCTGTGTCGATGGCATCACGGCCAATCCGGCTCTGATGGCACAACGCCTGCAGGAATCGATCGGCCTTGCGACAGCGCTCAATCCACTAATCGGCTACCAGGCGGCGACCAAAGTTGCTCGCGAGGCGCTGGCAACAGGACGCACAGTGCCGGAAATCGTGCTGGATCATGGATATCTGACCGCGGAAGAGCTTTTCGAGGCGCTACGGCCGGAACGGCTCGCCAACCTGCCGATTGCTCTCAATGAGGCTGTTGCCCCTCGCCAATGATCGTGGTCACCACGCGCTTGACCTGACCGAGATGGGCCTCCATCGCCGCGATGGCGTCCTCCTCCGACGCCGCCGCAATCGCCTCGACGATGCGGCGGTGCTCGACATTCGAGGCCACGCGGCGCTGCGCCATCATGTTGACCAGCTCCGATTGGCGCATCAGTGCGTCGCGGGCGTCGGAAACGATCTTGGCAAAGACGGCATTTCCAGAGGATTCGGCAATCATGGAATGGAATTCCGAGTCCAGAGTTACCCACTTCAAGGGGTCTTCTTCTCGATCCATCTCATCACAAAGTTCAAGCAGGCGCGCCAGCTGCTGTTCCGTGCGCCGTAGCGCCGCCCAACCTGCCGCCGGGACTTCGATAAACGGACGCGCCTCGATCAGGTCGCGGGCGGAATAACCGCCATAGCGGAGTTCCGGACCGGGAGTGGAGGTCAGAACGTAGGTGCCGCTGCCGGTGCGCGTCTGGGTGAGGCCGAGCGTCTGAAGCGAGCGGAGCGCTTCGCGGATGATCGGACGACTGACACCATAACGCGTCGCAAGTTGCGACTCGGCGGGCAGCCTTGTCCCGACCGCCAACCGTCCCGATGTTATTGCCGAACGAATATCCTCAAACACTGCCTCGGCAGCGTTTTTCCGACTGATCGGACTTGTATAAGATAACCAATCAGCCACCTCACTCATAACAGTCAAACTTCACAAACATTCTTCGCTTGTCAAGCGATCGCGCCCCGAATTGGTGCATGTCTCTCCGGCTGAAAGCCCGCCGAAAGGACTGGGGTTATGTGGAGAATGTCACCGACGATAACTCGTGCTTGATGTATCCTCCATGTCGATATAAAGAAATCCTTATTCCTTTATATCGGAGCTGGACGTGCCCTTACCCCTCTTCGCCTTGTTTCTGGCTGCGTTTGCTTTCGGCACGACCGAGTTTGTCATCGCCGGCATCCTTCCGGACGTGGCACTGGGCCTGGACGTCTCGATCCCCTTTGCCGGCTATCTGGTTTCCGGCTATGCGCTGGGGATTGCACTCGGCGGGCCGCTCCTGACCATGGCGACACGACAGATTTCGCGCCGAACCATTCTGATCGCTCTGACGATCGCCTTTTGCCTGGGTCAGATCGCCTGCGCGCTTGCACCTGACTTCGCCGCCATGCTCTTCTTCCGTGTTGCGACTGCCGTCGCCCACGGCGCCTATTTCGGCATCGCCATGGTGGTTGCGGTCGGCCTCGTGCCGCAAGCGTTTCGAGGGCGTGCAGTCTCCGTGATCCTCGCAGGCCTGACGGTCTCCAATATTGTCGGCGTTCCTCTGGGCGCGGCAATCGGTGGGCTTTGGGGATGGCGGATGACGTTTTGGGCGATGACCTTGGTCGGTGTCCTCGCATTGGTCGCGATATGGGTCTTGATTCCGCAAACGAAAGCAGAATCTCAGCAATCCGGCCATTTGAGCGGCGAAGTGCGCGTTCTCGGCCGTCAGCAGGTCTGGACGTCCCTTATCATGATGCTCGCATTGATGATCGGCCAGATGGTGCCGTTCACCTACATAACGCCGCTCCTGAGCGAAGTAACGGGCCTCGATGTCATGCTCATTCCCTGGGTTCTCCTGCTCAATGGCGTTGGAGCGACATTGGGTGTTGTGATCGGCGGCAGGCTGTCGGACTGGAAGCTGATGCCCTCGCTTATCGCGATGCTCGCCATCCAGTCCGCGATACTCGTCATTCTCTACCTGGTCAGCCCCTACCCCATACCGATGAGCGTGGCGATCTTCGTTTGGGGCGCGCTCAATTTTGCAATCGGCACCCCTATCCAGGCTCGCATCCTGATATGGACCGCCGATGCGCCGGGCCTTGCCTCCTCGCTCATTCCGTCAGGGTTCAATATCGGCATTGCGATCGCAGCCAGTGTCGGTGCGGCGCTGCTCGAGAGCGGCTATGGCTATCGCAGCTTGCCGGTGCTTGGCGCGATCACGCTTGCCCTGGCCTGCGTGGTTGCCATCCTCTCCGCAGCGCGCGAAAGGCGCAGCGGCGCCGTTCCTCCCAATGCGGCTCTCACGTAATTCTATTGGAAGACGGCGGCCCTTAACCCAGGCCGCCAGCGCAAATCAGGCAATCAGCCCTTTCATGGGCAGGACATGATCGGAGCCCGGAAAGACATCGCGCGTCAACAGGGTCGGTGACGCCCCAAGCAGATCGACCGCGATCCCCTTGACCACAGCACGCAGATCCGTCGTTGCGGCAAGGTCACGGCCGTCGCGCAGTTGCGCCTGTTTAAGACCGGGCCAGTCGGCGATCACGCGGCCGCCCTTGATCGCGCCGCCGGCGAGAAAGGCCGCCGTTCCGGTGCCGTGGTCGGTGCCCTGGGTGCCATTCACCTGCGCGGTGCGGCCGAATTCGGTCGCAACAAGAATGGCGGTATCTTTCCAGGCCGGACCAAGCTCCTGCTGGAAGGCGGCAAACGAATTATCGAGCCCGACGAGCAGCTTGTTCAGCCGATCGACCTCTCCGGCATGAGTATCCCATCCTTCGAAGGCAAGCGCTGCGACGCGCGGGCCATCGTCTTGAGCCAGCAGGCGCGCGGCCCCTCTCGCCATCTGTTCCATGCCGGTGGGATCGCCGGGACCTCCCTTCGCCTTGACATCAAGGCCGGCGGCGATCTTGCCGGTCGAAATGCCCTCAGCGAGGATTTTCGCAAAGAGCGGGTCGGTGTGATTGTAGAGATCCATCAGCCGCGGCGGCAGGTCGTCGCTGACGGGCTGCAGGTTGGACGGTGACCAGCCCAGCACCGGCGCCTTGCCGCGAATGACGAGTGGCGCATTGGCGCCGACCGAGAGACCTCGGATTTCCGAAGTTCCCGGCGAAACCTTGTCACCCTTCGGCAGCCCCTCCAGCATCCGGTTCAGCCATCCGGATTCGACACGGCCGGGCATTTCGTAACCGGACTCCAGCACGTCCTGACCATCGAAATGCGACCGGTCGCGATATGGCGTCGCATTGGCATGCACGACGGCCGCCTGCCCCGCGCGATAGAGCCGATTGAAATTCGGCATCGACGGATGCAGCGCAAAGAAGCTGTCGAGCGGGAGAGCCGCCTCAGGGCCGCTCGTCGTCATGGCGATCGACTGCCGCAGGGCCTGATAATCGGGGTCACCAACGGGTGGGACAGCCGTCAGACCGTCAAGCGCACCGCGCAGGATGATGGTGATGAAGCGCGGGTCCCGTCCGCCGGCAGCATGGGCAAAGCGCGGGATGAAGGCCCAGGCAAACAAGGCGCCGGAGGCGCCAAGCACGGCACGACGGGTGGGGGTCATGAGTTCGCAGGTCATGGTCAGCGCCTTTGAAATTCGGGGGAAAGATAAGCGATCATCAGGCCCTGCTTGCGGGTTTCCGCGCGCGATACCGCCTGCAGCGTTTCATTCGAAAGAAGCGGCCCCAGGCTGTCGGACACGAAACTGCGAGGATCGACCTGAGGCGGCACCGCATTGGCGATCATATTGGCGACATCCATGCGCATGCTGAGGCTCTCGCTGGAGGCCCAGACATCGACGGTATCGGCAAAACCGTTGGGGCCGGCCGGCGCCCAGAAGGGCTGCCCCATCGCGGTCAAGGCGCCGAGGATGACATTCGGCTTCGGCGTCTCGCCGCTTGCCCGCAAGAGCGCGGTCATGAATTCGATTGGCGAGCGAACTTTCGACAGGGTCGGGTTCCATGCATCCTCGGAGCCGACGAGCGCCCGATAGACGGCGGAAAGATCGCCATCCGTCTTGCTGAAGGTCGCCGCAACGGTTTGCACAAGTCCTGGTGGCGGCGTATCGGCGACGAAATGCCGGACAAGCTTGGTGGCGATATGCTGCGCTGTTGCCGGATGGCGGGCGAGATCGCGCAGCGCTTCCCGCCCCTGCCCCACGCCATTATCGGCATAGGTGAGACCGAGCAGCGTCTGATCGCCGGGCTCGTGGGCACCGGCATTGAAGACGAAGGTGCCGGGTGTCCCGAGCTTGCCCTCGGCGCGCGCCACCGTCCAGCCTGTGATGATCTTGGCGAGCGTCGTCACGTCGGTCTGCGTGTAGCCGCCGTTGACACCAAGCGTGTGGAGCTCCAGCGTTTCCCGGGCAAGGTTTTCATTGAGACCACGTTTCTTGTTGGCATTGGCCTTGGAATTCGGCCCGATCGATTGCTGGTTGTCGAGATAACCGAGCATAGCCGGATGGGTCTCGACAGCGACCAGCATGTCGGCGAAGCGCCCGAAGACATGCGGCCGGATCGCCTCGCGCTCGAAGGCGCCGGCAATCATATGCACCTCCTCGCTCTTCGACACGGCGACAGCGAAATGGTTTGCCCAGAACATGGCAAGCCGCTCGCCAAAGCCGATCAATGGCTGCCGGATCGTGCCGTTGAAGCGGGCATCCACTTCGGCCAGCAGGACCTGCTGCGGAAGGTAGGGCATTGCGGGCTTTTCCAACTTCTCGACTGCCTTGCCGATGACAGCCGCCATGGCCTGGTTACTCGGCTGGACCTGATTATTCGGCTGCCCTGCCGTGGCGCCGGAAGGCTGTAGCTGCGGCTTCTGCGGCGGCTGCGGGCCTTGCATCTGCTTGTCCTGCGGCACGGCGGCGACAGCGGCTGCGGCCTGCTGTCTGGCCTCCTTGCGCTGTTCCTGGAATGCGTAGAGAGAAACTAGAAGATCGGCCGTCGATTGCAGCTGCGGCCCGACCGGAACCGGGACGAAGCGCTCGGTGATTTCTTCCAGCAACGCGCCGCGCGGATCCGATGCGATCGAAGCGGTGCCGTTGTGGTCCGCCCCTAACCCAAAACGGGAAAGAGCGAGCGCGGCATAAACATCATTGGACTGCTGGGCCATGGCCTTGCCAACTCCTGCATCAAACATGCTCCTTTAACGCAGGCCTGGTTTCGATCCGTCGCTCGGCAAGTGTGATCATTTTGTGGCAGCGGCTTTAGGCATGCTGCGGCGGACCAGGCTTTCCGCCAGCGCCCGACGCTCGTCGTAGGAAAGCCCTGCCGCAAAATCGACGGCACGCTGCTCCAGCTTCGCCCTCAAGGCGATATCGGCATCGCGCGCCCTCGCCAGCGCGGCCGAGAGCGCCTCTTTATCCAACGTCGGCTGCCCAAGAATGGAGGCGGCGTCGACCTTGGCCTGTTGTGCCTCGAGAATGATCTGACGTTCGTCCTTGCGGGCTTCGTTGAGCGCAGCGCGCAGAGCCTTCTTCTTCGCCGAAGGCAATTGCTCGCCGGCGAGCGGCATCATTCCGGCCCGCGCCTGCGTCTTGCGGATCCATGTCAGCCCGCCACCGGCCAACGCTCCGACCAGGAACGTATTCAGCACCAAAAGAAAAATGACCACTATTCGAAAGCTGCGTTCCGTCATTGGCTGTCCTGCTGTGCTGCACCCGCGTCCGGCCCTATATCGCCGAACATGGTCGCGGTTCCGTCGGAGACGACTGAGGTATCGGACGTCAAGCTCGGGGCCAAGACGGCGATGGCGATGCTGCCGGCAAGCGCGCCGGCTATGCCGACCCCCACGAGGCCGATGCCGGCCGAGCCGAAGCGGAACCAGTTTCTTATCGTCAGGCGGCGAACGAGCTTTGCGAGAATTCGCTCTTCAAGGCCGGCATGGCGAGGCTTGACGACGTAGGTATCGAGCAACGCATCCAGATCGGCCGCGCGCGCAAGCGTTTCGGCGGCGGTGGAGCTCTTGGCAAAATCCCGAGCGGCCGCCCGCTCAGCCTGCGGCCATCGGCCGATATCGCCGCCATAGGCCGCGGTCAGCGCTTCAAAGCGATCGGCATTCATCGGACCCGCGATATTCTCAACCATCGCCCTCATCCTTCAACAAAAGCGCCTGCAAGGAGCGCCGTCCACGCGCAAGCAGGCTTTCCAGTGCGTCGACGCTGACGTCCATGATCTCAGCTGCCTCGGCATTCGACAGCGCCTGATAGTAGACCAGAATGATCGCTTCGCGCTGCCTGGGCGCGATCATCTGCATGGCCCGTTCCACGCGCCTGGACGGATCGTCCTCGCTCATCAAGCCCGCATCCGGCGTCGGCCCTTCATACTCGACATCGGGTGGATGCTCGGCAAGAACGTCCTTGCGACGCCGCAGGCGATCATAACAAAGGTTGGTCGCTACGCGGTGCACCCAGGTGCTGAAGCGGGCATTGCCCTGGCGCCAGCCGCCGGCATTGCGCCAGACGCGCAGGAATGTTTCCTGCGCCACATCCTCGGCCTCGGTCGCATCGCCAAGCATGCGGGTTGCCACGGCAACGATGCGCGGCAACTGCCGTGCTATCATCATGCGCATCGCCGGAACATCGCCCGCAGCGATGCGACCGAGCAGGTCCTCATCAGGGTCGCCACTCTTGGGCGCGCGATCCCACTTCATCGACAATCGCTACCGCTCCAGTTTCCTGCGATACCGCCATGACACCGGGGCCTCGGGACTCTCGGCCGGCAAATCCCGCCTCGCCGTCAACTTCGGCAAGCGGCGCCACTTAGATCGCAGCATCTCGGTCAGCGTATCATCCTTCGACATCAAACACAGGCTCACAAGGATTGAACGCCGCACTTGCCGAATTCCGTCGCTTTCATGTCGAAGGTTTTCGAATTTTCTTTTCGAGCCCAAAAGGCATCTATCGGGTAAAATATCAGGCAAAAACAAAGAGCCGGCTCGCCCGGAGGCGGGAGTTTCAACCTTCCCTGCCCGGGGCTTGCCGGCACTTCGCATGATGAAATGCGAAAGTTCAGGCTCGATCAGAGCGTCAATAAGTCGCTCGTCGTCAGATCCTGTTCATTGTTCGCGTAGAAGCTTCCGAAATCCGGCATCTGCGGTTGCTGCGCCTTCATGGCCTGCTCGAACTGGCTCTGCGTCAAGGATCCGGCGCCCGACGTGTCGAGGCTCTTGAACAGCGATGTTGCCTGGTCCTCGCTTACATCGGAAGGACGGGCGGCCACGAATTCGGATTCGCTGACGCTGCCGTCGCCGTCCGTATCCATGGAGGAAAATGCAGTGGAGAGATCGTCCTCGCTCATCTGCCCGTCGCCCGGTGCGGGACGGCCGTGATGGCCTGCCTGCATGGCTTTTGCGAGCTGCGCCTCGGTGAGAGAACCTGTATTCTCGGTGTCGAAGCTCTGGAACAATTGTTGCGCCTGGGTTTCGCTGACCTCCGACGGGCGTGCGGCCACGAATTCCGCTTCGCTGATATTGCCGTCGCCATTGGTGTCCATAGCGCTGATCATGTCGCTTTGGCTGCCATCCTGGCTACCGGTTGCGGAAGTCTGCTGAGTACTTGACGTCGAACTGGTGGAGTTGCTGTCGGAGTCCGATGTCGAATTATCGCTGCCGATGCCGGCCTGCAGATTGAGAATCATGTTCATCAGCTGCGCGACGAGCTGTTCTGCCGAAGCGATCTGAGACTGATCGTCCGAAGACGAAGAGGAATTCGTGCCGGAAGAACTGCCCGACGAATTACCGGAGGAGCTGTCGGACAGCAGGGAGGCGATAGAATCGTCAGCCGTCGACGCTGTCGAGCGCGAGGTCTGGTATTGATAATAATTGCTCGATGAGATCGAGTAGATGCTCGTCATTGGGGCCTCCAGATACGAGCGTTGAGAGGAACTCGGATGGCTTATGCATACGCGACTTGAACACAATCGATATGTGCGGATGGACTTGCGAACGCCGCCGATCAAACGCATCTAGCGCCCCAACTTGACCGATGCATCTTTTCCAGAGCAGGCGTACCCGGGATCACCCCAGCAATATGTATGTCGCCATCATGGCTATATCGGCATCTGCACATTTCGATTTTCACTTCCCAACGCGGGGAAATTGCACAAGGAAACTTGCGCGTGGCTTATAGACGCTTGACGAAAACATCCTGTTGCGATTTCCTTCCTCGATTTTTAGGGAATATATAAATTCCGCCACTCTGTTGCGCATTGCTGGTATATGGGCTCCAGCACTGAGCGGCATTGATGGATAAAGAATATCAAGAAGAGGGGCACAGCTTGAACATCGGTTTCTGTGGAGAGGTGAATGAGGCGAACTAAGGAGGAGGCGGCGGAAACGAGGAGCGAGATTTTGCAGTCTGCAAAGGCTTTGTTCCTCGACAAAGGCTACGAGAATGTCAGCCTAGAAGAGATAGCCGCAGCCGCTGGTGTCACGCGGGGGGCAGTACACTGGCATTTCAAGAACAAGCAGGGGTTGATGTTCGCGATTCGCGACGAGGCCCAGCAGCCGTTTCAGGAATTGGCGGAGCGAATGTCCAAGGAGCTGCCGCCCAATCCACTCGACCTCATTGCCGATACGATAGCTGCGATATTCGACGACGTTCACGGTGATCCGCGCAAGCGCAGCATGTTGAAGGTGATGATGCATCTTGACATGGCATTTTGCGACGGGACGACAAGCCGGGCGAGCTCGTTCCGGCACGACATGCATGAAAATTTCGAACGCATTTTCACCTTGATGGATGAAAAGACGAAGCTTCCGGCTCCGTGGACGCCGGATACGGCTGCTTCCGCTCTGACAGCGGTCATCGGCGGCCTGATCACCGAATGGACGCTCGACCGGGGCAGTTTCGAACTGGTCCCGTGTGGACAGATGTTCATAAGGATGGTGCTAAAGACCTGGTTCCCGCTGGCACAGACGCAGGAACTGGCAATTACCGCGATGTGACGATATCGGAAAAAGCAGACAGCGGTTTTCCCTTCTGAAGTGAAGAGAACCAACGATAACGGCCTTAAGCTTCTGCTGGGCGCTGAATCGATTGCCAAAAGCTGGAAATAAAAAAGGATCCGGAGGGAAAGCCAGATCCTTTGCTTTGATCGGAGGTCAACCGATCGATGGAAGAAGCCTGACGGATTGGAACGTCAGGCTTCTCATACCCGGCGCTAAGCCGGGTAATTCAATATTAGAAGCTACGCTCGAAGCGCAGGATACCAGCCCACTGATCCTGGTTCACGGAATCGAAGTTGGTGTAGGAGACTTCCGGCTCGATGAGCAGGTTCTTGACCGGGTTCCACTTGACGTTCGTGGTAGCGGCAAAGATCTTGGAGTCGGTGTAGGCGAGCTGGAGGTTCCACTTCAGCTTTTCGTTGATCGGAACGCCAACGCCGCCCCAGACAGCCCAGTCACCCCAGCCGCACTTCGATTCATCGTTAACAGGGCAAGCCGAACGATCGAGGTTGGTGCCGGCGTACTTGTTCAGCTTGTCGCCGTCCGTGTTCCAGCCGCCCATCAAGAAGGCCGAGAAGGTACCGAAGTCAGCGTCGACGCGAGCCTTGATGGCGCCTTCTTCGACGATGGAGTCATAACCGCCGACGACCTTGAAGCCCCATGCGCCGGACTTGAAGCCAGCACCGGCAACGACGTCAGGAGCGTAGTGGTTGCCCTTGTCGTCAGACCACCAGCTTGAGCCGTAGGAGGCGCCGGAGCCGCTGGAATTCGAGTCTTCAACCGAGACGACAGCCGTGAAGCCGTTGCCGGCATCGTAGGTGTAGGTCAACTGGTTGAGTTCGTACGGACCGTCATAGATCACGTCGTCGTTGATGACGTCGCCGGCGTAGCCGATGTAGTAGTTATACTGCGAATCGGCCTTACCGACCAGGAAACCGCCGAGGCTGATGTTGGCGAACAGCAGCTTGGTGGAGGTCGAGTTGCCGTCGTTCCAGTCCCAACGGATGACCGTGTTGGTCTTCAGCGGGCCGTACTCGGTGTCGGTCGCGGTATCGACGCTCAGCTCGGCGCGGGTATGCCAGAGCGTACCGTTCTTGCTGTTCGGGTTGTAGGCATCGTACCATTCGCCTTCGGTACGGACGCGGCCGCCGATCTTGAGGCAGGTTTCCGTGCCCGGAATGAAGAAGTAGCCAGCACCGTATGCGTCGCAGATGCGAACGTATTCCAGCGGCTCCGGCTCGGCGGCGACGATCGCGTCTGCTGCGTGGGCACCGGATACTGCCGCCAGAGCGGCAGCGGAGCCGAGAAGAAGGCTCTTGATGTTCATTTTAAACTCCTGGTTGTATTATGCATTTCTATTTTACCGCGAGCGCAAAACTGGAACACTGCCCTGGGGATCGGTTTGGTCTAAACACGACCGGGCAGCCCGGCAAATACGCACCTGATGTTGGCTTGAGTCCCCTCGAACCTTCATGATTACCCCCGCGGCAAAAGGTTTTGAAATGCCTCTACCGATCCGACCGATTGCTCGACCGTAAGACAACTTATGTCCTGTATTGGATTTACAAACAGCCCGTATGTTTGTCAATTATATGAAGGGCGCTGGGGCGTTAGTCTTGGCCTCTGTTGCTTAAATGCAACTGGCGACCGCAGGCCATGGCGGCACCGGCAGAGATCGCAAAGATGTCCCTGTTCACGAGAACGCCTGCCAGTCAGGGCCGTCACCGCATTTAAGGCCACCGCGATGTCGGCGGTCGATGACGACCATGGCTGCCCAATCTGGTTATGATATGGCCATCGGGAATTCCACGGCACAATGACCGGTCGGTTTGAGCAAAGATCAGCAATGAAATTCAATAATTCGCTACACACAGAAATATTGAATTTTCCTAGATTCCGGCGACTCGCGCCATCGGAGAGGGAAAATCGCGAATGAATGAGAACCGGCTGATCTTCATAGCGACCCCCTGCTTCGGCGGCCTCGTTACCAAGGACTACATGCAGTCCATTTTCTCACTGATGCAGACGGGAGCGCAGGCGGGCATACAGCTGACGCTGGCTCTGCTCGGCAATGACGCCCTGATTACCCGCAGCCGAAACACGCTTGTCTCGTCCTTCCTGAACGATACGACGGCGACCCATATGCTCTTCATCGACGCCGACATCAGCTTCGAGCCCGATCAGGTCATGAGGCTTCTGGAAGCCGATAAGGATGTGGTCGCCGCCATGTATCCGATCAAGGATTATGATTGGCAGACGGCGGCCCGTATCAATTCAGCAGACGGCGAAACACTTGCGGCAGCCGCACTTCACTATGTCGGCACGCCACTTGTCGGCCAGGTTGCAGAGCGTGATGGCGATTTCGTCAGCGCCATCTATGCAGGTACGGGCATGCTTTTGATCAAGCGCAACGTTATAGAAAGAATGATCGCGGCCTATCCGGAGCTGCGCTACAACGCAATCCACGCCTATCCCAGCACCAAACGCTCGCCCAGCACCCAATACGCCCTGTTTGAATGCATGGTCGAGGAGGGAACGGGGATCTATCTCAGCGAGGACTTCGCCTTCTGTCACCGCTGGCGCGCCCTCGGCGGCAAGATCTGGCTCGATACCGCGAGTAAGCTGTCCCATACCGGCCCCCATCGCTTCGTCGGCAATACCACACCACGTTACTAAGGCGCGACAAGTCCGCACGATGATCTGCGCGATAAAGTTGCAATTCGACGGGCGCGGCAATGGTCAATCTCCCGGAAAATGCGACCGCCGCTGCGGGGTTGACAGAGGACAAGAGTAAGGCATAGCCTTTTGACATTCACCAGGGGGGTCCCGGCAAGGGGCTGAGATACTGCTGAACAATACGGCTATGCCGGTTGTGGGCGCAGTGACCCGTTGAACCTGATCCAGTTCATACTGGCGTAGGGACGGTGCAAGCGCTCGAGGCTTCGGATTCCCGCCTGGATTCCATGCCGGCGTCTTTTCATCATTCCGGCTGATTGACTGGGTCTCCAACTGCAACTTGGAGCCTCACACCATGAACATTGCCGCAAAAAACCTCACTCCGACCGTCACCACCGGCCCGCTGCCGGCCTCTCGAAAAATCCATATCACCGGGGATATCCATGCCGATATCCGTGTGCCGATGCGCGAAATCAGCGTCCATCCGACATCGGGCGAGCCGCCAGTTATCGTCTACGATTCGTCCGGCCCCTATACTGTCGAAGGTGCAGATATCCGCATCGAAGAGGGCCTGCCGCAGCTGCGCCGCGATTGGGTTCTCGCCCGTGGCGATGTCGAGGCTTATGAAGGCCGCCATGTGCGTCCCGAAGACAACGGCTTCGTCACCGGCGAACGGCTGACACCGGAATTTCCGGCCAAGCGCCAGCCACTGCGCGCCAAGGATGGCAAGGCCGTCACTCAGCTCGCCTATGCGCGTGCCGGCATCATCACCCCGGAAATGGAATTTATCGCCATCCGCGAAAATCTCGGCCGTAAGGCGAAGGCAGAAGCCTTGATCCGCGATGGCGAGAGCTTCGGCGCGCATATTCCCGATCACGTCACGCCTGAATTCGTTCGCCAGGAAGTTGCGAGCGGCCGAGCGATCATTCCGGCCAACATCAATCATCCCGAAAGCGAGCCGATGATCATCGGCCGGAATTTCCTGGTGAAGATCAACGCCAATATCGGCAATTCCGCACTCACCTCCTCCATGGCGGAGGAAGTCGAGAAGATGGTCTGGGCAGCACGCTGGGGTGCCGATACCGTCATGGATCTTTCGACCGGCCGCAACATTCACAATATCCGCGAATGGATCATCCGCAATTCGCCGCTGCCGATCGGCACGGTGCCGCTCTATCAGGCTCTGGAAAAAGTCGGCGGCATCGCGGAGGAACTGACCTGGGAGATCTATCGCGACACGCTGATCGAGCAGGCCGAACAGGGCGTCGACTATTTCACCATCCATGCCGGCGTGCGGCTGCACTACATCCCGCTCACCGTCAACCGCGTCACCGGCATTGTCTCGCGCGGCGGCTCGATCATGGCCAAGTGGTGTCTCCATCACCACAAGGAGAGCTTCCTCTACGAGCATTTCGAGGAAATCTGCGACATCTGCCGCGCCTATGACGTCTCCTTCTCGCTCGGCGACGGCTTGCGGCCCGGTTCGATCGCCGATGCCAACGATGCCGCGCAGTTTGCCGAGCTCGAAACGCTCGGCGAACTGACGAAGATCGCCTGGGCCAAAGATTGCCAGGTGATGATCGAAGGCCCCGGCCATGTGCCGATGCACAAGATCAAGGAGAACATGGATAAGCAGCTCGCCGTCTGCGGCGAGGCACCCTTCTACACGCTCGGACCGCTGACGACGGATATCGCACCGGGATACGATCACATCACCTCGGGCATCGGCGCTGCGATGATCGGCTGGTTTGGCACGGCGATGCTGTGCTACGTCACGCCGAAGGAGCATCTCGGCCTGCCCGACCGCAACGACGTCAAGACCGGCGTCATCACCTACAAGATCGCCGCGCATGCGGCCGACCTCGCCAAGGGTCATCCGGCCGCTCAGGTCCGCGACGACGCATTGTCGCGTGCGAGATTCGAGTTCCGCTGGGAGGACCAGTTCAACCTGTCGCTCGATCCGGATACCGCCCGCAGCTTCCACGACGAAACCTTGCCGAAGGAGGCTCACAAGGTCGCGCATTTCTGCTCGATGTGCGGCCCGAAATTCTGCTCGATGCGGATTTCGCACGACATTCGCGCGGAGGCACAGAAGGAAGGGCTGGAAGCGATGGCGGCGAAATATCGGGAGGGCGGCGATCTCTATATGCCGGTCGAAGCCCCTACCCAGCCGGCCGAGTGACATGCGCATCCTCATCAAAGGGGCCGGCGTTGCCGGCCTCACGGTCGCTCACGAGCTGATCCGGCGCGGAGCAGAGGTCACGATCTCGGATCCAAGCCGGAATTTTCATCGCGCCGCCTCCTGGCTTGCCGGCGGCATGCTGGCGCCATGGTGCGAGCGGGAAAGCGCTGATGAGGCTGTGCTCGAGCGCGGTCGTGATTCCGCCGATCGATGGGACGCGATTCTGCCGGGCAAGGTCGTCCGCAACGGAACGCTCGTCGTCGCGCCGAACCGCGATCAAAACGAGCTGAAGCGATTCGCCAGCCGCACGACAGGCCATCGCTGGGTGGGCGAAGACGAAATCGCCGCTCTTGAGCCTTCGCTTGCCGGCCGGTTCCGCCTGGGCCTGTTCTTTCCGCAGGAGGCGCATCTCGATCCCCGCGAGATCCTGCGATCATTGAAGGACGATCTATCTGCAAAAGGCGTCACCTTTGTCGACGGGCACCTGGATGATGATAGGTTCTCCGACATCGTCGACTGTACAGGGGCTGCCAGCATCGGCAGCATCCGCGATTTGCGCGGCGTGCGCGGCGAAATGCTCTATCTGCAAAGCGACGAGATCTCGCTTTCGCGCCCCGTCCGCCTGCTGCATCCGCGTTTTCCCGTCTATATCGTGCCGCGCGGCAACGGCCTGTTCATGGTCGGCGCGACGATGATCGAGACCGATTTCAAAGGGCCGATCAGCGCCCGTTCGCTGATGGAACTCCTGAATGCAGCCTATGCGCTGCACCCGGCCTTTGCCGAAGCCGCCGTGATCGAAACAGACGCCGGCATCCGACCTGCCTTTCCTGACAATCTTCCCCGCGTAACGCGCGAGGGAGGCACCGTCTTCGTCAACGGCCTTTATCGTCACGGCTTCTTGCTGGCGCCGGCGATGGCCGAGAAAGCCGCCGATCTCGTCTTTTCCGGACACAACGAAAGGAGTCGCCAATGCGCCTGATCATCAACGGCGAAGCGCAGATTGTCGAAGTCACCACGCTCTCGCAGCTTCTCACTGCGCTCGAATATGAGGGGGAATGGCTGGCAACCGCCGTCAACGGCGAGCTCATCCATAGCGACGAGCGCGATGACCATACCCTGACCGACGACGACAGGATCGAAATCCTCACTCCCATGCAAGGAGGTTGACCCGTGCTTGAACTCTATGGAACCCAAATCGCATCGCGCCTTCTTCTCGGCACGGCGCGCTATCCCTCTCCGGTCGTACTGGCGGAAGCCGTCAAACGTTCCCAAACCGAGATCGTCACCGTGTCGCTGCGCAGGGAAACGGCAGGCGGGCGCAACGGCGGTGCATTCTTCGAGATGATTCGCGAACTCGGCGTTCGTGTCCTTCCCAATACCGCCGGCTGCCACGGCGTCTCCGAGGTGGTCCTGACCGCGAAAATGGCACGCGAGGTTTTTCGGACCAACTGGATCAAGCTCGAGGTGATCGGCAACCACGATACATTGCAGCCAGACGTCTTCGCGCTGGTGGAAGCGGCAAAAATCCTCACCGACGAGGGGTTCGAGGTCTTTCCCTATACGACGGACGATCTTGTCGTGGCCGAGCGGCTGCTGGAAGCCGGATGCAAGGTGCTGATGCCCTGGTGCGCGCCAATCGGAACGGCGGCGGGACCGCTCAACCTCTCGGCCCTGCGATCGATGCGGGCACATTTTCCCGAGGTACCGCTGATCGTGGACGCCGGCATCGGTAGGCCGTCGCATGCAGCGACCGTCATGGAACTTGGCTTCGATGCCGTGCTGCTGAATACAGCGGTTGCCGGCGCCGGCGATCCGGCCGCGATGGCGGAAGCCTTCGCCAAGGCCATCGATGCCGGCAGGCAGGCATTTGGCGCCGGGATGCTGGAGCCGCGCGACATGGCCGTGCCATCGACACCCGTCATCGGCAAGGCGGTGTTCTCATGAAGCTTGATCCGTTCTACCTCATTGTCGATAGCGCCGCCTGGATACAGAGGCTGGTGCCGCTCGGCATCAGACTGGTGCAGTTGCGCATCAAGGATCGCCCAACCTCCGACGTTCGCGCGGAAATTCGCCAATCGAAGGCAATCTGTGCCGCGCATGGATGCCAGCTGATCATCAATGATTATTGGCAGCTCGCGACCGAGGAGCGCTGCGATTTCATCCATCTCGGCCAGGAGGATCTCGCTTACGCCGATCTCTCCGCCATACGGAATGCCGGATTGAAGCTGGGGCTTTCGACGCATGATGAGGCGGAATTGGAGACGGCACTTGCTGCCGAACCCGATTATATAGCGCTTGGACCGATCTATCCGACCGTCCTCAAGGCCATGCCCTGGGCGCCCCAGGGCCTTGAGCGGATCGGCGAGTGGAAGGCTCGCATCGGCGATCGGCCGCTTGTCGCAATCGGGGGCCTGACGGTCGAGCGTCTTGCGGGCGTATTTGAGCACGGCGCCGATGTCGCGGCAGTCGTGACAGATATTACTCGCAATCCAGACCCCGAATCGCGGACGCTCGAATGGCTGAACGCGACGCGGCGGCTGCCTCCAAATTGACAAGTTCGCGCCTCAGAGCCCGTGGGAGGGGTTATTTTCAGCCGCTTTGCCCGATGAACGGGCCATTCATTGAATATTCAGCTGAACATAATCATGCTGAAGACGTTAATTAGATGACTCGCGCATTCGCTGAGCACAAAGACTGCTTTGGAGGTGGTCATGATAAAGAAGACGGTTCTTACGGTTTTGCTGGCCGCTACGGTCGTAGGCGGCGCATTGGCGCCCGTCAGCAGCGCACAGGCACAGTATTACGACGGCCATCGCGGCGACTGGCGCGGCCATGATGATTGGCGTCGCCATCACCACCATGGCAATGGCGGCGCGATCGCCGGCGGTGTTGCTGCCGGTCTCCTCGGCGGACTGATCGTCGGCGGCGCCCTTGCCAATAGAGGCCCGGTTTACGAAGTCGCCCCGCCGCCGCCAAGATGCTGGTACGAGGATCGCCGCGTCCAGAACGAGTATGACTATGGCTGGCATTACGAGCGCATTCGCGTTTGTAACTAAGCGGTCAACGATGCATCGTCCTGAATGGGCGCATCGTTTGATGGATGATTTGGATTTGCCGGCGGCCAAGACCGCCGGCAAACTGTTTTAGGCCGGCAAATTACAGTCCGTGCGTCCTCGGATAGGCATTGCGCTCCGGGAATATTCGCCCGACGAGGCTTTCGGGCTTGGGCCGCCAGATTTCGACCAGCAATGGATAGCAGGGCACCGTATCGCTCGAATGTTCGCTGCCGCAGTCACCGCCAGGGCATGCTGAGAGAGCGCCAAGCAGATCGATTTCCGCGAAGAACTCGATGAAGTCGCCCGGCCGCACGGGGCTCGCCTTCATGAAATACTGATGGGTGTCACGCGTAAAGCCCGTACACATGAAGACATTCAGCACGTCGTGAACGTGAAACTCCGCCTCCTGGACAGAGATGTCCATTTCCTTGGCGAGCGCGCGTGACAGGTTCGAATGGCAGCAATGGTGATAGTCGTCGCCCTTCAGCAGCCGGTTCGTATAGGGATCGCAGCGCGTGCCGATGACGTCATGAACGCCTGCCCCGTCCGCGTCCCAGCCATACCAGCCAAGCGTATCATGCGTGATCGTCGCCATGGGGCGCAGATAGGGCAACGTGCTCCACAGGCGATCGCCGAGACCGACATGGGTGGCATGCAACGCTCGCGTCTTGCCGCTGAAGAAACGCTCGGAAAGATCGGCGGCATTCCACAGATTGAGATCGCCGACCTGCGCTCCCTCCACGCTGACGATCCGAAAGAAATGTCCCTTCGGCACGCGAAAACTGCCGCCCTCGCGCGGGGGGACGACGATTTCGGCCATCTTGGTCATGGTTTGCCGCGCCGATCGCAGCGCATCCATGTCAGCGGGCGGTAGCGTGCCGTTCGGATAGACGACGACAGGTGGCTTGCCACGCCGCTCTTCGGCATCGCCGGGCGCGGGCATATCGAAAATACTGTTCATGGCGGCTTTCATTCCTCACCGATCTGACAGGAAGACATTCGTTTTGGCATCACTCTACGAATACAAGGCGCCTGCGCAACAGCGATTATCCTTGCGCTTTGACCAAGTTTTACTTAGCCTTATCCGATGCAACATGTCCCGCTTGCCTCCCTTCGCGCCTTCGAGGCGGCCATTCGCCATGAGAGTTTTGCCAAGGCGGCGGCTGAACTCAATCTCACGGCTGCGGGTGTCAGCCAGCATGTGCGCGCCCTCGAGGAATGGCTTGGCATCAAGCTGTTTACGCGACATGCCCGTGGCGTCACTGCGACCATGGCCGGCCGCAGTTTCGGGGCAGCGGTGGCAAACGGTCTTCGACATATTGATATCGCCGCCCGGCAGCTGCGGCTTGCCGGCAACAATCGGCCGGTCAGCGTGGCCTGCATCGCTTCCGTCGCCACCCGTTGGCTGATACCGCGATTGCAGGCATTCAAGAAGGAATACCCTGAAATTCAGATCAATATCGTCTACGCGCTTGATGCGAGGACGCCGGAGGAGGCAAGCGTCGATCTTCTGATTCGTCACGGACCAAGACCTTCGACGCATGCCATCTCCCTATTGCCCGCCGAAACGCGGCCAACCTGTTCGAGAGAATATGAGCGCCGTCACGGACCGATCAGGACGCCAGCCGATCTCCTTAATGTCGACCTCCTGCACGATGAAACGACGGCCGTCTGGACACGCTGGTTCACCCTTGAAGGCATCCACCAGCCTCCTAAACCCGGACCGATCTTTGCCGATTTCGGCTTGATGATCGGATCCGTCATCGGCGGGCAAGGTGTGGGCCTCTGCCCAACGGCCTTGATTGCAGAAGAATTGGGCAATGGAACGCTGGTTGCCCTGTTCGATACGGCGTTGGATACCGATAAGTCCTATTGGCTGATCGAAGCCGACCATCTTTCCGACGATGCGGAAACGTTTCGCGACTGGCTGATTGCTGCCAGTGCCGCAATCGCTTAGGCACCAAGCTGGACTGCTCGAGCCCGACGCCGACGATCACGACCGCTAGACCCAGTTTTCCACCCGAATGCCAGGCATGCGGATGAATTCCTTCATGTTGTTCGTCACCACGATCAACCCCTCGCTGCGGGCATGGGCTCCGATCTGCATGTCATGCGGGCCGCATGGAGTCCCTGCGCGCTCCAACTCGGCTCGCACTTGTCCGTAATGTGCAGCCGCCTTGTCGCCGAACGACAGAACCTCCAGCCGAGCCACGAAATGCTCGACGGCAGTCAAGTTTTCCGCGCGCCGAGTCGACTTCTCCGCACCATAATACAACTCGCCAAGGGTTATGCTCGATATGCAAAGCTGCTCCGCCAGCGCGTTGAATTTTTCCCTCACGGCAGGCGGATAGGTCTTCATCACATAAATGCAAATATTCGTATCGAGCATGTAGGTCAGCATCAGAAGGACTCGCGTTCTTCCACCGCTGGCTGTTCGCGCTCGTCCAGAAAGTCGTCACTGACACGGGGGCCATGAAGGAAGAGATCATCCCATCGTTTACCTTGCGGCACGATCACGCGGCTGCGACCGATCTTCAGGATATCGACCTGATGTACGTCCTCAGGGAATGCTACGGCCTTGGGCAGACGCACAGCCTGGCTTCGATTGCTGGTGAATACAGTCGAACTCGTCATGTTCGGCTCCTGATTTTGGGATATGCAATTGGGATATACTTAATTCCACAGGCTTGAAAAATCAAGACTCCGCTCCTCTAGGCGCCTATGCGGTTTAAAGCAAACAAGCGCCGGTTGGCGCGAGATATCTGAGCCGACGCACCAATGTCTTCAGAGGCTTTCAGGAGTAATGGTTAGAAACCGCACCGGTTCGAGATCCACGTCGGTATCAATCAGGCCCAGCCGCTTCAGTGTCAGATCGATGGCACGCCGAGCCTGAACCTCCGGAGCCTGATCGAGAACGATCGTCATTAGCCCCTCCTTGAGATAGGTGCGCGTCGCGTCGGACAATTCGTGCCCGACCCAGAAGACCGACTGCTGACGATATCGGCGCAGAACCGTCGCAATCGCGGCATTGTCGCCGCCGGCGCTATAAAGGCCGACAATGTCGGGATATCGGGCGAAGGCACTCGTCAGCAGCTCGATCGTTTTCATTTCATCATCCTCATCGAACATGACTTCGACGAAGCGATGCAATGGGGTCGCGTGATCAAGCAGATAGCTGGAAAAACCACGAATACGTGCCTTGTGGTTCTCGTAAGCACCACTGTGGCAGAGCGCGACGAAAGTGCCTGAGATGCCAGCCTGCATGCGCGCCATGTAGAAAGCAGCGGTGCGACCGGCCGCTTCGTTGTCGATGCCGACGTAAGGCAGCTCCAGCGCTGGCCGCGTCATGATCTGCACGACAGGAATGCCGCCGCTGGCAGCCTTGCGGATGCTGCCGACAACATCGGGATGATCGGGCGCGACGACGATCAAGGCGGAACGCCGCGCCTGCGGATTGGCGATATGACGTGAAAAATCGGCAGGATCGTCTTCCCTGGCGAAAGTGCGCTGGATCTGGATATCCTTATCGAGCAAGGCGGCGATGCGCTCGAAAGCGCGATTGAGCCTTGAGTAGAAATAGGTCTCAGGACGGAGCAGCACGACTTCGATGCGCACCAGACCATGCCTAGTGCCGGCGAGCGGCATACGGTAGCCGAGCCGCTTTGCAGCGATGAATACCTTTTCCGCCGTCTCCGGCAACACATTGCCGCGGCCGTTGAGTGCACGCTCGACGGTGGCTGCTCCCACACCCGCGGCCGCCGCCACATCCTTCAACGTAATCTTGGCCACGCGTCCCTCACTTGCCCCCGATGATCAGATTTGATCATGGATCCGTGGCGGATGAAAGAGGTGAAAATGTCAACCGAAGCGAGCGACGAGAAAATCGATAACGCTGCGCAGCATGGCCGTCGGGCGCCGGTCCGGTGCATAGACAAGGTGCATGGGTGTCGGCTGGTACGACCAGAGGGGCAGAACCGGCTCAAGCCGGCCTGCATCAAGATCGGCTGCCAGAAGCAGTTCCGGCTGCAGCACAATGCCGGCTCCATGCAGAGCGGCAACGCGCAGAGCACCGCCCTGATTGGTGGTGAACCTGCCCTTGATGGCGATCTCGCGCGTTTCCCCATCCGGGCCGACGAGATGCCAGCGCCCCTGTAGACGCCAGTAGGAATGGCCGAGACACATATGATTGGCAAGGTCCTCAGGGCTTTGCGGCCTGCCACGGCGATCCAGATAATCCGGCGATGCTGCGAGAACACGCCGATAGGGTTTTAACGGACGCGCCACGAGATTGGTGTCCGTCAGATCGCCGATATGGATGCCGAGTTCGTAGCCTTCGCCGATCAGATCATGCGGATTATTGTCGAGCGCCAGATCGACGCTGACCTCCAGATTCTCATGCAGATAGTCGACGAGTGCCGGCACGAGGCTTTGCGTCCCGAAACTGACGGGTGCGACGAGCCGCAGGCGCCCGCGCGGCGCCGATTGCAGTTCGGAGGCCGATTGCTCGGCTAGCTCCACCTCCGCCAGCACCGTCTTGCAGCGCTCGTAATAGAGCCTGCCGACCTCGGTCAGCTGATGACGGCGCGTCGTGCGGTGAAGCAGGCGTGCGCCAAGCCGCTGTTCGATCGTCCTGATATGCTTGGCGACCATGGCTGGCGACACCCGGCTTATGTCGGCAGCGGCGGCAAAGCTGCCCTGTTCGACCACTCTGACGAACATCGCCATGCCGGCCAACTTGTCCATGATTGCATACCTATAGGTTCGGAATGAAGCAAATAAGAGCGTATTTATCGCCAGCTGGTTTTGCAAGATAGTCCGCGGTGCCTGACATCAGGCAGAACCTATTCAATGATCTATCAAGGAGTTGCCATGCCAATCCTCCGCTTGGAAATGCATCCCGGCCGCACACAAGACCAGAAGCGCGCTTTCGTTCGCGAAGCGACCAGGGCCGCTGTGGAAACCCTCGCTTGCCCGCCGGAATCGGTGGAAATCATCGTCACGGAGATATCGAAAGAATCCTGGGCCACGGCGGGCAAACTGAAATCGGATAGCTGAACGACCTGATTTCACGATCGAAGCCTGGCGGTCCTTATGCGACCGTCAGGCCACATCCGGCGTGAGGCTCTGCCGCCCCCAGCCTTCGGCCCAATCCATCAGACGTACCATTTCCTGCTTGAGAGCATGAGAACGAATGATGTCGGCGGCGTGGTTCGCGTTGGTGCGCGGATTGTAGAATGCGTCGATCTCTTCGCCGCTTTCCCGCCTTGCCGCCTCCAGGCGGAGCTTTATTTCCTCGACTTCTGCCTTCACCGCAAAGTACCGCTTCATGACCTCGACAAGGTCTCGGTCGCCTGCACTGGTCTCCATGCCTACTCCATCCTACTTATTTTAGCGCCTTGCAATGATCCGATTCGAATGGCGAAATCTAGGTCATTGTTTAGCCGGCAAGATGAATAGAGCGGCGACCCCTCGCCCGGCTGATGGAGCAGGAAGCGGAATTACGACCAGTTTTCCTTGACAGATTGCATCACCACATTGGTCGACGTGCTTGCCACGAAAGGCAGGCTGGAAATTTTTTCGCCGAGAACAATGCGGTAGCGGCGAATGTCGGACGTCCGGACCTTCAGGAGATAATCGAAGCGGCCAGCGATCATGTGGCACTCTTCGATTTCCTTGATTTTCTTGATGGCATTGTTGAAGCTCAGCAAGGCCTCCTCACGGGTATCCGTGAGTTTCACTTCGGCAAAAGCAACGTGATCGAGGCCAAGCTTGATCGGATTGAGGATGGCCTTGAAGCCGTCGATATAGCCGGAATCGATCAGCTTCTTGAGCCGTGCCTGACAGGGAGTCTTGGAAAGACCGACCCGCTCTGAAAGCTCCGTGATCGACATGCGGCCATCCTCGACTAGGGCGTCGAGGATCTTTTGGTCGAACTGGTCAATTTCACTGGATTTGGTCATTTTCGCAGGCATTCCTATTTGAAATAAGCGCTATTGAAGTTCAATATGACTGGAAAGCCGCAGTTTCAAGGCGGAACGCTTTTCTGCAATGAAGTATGTTCTCGTCGAAGCAATGGGACAGCTGGGCGTGGCAATATCGCTGACCTCAGCTCAAACCATTAGGCCCCTTGCACCTTGAGGTTATCATGACTGTCTCTGCCAAGCTCGCAACTGAAGAACCAGCTCCAGACGCTGCCCCATTTTCGCATTTCGCGCCGCCCATTCGCGAGCAGAGCCCGCTTCGCCAGGCGATCACTGCCGCCTACAGACGCTCCGAGACCGAATGCCTGCCGTTCCTTGTCGAAGCGGCGACCCTGCCGGACACGACGCGCGAAGCGGCAAAGAAGACGGCCAGGAAACTGATCGAAGCGCTACGCGCCAAACACAAGGGAGACGGCGTCGAGGGGCTGGTGCAGGAATATTCCCTCTCCAGCCAGGAAGGCGTCGCGCTGATGTGCCTTGCCGAGGCGCTGTTGCGCATTCCCGACACGGCGACGCGCGATGCGCTGATCCGCGACAAGATCGCCGGCGGCGACTGGAAGTCGCATATCGGCGGCGGCCGCTCGATGTTCGTCAATGCCGCGACCTGGGGACTGGTCGTCACCGGTAAGCTGACATCGACAGTCAACGAAGGCGGGCTTTCCGCCGCACTGACAAAGCTGATCGCCCGCGCCGGCGAGCCCGTCATCCGCCGCGGCGTCGACATGGCCATGCGCATGATGGGCGAACAATTCGTCACCGGCGAGACGATCGATGAAGCATTGAAGCGCGCCCGCGCGCTCGAAGCAAAGGGCTTCCGCTATTCCTACGACATGCTTGGCGAAGCCGCGACGACGCATACCGATGCCGAGCGCTACTATCGCGACTACGAAAACGCCATCCATGCGATCGGCAAGGCCTCGGCTGGCCGCGGCATCTATGAAGGCCCCGGTATCTCCATCAAGCTCTCCGCGCTGCACCCGCGCTATTCGCGCTCGCAGGCCGACAGGGTGATGGGTGAGCTTCTGCCGAAGGTGAAGGCGCTGGCGCTGCTTGCCAAGGGCTACAACATCGGCCTGAACATCGATGCCGAAGAGGCAGACCGTCTCGAACTCTCGCTCGACCTTCTGGAAGAACTGTGCCTCGATCCGGATCTGTCCGGCTGGGATGGTATTGGCTTCGTCGTGCAGGCATACGGCAAGCGCTGCCCCTTCGTCCTCGATTTCATCATCGATCTTGCCCGTCGCTCCAGGCATCGCCTGATGGTTCGCCTCGTCAAGGGCGCCTATTGGGACGCGGAGATCAAGCGCGCGCAGCTCGACGGCCTGGAAGGCTTTCCGGTCTATACACGCAAGATCTATACAGACGTCTCCTACATCGCCTGCGCCAAGAAGCTCCTGGCCGCGACCGACGTAGTGTTCCCGCAATTTGCCACCCACAACGCCCAAAGCCTGGCGACCATCTACCATATGGCCGGGGACGACTTTGCTATCGGCAAATACGAGTTCCAGTGCCTGCACGGCATGGGCGAGCCGCTCTACGAAGAGGTGGTCGGCGCCGAAAATCTCAATCGCCCCTGCCGGATCTACGCGCCGGTCGGCACACATGAGACGCTGCTTGCCTATCTCGTCCGCCGCCTGCTCGAGAACGGCGCCAATTCCTCCTTCGTCAACAAGATCGCCGACCCAGCCGTGCCCGTTTCCGAGCTGATTGCCGATCCCGTCGAGATCGTGCGCGGCATGACCGTGGTCGGCGCACAGCACGACAAGATCGTTCTCCCGGCCGATCTGTTCGGTAGCGCGCGACGGAATTCCGCCGGCGTCGATCTGTCGAATGAAGCGGCGCTAACCGATCTCTCCGCGCAGCTGCAAGCCTCGGCAGCCAGGAACTGGATCGCCAAGCCGCTTCTCGCCGACGCCTCCGAACGCGGCGTGGCTCGCGCCGTCCTCAACCCCGCCGATCATGGCGATGTCGTCGGCCACGTCACCGAGCTTGAGCCGCAGGATGCAGCCGACGTCATGCGGTTTGCCGCCGCGGCAGCCGAAGGTTGGGCCGCGGTGAACCCTGCTGAGCGGGCCACCATTCTTGAACGTGCTGCCGATCTCATGCAGAGCGAGATGCCTGTTCTCGTCGGGCTGACCATCCGCGAAGCCGGAAAATCGGCTGCGAACGCGGTCGGTGAAATCCGTGAAGCTATCGACTTCCTTCGCTATTATGCTGCGCAGGCACGTCAAGTACTGAAGCCGGAGAGCGTGCCCCTCGGCCCCGTCGTCTGCATCAGCCCATGGAACTTCCCATTGGCGATCTTTACCGGCCAGATCGCGGCCGCACTGGTCGCCGGCAATCCGGTCGTCGCCAAACCCGCCGGCAATACGCCGCTGATCGCAGCCCAAGGCGTCCGCATCCTGCATGAGGCGGGCATTCCGCGCGATGTTCTGCAATTTGTCCCGGGCGGGGGGCAAATGGGTGCCGCCCTCGTCGACGCTTCGGAAACCGCCGGCGTCATGTTCACCGGTTCCACGGAAGTTGCCCGCCTGATCCAGGCTCAGCTGGCCGAACGGCTTTCCAAATTCGGTAAGCCGATTCCGTTAATTGCCGAAACCGGCGGGCAGAACGGCATGATCGTCGACTCCTCGGCCCTTGCCGAACAGGTCGTCGGCGATGTCATCGCCTCGGCCTTCGACAGCGCCGGCCAGCGCTGCTCGGCCCTGCGCATCCTCTGCCTGCAGGAAGAAGTCGCCGATCGCACGCTAGCAATGCTGCGCGGCGCTCTTCGCGAACTCTCGGTCGGCAGGACCGATCGGCTCGCCGTCGATATCGGCCCCGTCATCGACGACAACGCCAAGCGCCGCATCGACGAGCATATCGAACGCATGCGCAAGCTTGGGTGCAATGTCGAACAGCTCGACCTTCCCGAAAGCGCCGAGAAAGGCACGTTCGTTGCTCCCACAATCATCGAGCTGAAGAAGCTGAGCGATCTGAAGCGCGAAGTCTTTGGTCCCGTTCTTCATATCATGCGCTATCAACGCAAGAACCTGGACAAGCTGATCGCCGATATCAATGCCTCCGGCTACGGCCTGACCTTCGGCCTGCACACCCGGCTTGACGATACGATCGCCCATGTCACGGAGCGCGTCCGTGCCGGCAATCTCTACGTCAACCGCAATACCATCGGCGCTGTCGTCGGCGTCCAGCCCTTTGGTGGACGTGGCCTTTCCGGCACGGGGCCGAAAGCCGGCGGCCCAATGTACCTGCGCCGCCTTGTCGCCTCCCCGACCGAACCGTTGCGCGATGCCTCCGTGCAGGCCGATCCGGCTGCACAGCAGTTCATCGCCTGGCTCGAAAGCAAGGGCACTGGGAATGCGGCCAAACAGGCTCGTGTCGTCGCCGCCCAGTCGTCGCTCGGCTTCAATACCGAACTGCAAGGCCCGGTTGGCGAGCTGAACCTCTATGCGCTGCATCCGCGAGGGAGAATTCTGCTCGCTCCGCAGACAGCACTTGGTCTGCATGTCCAAATCGCCGCAGGCCTTGCGACAGGCAATTCAATCGTCATCGATGCTGCATCGGGCCTGCAGGGCGAGCTTCATGGCTTGCCTGCGCAGGTCGCAAACCGCATCTCCTGGACAAAGGACTGGACAGCGGATGGACCGTTTGCCGGCGCTCTCATCGAAGGTGATGCTGCACGCGTCCAGCAGGCGATCAAGACAATCGCGGCTATCCCCGGCCCGCTGGTTCTCACACAGGCAGCGTCGAGCGAGGACATTGCCAAGAACCCCGACGCCTATTGCCTCAACTGGCTGCTCGAGGAAATAACGACGTCGATCAACACCGCGGCGGCCGGTGGCAATGCCAGCCTGATGACAATCGGCTAAAGCTGACAGCGATCTAGAACTTAAGCGGCGGTCGGGACCCGCAGGGTCTCAGCCGCCGCTTCGTTTTCATGGCGCACATTCTGCAGTAACCTGCAAATTCGCTGCGGCCCTCATCCAGCTTCCGGGCCTCCTTCTCTCCTGCACAGAAATTTTTGAGAAAAGCTTTTCTCATATTGACTCTCGCCGTGAGAAAAGCTTTTCTCACGAAAACTGACTGGGAGAAGACATCTGGAAAATCAGCGTGCGAAAAGCGGACGTGCAACGATCCATGACGTTGCGGCGGCTGCAGGCGTGAGCATTTCAACGGCATCCAAGGCCTTGAACAATACCGGCCGCATGGGCAACGAGACCCGCGAGAGGGTCAAGCGCGCTGCCGCCGACATAGGCTTCCGTCCGAATGCCTTGGCCAAGGGTTTGCTCAGCAATCGCACGTTCACGATCGGTCTTCTGACAAATGATACCTACGGACGTTTCACGCTGCCGGTCATGGCCGGCATCACGGAGGCACTCGTCGATCACGGCGTCTCGGTTTTTCTTTGCACGATCGAGGACGATCCGGCGCTTGGGAAGGTTCATGTGGACGCGATGCTGGACAAGCATGTGGATGGCATTATCGCCTCGGGAAAGCGGATCGACCGCCGCCTGCCGGTGGATCTGTCCAATCTGCCGATTCCCGTGATTTATGCCTTCACTGAAGGGGCGCCGGGAAGCGTCACCTTCTGCGCGGATGACTATCAGGGGGCTGCCCTTGCTGTAGAATGGTTGCAGGGGCTTGGCCGACGCCGGATTGCCCATGTGACCGGTCCTGAAAGCTTCGTTTCAGTGCGTGAGCGCGCCAAGGCCTATCGCGACCTCGCCGGAGACGAACTGCCGGTCATGTTCGGCATGTGGTCCGAGGCCTGGGGACACGAGGCCGTCGCAAAGCTCTGGAGCGTGGCCGGAGCAAAGCCGGATGCGATCTTCTGCGGCAACGACCAGATTGCCCGTGCAGTCGTCGATGCGCTTCGTGAGCGCGGCGTACGGGTGCCGGAGGATGTCTCGGTGGTCGGTTTCGACAATTGGGAGATCGTCGCCGCCCAGACCCGGCCGCCGCTGACGACGGTCGATATGAATCTTAAAGCCCTTGGCCGTGAGGCCGGGCTGACGGTTCTCGCGCTTGCGGAAGGACGCAGCGTCGAACCTGGCATCAGAACTTTGCCCTGCGAGCTTATCGTGCGGCAATCATGCGGGGGAAACCCCGGTCGTTGATCAAAGGAAAAGGGGCTGATGGGAGTAGCCCCATGGGAGGAGAACATGATGAAGCGATTTCTGGCCGCCACCGGCCTTATATCCCTAATGCTTGCATCCGCCGCATCCGCCGAAAACATCTCCATGTGGGTGCGAAGCGGCATCGGCGATTCCTTCAAGAAGGTCGTCGAAGCCTATAATGCCGGCCATGAGGACAAGGTCACGCTGACCGAAGTGCCTTTTGCCGAACTCGTGCAGAAATATGCGACCGCCATTGCCGGCGGCCAGGCGCCCGACGCCCTGTCGATGGACCTCATCTATACACCGGCCTTTGCTGCCGCCGGCCAACTCGAGGACCTGACGGACTGGGCAAAGAGCCTGCCCTATTTCAATTCGCTGTCGCCCTCGCATGTGAAGCTCGGCACCTATGACGGCCACATCTATGGCTTGCCGCTCTCCGTCGAGACGTCGGTCTTTGCCTGGAACAAGGATCTCTACAAAAAGGCGGGCCTCGACCCTGAAAAGGCGCCGACCAGCTGGGACGAGATCACGAGCAATGCCGAAAAGATCCGCGCGCTCGGCAGCGATACCTACGGGTTCTATTTCTCCGGCGGCGGCTGCGGCGGCTGCATGATCTTCACCTTTACGCCGCTTGTCTGGGGTGCCGGCGCCGACATTCTCTCGGAAGACGGCAAGAAGGCGACGCTCGACACGCCGCAAATGCGCAAGGCGGTCGATATATACCGCAATATGGTCAAGAAGGATCTGGTGCCGGCGGGTGCCGCAAGTGACACCGGCGCCAACTTCCTCAGCATCAGCAACGGCAAGATCGGCCAGCAGAGCATCGGCGCCTTCTCGATCGGCACGCTGATCACGCAATATCCCGATATCCACTTCGGCGTGACCCTGATCCCCGGCGTCGACGGCAAGCCGTCCTCTTTTGCCGGCGGCGATAATTTCGTCATATCCAAGGGCACGAAGAAGCTCGATGCCGTGAAAAAGTTTCTCGAATACACCTATTCGCTTGAGGGACAGAAGATCATGGCGAAATATGGTAGCCTGCCGACGCGCGGCGATATCGCCGACCAGGTGCTGCAGGGCCTGGATCCGCGCATGCAGGTCGGCCTGAAGGCGATTGCTGTCGCCAAGACGCCCTATACGCTGCAGTTCAACGACCTGATCAACAGCGCCAACGGTCCCTGGGCGGGCTTCACCAACGCGGCTATCTTCGGAAGCGATGTCGATGGCGCATTCTCCAATGCCCAATCGGAGATGCAGTCGATCATCGACAACGCCCAACAATAATCGACCCATGAACGCCGGGGAGCTTCGATACTCCCCGGTCCCTCCATCGCAATATCGGGAGCATTCCATGGCTGGCCCTGGAGCTATCGCAACCGCGCGTCCGCGAAAACGGCGAAAGCGTGCCGGCTGGCACGGGTTTCTCTACATCGCGCCGGCCATGGCGCTCGTTATCGTCTTCTTCGTGCTGCCCGTGGTCTTTACCGTCTGGATGAGCTTCCACAACTGGCCATTGCTCGGCAATCCCCGATGGATTGGCTTTGGAAACTATGTCCGCATGATCTCCGACATGCGCTTCATGGCAGCATTGCGCTTCACCGCCTATTACACCGTCATCGTCACCATCGCGATCTTCGCCGTTGCCTTTCCGCTCGCCTTCTTCGTCGAAAAGCACAAGCCGTTCGTCGGCTTCTACCGAACGATCATCTTCCTTCCGGTCGTCGTGGGACTTGCAACGGCTTCGTTGCTCTGGGTCTGGCTTGCCAATGTCGACGCCGGCTTCTTCGCGCCGGTCGCGCTGGCGCTTGGTCTTGTCGACAAGAGGCCGAACCTGCTTGCCGATTTCGACATGGCCTTCGCAACGATCATCGTCATGGTGGTCTGGAAGATCGCCGGCTTTACCATGATCATTCTGCTGACCGGCCTGCAGGCGATCCCCTCCGAGCTGACCGAGGCGGCCCGCATCGATGGCGCGAGGCGCTGGCAGCGCTTCCGGCATCTGACCCTGCCGCTAATGCGCCGCACGATCGCGCTCGCGCTGATCATCTCCATCACGGGCTCGGTGCTCGCCTTCGACCAGTTCTACATCATGACATCAGGCGGCCCGCAGAACCGCATGATTTCGGTCGTCTACTACATCTTCAACCAGTCCTTCGTGTCCTTCAATCTCGGCTATGGCGCGGCGCTCTCGATCGCGCTTCTCGTCATCCTGGTGCTGATCAGCATCGTCCAGCTCTGGCTGCTGCGCGTCGGGGAGGACAAGCCATGACTACAGCAAAGGAGCGCCGCGCAAGGCGCAAGCTCCGGGGCAGCATCGGCTATCACGGCATCGGCGTCGTCATCGTCATCTTCTTCTTCGCGCCGTTCGCGATCGCGCTGCTGTCATCGTTCCGGCATGGAACTGAAGCCAGCCTGCCGCCGCTGCCGCCATGGCCGACAACCGGCTTCAGCTTCGACGCCTATCGCTCGCTCGATGGCTTTGGCGCCGGGGTCGTCCAGCATACGCTGAACTCGCTCTTCGTCTCCGTCGCAACGGTGCTTCTGACCGTGATCGTCAGCCTGCTCGCCGGCTACGGCTTCTCGCGCTATCATTTCCCCTTCAAGGGCGCCCTATTCATTCTGATCATCGCAACGCTGATGATCCCCTTCCAGTCGATCCTGACGCCGCTCTTCATCATTCTGGCACGGCTCGGCCTCAACAATTCGCTGATCGGGTTGACGCTCGTCTATGTGACGCTGCAGCTTCCCTTTTCCGTCTTCATGATGCGCAATGCCTTCGACGCCGTACCGAAGGAAATCGAGGAGGCGGCGCGCATCGATGGCGCGCGTGATCTGAAGCTTCTTTTCCGCGTTCTCTTCCCGCTGGTGCTGCCGGGTGTCGCAACCGTTGCGATCTTCGCCTTCCTTAACGCCTGGAACGAGTTCCTGGCAGCCTTGGTGCTCCTGTCGAGCAACGAGAAATTCACGCTGCCGGTGCTGATGATCGCCGTCAGGACCGGTCGCCTCGGTGCAGTCAACTGGGGTGCGGTCCAGGCCGGCATTGCCGTCATGACCATCCCCTGCGTCATCGTCTTTCTGCTTCTGCAACGCTATTACATGCGCGGGCTGATGGCCGGCGCCGTGAAATAACCCTTTCAACAACGGATCAAAGCCATGTCTGACAAGCAAAGTCGCCAGTTTCGCCCCCTGCCCGTTCCGAATGTCGAACTTGGAGGGCTCTTCGGTGCTCGCCAGGATGCCATCTGCAATTCCACCGCAGCGACGCTACTCGACCGCTGCGTCGAGGCCGGCATGATCAAGGCCATCGACGTCAGCCAGCCAAGCCCCGGCATCGTCATTCCCTTGCAGACCTGGTCAGGCTCGACGCAGATGTTCTGGGACAGTGATCTCGGCAAGTCGATCGAAACCATCGCCTATTCGCTCTATCGCCACCCTAATGCCGAACTGGAAGCGCGCGCGGACGCCATCATCGACATGTATGAAAAGCTGCAGCAGGAGGACGGCTATCTGAACGCCTGGTTCCAGCGCGTCCAGCCAGGCCGCCGCTGGACCAATTTGCGCGATCATCACGAACTCTATTGTGCCGGCCATCTGATCGAGGCTGCCGTCGCCTATTACCAGGCAACGGGCAAGCGCAAGCTGCTCGATATCATGAGCCGTTTTGCCGATTACATGATTACCGTCTTCGGGCATGGCGAAGGCCAGCTGCGCGGCTATTGCGGCCATGAAGAGGTGGAGCTCGCGCTCGTCAAGCTCGGCCGGGTCACCGGCGAGACGAAATATCTCGATCTCGCGAAATACTTCATCGACGAGCGTGGCCAGGAACCGCATTTCTTCACTGAGGAAGCGCTTCGCGACGGCCGCGACCCGAAGAACTTCGTGCAGAAGACCTACGAATACAGCCAGTCGCATCTGCCGGTGCGCCAACAGACCAAGGTCGTCGGCCATGCCGTGCGCGCCATGTATCTCTATTCCGGCATGGCCGATATCGCCACGGAATATAACGATGATACGCTGACCTCGGCCCTCGAGACGCTTTGGGACGACCTGACGACCAAGCAGATGTATGTGACGGGCGGCATCGGGCCGGCTGCCTCGAACGAAGGCTTCACCGATTATTACGACCTGCCGAACGAGAGCGCCTATGCCGAGACCTGCGCCTCCGTCGGTCTGGTCTTCTGGGCCAACCGCATGCTCGGCCGCGGCCCGAACCGCCGTTATGCCGACATCATGGAAGTGGCGCTCTATAACGGTGCAATGGCCGGGCTATCGCAGGACGGTAAGACCTTCTTCTACGAAAATCCGCTGGAGAGCGCCGGCAAGCATCACCGTTGGATCTGGCACCATTGCCCGTGCTGCCCGCCCAATATCGCGCGTCTTCTCGCCTCCGTCGGCTCCTACATGTACGCCGCGGCCGACAATGAGATTGCCGTCCATCTCTACGGCGAGAGCAAGGCGCGCGTGCCGCTTGCCGGCGGCGTGACCGTGCAGCTCTCACAGGAAACGCGATATCCTTGGGATGGCGCCATTCGCTTCGAGGTCAATCCCGATCGCGCAGCCAAATTCGCACTATCGCTGCGCATCCCCGAATGGGCCGAGGGCGCGACGCTTGCAATCAATGGTGCATCGATCGATTTGGCAGCGATCACTGTCGATGGCTATGCCCGTATCGAGCGCGAGTGGAAGGCGGGCGACAGCGTCGACCTCACCCTTCCGCTCATCCCGCGCACGCTGTTTGCCAATCCGAAAGTCCGCCAGGACGCCGGTCGTGCGGCCCTGATGCGGGGTCCGCTCGTCTATTGCGTCGAAACCACCGACAATGGTCACGACCTCAACGGCATCTCGCTTTCCAGCGATCCGGCTTCCGCCAAGACGACGGAAATTGCCGCATTGGAGGGCGCGGTAGCGCTCGATGTTTCGGTTATGCGCGATGAGGCCGACTGGGGCTCCGATCTCTATCGGACGACACCACCGAAAAGCGCTGCCTCCACCGCGCGTTTCGTGCCCTATCATCTCTGGGACAATCGCGATCCGGGCGAGATGCTGGTCTGGATCCGCGCCGATCAGCTGCAGCGCGGAGCCTGACATGACGAAGAACGGTATGCGCCTGACCGGCGTCCGCAAGAGTTTCGGCGGGCTGGAGGTCATTCATGGCATCGATCTCGACATACCGGAAGGCGCTTTCGTCGTCTTTGTCGGCCCCTCCGGCTGTGGCAAATCCACGCTGCTGCGCATGATTGCCGGGCTGGAGGAGGTGACCGACGGTGAGATCGCCATCAAGGGCCGGGACGTCACCGATCTCGATCCGTCCGAGCGCGGCATCGCCATGGTCTTCCAGTCCTATGCGCTCTATCCGCATATGAGCGTTCGCGACAATCTCGGTTTCGGGCTGAAAATGGCCCGGACCGATGCATCCGAAATCGAAAGACGCGTGCGCTCCGCCGCCGCGATCCTCAAGATCGATCATCTCCTCGACCGCCGCCCGGGACAGCTTTCCGGCGGCCAGCGCCAGCGTGTCGCCATCGGCCGCGCCATCGTTCGCGAGCCGGATGTCTTTCTCTTCGACGAGCCGCTCTCCAACCTCGACGCGGAACTTCGCGTCTCCATGCGCATTGAAATTGCCCGGCTTCACCGGGAACTCGGCAATACGATGATCTATGTCACCCATGACCAGACCGAGGCGATGACGCTCGCCGACAAGATCGTCGTGCTGAGGGACGGCCGGATCGAGCAGGTCGGCACTCCGCGCGAGGTCTATGAAGACCCGGCTAACAGTTTCGTGGCCGGCTTCATCGGCTCGCCAAGGATGAACATGATCGGCGCGACATGGTCGGATGACGGGACGGCAAAGGTCGGAAACGACAGCATCAAGGTTGACCTTTCACAGACCAAGCCATCGGCGGGCGAAACGATTCTGCTTGGCATGCGCCCTGAACATTTCGTCGTCGCGTCAAATGCCGACGATGCCGTGCGGGTGACGGTCGACGTCACCGAATATCTGGGCGGCACACGCTATCTCTACTGCCAGACAGAGGACGGCCAGGCGATCATCGCTGAATATCGCGACGGACCGGAGATAGAGCGCGGCGACACGCTCCATCTGCATTGCCCGCCCGAACGTCGGCGCTATTTCGACAAGCAGGGAGGACGGCTGCGGTAGCTGTCTTCTCGAGCAACCGCACATATGCCGGAAAGGTCGTCACCATTGCAAGCGGACTAGAATTCCCAAGGAGATATCAGATCCAGCCCAGTCTCACGGAAGTCGGACAGATTGCGAGTGGCCAAACGTCCGCCATTTACGCGGGCGATGGCTGCAATCATGCCATCCGCCGTCGACATTGGTCGTCCTTGCCTCTTCGCTGCACCCATTAGCTCGCCGTAGTCTAATGCGGCTTCTTCGGTAAGACCGAAGATCCGATCCGCGAAACGATGGCGCCATTCAGATAATCTCTGCTCAAGCCGGGCAGCCCTCTGGTCGGGAGCAATCTTTTGAATACCAAAGGCGATTTCAGCAATAGCCACAGTGGAAAGTGCTATCTCCGCATCATACCGACCAAGCCACGATATCACAGCCTCGTCAGGCAGTTTCCGGAAAGTTTCGGAGATGACATTCGTGTCCAGAAATATCACAGATCAATACCGTGATTGGGTTGACGCCCATCGCGAATGACGGATTCGAGGTCGATATCATCATCATCCCTCATCGCCATTCGAGCATAGAAAGACGATGCGGGTTCGCGACCAGCCTCGCGAATTTCATAGGCTTCCAATGCTCGTTCGACGACATCGGCGATCGTCCGGTTTTCACGCCGCGCAAGGCGATGCGCGAGGTCACGTGCTCGAGCACTGCGAACGGATAGTTGTGGTTCAGCCATATCTGTCTCCTGTTCCAACTAACATAGCCACAGGATAGTCAGCCATCAAGATGGCAAAAGACGGCTAGAAGGCAAAACGAAACTATGCCGCCTTGCTGACCCGCACCGGAACGGATTTATACGACGGCGTGCCGCTTTCCTTGTCCTGATAGTCGATCGGGATCAGGCAATTTGCCTCCGGGTAATAAGCAGCGACGGAGCCCTCGGAAATATCGTAGGAAATCGCCGTCAGCTTCAGCAATCGCTTGGCACCCGATGGGAGCGCCGTTTCGATCTCGACCAGATCGCCGTGCTCCAGGCCCTTTGCTTTCAGATCCTTGTCGTTCATGAACAGGATGTCGCGGCGGCCGAAGACGCCACGATAGCGGTCATCGAGCCCATAGATCGTCGTATTGTACTGGTCGTGGCTGCGGATTGTAGCGAGCTTGAGGATAGTTCCATCCGAAAGCGAGATATCTTCGTTCAGACCATCAAAGAGCTTGAATTCTGCCTTGCCGGACGGCGTCTTCCAGACGCGCTCGGTCGGTCCGATCGGCAGGCGAAAGCCACCCGGCACGCGGATGCGCTCGTTATAGTCGGCGAAATCCGGATAGACGATTTCGATCTTGTCGCGGATCAGATCGTAGTCGGTGATGAGCTCCATCCAGGCAACCTTGCTGTTCGGCAGGGTCGCCTGCGCTATTCCCGCGACGATCGCAGGTTCCGAACGCAGCTGGTCGGAGGCCGGTTTCAGCCGTCCGCGCGACGCATGTACCATCGACATCGAATCTTCGATCGTCACCGATTGCGCACCGGTAGCCTGAACGTCTTGTTCAGTGCGGCCAAGTACGGGGAACAGGAAGGATTCCTTACCAATAAGCAGATTGGAGCGATTGAGCTTGGTATTCATGTGAACGGCGAGATCGAGCTTGCGCATCGCCTGCGCGCAGAGTTCCGGATCGGGAAGCGCGATCGAGAAATTGCCGCCGAGGCAGATGAGCACCTTGGAGCGCCCTTCCGCCATAGCCTGCATGGCGGCGACGGCATCGTGACCATGATGAGCCGGCGCGGTGAAGCCAAAGGCACGTTCGATGCCCTCGATCAAAGCCGGCGTCGGCTTCTCGGTAATTCCGACGGTGCGATTGCCTTGGACGTTGGAATGGCCGCGCAGCGGGCAGATGCCGGCACCAGGCCTGCCGAAATTGCCGCGTAGCAACAAGAGATTGGCGATCTGCTGCACATTCGCGGTTCCCTTGGCATGCTGGGTGATGCCCATTCCGTAGGCGACGATCGTGGCCTTCGACTTGGCATAGATCTCCGCTACTCGTTCCAGATCAGCGCGGGCGAGCCCGGAGACCCGCTCGATATCGGCCCACTCAGTCCGGTTAATATCGGCAACAAGGGCTTCGAAGCCGGTGGTGTGTTCGGCGATGAAGGCATGATCGAGGACTTCAGGTGATGTTTCGGCCAGCGCCAGAACCGCTTTCATGATTCCCTTGAGCGCGGCGGCATCGCCGCCGATCTTCACCTGATAATAGGACGACGCGATTCGGGTCGAGCTGAAGGTTCCCATCTCGATCGGATCCTGCGGATCGGCAAAACGCTCCAACGCCCGCTCCTTCAGCGGGTTGAAGACAATGATCGGCACGCCGCGGCGCGAGCATCCATGCAACGTACCCATCATGCGCGGATGATTTGTGCCGGGATTGTGCCCCATGGAGATGATCAGATCGCATTCATCGAAGTCGTCGAGCGAGACGGTGCCCTTGCCAATGCCGATCGATTGCGGCAGGCCGACGCTGGTCGCCTCATGGCACATGTTCGAGCAATCGGGGAAATTGTTGGTGCCGTATTCACGCGCGAAGATCTGGAAGAGGAAGGCCGCTTCGTTGGAGGCACGGCCGGATGTGTAGAACTCGACCATATCCGGATCGGGCTGGCTGCGCATGACGTCGCCGATGCGGGCAAAGGCGTCTTCCCAGGCAATCGACCGGTAGGTATCGGATGCGTGGTCGTAGACCATCGGATGGGTCAACCGGCCGGCATTTTCGAGCTCATAATCGCTCCAGGTCAAAAGCTCGCTGACCGTATGTTCGGCGAAGAATTCCGGCGTCACGCGCTTGTTCGTCGCTTCCCAGGTGACCGCCTTGGCGCCGTTTTCACAGAACTGGAAGGTGGAGGTGTGTTCCTTGTCGGGCCAGGCACAGCCAGGGCAATCGAAGCCCGTGGGCTTGTTGGTGCGCAGGAGAAGGCCCGGCGCCTCGGTGACATCCATCTGGTCGCGAACCGCCTTGGCGGTTGCCTTCAGGGCTCCCCAACCGCCAGCTGGGCTATTATAGGGACGGATACCGGGGACTTCACGCTTCTGCGTCATCATACGCTCCTTTGGCTACCCAAACGGCTTCCTCCCAAATGCCGATCTCTAACGAATAAGCGGGCGGCAGGAGAGAGTAAAGCGCTACCAATAGGCACTTGACAAAACAATCGATACGCGCCGGCCGCAAATGACGCAGGTATTGACGCGCCCCAAACTCAGTTCTTAAAAACCAGGCAACTGCCGCCCTGCTGCCGGACCTGCGTGCAAACGGCATCCGCTTCCTCCCGCGTTTGCCGCGGAATGCGCGCCGCATAACGGACCCGGCGACCGAAGTCGGCATTGCGCTGCCGCACGATCAACGGCTTCTCCAAATTCAGCGGTGACGGCAGCTTCCGGATATTTGCGGTAAACAGACGGCGAGCGGCATCCAGCTGAAAATGCTCGGCCAATTGCGCACCCCAGGGCGCCCACGGCCGCTCCTGCTCCAACGGAATGGGTTTCAGGCGTCGGCTCTGAGCAAGGGCGACGCAGGAATCGACAAACGGCTTGCTCTTATCCAGCACGGGGGCTGCTATATCTGGCGGATCATCGCGCCATTCTTCGACACTGTGGGCGGTGATCGCGCTCACATAGTTGCGCGTCTCATAGGGAAGCCCGCCCGAATTCAGGAAATTGGCAAGACCGCCCTCGCCGGCATTATAGGCAGCCGCCGCAAGCCCGAGATTGCCGAAGCGGCCCCGCAATTCATCGAGATAGGTTGCCGCCTTGCCGAGCGCTTCAAGCGCATCGTAGCTGTCGCGCACGCCACGCAGCCTCGCTGTTCCCGGCATGAACTGCGCGATACCGCGCGCGCCTTTGGGACTGACGGCATCGGAGCGAAACAGGCTTTCGCGCCAGACGAGCCGTGCCAGATAATCCGGCGGCAGACGGTTGGCATGCGCGAAATATTCGATGGCGGTGCAGAGATCGCGATTGTAGCTGTCCTTGCGCAGGCACAGCGTTTGGCCCGTCTCCGTCGTCAGCGGCCCCGAAATGCAGACAGGTGGTGCGACAGTCCATTCCGGTTGAGCTCTCGCGGGTCTGAAAGCAAAACCGTCAATGGAAAATGCGATCGCAAAAGCGACGATGATGCCGAAGAAGCCTGCTCGGTAATGCCTGCCTGCCATTTAAGCGATATCCGTCCGACACCAACCGATCGCAAATTCGCGGCCTCTTCATATCATCGATGGACGGAAGCGAAAACCTCTCGCGCGACAGCCAACGCGCAGGCTGTTACTCCGCAAGGCGTCCGCCGCGCATCGGCGCCGGCACGCCCGTCGTGCCAGGAAAGCTGATCGGCAGGCCACGCAGAACGCGTACGGCGAGAAAGGCAAAGCATTCGGCCTCGACAGCATCGCCGCGCCAGCCGAGATCCTCGGCAAAGATCGGCTCGACGCCGGCCCGGCTCTTCAGCATCGACATGATCGTCGGATTGTGTCGGCCGCCGCCGCTGACGACGACCTTAGTGGGCCTGCGCGGCAGCAGGTCCAGCGCCTTGCCGACGGCGCTTGCCGTGAAGGCCGAAAGCGTGGCGGCGCCATCTTCCGGGCCGAGGCCATCTGCCATGGCGGCACCGAAATCGAAACGATCCAGCGATTTCGGATAGGGTGCAGTCATATAGGGGTGCTGCAGCAGCCGCTCGAGCCGTGCCTCATCGACCTTGCCGGCAGCTCCAAGCGCACCGTCGCGGTCCATCTCGCCAAGCCCGTGCGACTTGATGAAATCGTTGAGCGGCGCATTGGCCGGGCCGGTATCGAAAGCAACGAAATTGCCCTCTCCATCCCACCATGTGACATTCGCAACGCCGCCGAGATTGAGAATGGCCGCCTCTCCTGCTGCACCCGCCCCGCGCAGCAGCGCGGTATGATAGGCAGCAGCAAGCGGCGCGCCCTGGCCGCCGGCGCGCATGTCGGCCGAGCGGAAATCATAGGCGATCTTGGTGCCGAGAATGGACCGCATCAGCTCGCCATCGCCAAGCTGGCGCGTCTGCCCCAGCCGGTCCTTCTGCGGCGCGCGATGCAAGACGGTCTGGCCATGGAAGCCGACGACGCCGATGTCTGCCATCGTCATGCCGTTGCTTTCCACGAGTTCCTTCACGGCTTCCGACTGTGCTCGCGTCAAGGCTTCCTCGGCCGCCTTGAAGATCGCCGGTTCAGGTCCTTCGAAATTCCATGCGCGCGCCTGCCGCAGCGTCTCTTCCAGCAGTTCTCGAATCCAGCTGGGATAAGGGGCCAAAACATAGGGGCCGAATTCCTCGACGCGCTCGCCGTCCGTCTTCAGCATGGCGACATCGATATTGCCGTCGAGGACGGTTCCGGTCATCAGACCGACTGCCCAGATTGGTTCCATGGTCAGACTCCTATGCTGCGTTGACGAGATCGCTGACGGCCTGACGGAGCGCCAGAATGCCGCTGTCGAAGTGGCGCGTCGGGTGAATGCGGTTGGTAAGAAGGGTCCAGGCTCGGCCCTTGTCGAAGTCGACCCAGAGGGCCACGCCGGTAAACCCCGTATGACCGATCGTGCCGGACGAGCAGAGAGCACCGCCATGCCAACCGTCATGGGGCCGTTCCCAGCCATGGGTCCGCGTTGCCGAAAGCGGTGTTCGCATCAGGGTGATCGAGCGGGCCGGTGCGCCGTTGCCATCCAGCAGCCCCTTTGCGAAGTCGAGGATCGCATCCGCCGTTCCGAACAAGCCGGCATGGCCGGCACCCTGCAATGCCGAACAATTGTCGTCATGGACCTCGCCCGACAGAACACGGTGACGCCAGGTGCAGTCTTCCGTTGCAGCAGCTAATTCCGGCGGCGCGGAGAAGGCAAATCCCGGCCCGGGATCCATGGCGCGGATTGTCTTCCCATTCAGCCGCTCCAGCGCGAGGCCAAGCAGAATGAAGTTAATGTCGGAATAGACGGGCGGCCCGGCGCGCCATTCGCGCTGCAGGATGAAGGCGCGCAGAAGCTCTGGGTCGCGGCCATAGGTGTAGATCGGCTCGACCGCCGGGAACGGCGTCTGATGGCCGAGGCATTGGCGGAATGTTACCTTTCGCTCCCAGGCCTCGGCACTATACTGGCGCAGATCGGGCAGGAGTTCGATCAAGGGAGCATCGAGGTCGATCGTGCCGGCCTCTGCCAGAGCAAGAATACGCGGTGTGGTGAAAATGACTTTTGTGAGGGATGCAAGGTCGAACCAGGTATCTGGAAGCATCGGCCTGACATCAGGCACCTTCTGCGCCGAACCGACGGCGCGGACCTGTCTGATACCGTCGAGATCGACAATGCCAAGCACACCGCCGGGGATGCGCGCCGCCGCAACCGACTGCTCGATCGGCGCGAAGGCCCGATCGAAACGCTCTTGAAACTGCATGCTCCCCCTCGCTGCCATCTCGCTTCTCCTCGGCCCGCTCAGGCTTCTGCCAGCGCGATGTGATCCGGCGCAAAGCGGCGCCACTCGGGAATGGCCGGCTCGAAGCCCAAGGGGCGCACCAGGGACGGAACCTGACGAGTGTCGAGCGTGAAGTTTTCCCTCCGCCGCGCAACCGTCGGGACCGCCGAGATCAACCGCCTGGTATAGGAATGCTTGGGTTCCGACAAGACCGAGGCGGCATCACCGATCTCGACGATCTGCCCGGCATAGATCACTGCGATGCGATGGGCGATGCGCTCCACGACAGCCATGTCGTGCGAGATGAACAGATAGGCGAGCCCGTATTCGCGCTGAAGTTCGATCAGCAATTCGAGAACCTGAGCTTGAACGGATACGTCGAGCGCGGACACAGCTTCATCCAGCACAAGCACTGACGGATTCAGCATTAAAGCGCGCGCAATACATAGTCTTTGCCGCTGGCCCCCGGAAAATTCGTGCGGATAGCGCTCCAGCGCGTTTTCTGGCAAGCCTACGCGCTTGAGCAGCATGACCATTCGCTCGCGGGTTTCGGCGGAAACCCGCGCGCCCGCGGCGATCACCGGTTCGGCAAGGATGCTATCGATGCGCAGTCTCGGATTGAGCGAAGCGTATGGGTTCTGGAAAACCATTTGCACCGCGCTCGTGCGATCCGCCGCCTTGCCGCTATTCGTCGTAAAGGTGCCGCGGGTCGATTTCACCAATCCGAGGATCGCGCGGGCTGTGGTGGATTTACCCGATCCGCTCTCGCCGACGATTGCCAGTGTCTCGCCCGGCATCAGGTCAAAACCAACGCCTTCGACGGCATGAACGGCGCCGCTCGACCGCCGAAGGAGGCCGCCCTTGACCGGAAAACGGACGGTCAAGCCATCGACCTTCAATGCCGGCTGGGACGACACCTCGTCCCGTTGAAAATCGGCGCGTGCCGCCTGTCCGGACGAAAAATGGGGAACCGAATGCAGCAGATGGCGGGTATAGGGATGGGTTGGATGATCGAGGATCTGATTAAGCTCGCCCTGCTCAACCGCCTGGCCTGCCTGCATCACCATCACCTTATCGGCAATACCGGCGACGAGGCCGATATCATGCGTGATGAAGATCATCGACATGCCGGTTTCGCGTTTCAATTCGGCAAGGAGCGCCATGATCTGCGCCTGTACGGTGACATCGAGCGCCGTCGTCGGCTCGTCAGCAATCAGAAGACGTGGATTGCAAGCAAGCGCGGTTGCAATCATCACGCGCTGGAGCATACCGCCGGAAAGCTGGTTCGGGCAATAGGTCAAGCGCCGCGCGGCATCCGGAATGCGCACGCGATCCAAGGCGTCCCTGGCCGCCGCTTTCGCCTGACTCCCCGTCAGGCCGCGATGCAGCCGGAAGGATTCCTCGATCTGCGTACCTATGGTCAGGACGGGGTTGAGGGAGGTCATCGGCTCCTGGAAGATCATGCCGATTTCGGCACCACGGATCTTCGTCAGTTCCGCTTCGCTCGCCTTGGTCAGATCGAGGATGCTGTTATCGGCACGTTTCAGGCGGATCGAGCCGCCGGTGATGCGGCCACCGCCGAAATCGACGAGACGATTGATCGAAAGTGCGGTGACCGACTTGCCCGAGCCGCTTTCGCCGACGATTGCCAGCGTCTCGCCGGCATCAAGATCGAAGCTGACACCGCGAACGATGGGATTGGTCTGGGGGTTGCGTCCGAAGCCGACGCTGAGATCAGAGACAGAAAGAAGCGGTGTCATACCGTCGCCCTCCGCATCTTCGGATCAAGGATATCGCGCAGGGCATCGCCGAGCAGATTGAAGCCGAGGATGGAGATCATGATGGTCACGCCAGGGAAGATCAGCAGCCAAGGCGCCGTTTCCATAAGATTGCGACTGTCGCTCAGCATCAGGCCAAGCGAAGAGGACGGCGGCTGCGTTCCCAGGCCGAGGAAGCTGAGGCCCGCTTCCGTCAGCAGCGACCAGGCAAGCGCCAGCGTCACCTGCACGGTCAAGGGTGCGACGAGATTGAGCAGAAGATGCCGCGTCAGGATATAGGAACGGCTGCTGCCGAAGGTGCGGGCGGCATCGACGAAATCGCGTCCTTTCAAGGAAAGAGCCGGGCCGCGCACGACGCGGGTGAAGATCGGCGTATAGACGATCGCGATTGCGGCAACGCTTGTCCAGGTACCGGGGCCAACGATGGCGATGATGAGCAACGCGAGCAGGATCGCAGGGAAAGCGAGAAGCACATCCATGGTACGCATGATGACGCCATCCCAGCGCTTGCCAGACCAGGCGGCGGTTAAGCCAAGCACGGTGCCGATCAGGGTAGCAACGGCGACGGAAAAGAAGGCGACGGTGAAGGATTCGCCGATACCGTGCATTAACCGACTTGCGACATCGCGGCCGAAGAGATCCGTGCCCATCCAATAGGTGAGGCTCGGCGGATGCAGCCTGTCGATCCTATTCTGCGTCAGTGGATCGTGCGGCGTGACCCCGAGCGTGCCGAGGATGGCAAGCAAGATATAGATGAGGACGATGACGCCGCCGATCCGCCCGCTCATATGTCCGAAGATGGCTCCGATGATCCGCATCAGCCTTCTCCTAGCCGAACACGCGGATCGAGCGCGACATAGGCGAGATCGACAAGCAGATTGACGATCATGAAGTTGAAGGCAATGAACAGCACGCTTCCCTGCACCAGCGCATAGTCACGCTGCAGGATGGCATCGAGCACCATGCGCCCCAGCCCGGGCAGGGCATAGATCTGCTCGACCAGGACAGCACCACCAAGCAGATAGCCAAATTCGACGCCGCTCAGGGTCACCACCGGGATCAATGCATTCGGCAGAGCATGTCGCCAGATGACGCCGCGCGCCGGCACGCCACGGCTGCGGGCGGTGCGGACATAATCATCGCTCAGGACATCGAGCATCGCCGAGCGCACCACGCGCGTCACCGACGCGGCGAAAGCAAAACCGAGCGTCAGCGCGGGCAGGATCATCTGGCCGAGATTTTCGAGCGGATTCTCCCAAAGGGGTGTGAAGGCGCCCATAGTCGGCAACACGCCAAATCCCGCCGACAAGGCATAGATCAGCAGCAGCCCGAGAACGAAGTTCGGCGTGGACTGCCCGACCATGGCGACGATGCGCACGGCAAGATCGGACAGTTTTTCATTGCGGGTGGCGGCAAAGACGCCCGCCGGCAGGCCGATGGCAAGCGCGATCACCATGGAAAGCAAAGCAAGCTCGAGCGTCAGCGGAAAGCGCTCCAGGATGATGTCGAGCACCGGTTTTCCGTAGGTGACGGATATGCCGAGATTGCCTTGGAATACACCGAGCAGCCAATGCCAGTACTGGATCGGCCAGGACTGGTCGATGCCAAAATAGGCAGCAAGGGCCTGCCGCTGTTCCGGCGTCAGCAGGCCCGCATTGGTTCCGAGCATCGCCGTGATCGCATCGCCCGGCACCAGCCGGATGGCGACGAAGACGAAGATGGACACGCCCAGCATGATCAGCGGGAATGTCATCAGCCGGCGCGTCAGATACGACATTATAATTCCTCTAGAACAATTTCAGCTGAACCAAGACGTGAGCTTACGGCCGAAATTGCGTAAAAACAAAGAGATAGAGCACTTCCATGATGTCATTTGAAAAGGAAATGCTCTAGCTCCCGATCGTCGTTACTTAATCGAAACCTTGCTCAGACCGAACAGCGAGCCGGTCGGCGTCGGCACGAAGCCTTCGACGTTCTTTTGCTCGGCCGTGTAGCCATAGGCCGTGTAGAGCCAGATCCAGGGCGAGACTTCGGCAAGATGCTTTTCGAACTCGGCGAAGATCTCCTTGCGCTTGGTCGGATCGGTTTCGGCGCGGCCCTTCTGCATCAGGCTGTCCAGCGTATCATCGATATAGTTGGCGACCTTCTGCAGGTTGCCGGTCTTGGTCCAGTAACGGTTATACATTGAATAAGGGTCGGCACTGCCGCCATTAAGTGCCACGGCCATGTCGAAATTGCCCTTCAGCCAGGTGTCGACATAGACGTTGAGTTCCATCACCTTGATATCGAGCTTGATGCCGATTTCGGCGAGCTGCGACTGAATGACCTGCGCCTCGGCCGTGGCCGTCGGCGGCTCGCCGGTTGCGGCGATCACAGTCGCCGAAAAGCCGTTGGCAAAGCCGGCATCGGCCATCAGCTTCTTCGCCTTGGCAACATCGCGCGTATAGCAGAAGAGCTTGCTGGGATCGGTCGCATAGAGCGGCATCGTCAGTGGCCCGGTCACCTTGCCTTCGCCGAGAGCTGCGGTGTCCATCACATCCTTGCGGTCGATGGCACACGAGATCGCCTGGCGCACGGCCAGCTGATCCATCGGCTTGCGCGAGGGATTGAGCTGCAGAACGTTGTAGGAGAGCACCGGCGTGCGGGTGAGCTGCAGCTTCGGCTCCTTCGGCACAAGCGTTGCGACGAGCGGATCGTTCAGAAGCGCGAAATCGATCTGGCCGGTGCGGAGCGAGGCAAGGATCGCGGTTTCATCCGGCAGCACGCTAATGTTGATGCCATCGACGCCGGTGGCGCCGCCTGCCCAATCCTTATTGGCGCTCAAGACTTCCTTGGCGTTTGGAACCCAGCTGTCGAGCTTGAAGGGCCCGGAACCGATCGCCTTAGTACCGATGGTGCCAGCGGAAATCTCGCTTGCCGGCACGATGGCAGCGTTGAGGCTCGTCATGGCCGTCAGAAGCGGGACGTCGGGCTGCGACAGGTTGAAGACGACGGTTGTGGCATCGGGCGTATCGATACTTGCGATCGACAGGAAATTAGCGCGGGCGACGGCACCGGTCGCCTGATCGAGAATGCGCTGAAAGGAAGCCTTGACGTCGGCCGACGTGAGGGCTGCACCGTTCTGGAATTTGGCCTTCGCGTTGAGCTTGAAGGTCAACTGCTTGCCGTCGGGCGAGAACTGCCAGCTTTCAGCGACACCCGGCACGATCTGCAGATTGCCGTCCAGGCGAACCAGCGGCTCATAGATCAGCTCCAGCAGGCGGATGGAGGAGAAGGCGGTCTGCTTATGCGGATCGAGACCGGTTGCGTCCTGCGACCATGCCATGCGCAACGTCGCTGCCTCCACAGGCATCGCAACCGTCGCCAGACCGATCCCCACGACCAGCGCCACGCCTGAAATCAGCTTCTTTCCAAAATTCCCTTCCACTTTCAGTCCTCCAAATTTTTTAAATGTCCCCGGCCGATTTTGGCCATTGATTGCCGTCGCGGTTAGCTGCGACGGTTGTCTCAAGCAGTCCTGGCGTTGATGGCCTTGCGCAGGAATCCATCAGCGTTTTGCAATGCCACGCGGGCTTCTTCAATGCCCATCCCGGTAATTTCCATGAGAATGGCTAGCTTGACGTCATTGCCGGTCAGGTCGAGCACACGGCGCGCTTCCTGCTGCGTACAGCCGGTCGCCTGCATGACGATGCGCGAAGCGCGCGCCACCAGCTTCTTGTTGCTGGCGCTGACGTCGACCATCAGGTTCTGATAGCTCTTGCCGATGCGGATCATGCTCGCCGTCGTCAGCATGTTGAGAATGAGTTTCTGTGCCGTGCCGGATTTCAGACGGGTCGAGCCGGTCAGGATTTCCGGGCCGACAACAGGCGAGATCGCCAGATCAGCGATGCCGGCGATGATGGAATTGGGATTGCAGGAGAGCGCGACCGTGAAAGCGCCGATGCTCTTGGCATAATTCAGGCCGCCGATCACATAGGGTGTACGGCCGCTGACGGCGATGCCGACGACCACATCATCCTTGGTGAGATTGATCTCTTCCAGCGCCTGACGCCCCTGTACCGGATCGTCCTCCGCGCCTTCGATCGAACGGCGCAGCGCATCCGGGCCGCCCGCAATCAATCCGATGACCATATCCGGCGGCACGCTGAAGGTGGGCGGGCATTCGGAGGCATCCAGAACGCCGAGACGGCCGCTGGTGCCGGCCCCCATATAGATCAGCCGTCCGCCCTTCTGGAAGGCGGCGACGATCTGATTGACGGCGGCGGCAATCGCCGGAATGACCTTCTCGACGGCGAGAGGCACCGTCTGATCCTCATAATTGATTTCACGCAAGATATCGAAAGTCGGCAATAGATCGATATGCATCGTATTCGGATTGCGCCCTTCGGAAACCAATTGTTCCAGTTCGGATATCAACGTCTGTTCTGTCATGGGCCTGCTCGCGAAATAACGCTTCGATATCAATAGCTCGCAGGGGCAAGTTCGATCATTCTAATATCGAACACACCGCAGCAAGGGTCGGCTTTCAGTCAGACGGCCGATCAAATTCAGCCTGGGCTCGGACGGCCTTTTTCGGCTTCGCTTCCTGCCCACTCCCTGTTTACCTTGGTTAACACTATGTCTGATTATTCCTTTCGTCAATCTACAAAGGAATAAAATATTCCACTTCTGCCACGCAAATTCACCACTGCGATTATGCGAGGCAGCACACAGCGGCATGTGTAATTTGCCGACTGCGTTAGCTAGCGCTGCGGCTCGGTCAGCTTAATCGTAGAGGAGGTCGCCATCGTCGCGCTGGTTGCTATTCATTGTGGAGATAGCGATCATTCCGATCTGAAAACCATCGGAAGATCCGCCGATACGTTGAGCGGCTGGAAGTGCCGCAAGTTCTCCGTGATGACGGTCAGGTCATAAGCCCGCGCCGTCGCCGCAATGATAATGTCGCCGAGGCCGGGATTGTGACCCTTGCTCAGGGCATCGTCTTCCAGAGCGCCGGCGACCCGCGCAACCACCGTATCCATGGGTAGGATACGATCACTGAAACTGTCCGTGATGAAATCGAGCCAATCAGAGAGACGCTTGGCTCGCTCAGTCACGCCACGGCGATGAAGAGAGCGTATTCCCTTTTCGATCTCCGAGACAGACATGGCCGACAGAAAGAGCGCATCGGCTTCGCCCTGACTGTGGAACCAGATCCGGATGGCATCGGAGGGCGGCACCTTATCCGGCGCAAACCTGCTGATAATATTCGTATCGAGCAGGTACCCTGTCACAGATCAATGTCCCTCGTGTTTGACGAGTTTCGATCCAGATCGACACCACCGGGAAAGGTGAGCAGGAAATCCCCAAAATTCGGCTTTGGCTTCTCCAAAGCCTTCTTTGCGGCCTCTGCCGCTTCGACCGACACAAGTACGGCAGCGGGCTTCCCGTGGCGCGTAATGGTGACAAAATCACCGTTGGCAGCTTCATCGACCAGATTGGCAAAGCCTGCCTTTGCTTCTGCTACGCTAATTGTTGACATCACGGCCCTCAATCGAAAATGACCATATATAGTCAAAATAGGATCTGCCGTCGACGGAATCAAGGGGGAAGAGAAAGACGTTTATTGTATGCCCGCAATCATTCAGTACGACCGCAAACAGCTCGTCTTGCCAGAATGATCGCACCGGATACGGCGTCACCATCGATGGGTTTCAAGCGGCGGCGCACATCAGGCGAGAGCCAGGGTTCGAGCGGGCTTGCGAGACCACCGAGCAGGCAGACGCGCGGCGCACCTTTTTCGAACAGGGTGCGAACCAGCGTATCGATATGGCCGGCCGCGCTTTGCACGATTCGCCGTGCGGCAGCATCGCCCTGATCGGCATGCCTAAGGACCATCGGCGCAAGAGCGGCATAATCCGTCGCCGATGCCCGGTCCATCCAGGCGACCGCCTCCATCGGATCGCTCTGGAAGCGCTGCATGATCTCGGCCAGCAGCGCCGTCTTCTGTTCGCGGCCATCATGGGCGCGCAGTGCAAGCTGAACCGTTTTCAGTCCGAGATAAGCGCCACTACCCTCATCCGAAATCGGAAAACCATAGCCGCCGACCCGCAATTGCCGTCCTTCGACGAGGCCGAGACCGATGGAGCCCGTACCAGCAATGACGATGGCACCATCGCGACCGGAATGGGCGCCAAGACAGGCGCCCTCCCCGTCGCTGATGAAGTCAATACTGGCGAAGGGGTGTTCTATCGCCTTCAGCGCGGCAAGGGCGCCTTTGCGGCCGATCCCGGCCAACCCGACGCCGACATGGATGCGCCCAAGATCGGAGGCACTCAGCCCCGCCTCCTCAATAGCGGCATCGAAGGCGCGCGAAATCGATGCCCACGCTTCGTAAATCCCTAACCGGGTCGTTGCCGGCCCGGACAATCCCTGCCCTAAAACCGTGCCCTCGACATCCTCGATGCGAGCCCGGCAGCCGGTGCCACCGCCATCGATGCCGAGGAAATAGGGAGCGTTTTCCGATGGGGCGGTCATGATGTCAGCCGTTCGATATCGGCACCGCAGAGACGCAATTTGCGATCAAGCTGCTCATAGCCACGGTCGAGATGATAGACGCGGTTGACGATGGTTTCGCCCTTGGACACGAGGGCGGCGAGAACCAGCGACACTGACGCCCTGAGGTCCGTTGCCATCACCTGCGCACCCTTGAGCGGCGCACCGCCGCGCACCAGTGCCGTCGTGCCCTGCAGGGTGATGTTGGCACCGAGCCGCGTCAGCTCCGGTACATGCATGAAGCGGTTTTCGAATACCGTTTCGCGGATCAACGACGCGCCTTCGGCGCAGCAGGCCAGAGCCATGAACTGCGCCTGCAGATCCGTCGGGAAGCCAGGATAGGGCTCCGTCGTGATATCGGCCCCCCTCAGCGGGCCGTCCCTGGAGACCACAAGGCCGCGATCGCTCGGCCAGACGCTCACTCCCATGGCTTCCAAAGCCTGGACGACCGAAGCCAGATTTTCCAGCCGTGCATGGATAAGCTCGAGTTGACCACCGGTAATCGCCGCCGCAACGGCATAGGTGCCGGCTTCTATACGATCAGGGATGCTGTGATGCCTGGCGGGGCGCCAGCCGGTGTCACCATCGATGAGGATGCGATGGGTCCCCGCCCCTTCGATCCGCGCGCCCATGGCGCAAAGACAGGCTGCGAGATCAGCCACCTCCGGCTCACGGGCAGCATTCAGGATCTCGGCTTCGCCCTTGGCCGCGCAGGCGGCCATCATGGCCGTCTCCGTTGCGCCGACGGATGGCGAACTCAGCACGATCCGCGCCCCCTTCAGCCCATTCGGCGCCGAGGCGACGATCAGGCCGCTTTCGATCGCGATATCGGCGCCCAAAGTCGCCAGCGCCTTGATATGCATATCGACGGGCCGGGCTCCGATGGCGCAGCCGCCCGGAAGGGAAACACGCGCATGGCCGAAGCGGGCTAGCAGCGGCGCCAGCACAAGAACGGTCGCCCGCATGCGCCTGACCGTATCGTAGGACGTCTCTTTCGAGACGATTTCGCTCGCATCGATCGTTGTGCCGTGCGGCCCGCGAGTGATTTTGGCGCCGTGCAGCGCAATAACGCCGAGCATATTCTCGACGTCGCTGACGGCGGGCAGGTTCGTGAGCTCCAGCGGATGCGGGCTCAAAAGCGCTGCGGCGATCTGCGGCAAGGCGGCGTTCTTGGCACCCGCGATGGTCACCGCGCCCTGCAACCTTTTGCCGCCGGAGATGCGAAGTCTGTCCATGATGAAAATCCGTCGAGGAAAAGGTAAGGACGCCACGAGTCCTTCACGCGTTCCCCCAAAGACTAATCGGTCATTCCATGCTGTCAACCAGATTTGGAATTTTTTATTCCAACCTGCTGTGATAACGTCCGATCGCACGAAGCGAGATTGCCGAGCTTGAACCGGATGCTATTTTTGGTGCGCTCGTGTGGGTGGATGAAGCGGCCTTGAGGGCTCGAAGGGACAAATGTCGATCTTAAAGAAAATCAGCGCGCAGCTCGAAACCATGGCCCCCGCCGATCGTCAGATCGGACAGTTCATCATCGACAATCCCGACCAGATGCTGCGCCTTTCTTCCGCAGCACTTGCTGTTGAAACGGGCCGCAGCCAGTCGAGCGTCGTGAAATTCAGCCAGAAGCTCGGCTATGCCGGCTATCAGGAATTGAAACTTGCTGTCAGTGAAGCCAAGGCGCAGGAATGGCAGGCGCCGGCCGGCATGATCCACGGCACGATCGAAGTGGGTGACGGCTATCTCACGATCCTGCAGAAGCTGCTCGGCAGCAAGATGCAGGCCATGCAGCAGACCATTTCCGTCAACAACGAAGCCGATATCGAAAAGGCGCTCGAGGCGCTTCATGATGCCCGGCGCATCCATCTGGCCGGGGTCGGCGCCTCGTCGCTGGTCGCGCGCGACTTTTCCTATAAGCTGATGAAGCTCGGCCGTAACGTGCTGCATGACAGCGACAGCCATGTGCAGATGGCCAATGCATCGACGCTTGGGCCTGACGACCTGCTCTTTGCGCTGTCCTATTCCGGCGCCAGCATCGAGACACTGCGGATTGCGGAGCTGGCAAGCCAGCGCCAGGCAACCGTCATTGCCGTCACCGGGCTGCAGGATAATCCGCTTGCCCGCGTCGCTGATATCTGCCTTCATACCGTCGGCGACGAGGATCGCGTGCGCTCGTCGGCGATCACCGCCCGCGATGCACAGCTGATGCTGACCGACCTGCTGTTCATTCTCCTGGTGCAGCGTCAGCCTGATGCCAACGACTATGTCCATAACAGCGAGACAGCCGTTTCGGTGCTGAAGGCCAAGCGTCTTTCATAAGATCGCGCTCCGGTAACCAAGCTGTGACGACCGCGACCCTGTACGGTGGTGATTTCGGGACGTAGCTTGGCGATCCAAGCAAATCATACCGGAGACATTCCATGGACCTCGGCCTCAAGGATAAAGTCGTTCTGATCACGGGCGGCTCCAAGGGCATCGGCTTCGCCTGTGCTGAACTCTTCCTGCAGGAAGGTGCACGGGTTGCGATCTGCTCGCGCTCACAGTCGAATATCGACGCCGCGCTTTCCCGTCTTCCTGGTGCGCGCGGCTATGCCGCCGACCTGATCTCCGATGAACAGGCGCTTGCCGTGGTGAACAAGGTCGAAACGGAAATCGGCCCGATCGACATCCTCGTCAACAGCGCCGGTGCCGCAGCGCGCACGCCCGCCGACGAGCTGACGCCCGCCATCTGGCGCGCTGCGATGGATGCGAAATACTTTTCCTACATCAATGTGATCGATCCCGTCATCAAGCGCATGGGCACACGCGGCTCAGGTACCGTCATCAATATCATCGGCAACGGCGGCAAGGTCGCCTCGCCCGTCCATTTGGCCGGAGGATCGGCCAATGCCGCCCTGATGCTCGCAAGCGTCGGGCTTGCTAACGCCTATGCCGGCAAAGGTGTGCGCGTCGTCGGCCTCAACCCCGGCCTCACCGAAACGGATCGAGTCGCCGAGGGTCTCAAAGCAGCCGCGAAGGCTTCCGGCTCGACCGAGAAGGAGGCGCTAGCCGATGCGCTGAAGCGTATTCCGATCGGCCGCATGGCAGAGCCCGCCGACATTGCCAATGTCGTTGCTTTCCTGAGTTCGGCCAAAGCAAGCTATGTCACCGGCGTCGTGATCAGCATGGACGGCGCGCAAGTGCCGGTCGTTGTGTGAAAACTGAGCAGTGACTTGGTCGCATCAGAATCAAGAAGTCAATTTGGCTTGCGTGTTGACCGGGCTCAACTTGATCGGGACCCTTTTGCATTGAAGAAGCGATATATGCGTGCTATCTAGATCACTCATCTAGAAAGATTGCGACCATGGCGTTGAGCATCAAGACTGAGGAAGCGGATCGGCTGGCGCGGGAATTATCCCGCCTGACCGGCGAAACCATGACCGACGCCATTACCCAGGCCATGCGCGAGCGGCTTGAACGGCTGCGTGCCGAGCAGGAGGCGCAGGGCGACTATATTGCCCGCATGAGAGATTTCGTTCGAGGGCGCGCCAGCCGCTACGACCGCCGGCCCGTCACGAAACAGGAATGGGATGAAGCGGTCGGCGACACAGCTGAAGATCTCGATTTCCCCCGATGATGATCGTTGATGCGTCTGCCATCATTGCGATCATGTTCGAGGAGACGGAAGCTCCGGACTGCATGATGGCCCTTCAGACGGACGCTCAGCGTCTCATATCAGCTGTCAATTACGTCGAGGCCGGAACAGTCATGGCGGGCAGGATCAAAGAGGGAGACCGGCATGAAGCGATTGCCGATCTGGATGAATTTTTAACCGAATTCCGCATCGAGATTGCCTCGATAGACGAAAATCTCGCGCGAGCCGCGATGAAGGCCCGTGTGGAATACGGCAAGGATTTCGGCACGCGAGGCGGCCTGAATTTCGGTGATTGCTTCGCCTATGCTCTTGCCAAACGACATTCAGCCCCTCTGCTCTATGTCGGAGATGATTTTGCGTTGACCGACGTGCGATCCGCATTGATGAAGTAAATGGCCAACTGGAAGCTGGAGGGCCGGTAACCTCGCGCTACCGGCCCTCCAAAATGCGGAACTTACCCTACCTCAGGTTTCTGTCTTCCAGTCCAGCCCGATATCGAGCGTCGGCGCACTGTGAGTCAGCCAGCCGACGGAGATGAGATCGACGCCGGAGGCCGCGATTGCGGAAGCCGTCGCCGGCATGATGCGGCCCGAGGCTTCGGTGATCGCCCGGCCGCCGACGATATCGACTGCCTCGCGCAGTTGATCCGGCGTCATGTTGTCGAGCAACACGGCGTCGGCGCCCTCCTGCATCGCTTCGCGAAGCTGCTCCAGCGTATCCACCTCGACCTCGATCTTGACCATATGACCCACGCCCGCCTTGGCGCGGCGAATGGCTTCAGTGATGCCTCCGGCAATAGCGACGTGATTGTCCTTGATCAATACCGCGTCATAGAGCGCGAAGCGATGGTTCATGCCGCCGCCGGCGCGCACGGCGTATTTTTCCAGCGCCCGAAGACCAGGTGTCGTCTTGCGCGTGCAGACGATCGAGGCCTTCGTGCCGGCGATCGCCTCGGCGATGCCGGCCGTCACGGAGGCGATACCGGAGAGATGACCGAGGAAGTTGAGCGCGGTGCGTTCCGCCGTCAGCAGGCCGCGGGATGGCCCTTCGATCGTCGCGATGACCTCGCCCGCTTCCACCTTGGTACCGTCTGGCACGTGACGGGTCATGACAATGGTGGGATCGACCAGCTGGAAGGCAAGTTCAGCGGCGTCGAGACCTGCGATAACGCCCGGCTGGCGGGTGACCATAGCAACGCGGGACCGATGTTCCGCCGGGATGACGGCCGTAGATGTGATGTCGCCGGCGAGGCCGAGATCTTCGACCAATGCATTGCGCACCAGTGGCTCAACGATCAGGCGCGGGAGGGGAGCAAGCGTCATGTCAGGCACTCCTTGCGAGCGAATAGGGGGTGACGGACCTGGCAATATCCAAGGCGTCGGAAAGGTTCATCATGCGGCGCTGCGCATATTGCAGTTTCAGCGGAAAATCGGTGCGCGCATGGGCACCGCGCGACTCCGTCCTGAGGCTCGCAAAGACGGCGATCAGCAGGGCCACCAGCGCGGGGTCTGTCGCTGGCCCTTCGCTCTCGCAAAGCGGCAGGAGTGCGGCAATCGCACCATGGATGGCACCTGCGTTGCGCAGCACACCGAGATGGCGCGACGCGATCGGCCGGACGAACGTCAGGTCTGGCGCAAATGTCTCGGGAAGTTGCTTCTGCAATCTTGCGGGGCTTGCATCCGTGCCGGCGATATCGTGCGCCGCCCGCATACCCATGACCGCAGCCTCCAGCAGGGAGTTGCTGGCAAGGCGGTTGGCGCCGTGCAGGCCGGTGGAAGCCGCCTCGCCCACCACCCATAGGCCGGGAGCCGAACTGCGGCCGTTCTCGTCGGTCGCAACGCCACCCATATGATAGTGGACCGCCGGACGCACCGGGATGAGATCGCTCGCAGGATCGACGCCTGCCTCGTGGCAAAGGGCCTCGATGACTGGAAAGCGTGTGGCAAAACGATTGCCGAGCGCGCCTCGCGCATCGAGGAAGACCCGACCGCCGCGGGCGATTTCCGCGCTGATCGCGCGTGCGACCACATCGCGCGGCGCAAGCTCGGCACCTTCGACACCGGCCATGAAGCGCTCGCCGCTCTCATTGACGAGGAGCGCGCCTTCGCCGCGAACCGCTTCGCTGACAAGCGCCAGCGGACGCCTGCGACTATCGAGCGCAGTCGGATGGAATTGCACGAATTCCATATCGGCAAGCCGTGCCCCTGCCCGTGCCGCAAGCGCAATCCCCTGCCCGAAATTGCCGACCGGATTGGTCGTGGCATCGAAGAGGCCGCCGATGCCGCCCGTGGCAAGGACGATACGGGAGGACGGCAAGATGACGTTGCCCTTGCTGGTCAGGCACAAAAGGCCGGCGACACGATCCCCATCCAGCAGCAGCCGCTGCGCCTGATAGCCCTCGAGCACTGTGATCGACGGCGTGCGGGCGACCGCCTCGGCAAGTGCGCGAACGATGGCGGCACCCGAGCCATCGCCCTTGGAATGCACGATACGCCGAAGCGAATGTGCAGCTTCGAGACCGAGTGACAATTCGCCGGCATCGTTGCGGTCGAACTCGACGCCGAAGCGCTCCAGCGCCGCGATGGCCGCAGGGGCTTCTGCAACGATCCTTGCCGCGACCTTTGCATCGCAAAGTCCATCGCCAGCAGCGAGCGTATCGGCAAGATGCAGGGCCGCGCTGTCGCCCTCACCTATGCCGGCGGCGATGCCACCTTGCGCCCAGGCACTTGAGGTCTCCGCGCCGATCAAGGCGCGGGTAATAATCACGGTTGGTTCGGGAGCCAGCGTCAGCGCCGTCATCAATCCGGCGAGGCCGCTGCCGACGATGACGATGCGGCCGCTCAAGTCTTCACGAATCTCGCTCATATCGCCAGCATCCTTTCCACTGCGCGGCGGGCGTCTGCGGCAATTGCCGGGTCGATCGTCACCTCATGCCGCCCCTCTTCCAGGGCCTTGCGAATATTGCCAAGCGTGATGCGCTTCATGTGCGGGCAAAGATTGCAGGGCCGGATGAATTCGACATCCGGGTGATGCACGGCGACATTGTCGCTCATCGAACATTCGGTGAGCAGCACCACACGCGACGGGTGCTTCTTGCCGACATAGTCAGACATGACGGCGGTAGAACCGGCGAAATCGGCGGCTTCGACGACATCAGGCGGGCATTCCGGATGGGCCAGTACGGTCACGCCGGGATAATTCTCGCGAAGCTGGCGGATATCGTCCGCGGTGAAGAGCTCGTGGACTTCGCAATGCCCATGCCAGGCGATGAGCTCGACATTGGTTTCGCGTGCGACGTTGCGCGCCAGATATTCGTCCGGCAGCATCAGCACCTTCGGCACGCCGAGCGATTCCACCACCTGCCGGGCATTGCCCGAAGTGCAGCAGATATCTGACGCCGCTTTTACGGCTGCCGACGTATTGACATAGGTGACCACCGGAACGCCCGGATGAGCCTGACGCAGCAGCGCGATATCTTCCGGCGTGATCGATTCCGCCAGCGAGCAGCCCGCTTCCATATCCGGGATCAGAACCGTCTTTTCCGGGTTCAGCAGCTTGGCCGTCTCGGCCATGAAATGCACACCGGCCAGGACGATGATATCGGCATCGACCTCCACGGCCTTCCGCGCAAGCGCGAGGCTGTCGCCGACGATATCGGCAACGCCATGGAAGATTTCCGGCGTCTGATAGTTGTGAGCGAGAATGACGGCATTGTGCCGCCGCTTCAATTCGAGGATCGCCTCGACGTCATCCTGAAAAGTCAGCCATTCAGCTTTGGGAATGACGCGGCTGACGCGATCGTAAAGGGAAGATGCGGATACGGGAAGATTCATGGCCGGCTCCTTATTATACTCATTTTGAGTATATCATGAGCAAATAGATATTCTCAGCGTGAGCATATGTCAATTGCGGGAGAGCGGTAATTTCGTTCCGGCGAATTCGCGTTCTTCGAGCACGGCGCGACGGAAGCGGAAGAGCTTGGCCGGACGGCCGCCGGTCTCGCTTTCAGTACCGCCTGTTTCCTCGACCAGTTCCTGCTGCTCAATCAGCCGGCGGAAATTCTGCTTGTGCAGCGTCAGCCCGGCCAGCGCCTCGACCGTCTTCTGCAATTGTAGCAGCGTAAAATTCTCGGGCATGAGTTCGAACACCACAGGCCGATATTTGATCTTGGCCCTGAGCCGCGCCATGCCCGTCGCAAGGATGCGGCGATGATCGGCAAACATCGACCGACCGAAATTGTGCTTGAGATCGCAGCCCGCCTCGGCGACGAGACGCGCCTCATAGAGCAGTTCATAACGCTGCAGGACAAGATCCTCGTTCCACGCCGCACCATTCAGCCCGAAGTCGAAGTCGGCCCGCCGACGGCGCTGGCTGCTGCGCGTCGCGTCCTCCTCGACCCAGGATGTGAGCCGAGCGGCGATATTGTCGAGAATCGGCGGCCGGCCATCTCGATGATCCTCCCAGGGAAGATATTCGTACCAGCCGTGCCAGCCCGGCATCCCGCCGCCAGGGGCTGCCTGCTCGCGCACCAGCCCCAGATAGCTGATCGAAATCGTGCGACCGCCGAGAATTTCGTTGTTTCGGTCGCGATCGGCAAAGGTATAAAGCTGCTCCAGATAGCCGACGGGATGGGCCGTCTGCTCCTGAACCCATTCGCGCAACCCGCTTTGCAGCGTGCGGTGTCCGAGTTCAAACGGACCGGATGGCAAGGCATCGCCCGACCGCACCGTCATCACCCTTGGATCGCCGCCCGTAACAGCCGTCAAAACCGCGATCAACTCGGCATGCGCAAGCCCGATGGTCAAGCAAACTCCATGAATTGTTTCCCTGCGACTTTGTCGCATGAAGCGACGCATAAGCCAATCCGCGGGTCGGCGCGCTCCACACCTCACATCGGTCCGAAAAGCCGATAGGCTAACGGCTCACATAATCCGGATATTGTTCGCAAATAAGATCGACGATCGACAAGGTGCCTGACAAATGCCGGCGCAAAGCGGCAACGGCGGCCTCCGCATCGGCCGAGCTGATAGCATCGACCACGGCTTGATGATCGACAATGATCTGCTCGAGCTTGCCCGGCATGGGCAGGTTGAGCATGCGCAGCCGGTCGAGATGCACGCTTTGGCGCCGGACCGTGGACCAGAGGCCGAGAATGCCGGCCCGCTCGTAGAGAACGCGATGGAAATCCTTGTCGAGCATGTCGAAGAGATCATAGGTTTCCTGTGACGCCACATGCTTCTGGCGAGCCAGGATGCCTTCGAGGATTGCTGCGGTTTCCGCAGGCGAATCCGCAGCCAGCCTGCGGACAGCCTCCAGTTCGATCGACAATCGCAGGAAATGCGCCTCGGTTGCGTTGCGGATATCGATCCTCGCAACGACAGTCGCATATTGCGGATAGACCTCCACAAGCCCCTCCTCCTCAAGCCGGATCAGGGCATCGCGCACGGGAGTCTGGCTGACATTGAATTCGCTTTGCAGCGAGATGCGCGACAAGACCGTCGTTGGCGGCAGGCTCATCGAAAGAATGCGCGATCGCAGGATCTCGAGAATCTGAGGCGCGACCTGGCGGGAGCGATCGAGGGCAAATTCTTTCGGATTGAGCTTCACTGGCGGCCTTTCTGGGCAAGAGCGTCTGCTCATTAAACACAATTCAGGGCTTGATGCACTGATACATTAGTGCTTTAGTGAACCGACGCCAACCTCCTTTCTCAAAGGTTGGATCAATCGGGAGGAGCAAATGAGAGGATTTCTTCGCTGTCTGACTGCGGTCGGCATGGTGATTGCGGGCAGCTTTTCAGCCGGAGCAGCCGAAAAGACGGATATTTCGATCACGCGCCAGCCCGGCATTCTCTATCTCGCCAGTCACGTCATGGAAACGCAGAAGCTGATCGAGAAGCACGCGGCCGCAGACGGCCTACAGGGCGTCAAGGTGGAATGGCGGACCTTCAGCGGTGGCGGCGCGCAGACCGACGCGCTGCTGTCCGGCAATGTCGACATCGTCAACACCGGCACCGGCAATCTGCTGCTGCTTTGGGACCGCACCAGAGGCAAGGTCAAGGGCATCGTTACCAATTCGGCCCAGCCGGTCATCATGGTTTCGCGCGAGCCGCGCATCCAGTCGTTGAAGGATATTCAGGCCGGCGACAAGATCGCGGTGCCGACGGTCGGCGTCTCCACGCAGGCAATTCTGCTGCAGATGGCCGCCGCGCAAATGTATGGCGACGACCAGGTACACAAGTTCGACGCCAATACGGTGCAGCTCGGTCACCCCGACGCGATGGCAGCGCTCGCCAACCAGACCCATGAGGTCAAGAACCACTTCTCCGCCCCACCCTTCCAATATCTGGAATTGAAGCAGCCGGGCGTTCACAAAGTCATCGATTCCCGCGACATCATCGGCGGCGAGCTGACCCAGGGCACTTTCTTCACCACGACGCAGTTTGCAAGCGCCAACCCGACGATCATCAAGGCGGTACGCGAGGCGACGGCTGAAGCGATCGACTTCATCAAGAAGGATCCGAAATCGGCGGTGGAAGCCTACAAGACCGTCAGCGGCGACAAGACCAGCGTCGAAGACCTGTTGGCGATCCTGAACGAGCCGCACATGATGGAGTTCCGCATGGATCCGCAGGGAACGATGAAGTTCGCGGCGCACCTCCACAAGATCGGTACGCTGAAGACCATGCCCAAGGCCTGGACCGACTACTACCTGCCGGAAGCCGCCGATCTCAATGGCAACTGATGTCTACGGGCGGCGCGAATGCCGCCTTCAAGCCAGCTCACGGAGAAGGCCCATGCTTCAGGCAAAAACGCGTGCTGACATGCCGATGACGGAAACAATGACCGCGACACCGCTTCTGAATGTCGACAGGGTGACGCTTCGCTACAAGACGCCGAACCTGCTGATCACCGCGACGGAAAATGTCAGCTTCTCCGTTGGCCAGTCCGATCGCTTCGTCCTCCTCGGCCCCTCGGGCTGCGGAAAATCGACGCTGCTGAAGGCGATCGGCGGCTATATGACACCGACGGCAGGCCGGATCGAAATCAAGGGGCAACCGGTCAAGAAACCAGGCGCCGACCGCATGATGGTCTTTCAGGAATTCGACCAGTTGCTCCCCTGGAAGACGGTGCTTGAAAACGTCATGTTCCCACTGACGACAGCCCGCCGCCTGCCGCGTAGCGAAGCTGAGGCGATCGCCCGCGATTATATCGAGAAAGTCAAGCTCACACGTGCGGTCGATACCTATCCGCACATGCTGTCCGGCGGCATGAAACAGCGTGTCGCGATTGCCCGCGGCATGGCGATGCAGCCTGATATCCTGCTGATGGACGAGCCTTTCGCAGCGCTCGATGCCCTCACCCGCCGGCAGATGCAGGACGAGCTCTTGCAGCTCTGGGAAGATACACGCTTTACCGTCATCTTCGTCACCCATTCGATCGCCGAGGCGATCAAGATCTCCAATCGTATCCTGCTGCTGTCGCCGCATCCCGGTCGGGTCAAGGCCGAGGTGCGCGATGTGGAGGCCGTCCGCGACGACCCCACAGCCGCCGCCAAGCTGGAGCAGGAGATCCATCACATGCTGTTTGCCGAACAGGGGCACAGGGAGTAATCCATGAGCGCACCGCAGATTATCCTTGCGCCGCAGTCACCGGAAACGGCCGGCCATATCGCAGCCGTCGAACAAAAGCTCGGCACGATCGAGCTCCTCTGGCAGTCGGGCCTTTTCCGCAAGTCATTGCTGATCGTTGTCCTCGCCGTCATATGGGAGGCCTATGCCCGGCATCTCGACAATCCGCTGCTGTTTCCGACGTTGAGCGACACGCTGACGGCGCTTTACGACCGGTTTGCCGACGGTGTGCTGCCGGCCCGCATCTGGACCACGCTGAAGATACTGGTGACAGGCTACGTCTCGGGAACGGTGCTCGCCGCCGTCCTGACGGTCGTTGCGATCAACACCCGCATCGGCACCGATTTCCTCGAAACCATGACGGCGATGTTCAATCCGCTGCCGGCCATCTCGCTCTTGCCGCTCGCGCTCATCTGGTTCGGCCTCGGTCCAGCAAGCCTCGTCTTCGTGCTTATCCACTCCGTCCTATGGGCTGTCGCGCTCAACACGCATGCCGGTTTTCTCGGGGTCTCGCGCACTCTGCGCATGGTCGGTGCCAATTACGGGCTGACGGGGCTATCCTATGTCTTCCGCATCCTGATCCCCGCCGCCTTTCCGTCGATCCTGACCGGCCTGAAAATCGGCTGGGCCTTTTCCTGGCGCACGCTGATCGCCGCCGAGCTCGTCTTCGGCGTCTCCTCCGGCCAGGGCGGCCTCGGCTGGTTCATCTTCGAAAACCGCAATCTTCTCGATATCCCCTCGGTCTTTGCCGGCCTGCTGACTGTGATCGTCATCGGGCTTATTGTCGAAAACCTGGTCTTCCAGACCATCGAGCGGCGCACCCTGCTAAAATGGGGCATGAAGGAATGATGCGGCGCACGGATTTATCCCTTCGACCAACATCCGAATACAAGGCGTCAATACAATGAACAGCAGGAAGAAGCCCCAGGATTTACGCAGCGCCAGATGGTTTGCGCCTGATGATCTCAGAAGCTCGGGGCATCGCTCGCGCACCATGCAAATGGGCTATGCGCCCGAAGAATGGACCGATAAGCCCGTCATCGCCATCCTGAACACCTGGTCCGACGCCAATCCGTGTCATGCGCATTTCAAGCATCGCGTCGAGGATGTGAAGCGCGGCATCCTGCAGGCCGGCGGCTTTCCGCTGGAACTGCCCGCCCTGTCGCTTTCGGAAAGCTATGTGAAGCCGACGACCATGCTCTATCGCAACATGCTGGCGATGGAGGCGGAGGAGCTGTTGCGGTCGCATCCGGTCGATGGTGCCGTCTTGATGGGCGGCTGCGACAAGACCACGCCCGGCCTCGTCATGGGCGCGCTCTCCATGGGGCTGCCGATGATCTACCTCCCGGCCGGCCCGATGCTGCGCGGCAATTATCGCGGCGAATATCTAGGGTCCGGATCCGACGCCTGGAAATTCTGGGACGAGCGCCGCGCCGGCACCATCTCGGAGAAAGAATGGGTCGATGTCGAGGCCGGTATTGCCCGCTCCTACGGTCACTGCATGACCATGGGCACGGCAAGCACGATGACGGCAATCGCCGAAGCACTGGGCCTTACCCTGCCCGGCGCCAGCTCGATCCCCGCGCCGGACGCCAATCATATCCGCATGTCATCAGCTGTCGGTCGACGTATCGTCGAGATGGTTTGGGAAGATCTGGTCCCCTCAAAGATCGTCACGCAAGCCGCCGTCAACAATGCCGTTGCTGTCGCGATGGCGACAGGCTGTTCCACCAATGCCGTTGTCCATCTGATCGCGATGGCACGCCGCGCCGGCGTCAATCTCTCGCTCGACGATCTCGACAAGGCCGGGCGCACGACTCCCGTGCTTGCCAATATCAGGCCCACCGGCAAGACCTATCTCATGGAGGATTTCTATTATGCCGGCGGTCTGCGCGCGCTGATGGCGAAGCTCTCCCCGAAGCTCGACCTTTCGGCGCTAACAGTCTCCGGTGTCACCCTCGGCGAAACGTTGGAGGGGGCGAAATGCTACAATGACGACGTGATCCGCTCGCTCGACAATCCGGTCTATCATGAGGGGTCGCTTGCGGTGCTGAAGGGTAACCTTGCACCGACCGGTGCCGTCATCAAGCCGGCCGCCTGCGATCCGCGCTTTCACAAGCATCAAGGGCCAGCGCTCGTCTTCGACAGCTATCCGGAGATGAAGGCGGCGGTCGACGATGAAAATCTCGACATTACGCCCGATCACGTCATGGTGCTGCGCGGTGCCGGCCCGCAAGGCGGTCCCGGCATGCCCGAATGGGGCATGCTGCCGATCCCGAAGGCGCTTCTGAAGAAAGGGCACAGGGATATGCTCCGCCTCTCGGATGCCCGCATGAGCGGTACCAGCTATGGCGCCTGCATCCTGCACGTCTCGCCGGAATCCCATGTCGGCGGCCCGCTGGCGCTGCTGCGCAACGGCGATATCATTCGCCTCGACCTCGAAGCACGGCGCGTCGACATGCTTGTTGATGAGGACGAGCTGCAGCGCCGGCGCGACGCCTGGGTCAAGCCGGCGGAAAAATTCGGCCGCGGCTATGGCTGGATGTTCTCGCGCCATGTGGCGCAGGCCGATACCGGCTGCGATTTCGACTTCCTGGAAACCGGCTTCGGCCCGACGCCGGGCGAACCAGACATCTATTGATCACGAGGGATATATCGCATGAGCAATTACGTGCTGAGCAAAGAGACGCGCGACAAGCTGATAGGCGTCGCAACACCGACGATCGCCACCGCACTTTTCCGGCGCGGCCTGCGCAACCAGTTCATCCAGGATGTGCGGCCGCTTTCGCCGAAGAAGGCGAACATGGTCGGCCAGGCTTTCACGCTGCGCTATATTCCGGCGCGAGAGGACCTGAACACGCTCGAAGTCTTCCGCAACCCGGAACATCCACAGCGCGCCGCCGTCGAGCAATGCCCGCCCGGCTTCGTGCTGGTCATGGATAGCCGCAAGGATGCACGCGCTGCCTCCGCTGGCTCCATACTGGTCTCGCGGCTGCAGGTGCGTGGCGTGGCCGGTGTCGTCACCGATGGCGGCTTCCGCGACAGTCCGGAAATCGCCGCCCTCGATATCCCTTCCTATCATCACCGCCCGTCCGCGCCGACGAACCTGACGCTGCATCAGGCCATCGAAATCAATGGCCCGATCGGCTGCGGCGATGTCGCGGTTTTCCCCGGCGACGTTCTCGTCGGCGACAATGAGGGCGTCATCGTCATTCCCGCGCACCTCGCCGATGAGATCGCCACTGAGACCGTGGAAATGACAGCCTATGAGGATTTCGTTACCGAAGAGGTCATGAACGGCGCGACCATCATCGGCCTCTACCCGGCAACCAGCGACGCTCCGAAACAGAAGTTCGCCGAATGGCGGAAGCAGAAGGGTCGATAAGGCACATATTGGGTGACGCAGCCGGCGGATACGTCCGGCTGCGTCACCCTCAATTACTCTTCCTTGACCAGCTTCAGAACGAGCTGCTGGAGATTGCCGCCATCGCTGAATTCGACCCTATCGAAATCGCTGTTGCGCTGCCGTTCCCTGTTGGAAATCTCACCGAGCCGCTTCGTCAGCTCCACGCGGATCTTGCTGCATTTCGGGTCGTCGGGCACGGAAAAGCCGACGCTCATGGTCTCGATTTCCCTGACCATGTCCTTGATGAAGCCGCCATGCACCCGCTCGTGGGCTTCGACCCCGGCGATGAATTTCTGCCAGCTTTTTCGGGTCGAAGCGGGCAATTGCGCCGGGGGTTTCGGCAAGGTGTAGGTGATGATCAGCTTCGGTATGTTGACCGTGATCATGCAGGCGCCGTCCGGCTGCAACTCATATTTCCGAGTCCAGGTCAGCTTGAAATCGGTATGCGCAATCGCCCTGACCTTGGGTCCGAGCAATGGACCGCGCTCGCCTATGGAATCGTAGAGTTCGCGCCCCGATGTTCCGGCAATCGCGTAGGTCTTGGTCGTCTCGACCGCCTGCCACTCGGCATGGGCGGCCATCGGCAAAGAGGCAACGCACGTCACCGCTGCCAGTAATCGAATGACTGCTTTCACGAACGTCCCCTGCATGCCCCACTCAAGCGCGGCAAAGCTAGCGGGTGACCTCAGCTATTTCAATGAGCATCGATCTTCAGAATGCCGAGGCCGACAGCAACAGTTCCTCGGCATCCTCTCGCTCCATCTCGAAGACCTTTTTGCCGACTGCGAAGCTGAAACCGTTGCGGGCGAAGGCGGATAGTTCCTTTGCCTTGCGCTTCTCATCGAGATCGCCGCGCCGGAACGGGCCGAAACCACGCTTCCTGGCAAAGATGACGGCGGAATGGAGATCGTCGACCTCCTCCACGGCCGCGTCAACCGTTTCACCACTGATGCCCTTGGAAGCAAGCTTAAAGGCGATGGCTTTCTTCGATTTGCCGGAACGAACGGCCGAGCGCGTGCTGATCTCGGCAAAAGCGACATCGTCGAGGACTTTCAGTTCGTAAGCGAATTTAACGGCGAAATCGGCAAGCGCCTTGATCTGTGCGTCGCTGATATCCTCGAACTTCTGTTTAGCTTTCTTGGTGATCGCGTCGAACAGCTGCTTTTCCGTCATCATCCGGCGCTCGAGACGATAGATGGTGGAGTTGCGTGCCCAGGAAAGCATACGGCTTGTCGGCGTTTCATCCATGAAGGGAAGCATTCGGCGAGAGAAGAATCATCACGGAGAATTTTACGCAAGCGAGGCCACTCAGGCAACGAATGCGCTTGGTAATCATGGGATGATTGACTATGGTGTCTCTGCGGCCACGGCATTGAAACGCCGAGCGTCGAATCCCCATCGACGGTGGAGGCCGTCTCAAGCACCACATTGCTATGGATCACGGAGCCTGCGGCTTTCCCGACAGCTTTGCCGATCGGGTGCCAGCGTTCCGTTCAGAGGAGGCAGGAATGGATTATCGCAAGCTCGGCCCAAGCGGGGCCGTTGTCACGGCCTATTGCCTTGGCACCATGACTTTCGGCGCGGAAGCAGACGAGGCCGCATCACATAAACTTCTCGACGATTATTTCGCATGGGGCGGCAATTTCATCGACACCGCCGATGTCTATAGTGCAGGCAAGTCGGAAGAGATCATCGGACGCTGGCTGAAGGCTCGTCCGACGGAAGCGCGCCAGGCCGTGATTGCCACCAAGGGCCGCTTTCCGATGGGCAACGGACCAAACGATCTCGGTCTGTCGCGCCGTCATCTCGGCCAGGCGCTGGACGATTCCCTGCGCCGTCTCGGCATCGAGCATATCGATCTCTATCAGATGCATGCCTGGGATGCCCTAACACCGATCGAGGAGACGTTGCGGTTTCTCGACGATGCCGTGCGCGCCGGCAAGATCGGCTATTACGGCCTCTCCAACTACGTCGGCTGGCATATCGCCAAGGCGGTCGAGATTGCCAAGGCGCGCGGCTATACGCGACCGGTGACGCTGCAGCCGCAATATAACCTGCTCGTTCGCGATATCGAACTTGAGATCGTCGATGCCTGCTTGGATGCCGGCATGGGCCTGCTTCCCTGGTCGCCGCTCGGCGGCGGATGGCTGACCGGCAAATACAAGCGCGACGAAATGCCGACCGGCGCCACGCGGCTTGGCGAGAACCCCAACCGCGGCAGCGAATCCTTTGCGCCGCGCAATGCGCAGGAACGGACCTGGGCAATCATTGCCGCTGTCGAGGAAATCGCCAAGGCACGAGATGTGACCATGGCACAGGTAGCTCTTGCCTGGACGGCAGCACGCCCGGCGGTGACGTCAGTCATTCTCGGCGCCCGCACGCGTGAACAGCTTGCCGACAATCTCGGCGCCGCTAAGCTGACGCTGTCGGAGGCGGAGATGGACCGGCTGAACGAGGTCAGCGCGCCGCAACCAGCCGCCTATCCTTATGGCGAAAGCGGCCGAAACCAGCGCCATCGCAAGATCGAGGGTGGCCGTTAAATGACATCCGGCGGCGAAGCATTTGCCTGCTTCGCCGCCGCCATCGGATCGCTTGCCGCGTCAAACCAGCGGCGGGTTGAGTCTGGCGAAGCCTTCCTGTCGCCGATAGGGAAAATAGGGATAGGGCGCTGTCATCTCGCTCACCTTGTCTAGCCTCTCGATCTGCTCTTTCGAAAGCGTCCAGCCGACCGCACCGAGATTCTGCCGCAGCTGCTCTTCGTTGCGCGCGCCGATGATCACGCTTGCGACCGTTGGCCGGCTCAAGAGCCAGTTGAGGGCGATCTGTGGAACGCTCTTTCCGGTCTCGCCGGCGATCTCATCCAGCACATCGACGATATCGAACAGCTTCTCGTCATCAACAGGCGGGCCGAATGACGCGGTCTCATGCAAGCGGCTCTTTTCCGGCAATGGCTGTCCGCGACGGATCTTGCCTGTCAGCCTGCCCCACGCCAACGGACTCCAGACCAAGGCGCCGACGTTCTGATCATGACCCAGCGGCATCAGCTCCCATTCGTAATCGCGACCGGCGAGCGAATAATAGACCTGATGGGCGACATGGCGGGCATAGCCGTACTTGTCGGAGATCGCGAGCGATTTCATCAGCTCCCAGCCAGCGAAGTTGGAAGCGCCGATGTAGCGGACCTTTCCCGCCTTCACGAGGCCATCAAGGGTGGAAAGCGTTTCCTCGATCGGCGTCGAGGCATCGAAGGCGTGCAATTGCAAAAGGTCGATGTAATCTGTCCCGAGCCGGCGCAGGGCGGCGTCGACCGATCTGATCAGGCGCGAACGCGAGCTGCCCCAATCGGCCGGTCCATCGCCCATCGGCAAAGCTGTCTTCGTCGAGATCAGCACGGCATCTCGCTTACCCCGGATCGCCTCGCCAAGCACCTCCTCCGATGCGCCTGCCGAATAGACATCGGCCGTATCGAAGAGATTGACGCCGGTCTCCAGGCAGATGTCGACCAGACGCCGCGCTTCCGCCGCATCCGTCGAACCCCAGGCGCTGAAGAGAGGCCCGCTGCCGGCAAAGGTGCCGGCGCCGAAACTGAGAACCGGAACGCGCAAGCCGGAAGCACCGAGATTTCTGTATTCCATGGTCTGTCTCCTATTGGTTCTTCAGATAGATAGACGCTCGGATGAAGGTGATATAGATTGCCGGAAAGAAACTGATTTATGATTTTAATTCATCATGAGCCGTCAAGAGATCAATCGTTCTGGGGAAATGGAAGTCTTCGTGCGCGCCGTGGAACTCGGCGGCTTCACCGCCGCGGCCAGGGCCTGCCGCATGACGCCTTCAGCCGTCAGCAAGCTCGTCACGAGACTTGAAAAGCGCCTCGGTGCGCGTCTTATCCATCGCTCGACGCGACGGCTGCAGCTTACCCCAGAGGGATGTGCCTTCTTCGAGCGCAGCGTCGCCATTCTTGCCGATATTGCCGAAGCCGAACGCCACGCATCGGCGGGAGAGCAGGTAGCCGGTCATATCCGCATCAACACCAGCGGCTCCTTCGGCAATCATGTGCTGGCTCCGCTCATTCCAAGCTTCATGGCGCTACATTCCGATGTCTCGCTGGAGATCTTCCATACGGACCGGGTCATCGACCTGATGGAGGAGCGCGCCGACGTCGCAATCCGCGCCGGGCCGCTGAAGAGCTCCAGCCTCACGGCCCGCAAGCTCGGAGCGACGCGAAATATCATCGTCGCCTCGCCGGACTATCTGCGTAAGCATGGAACGCCTCACTCCGCCGCGGAATTGGCAAAACATTGCCGCATCAGCTTTAGCTATTCCAGAGCCATCGAAGACTGGCCGCTGCTCATTGACGGCGAGGTTGCGACGGTACCGGCAGCGCGCAGCCTGCAGGTGGGCGACGGCGAAGCCATGCGGCATCTGGCGCTTGCCGGTGCCGGCCTGGCGCGGCTTGCTGCCTTCACCGTCAAATCGGATATCGCGGCCGGGCGGCTAAAGCCCCTGCTGGAAGAATTCAATTCCGGCGATATCGAGGAATTCCACGCCGTCTATATCGGCCAAGGCGGCCCCCTGCCAGCGCGCGTGCGTACCTTGCTGGATTTTTTGCGCGAGAATGTTCACCTGTAAAAAGCGACGCGGCCGTCAGGGCCGCATCGTATCAGCTAAAACTCTCAGTCACCACGCCGATCAGGCTGACGGCTGCCGGGTCTTGCGCAGATAGGGCAATACCGTATCGAACGAGCCGAAGCGGGTAATGGCGTCTTCGTTGGAGACGGCGGCCGTAATGATGACGTCTTCGCCCTGCTGCCAGTTTGCCGGTGTTGCGACCTGATGCTTGGATGTCAGCTGGATCGAGTCGATCGCGCGCAGGATTTCGCCGAAGTTGCGGCCTGTCGTCATCGGATAGGTGAGGATCAGCTTGATCTTCTTGTCGGGGCCAATGACGAAGACGGAACGGACCGTGGCATTGTCGGCCGGCGTGCGGCCTTCCGAGCTTTCGCCGGCACCTGCCGGCAGCATGTCATAGAGCTTGGCAACCTTGAGATCCTTGTCGCCGATCAGCGGATAGTCGACGTCGAAGCCGGTCGCCGTCTTGATATCGTTCTTCCAGCGACCATGGCTCTCCACGGGATCGACGGAAATGCCAATGATCTTGACGCCGCGCTTGCGGAATTCGCCTTCCAGGCCAGCCATGGCGCCGAGTTCCGTCGTGCAGACCGGCGTGAAGTTCTTCGGATGCGAGAAGAGCACGGCCCAGCCATTACCGATCCAGTCATGGAACTTAATCTCGCCCTGCGTCGTCTCGGCCGTAAAATCCGGCGCGATATCGTTGATGCGCAAACTCATTGCCTTACCTCCAAAGAACATGCCCCGGCGCGCGCTTGGGATGGCGGCCAAAAGGCGAGAAAAAAATCCGTCGCACAATGGCGTCGAATGTCGGATATGAAAAGCCCTTCTTTCAAATGGACGCCGCGATTGCCGCTGAAAATCCCTGCGGCCTGCGATGCCTGCTACGCGCCTTCAACATGTCCAGAAAGCGGTAACCACCCGCCCAGCGCCCGTAACCGCTTGCTATGTTGATATGTCCTGCAAGGCCGATATTGCGAACATCTGAATTCCAAAGCCGTCCGAACATGCCGAGCCGGTCGAGGCTCATATAGATGTCGTTCAAGCTCCCGACCGTCGTGCTGGGAAAAGGCAGCGTGTCGGTCGGCATGGTGCCGAAGGACAGATGTCCGGCATGCAGGGCTTCCGTCACAGGAATATCGCAGGGCGCTACGAGCAGTGCACCTTTGACCCTTCGCGCAGCCTCGCGGCCAGCCAGCCTCGCCGTCAACACGCAGCCCAGGCTGTGGGCGACGATATAGGCTTCACCGGCCTCTTCCAGCGCGGCTTCTAATTTCTCCATCCAACTGCCGAGATTGGGAAAGTCCCAGTCATCCTGCTCGACAAGCCGAACGTCGCGATGATCCTGCAGCCAATAGCGCTGCCAATGCCCCTCGCCCGAGCCGAAAAGGCCAGGCACAATCAGTACTCTGGTCATGTAAGCCTCACGAGAAAGATCGAACACAAAGCTTGCGACAGGACATCAAAAGCACATCTCCCTTCAATGCCAAGGCCCAGGGGATGTACACCAATAGTAGATCTCGTAGTCGCGCGCGGAGAGCTCTCGCTCGACGGACTCGGGCCGATCGACCGACTGGATGCGTCCATCCGCATCCCGCAACGCGCGCCCAGCGAAAATCGTCTTCAGGCGGCTAATGACATTCCATTTCATGTAACCCTCCATTTGGTTGATAGATCCGAGGCGGTCGAAGGCAATTTGTCCATCAGCCCATCATTCGGCCGCAGCCAGCACCCTTACCGAATGCGGGAAGAAAGCCGAGAGCTCACCGACCACTTCATTGATCCGGTTGGCCAGCGGTTCCGAAGAGACCTTGTAGTCGGTAAAATCACGATCAGACGCATAGACAGCGGTTGGCAGGGTGTGTGCCATGAAGAAGCCGAAGAGCGGCCGCAGCTGATGTTCCACCATCAGCGCGTGCCTGTCTCCGCCGCCGGTCGCGGTGATGATGATCGGCTTGGCGCGCAGCTCGTGCGGATCGATAAGATCGATCAGATGCTTGAACAGCCCGGGATAGGATCCCTTGAACGTCGGCGAACCGATAATCAGCGCATCCGATGAGACGATATCGTCGATCACACCTTTCGCCTGGTCGTCGAGCTCGTTGCGCCACTGAGCGGCGCCAAGGGACGCACCAACATCGTGCAGATCATAGACCTTGCTTGAGAAGCCATATCGCTTAATTGCCAAATCCGCGACGGTCTGGACCAGCGCGTAGGTCTTCGACGGCCTGTTGAAGCTGCCGGCAATGCCGACGAGTTTGGGCGCACTCATTCTCATCCCTTCCGAAGATCGCATGCATTTTCGATAATGCAAATATTGTCCATAAAAATAGTAGATTAAAAGAAACAGCGATCTCTGAAGGCATGGGAATTGGAAAATCTCTTTCTACGTTGGAGCCAGCTGGACAGGGCGCAAAAATGCCACCCGGCTGAAGGATTGGACGACAAGCTTGCGTCTTTCAAAAGTGCCGCGGACGCCAAATGGCGGCTGGAATGGGATGGGTTGTCCTGCCGAAGCATTGCAGGAGGCGTTGCCGCAAAGAAGCGGTTCATTTCTCTCCCAGATTGTCGAAAAAGCCGGCTTCTCCGGTACACCGATAATGGGGCAAGGTCCGTCTTTCAGTCGCGTGGCCAAGGCTCGTCTTGCCACCGGTAACGTCCATGACTTCGTCAAAGTCGGCAATATCGGCTTCCTCGAACGGCTTCTTCACCGTATTCCCGGCATTGTTGACGACGATATCGACCGGGCCGTGCGTCTCCTCGACTCCGGTGGCGAAGGTTTTGATCGAAGCAAGATCACGAAGGTCGAGCTGTGCGGCTTTCGCCAGGGGGCTAATCGACGCCGCAGCATCTCAAGGAGATCCGACCTGCGGCCAGCCAGCACCACCTCAGCGCCGGAGCCGGCGAGGCAACGCGCGATCGCGAGGCCCAGTCCACTGCCTCCGCCAGTCACCAGCGCGCGCTGTCCGTCCAGTCGGAACGCACCATGCCAGTCGGGAAGCCCTGTTGGAGATTTCATGGATGCTTGCGTATTCATCTTTCGACAATGACCTTCAAAACGTCACGGTTCTTGTCCCAAAAGGGCAATGCACCTTCGGCCTCGGCGAAGGGTATGATCTTGGAAATGAGCGAGGCGGCGCGGTCGCCGATCGTCTCCAGATAAGCGATCACCGCATCGAAATCGGACCTGGTCGCGTTGCGCGAGCCCATGATATCCAACTCCTTGAGATTGAACATTTGTGTCTGATAGGTAACGGGAGCCTTGGCGTAGCCGACATAGACGACGCGCCCGCAAAAGCCGGCAAGATCGATCGCCTGACGAAAGGTTTCCGGAAGACCGACCGCCTCGAAGGCCACATCGACGCCCTGGTCATCAGTCAGTTCAACAATGCGCGCAGCGACATCTTCCGTGCCGGCATCGATTGTGTGGCGCGCTCCGAAGCGTTGTGCCAGCGCGGTCTTTTCCGGGCTGAGATCGACGGCAATCACCTCGGCTCCGCGCGCAACGGCTCCGATGACCACGCCCATACCAATCATGCCGCAGCCCAGCACGACGATGCGATCACTCGACGAAACGCGGCCGCGCGCCACCGCATGGAAGCCTACCGACAGCGGCTCGACCAAAGCAAGAAAGCGAGGATCGAGCGTGTCGTTCAGGATCACCTTCTCTGCGGGAAGAACGATCTCTTCGGCAAGCCCGCCATCCTGCTGGACGCCAAGCGTGCGGTTGTAGCGACAAGCATTCACGCGACCCTTGCGACAGGAAGAGCAAGTACCGCAACTGGTATAGGGAAGAACGATGACGCGCTGTCCCGGTTGATAGGCCGACGAAACGCCCGCCCCTGTCTCGATGATCTCGCCACCGATTTCGTGCCCTGGGATGCGCGGCAGCTCCACCAGCGGGTTGAGGCCTCGAAACGTGTTGAGATCACTCCCGCAGATGCCGACATGGCGGACGGCGATACGGACATCGCCTTCTCCGAGCTGCGGGCGGGCGACATCGGTGAAACGGCTGACACCTTCACTTTCGATCAATAGGGCTTTCACGTGACGATACCTTTCCGGTTTGGGGGCGTGAACCGAGCGCTTGCACCCGGTTCGCTGGAAACAGATCAGTTCAGGGTAGCGATGTCGGCCGGCAGGTCGACGCCATAGGCGCCGACGACCGTCTTCAGCGTCGCCGAGCCGCTGGTCCGTGCGATCGCACAGAACGTGCCCAGCACAAACCCCACGATAGTTGCCGCCACCGAAAGCTGAATCGTCAGCCAGACGCCTTCCGCAAACTGATCCCAATAGGGAAGCAGGCCCTCGAAATCAAAAGTGTAGCTCATACGACGCCATCTTCCCGGCAGCGCCAGTGAGCAACGAGATATGCTGGTCTCATTCCCGAGCTATCCTCCTTAGCTTGAGGCGGAATCTACACGGTTGAGGCGATCGATTTAAAGTGGTATTTTTTGTTTAAAAAACCAACGAAACCAAATCGGCATGCGTTCTGAAAACCTCTTCAAACGGCAGTTCAACGAGTTCCTGCGCCACGTACAATCGGTCGGTCACGGCCACTCTCTTGGCTCGGAACGCGAGATCGGCCGAACCCTCGGCACCAGCAGAACGACGGTCCGCAAGTGCCTGGCGGCCGCGATGGAGAACGGCCTTCTATCCAAGGACAGGATAGTGCTGCGGCAGGCAGAACCATCCGAGCTCTATGCCGAAGCGGAGACCATCCCGCCGACATTGATCGTCGAGCGCGCCTTCCTGACCTGGATACTCCAATCCGATAGCGGTCCGGGCCAGGCGATCAATGCGCTTCAGCTCGCGCGGCAATTCGGCGTGTCGACGACGACGATCCGCGAGTTTCTGCAGAGCTTCCGGCATTTTGGCCTGATGGAGCGCGAAGCCGGCGGCAAATGGGTCTTCCGCGGCATGACCCTGGAATTCGCCAACGAGCTTTCCGATATCCGCGAAATTTTCGAAATGCGGTCCGTCATGCGCTTTGCGGAACTCGATGACAGCGACCCGAGCTGGAACGCGCTGCGCAGACTGCGCACCGAGCATCTCAAGCTGCTGGAGACGATCGAGACCGATTATCACCGGTTCTCGCTCCTTGACGAGCAATTGCATCGCTTGATCAACAGTGCTTCCAGCAATCGCTTCGTCACCGAATTCTACCACGTCATCTCACTGATTTTCTTCTACCATTATCAATGGAACAAGAAAGACGAGCGCATTCGCAACGAAGCGGCTGTCTATCAGCATCTGGCTTATATCGATGCGATTCTCTCAAGGGACCAAAGAAAAATTGGCCAGACCTGCACGGCACATCTGAGCGAGGCGCGCCGGACATTGCTTGCAAGCATTAGCCGGGAAACTTGACATCGGAATTCGAGCATACTGCCGGAGCGAAGAAAATGCGTGCGGTTGGCGGCACCGCCAATCGCACGGGCAACCCTGCCCGAAATCCGACCTGCTACTGAAGGGTCAAGCCCGACCTGATGTGGGCTCTTGCGGCGTAGGGATCGACAATGGAGAGCGCCCGGCTGAGAGCCTCGGCAAATCCATTGAGCGAAATGACGTAGCTCACATCACGACCCGTATCGGTCGCCGCCAGCATCACGCGGAGGCTACGCCGTCGCCGCAGGTTGGCAATCATGGCTGCATCGAGCTTCAGCTCGACCGGACAGCCGCGCGAAGAAGCCGCACCGAGCGGCTGAGCCAGACCCAAAGCAGCTTCGTCACCCCGCGGCAACCGCCCGCTCCGCAGATGCAGCCCCAGCGGCAACGCCAGTATACCCCTCAGGCTTCCGCCGTCGGGAGTAAGTTCGATCGAAAGCACTGGCGCATTTGTCTGCAGATCATACAGCGTATAGGAAATCGCATAATGTGGCCGCGCTTGATCGGCGGCTCCCTGATTGACGATGGTAAGCGTCCAGTCGCCGTAACGCTCCTGCAATGTGCCTGAACCGGCGGCGATAGTAGTCCGGCCAGCCATCACAATCCTCCGCTCGGTCGACTTGCCAATATGGGCAAGCGCCTATCGGCACGCCTTATGAGCGCGAACAGCGCCATCCCATTCATCTCTGCTCCCCGCAACATTATGCGCCCCACCTTACCCCTCGCCCCTCAAAACCCGAGGTTATTTCGACAACAATAGCGTTAATTTTATGCCATTGCATCATAGAATTTATGTAGCGATAAGAATTACACTTTCATCACGTTCAATCACCATAACCCTCGTCAGCCTTAGTAAGGTATTTTTGTAGACTATACATAGGATTTATGATTCCGAAATATCTCTTTCAATTTGTATTATTAATTGTTACTTCAATTTCACTTATATTGAAAATAGAAATCACAGACAAAATAGGTTTGAATGATATTGCAAAAGCCGCTCACGAATGGAGCGAGGCTGGCCGGCGGTCATTTGAATGACAGCTCCCAGAAAGACTGCATTGACAATCTCTCTCGCCGCCCCGGTGACAGCAGGATCAGCGGCAGCGGCTTTTCCGGCGAAACGCTGGTCGCCAACCATCCCGGCGGCAACGTCAGCAGCCTCGGCTCAGGTCCGTTCTGGCAGATATTGTGAAGCTGATACCGAGCAGGTTGACAGCGTGATGCTTCTCAAGGGTAACGCGCCGACAGTAATTAGGCCGGAACCGGCTATTTTGCCGGCGGCAAGGAGACGTAAAGAATGAAGCCAACCATGTTATGATCAGGCCTTTTAGCGCGAAAACCTCGGCACGGATGCAATAAGTTCGCGCGTATAGGCATGGCGAGGCCGCTGGAAGACCTCTTCGACAGACCCAGCCTCGACGATCGCTCCTTGCTTCATGACGACGATCCGATGGCTGATATGCTGGATCACCCCCAGATCATGCGAAATGAACATCATCGACAGGCCGAGCCTTGCCTGCAGATCGACCAATAGATCCAGAACCTGGGCTTGCGTCGTGACATCGAGTGCCGAAACCGGCTCGTCACAAATCAGAAGCTTCGGCGCGGCCGCAAGAGCCTGGGCGATCGATACGCGCTGGCGCTGGCCACCTGAAAGCGCGGTCGGCCTCCGGGCGAGCAAATCCGGCGGCAACCCGACCAGATCCATTAGACCGATGATCTTCTCGCGGCGCTCCGATCTGCCGAGGCCGCCATGAAGCAGCAAAGGCTGCTCGATGATGCGCTCGACGGTGAAGCGCGGATTGAAGGAGCTCAGCGGGTCCTGGTTAATGGTCTGTATTCCGGCTCTGAGGGGGCGGCGAATGCGTTCTGAAAGCGCGCTCCACGGTCGCCCTTCGTACAGCACCTCCCCCGCATCCGGCCGCTGCAGCGCCAGCGCAATCTTGCCGAGCGTGGTCTTGCCCGAACCGGATTCGCCGACGACACCCAGCGTTTCGCCGCTGCCGATATGAAGCGATACGTCCCTGACGGCGCGCAGAAGGCTGCCATCCGCGTGCCTGAAACTCATCGATACGTTGCGTATCTCCAGCAGACGCTCGGTTGAGCAAACGGGCTTCCGGAGCGGCAAGGGCGTATTCGCTGCACTGAGGCGACGGCCGCGATTGACCGCTGTAGTTACGGCTGCCAGGAGCCGCCGGGTATAGTCATGCTGTGGATCTGACAGGACGCTGCGCGCCAGGCCCGTTTCCACCAGCCGGCCCTTTTGCATCACCGCGACCCGATCGGCGAGCTGAGCGGCAACGGAGAAATCATGCGTGATCAGGAGGATGCCGTGGCCGGCGGCGGCCAGTTCCTTGAAGATGGCGAGCACTCTTTTCTGGACGCTGACATCCAGCGCTGTCGTCGGCTCGTCGGCGACGAGCAAGCGCGGCTGCCCGGCAAGCGCGGAGGCAATCAATGCCCTTTGCCGCAATCCGCCGGACAATTGATGCGCATATTGCGCCATCCGCAAATCCGGCTCGGGAACACCAACACGTTCCAGCAATTCCACGACATGTTGCGATACAAGCGAACGTGGTGCCAGTCGATGCGTGAGGATGGGCTCGGCGATTTCGCGACCGACCGTCCTCAGGGGATCGAGCGATACGAGCGCATCCTGAAGAATGAAACCGATTTCGCGGCCGCGCACATGGCGCCAGGCTTTTTCCGACAGATCAAGGAGGTCGAGCGGCCGGCCATCATGCGCGCTCAGATCCATCCTGTCGGCTTTTACCACGGAGCGCGAGCCGGCGAGGCCGACAATCGCCCGGGCCGTTACAGATTTTCCGGAGCCGGATTCGCCGACCAAAGCGAGGATCTCGCCAGGCGCGATCTGTAGCGACAGGTCGCGAACCGCATCCACGCGGCCCTGCGGGGTCTGAAAGGCCACATTCAACCCTTTGACCGCAAGCAGCTGGGGCGGCTCGGAAGCGGTGGTCTGAAAGTTTCGCAGGCCGGACTGAATATTCATCGCAGATCTCCCGTTGCGAGGAGGGTTTGCAGCCGGCGGCCCAGGAGCGTGATCGAAATGACGGAAAGCGCAACCACCGTCGCCGGCAACAGGCTGGTCCAGGGCGCGATATCGAGAAAATTGCGGCCATTGGCGAGGAGTGCACCCCATTCGGCGGCCGGAGGCACGACGCCCAGACCAAGGAAGCTCAAGGCCGAAGCGGACAGTACCGAACTGCCCACACCAATCGTCGCGAGGATGAGAAGTGGCCGGATGGCGTTGGGGACGATATGCCGGCTGATGATCGTCCACGGATGCTCGCCAAGTGCCACAGCATGTTCGACATAGCCCGACAGCTTAATGTGAAGCACCTGCGAACGGATCAGCCGCGCGTAGCCGGCGATGCTGGCAAGCCCGACCGCCAAGAGCGTGTTCGCAGGCCCGCGGCCGAGAACGGCAATCACCAGCAATGCAAGCAGCATTTCCGGAAAGGCAAGCAGGATATCGATGATGCGTAACAAAAGCCGGGCGATCGGCCTTGGAGCCAGTGCAGCCGTCGTCCCCAACACGATCCCGCCGAGACTGGCAATCAGGGTCGCACCGATGCCGATGGTTAGGGATTGCGAGGTGCCATAAACCACCCGCGAAAACAGATCCCGGCCCAGTTCGTCGGTTCCAAACCAGTGTTGCCCATCAGGCGGCAAGAGGATCGCATTCGGATCGACTGCCTCGGGATCGAGAGCAGAGAGCCATTGTGGCGCCCAGACCGCTACACAAAGAAGGACAAAAAAGGCGAAGGGAGCAAGCAGTCCGAAAGACAGCCAGACGGGGCGTCTGCGCGTGATGCGGCGCTGCCCGCTTTCAGCTAGCACGACATCGCTCAAAGGCCTGTCCTCCTTAGACGTGGATCGATCACAAGGTAGAAAGCATCGACCAGCAGATTGACGATAACGAAGACAAGGGCAGACAGCATCACCAGACCGAGGATCAACGGCATGTCGCGGGTCTTGATCGCCTGAAGCGTGACCTGCCCGATGCCCGAACGGCCGAATACCGTCTCGGTCAGGATCTAGCCGCCTAGGGTGCTGGCAAGCAACGTGCCGGTGAGGGTCGAGGCCGCCAGTGCGGCGTGCCGCAAACCATGTCTGACACGCAGGACCGTCTCGCCGACGCCGCGTGTCCGCACGGTCAGAGAAAACGGCTGGGACAGCGCCTCCTCCAGGCCGTTGCGCAATACCTGGCTCAAGAGTGCGGCGAGCGGCAGGCTCAAGGCAATGGCGGGCAGCACAAGCGCCGATGGTCCATCATTGCCTGTGACCGGAAACCATTCGAGATTGAAGCTGAAGACCGACAATAGGACAATGCCGATCCAATAGACGGGCGTGCTCAGAAGGATCAATTCTATTCCCGAGGACAGCAGCGTCAGGCTTTTGCGACGGCCTGCGGTTGCCAAGGCCACGCTGATCGCCAGAAGGAGAGCAAGCACGATCGCGCTGCCGGCGAGCTGCAATGTCGGCCCCGCAGCCTCATAGATCACCTCTGAAACAGGCTGTCTGTACTGGTAGCTTTGTCCGAAATCGCCACTTAAGGCCTTGGCGATATAATGCGCATATTGCAGCGCAAGCGGCTGGTCGAGGCCATATTGATGCACCAATGCGGCCCGCTCTGCCTCATCGACGACGTTCTCCCCGCCAGCCAGGATCGCGACGGGATCGCCGGGAATGAGCTTTACGGCGATAAAGGCAATCGTTGCCGCGCCCCAAAGCACGGCAACGATCACCCCGGTCCGCCGCACAGCGGTTTGGAAGAGCTTAGCGGTCCAGCCAGGCATCGTAGAAATTCGGCTTCGCATTGGTGGCCCAGGAAATGCCATGCAGGCTCTTCGAGGCGCCGAGCTGATAGGCGGCTACGAAAAGTGGTACGGCATAAGCCTGCTCGATCACTTCCTTCTGTATCTCGGCATAGAGTTTCTTACGCTCGGCATCGGAAGCCCCGACCGCTTTCGTCAGCTTTTCATCGAGGCTTTTGACGCGAGACGCATTCTGACCGGCTGGAGGAATATAGGCCGAATGGAATACCGTGCGCAGGATATCGGGCTCCGCACGCACATAGTAGAAGGACACGAGATCGTAATCATTGGCATTGGCGCGAGCGGTCCAGCCACCGGAATCGACTGGATCGAGCTGCAAATCGAAACCCGCCTGCCGCACCTGATATTGAATGGCCTGCGCCAAGGTCACTTCCGTCGCGGCGAGCGAGGTGCTGTCGTAGACATAATGCAGGGTCAGCCGGCCGCCATCTTTTTTGCGGACACCATCGGCGTCCTTCTGTGACCAGCCCGCCTCGTCAAGCAGCCGGTTGGCCTTTGCCAGATCGAAGCCCCATGAGCTGGAAATATCGTGGTCATAATAGAGCGTCGAGGGGCCGAGGATATTGTCGGCCGGCTTCAAGGTTCCGAAGAAGGCAGCCTTGACCGCTGCCGGTCCATTGACGGCGCTCTGGAAAGCCTGCCGCACCTTCAAGTCCTGAAATGGTCCCTTCGAGGTGTTCAGGAAATAGGCGCTGTTGACGCCCGGGTTTTCCCGCGTCACCACCTGCAGCTTGCCGTTACCCTGAACGGAGCGATAATTTGCCGGCGGCACCGCGTCGATCGCCTGCAACTGACCGCTTGCCAGCGCACCGAGACGCACGGAAGCCTCCGGCAGATATTTGAAGACGATCTGATCGAAATGGGCCGGCCCTTTATGCGCGGCATAGCCAGGACCCCAATTGTAATCCGCACGGCGGCTCAGCTTGCTGCCGCTGCCCTTGGTAAAATTGTCGAGCACGTAGGGACCCGATCCGATGACCGTATTCGTCGTGCTCTGCGCCTTCTGAAGATAGGTCGATGATTGAATGCCGAGATAGGGAAGGCTCAACCCCTGCAACAAAGGCGCGAAGGACTGGCGATAGCGGATCACGACCGTACGGCTATCCGGCGCCTCGATCTTGTCGATCGGTCCGAGCAGCGACTTGGCGTAGCTCGATGTCGTCTTCGGATCGAGAATGCGATCGAAATTGTATTTGACCGCGGCTGCATCGAGCGGAGTGCCGTCGCTGAATGTCACGCCCTGACGCAGACGGAAAGTATAGACGGTATTGTCGCCGTTGATGTCCCAGCTTTCTGCCAGCCACGGCGTGAACTTGTTGTCTTCGGCCTGCCCGACAAGCGAGTCGACGATATTGCGGGTAATCAATGCCGTAACCGAGTTGCCCGTGATCGACGGGTCGATAATGGAGGCATCCGTTGCCAATCCGACGTTGAGAATGCCCCCATCGACCGGCTTTGCCGTATCGGATGCGGCATTTGCGACAGTGCCCATCATCGTCAGAAAAGAAAATGCCAGGGCAATGCGGATCTTGCTTCGCCCGATGGTTTTCGCGCTTGAATGCGTTTTTCTCATATCCCGTCCCTATTTTGGCCGCCACGACATCGATCATGCGGCCAAAAGGCCGCTCGGCACCGCGCAGGCTGAACGGCACGATAATTGTCTATAAAAATACTAGACTAAAGGCATTGTGATGCGTTTATGCGAAGACAGGCGGAAATCCGTTTCAAGATCGCTGAGGCCGTCGGCAGCAACCTGACCGTGGCGCGTTCGCTGGCGTTGGAATGATCTCAAGCAAACTATGAGGCAGTCCGAAGCGATGCGGATGCCAAGCGGATATTGTACATGGCAAGCTGCGACGGCTCGCGCCGTCGCAGTTTTGCATTTCATTTTGGAAGTTGCGCGCCAGCCTGCTTCACCGCATTTGCGATGGTTTCGCAAAACTGCTTTTCGGTCACGTTCTGCGCTTTTGTAATGGCTGCAAGATCCTGATTCACGCCCATGGCGGAGATCTTGCCTTTTTCACCCTCTTGTTCGGCCGCTTCGCCCTTCGCCGTATCCGAGGGCGCCGGTATGAGAGCGAGCATTTTCGTTTGAGTCTCGACAGCAGCCCCATCGATGTGGCCTGCATTCTGGCAATATTTCAGCACGCCAAGTTGATTGCGTGCCGAATTGTAAGCCAATTCCAGTTGGTCGTTTGATACCTGTGCATAGCTTGGCGCGGCAAATCCGCATGCCACGATACCGATCAGAATGATCTTCCGCATATGAAACTCCTGATTGCTTCAACATGCTGCGATCTATCCTCGATCACCCTGAAGGCAATAGCTGCAAAGTCGGAAAACGCTCTACCCACGAGAGCATCGCTGCGGAGGGTCAAAAAAAGCTGAAGCCTTCGATATGATCGTGGTCGCCAACGGAACTGCCCGTTCCCTCCGCAGCTCGCGCGCAGGTCCATTCGGCAGCGATCAAACGGATCTCCAGCTTCCGTGTCGGGCATAAGACGCCGATGACGCCGGTAGCATCCGTTCATTTCCTGTGGGAAAGCTTCAAACTTCATCCGGCCAACACATGGCATCGGGATCGATGTGGCAGTAATCCGGACGCGCCCGGACGGGTTTGACTGTCCGGATTTGCCTCTGCGTGGCCGTTGCGCTGCCGGGGCATCGCAAGAGCGAAGGAAAAGATCAACGGCTTCACCCGCGACATCCTTCGACAACAGCAACATCAGGACCTGGAGGTCTTACATGAAGAAGCCTATAGCTGCCGCCGTCTTCGCTGCAGCACTTTATACCTTTGCCGGCGCCGCGCATGCCGATTGCGGTTCGGTCTCCATCGCCGAAATGAACTGGGCGTCGGCCGGCGTTGCGGCAAATGTCGACAAGATCATCCTCCAGGAAGGCTATGGCTGCTCGGTCGAACTCCTCACGGGCGACACGCTGCCAACATTTACTTCGATGAACGAGAAAGGCCAACCGGACGTTGCGCCGGAACTTTGGATCAATGCGGTGCGCACGCCGCTGGATCAGGCGGTTTCCGAGGGACGGTTGGTCATCGCTGCCGGCATTCTTTCCGATGGCGGCCAGGATGGTTGGTGGATTCCGAAATTCCTCGCCGACGCCCATCCCGATATCAAGACCGTCCAGCAGGCGCTGGAACACCCGGAACTTTTCCCCGCGCCGGACGATCCGAAAAAGGGCGTCATCTACAATTGCCCGCCCGGCTGGCAATGCCAGGCGTCGCTCGGCAATCTCTACCGGGCGCTCGACGGCGAGAAGAAGGGCTTTGAAATCGTCGAGACCGGCTCTGCCGCCGCTCTTGACGGTACGATCGCCAATGCCTTCGAAAAGAAGACGGGCTGGCTTGGCTATTATTGGTCGCCGACCGCGATCCTCGGTAAGTATCCGATGGTGCGCCTTTCCTTCGGCGTACCCCACGACAAGGCCGAATGGGACGCATGCACCTCGGTCATGGATTGCGCCAATCCAAAGGTCAATTCCTATCCCGTCTCGGAAGTCTACACCGTCGTCACCAAGAAGTTTGCCGATCACGCCGGCCTCGCGATGGACTATCTGAAGAAACGGAAATGGACGAACGATCTCGTCAATAGCATTCTTGCATGGCAGACGGATAACCAGGGCACCAACGAAGACACCGCCCGATACTTCCTGAAGAACCATGAAGACATCTGGGCGACATGGGTAAGCCCGGATGTCGCTGCCAAGGTAAAGGCCGCGCTCTAAATTCTGGCTTCGGGGACGCGGTGAATAACTGCGTCCCGGCCTCATAGCCATGAGCACGAATGCTCCAACCAGCACTTTTGGGCAGGTTGGCGAAAAAACTTGCCGTCGGGGGTGGGCAGAAAAACAATGCACGCTATTTGATGCATATGAGCGGGGAGAAATATTAGCTCGATGGAGGAGGTCGTCCGGCACGAAGGAAGAGGATTCTCATGCCCAATTCAGTTTTGAATGCCCTTGGACAGCCACTTTACTATAGCGATACGTCGACAGGTTTCTTTTCCGCCACCGGCTCTGGCCCGGTGCTTTACGGCACCGCCGGCAACGACTCCATGTGGGGTGACGCCTCCGTCAATGTGACGATGATGGGCGGCACCGGCGACGATATCTACTATCTCTATTCCAGCATCAATCACGCCTATGAAGCATCCAACGCCGGCGTGGATACCATCAATACCTGGATGGATTATACGCTGCCCGAAAATTTCGAAAATCTCACGGTCACGGGCAATAATCGCCATGCCTATGGCAATGACGCCGATAACATCATCACCGGCGGCAGCGGCAGCCAGACCATCGATGGCGGTGCCGGCAACGACGTGCTGACGGGCGGTGGCGGCGCCGATACTTTCATCATCAGCAAGGGCAACGGCAGCGATCTCATCACCGATTTCAGCGATGACGACAAGGTCAGGCTCAATCAGTATGGCCTGACGTCGTTCGATCAGGTCGTGAGCCATTCCACGCAGGAAGGTGCCAATGTCCGGCTCGATCTCGGTAATGGCGAAAGCCTGGTCTTCGCCAACAAGACCATCTCCGACCTGCATGAAGACCAGTTTCAGCTCGGGCTCGACAGATCGTCGCTCACTCAGACTTTTTCGGACGATTTCAATACGCTTTCGCTGCACGAGGGGACGCAGGGCACCTGGGATGCTAAATATTCCTGGGCGCCGGACAAGGGCAGCAGCCTGAATGATGAACTGCAGTGGTACATCAATCCTTCTTATGCACCGACCGCATCCGCCAACCCCTTTTCTGTCTCCGACGGCATTCTGACGATTACGGCGAAACAGACGCCGGACGCGCTGAAATCGATCGTCGAGAACCATGATTATACTTCAGGCATTCTGACCACTCACTCGACCTTCTCGCAGACCTACGGCTATTTCGAAATGCGGGCAGAGATGCCGCATAATCAGGGCGTCTGGCCCGCTTTCTGGCTGCTGCCGGAGGATGGTTCCTGGCCACCGGAACTCGACGTGGTGGAAATGCGCGGACAAAACCCGACCACGGTCAATGTGACGGTTCATTCGAATGCCACCGGCGAGCACACGAAGACCTCTATTCCAGTGGAAGTGCCAAGCACCGATGGCTTCCACAATTACGGCGTGCTCTGGGACAAGGATCAGATCGTCTGGTATTTCGACGACGTTGCCGTTGCCCATGCCGATACGCCGGCCGATATGCACGGGCCGATGTACATGCTGGTCGATCTCGCGGTCGGCGGCGTGGCGGGGACGCCGACGGATGGTCTCCCGAATGGGTCGGAGATGAAGATCGACTATATCAAGGCCTATTCCCTGGACGATCACAACGCCCAGCTTGCCGCCTCGACGCAATCCGCCCACACGACGGACTGGCACATCTGACTGCATCGAACAATCGGTGCGTCAAAACAGGTGTTTCGGACGGATTGATCCGGCCGAAACCAACCGCCATCGGGAGCTATTCCTCGAAGCGGCCGGTACCCTCGCGATCGCGTGCGTATCGCTTCTCGAGCGGAAAAGGCGGCAGCCACGATTCGCGACGGATGGTCCATAGCTCGTAAGTGGGCTTTAGCTGGTCGGGAGCATCCAGGGAGCCCAGACTTATCTCGATTTCATCCACGGTGCGCAAAAAAACGGACGAGCCGCAGCGGGGACAGAAGAAGCGCCCTGCATAATCCCGGGCCTCACCGTCGATCTTGACCGCCTGCTCGGGGAATATCGCAGAGGCATGGAAAAGCGCGCCATGATGCTTGCGGCAGTCGAGACAATGGCAAAGGCCGACCCGGTACGGCCGACCCGATGCCACAAATCGGACCTCGCCGCATAGGCAACCGCCCTTGTATTGATCCATGCTACCCTCCTCAAAAGTCAAGCGATGAAGCGTTTGCATCGACCGCTGCGCAATTGATCGCTGTGAGCAATAGCGCTCCTGCGCATCACAACTCTGCGCCGATGCACCTATATGCCTAATCCTCTTTGAACGCTCGCCTGATCTGGTCGGTCATCGGCTTTGTCAGATAAGCAAGGACGCTTCGTTGGCCCGTTTGCAGAAAGGCCTCCACAGGCATGCCGGGCAGCGGCGTAAGCTGCCCCAGCCGATCCCATTCCTGCTTTGCCACCTTGACCCGCACGACATAGTAGCTTTGCCCCGAACGCTGATCCGTCGTCAGATCCGCGGAGATCGTATCGACATGCCCGTTCAGCTCCGGGGTAATCCGTTGATTGAAGGCAGGAAAACGCAGGGACACCGCCTGTCCCACGGTAATCTGATCAATATCCTGGGGCGCGAGTTTCAGTTCTGCGACCAGCGCGTCCTTGTCCGGAACGATCTGCAGGATCGCCTCTGCCGGCGAAATGACTGCCCCTTCGGCATGGACGCTTAGCTGGTCGACGATCCCCGCCTGCGGCGCCTTGATGTCGATCCGCTTCAGATCGTCCTCGGCGGCGATAAGGCGCTCGGCAAACTGGCCGCTATCGCTTTCCGCCTGGCGCAATTGCTCGGATACTTCCGAACTGCGGTCGGCATCGATCTGCAGGATCTGCAGCTCGGTTTCCGCAATCTTGCCTTTGGTCTGGGCGACGGACGAGACGAGGTTTCCGAGATCGCCGTTCAGCGAAGCGCTTTCCCGCTGCAACGAGTAGACCTTCGTCGCCGAAATGATGCCCTGATCGAGCAGGCCTTCGAGGCTTCCGAGCTCCTTGGCGATGAGCGCGATTTCCCGCCGCTTGCCCTCTTCCTGGGCGACGAGACCGTCAATCTCCTGCCTGAGCTGCTGAATGCGCTCGTGAAGCTGCGATTTCTGCCCATCGCGCGATATCTGACGATCGCGAAAGAGCCGACGCTCGCCTGCCAGGATAGCTGCCACATCAGCATCTTCGGCAAACGAGAGCAGATCGGCCGGAAAGTCGATATCCTGCCGGCCGTCGCGCTCCGCTGCCAGACGCGCCGTGCGGGCAGAAAGTTCGTTGAGCCGTTTGCGGATGATCGAGAGGTTGGCTTGGGTCTGGGTGTCGTCAAGCCGGACGAGCACCTGGCCGGCGGCGACATGATCGCCATTCTTCACCAGGATCGCACGGGCGATCCCGCCCTTCAGATGCTTTACTGGCTTTACATAGCTGTCGACGACAAGCGTGCCGGAGGTGACGACCGCGCCGGAAATCTTTGTAGCGGCGGCAAGGCCGCCCATGACGCCGAACAACAGCAAAATGGCGGCTATCACCAACAGCGACAGGCGGCGGATCATTCGTTCGTTCGATGACGAGGCCTTGCCGATCATCCGTGCGTCTCCCCGCCGGCGATGGCCAGATGCGTCGTTCCGAGCTGCTTGGGCGACGGACCGAGGATGTCCTTCTTTGGCCCGAATGCCTGGACCTGGCCGCCGGCAACGATCATGACCCTATCGGCGGCGGCAAGAGCGCTTGGCCGGTGGGCAATGACGATCGCAATGCCACCCCTCTCCTTGACGCCTGCGAGGGCCGCCGTCAGTGCCGCTTCGCCTTCCGCATCGAGATTGGAATTCGGCTCGTCGAGAAGCACCAGAAAGGGATCGCCGTAAAGCGCCCTCGCCAGGGCGATACGCTGCCTTTGCCCGGCCGAAAGGCGCGATCCGCCTTCGCCGATCTTGGTATCGAAGCCATCCGGGAGTTTGACGATCATGTCGTAGACACCCGCCGCTTTCGCCGCCGCAATGATCGATTCGGTTCGCATGTCCTCAGCAAAACGCGAAATATTCTCGGCGATTGTGCCGTCGAAGAGGTCTACATCCTGCGGCAGATAGCCGATATGCTGCCCAAGTTCATCGGTATCCCATTGCGAAAGAGCGGCACGATCGAGCCGCACGGAGCCGATTGCAACCGGCCACAAGCCGGCAATTGCACGTGCCAGCGAAGACTTGCCCGATGCGCTCGGGCCGATGACGCCGAGTATGGTTCCCGCCGATATCTTGAACGAGACATTGCGCAGGATAAGATCGCGGCTGCCGGGCGACGTCACGGTGATATTCTCGACGCTGAGCTCCCGCGACGGTGCGGGCAAGGCGAAAGCCTGCTTCTCGGGCGGCGCGGCGTCGAGGAGTGCGGCAAGCCGAGTCCAACCCTGGCGTGCAGCCACAAAACCCTTCCATTGGCCGATCGCAAGCTCGACGGGCGCCAGCGCCCGCGTCACCAGGATCGAGCTGGCAATGATGATACCTCCCGTCGCTTCCTGGCGAATGACGAGGATCGCGCCGACGGCAAGGACACCGGATTGCAGCATCATGCGTGCAATCTTGGCGGCGATGGTCAGCGCGCCGACACGGGTGCTCGCTATCGCCTGGTGACTGAGATAATCCTCATTCATGACAGCCCATTTATCGGTGAGGCGGCCGGAAAACCCCATAGCAATAGCAGCCTCCCAGTTCCGCCGCGCAGCCTGAGCAAAGCCGAGGCGTGCTGCCGAAGACCTGGCCGCCTCCAGCGCCGGTCGACGCGACAGCATTTCGGCAGCCACGGTAATGCCGACGAGCAGCAAGGCGCCGCAAAGAGCCGTAAAGCCGATCCAAAAGTGGAACAGAAAGCAAAGGATCAGATAGAACGGCACCCATGGCAAATCGAAAAGCGCCGTCGAACCGGTACCGGAAAGGAAGGAGCGGATCTGCTCGAGATCACGCACCGATTGCAGCCCATCGTCCGACGTCTGTTTTTTGCTCGGCAGGAACAGAAGCGCGCCGAAGACCTTCCTGTTTAGACGCTCATCGAGCGACATGCCGATGCGCACAAGCAGCATGGAGCGCAGGAATTCGATTACGCCCTGAAACAGATAGAGGGTCACGACGATGATGACGAGACCGGACAGCGTCGGCAGGCTATGGCTCGGAATGACCCGATCATAGACCTGCAGCATGAAGAAGGAGCCGGTCAGCGCCAGCACATTGATGGCCGCGCTCGCCAGAGCGATGCCGATGAAGGCCTTACGAAGCGCCGACAACATCAATGCGACGAATGTCTGCGGCGGGTCTTTCGGGACGGCAAGCACCTTGCGTCGATCCTCAACATTGGCCGTCGCGTACGGCAGGGATTTACATGACGCCCAAAGCACCGCCTCCCGCTCGGCGCATGGACCTGCAAAGCGATCGCCTATGGCTTTGCCACCATTCCCGCTTCAAGCCTAACCTTCAACGATCCCTTGTAATTTAGGAAGTCGAAATCTATCCAGAATGCAGTTTCGGTGAACCCAACCTTATCGCGGAACGCCTTGTCCACTTGCGGGACAATTGCGCCATGAAATGGGGCAGCAGCCTGTTCCGGCAAGATGCCTGACCTATCATATTAGAATGAGCAAGCGGCATCTTGCCGCCTGCCTCCCGCATTCAGTCGAATTTCTCCGTCGTGTCCGCCTTGCCCTTGACCCAATAGCCGGACGCCTTGATCCAGCTCAGCGGATAGCCGCGGTCTTCGACGAGGTAGGAGCGCAAGGCGCGCGTGACGGAGGCTTCGGCGGCGATCCAGACGAACGTGCCGGGCACCACATCGATCGACTGCAATATCTTCAGAAGCGAGGACGGATCCGCCGCTTCCGAGAGAGGCCGATATGCCCAGCGCATATCCAGCTGCGCATCGGTTTGAAATGCCTGATGTTCATGAGCATCGGCAACCGCGGCGATCGCCGTTATATGTGCCCCCGCACGTGCCTCCTCAATCCGGCGGCCGATGGCCGGCAGCGCCGTCTCGTCGCCGATGAGCAGCCAGTTCTCGATATCTGCGGACACGACGGCCGAGCCGCGGGGACCGCCGATCTCCAGCCTGTCGCCGACGCGAGCGTCGAGCGCCCATTGCGTGGCAGGGCCTGCCTCATGGACGGCAAAATCGAGGACGAGTGTCCGCGCGTCGGTGTCGTATTGGCGAGGCGTATAGTCACGCCGCTCCATCTCCTCGCCGGCGCCCGGAACCATCACCTTGATGTGGTCGTCGGGCGCAAGGCTGACAAAATCGGCGAGATCTTCGCCGGCCAGCCGAATGCGCAGCATGCCGGGCGTGATCCTGTCGATGGCCGTTACAGTCAGAGTGCGCCGCTTCAGTTCATGGCGCACGCGCTCGATCTTCGGAGCGGAGATGGCCGGGTTGGAACTATGGGGGGTATCCATGGGTGTCCTTTCGAGGCACTTTGATCTCGATCCGCAGGACACAGTCGCGCAGACCGAAGCCGCAGAGCCGTTCGATCATACGCGTTGAGTGACGTTAACGCTTACGTGGCCGAGCGATCCGGCCAGTGTGCATGTCTTCTATAAAAGAGGACGTTTCCTCGCGCAACGAAAAGATGATAATTTTAGACAAGTTTCGCATCCGACGCCCACGCGGACGCAAGCTCTGCCGAGCAGGTCGGCACGGCCTTTCAAAGCCGTGCCGACTGATTGATTACTGCAGTGCCTTTTCCATCAGCCGCGCCAGTCGTTCGGCGAAGGCACGCGGATCGGCCGGCTTGTCGCCGTCGAGAACGCGGGCCTGATCGAGCAGCAGGAAAGCCGCATCGTCACGCAGGGACGGCGCATCCGCCTTGGCGGCAATCGCCTTGACGACCGGGTGATCCATATTGATCTCAAGGATCGGCTTGGCACCAGACTGCAGGCGGCCGGCGCCCTGCAGTATCTTTTCAAGCTGGCGGTCATAACCCTGCTCGGAGGCAACGAGGCAAACGGCGCTTTCGATCAGACGATCGGATGCACGGACATCGGAGACCTCGTCGGCCAGCTTCTGCTTGGCATAGTCGAGGAAGGCCTGGACTTCGGCGGGCGCGCTTTCGCTTTCCGGCTTGTCTTCGTCCTGCTTCTTGAATTGGGCGAGATCAGCGGAGCCTTGCGTGATCGACTTGAAGCTCTTGCCCTCAAATTCCGGAGCATTGGTCACCCAGAAGCTGTCGACGGAATCGGTCAGCAACAGAACTTCGATACCGCGAGCGCGGAAACCTTCGAGCTGCGGCGACGCCTTCAGCTGCTCGAGGCTGCCGCCGACGAGATAGTAGATCGACTGCTGGCCCTCCTTGGCATCCTTGATGTAGTCGGCAAGCGAGCGATAGCCATCTCCCGAGGTAGTCGTGCGGAAGCGCGAGAGCGCCAGAAGCTGCGAGCGGCGCTCGAAGTCCTCGTAGAGGCCTTCCTTGATGAGGCTGCCGAAATTCTCCCAGATCTTCAGGAAGGCGTCGTGATCGCTCTCCGCCTGCTTCTCGATCGCCGTGATGATACGATTGGTCACGCCCTTGCGGATCGCCGTCAGGATCGGGCTTTCCTGGATCATCTCGCGCGAGACGTTGAGCGGCAGGTCCGACGTGTCGACGAGGCCGCGCACGAAGCGGAGATAACGCGGCAGCAATTCGGCTTCATCGGTGATGAAGACGCGCTTCACATAGAGCTTCATGCGGCCCTTGCGGTCCGGATCGAAAAGATCGAAGGGCTGCGAGCCCGGCACGAAGGCAAGCGCCGAATATTCATGGCGACCCTCGGCGCGGAAATGCACCGTCAGCGCCGGCTCGTCATACTGGCCGGAAACGCCGCGATAGAAATCGGTGTACTCTTCAGACGTGATGTCGTTCTTCGATTTCGTCCAGAGCGCGGTGCCGTCGGTCAGCTGCGTCGCTTCCTCGCCGGGCTTTTCGGCGATCTTGATCGGCACCGGCACATGACCGGACTGTTCCTTGACGATGCGCTCGACGCTCCAGCGCGAGGCATAGCTCTTGGCATCTTCCATCAGATGCAGCGTAATGCGAGTGCCGCGCGCCGGTGCCTCGCTGACGTCAACAGGCGCAACGCTGTAGCCGCCCTTGCCATCGGAAGACCAGAGCCAGGCATCCTCCGCACCGGCGCGGCGCGAGATGACGTCGACGCGGTCGGCAACCATGAAACAGGAATAGAAGCCGACGCCGAACTGGCCGATGAGCTGCGCACCCTCGCCCTGCTTGTTGGCCTCGATTCGCTCCATGAAGGCGCGCGTGCCCGAGCGGGCAATTGTGCCGAGCGCTTCGATCATCTCGTCGCGGCTCATGCCGATGCCGTTATCCTCGACGATGAGCTTGCTGCCATCGGCATCAAGCGTCAGCAGGATGCGGCTGTCGGGATCGTTGGCAAGCAAGCCGGGATGGGCAATCGCTTCGTAGCGCAGCTTCTCGCAGGCATCGGCCGCGTTCGAGATCAGCTCGCGCAGGAAGACATCCTTGTCCGAATAAACCGAGTGAACCATCATGTGCAGAAGGCGGGCAACGTCGGCCTCAAAAACGTGGCTCTCGGCGGTATTTTCTGCGGTGGTGGTCGTCATAAGCGTCTAGTCTCCTGGGAATAAAAAAAGTCGCGCCGCACAGGTGGCGGAAGACAAGCGAAATTTCAAGCGGGCGTTGTCCCATAGAGCTCAAAACGAGCGAATGGGCCCGCTTCGCGTGCGGAAGCGTTCACGCGACGCTTCTGTCACGAGTTTATCACGCAGGATTGACAGCAGTGCGGCCCCACTGCGGCGTGGTGCCGCAGTGACTGCCATAAATTTGGCAGAGGCGAGACCAAGATCGAAAGGGTTCGCATCGATCGGCGCTCCAAGCCATTCAAGCGGGAGCCGATCCGACATGCTCTCAACGCAAAGGAGATCATCGTGCTAACCCTCCGCAATGCATTTCTCATCAGCGCCGGCCTTATCACAGCCACAGGATTGGCGAGCCAGGCCGTCGCTCAGCAGAAGATTGAGCAATCCGCCAATACGCACCAAATGACAGTTCGCCTGCCGGACGGCTCGCTGGAATTGATCCGCTACAGCGGTGCTCAGCCACCGACGATTACCTTCCGGGACGATCCGGCGTCGATGGCGGGCTTTGCTCCAATCGACGACGTCTCGCCCTTCGCCGACATAGAGCGCATCTCGGCTGCCATGGATCGCGAGGCTGCAGCCCTGATGAATGATCCGCGTCTTTTCGCGCCGTGGCCGGATGGCTCGGATAATCTCATGAAGATCGATCTGTCGAAGCTCCCCGCAGGCGTGAAAGGATATACGGTCATCTCGATGACATCGGGCAAGGGCACCTGCACGCAAACCGTGGAGTATTTCAGCTCCGGCAGCGGCAAGCCTCGGGTCGAGAAAACGAGCTCCGGAAGCTGCGGCCCGGCTCAGAGCCCGGCTCCTCGGCCGGCACATGCCGTCGCACCCCAGCCATCTCCCAACCATCAGCCGTCCAACGTGATCCAGGCTTCGTTTCAGCCCGATGCAAAAACGGTGAGATTGGCAGGTCTGTTCTAGGATACAGACCTTAAGTCAGTAGTATCGATCTCAAAGGCGGGATGCTCGAAAGGGCATCCCGTTTGTATTTGGAGACGCGGGTAGAGATCTTTTTGCATGGCAACCGCCCTCGCGCCCATGCGGATTGCTATCCTGGCAGTGTTGTTATAATAACTTGAGTTTAATTTGAAGGATTATTGCGCAGAAGCAACGCCGGAAGCAGCAAATGACGTTTCAGCCAAGAATGCAGAACAAGATCGGAGGCTTTTCCGTCATCGGCGGTATGCATCGCCGCCACTGGAACGGCATGGTTGCCGACATCTGGAACGTCAATTGCGCGGCGCAGGCTGGCGGATATTATGTGGCACGCGATCCGCGTCTGTTCATCCTTCTGGAACAGCGCGGTGCGGGTAAGACCAATGTCCGCCCCTCGCCTCGCGCGCAGGCCCAGCTGCAGGATTATAGTAGTGGTCGCATCTCCTACATTCCCGCTGGCATGGAGCTCTGGGTCGACATGGCAGGCGTCGAGTTCGTCCGCCACCTCGACATTCATTTCGACGCCGAGATCATCAGCCAGCGCCTGATGGAACATATCGACGCGGCGCGGCTCGACCGTCCGCAGCTGCATTTCAACGACCCGCGCATAATGGCGCTTGCCGAGCTGATCGCGGCCGAGTGTGAAAACCCGGAGCCGCTGCACGATCTCTACGGCGACGGCCTGACACTTTCGTTGCTGATCAATGTGCTGCAACTGCGCGGCACCCAGCCGCGCAAGCGCAGTGGCCTTGCCACCTGGCAGCTGCGGCGCGCGGTCGACTATATCGAAGAGAACTGCACGCGCGCCATCCGGCTGGAAGAACTGGCTGAATTGACCGGCCTCTCGCAGTCGCATTTCAGCCACGCCTTCAAGGCGTCGACGGGCCTGCCGCCGCATCAATGGCAAACGCAGGCCAGACTCGAAAAGGCCAAGCATCTGCTCCTGAACAGCGAGATGCCGCTGACAACCGTTGCCGTCGAAACCGGCTTTGCCGATCAGGCGCATTTCACCCGCGTCTTCCGCAAGAATGTCGGCGCTGCGCCTGCCAGCTGGAAGCGCAGCAGGCTTGCCTGAAAACCACAGCCCGCGAGCAATTGTAGGTTTTGCGGAGAATTGCCCAAAAACATTCAATTTCCCCCGTGACAGACAAGCCGCGCCTGTAAATATGAGTTAACTGCTCATCTTATCGACGGATCGGCCACCGGGGCTGAACGGGCGCAAGAATTCGGGACAATTGACGGAAATGCAGGGATTGAAGCAGGACGTATCGCGAGCGCGGCTCATGGCAACGGGCGCAGCCCTTATCGCGCTGCTGGCGGGCTCCAAGGTCATGGCGCAGGAAACGCCGACGGAGTTGCAGCCTTTGGTTATTCAGGGTTCGCAACAGAAGAGTGAAGACAACGGTACCGCGCCGGTTAAGGGCTATGTCGCCAGGAAGACCACGGCAGGCTCAAAATCCGACACACCAATCACCGAGGTACCGCAATCGGTCTCCGTCATCGGCCAGCAGGAAATGCAGGATCGCGGCATCACCAACAAGGTGGATGAGGCTCTGCGTTATACGCCCGGCGTCACCGCGCAGCCCTTCGGCAATGATGGCGATACCGACTGGTTCTACATTCGCGGCTTCGACGCGACGCAGAGCGGCGTCTTCATGAATGGCCTGACGCTCTATAGCTACGGCTTCGGTGGCTTCCAAATCGATCCCTATATGCTCGAGCGCGTCGAAGTGCTGAAGGGGCCTTCCTCCGTGCTTTATGGCGGCGCCAATCCGGGCGGCCTCGTCAACATGGTTCGCAAGGAGCCAACGGACATTCCGCAATATTCGACCGAGATCGGCATCAACAATCTCGGCAATGCCTTCGTCGGCTTCGACTTTTCCGACAAGCTTTCGGCCGACGGCGTCTATCGCTACCGCCTGACCGGCAAGATCGCCGGCGGCGACACCTATAGCGATGGCACCCACGACCTGCGCGGCTTCATCATGCCGCAGGTCACCATCTCACCCGATGAGTCCACCAAGCTGACCGTCTTCGGCATGCTGAGCGGCCTGGATGAAATCCATAGCGGCAACGGCTTCTTCCCCTATGTCGGCACCGTTGTCGATGCGCCCTTCGGCAAGATCAAGCGCGATGCCTTCTATGGCGAGCGAAGCATCGATAATCTCAAATATGCCCAGCAGATGCTGGGCTACGAATTCTCACACGATTTCGACGGCGGCTGGACCGTGTCGCAGAACGCGCGTTACGGCCATCTCTACAAGCGCGAGGAAGGCCCCTATCTGAACGGCTATGTCGACGGCAATCCGCTCAGCCCTGGTTATGACGATCCCAACTACATGCTGAACCGCATCGGCTTCTTCGAGCGCTCAAAGGTCGATACGTTCTCCGTCGACACACGCGCGGAAAACAAGTTCGACACCGGCCCGATCAGCCATGATTTCCTGATCGGCACGGACTATTCGATCTACCGCCTCGACCAGATCCAGGCGTGCTGCGGCTCCAATCCGATCAGCGCAACGAACCCGGTCTACGGCACGCCGCAGGGAACCAACTTCGTCTACCTCAATCAGGTCATGACGCAGCAGCAACTCGGTATCTATACGCAGGACCAGATGCGCTTCGGCGATGGCTGGCTGGTCACGCTCAACGGCCGTTACGACTTCGTCGACACCAATTCCGACTCGAAGGTCGGCACAAGTTACAAGTCGAACGCATCAGCGCCAAGCGGCCGTGCGGGCCTCGCCTACGAGTTTTCCAACGGCATCACGCCCTATGTCAGCGCCGGCACCTTCTTCAATCCTCTGATCGGCACCAGCGTCAGCGGCGGCGGCCTGACCCCGGAAAAGGGCGAGCAATACGAGGCCGGCATCAAGTATGAGCCCGACTTCATCGACGGCCTGTTCACGGCGTCCATCTTCCAGATTAACCGCAAGAACATGGCGCTGACCGATCCGGTCACCTTCCTGCAGCGCCAGGTCGGCGAGGTCCGCTCGCGCGGTGTCGAATTCGAAGGCAAGGTCAATCTAGATGATAATTGGAAGCTCCTCGGCTCCTATTCCTACACGGATCTGACGATCACCAAGGACCTCGACTCCTCCATCATCGGCAACTCGCCCTATCTGGTGCCGAATTCCACCGCATCCCTTTGGATCGACTACGCCTTCACGAGCGATGCGCTTGACGGGCTCAGCATCGGCGCCGGCGTGCGCTACCAGGGCAAGTCCTGGGCAGACCAGGCCAATACGCTGCGTGTACCCTCCGCAACGCTCTTTGATGCGGGCATTCGCTACGAGAAGAAGGGCTGGGGTGCGGCGCTCAACGTCTCGAACCTGTTCGACAAGGAATATGTCTCGGGTTGCGCCGGCGAGAATGTCTGCGGCTACGGCGAAGCGAGAACCATCACCTTCAAGCTCAGCAAGAAGTGGTAAGTTGAGGATTAAGGTATACTTTTATTTTCAATCATGGCAAGGAACCGGGGGATTGCCGCAACGCAATCCTCTAACTCGTTTCAAAACGAAGGCAACGCTTACGCATGACGACGCAGTGGCTGCGAATTTACCGCGTCGGCGCAGGGATGCTTGCCCAGTCACAGTGCTGCAGCCTGGTCAGCTATTTCCAATGACAGCAGGAAACGCTCATAAGCTGTCTCGAAGAGAGTTCATTGCGATGGCAGGCGCAAGTGCGATCGCCGGCGTGACGCCGGCGCGCGCCGCGGCGAGCCCGCGTGTGGCGACGCTCGATTGGGCCATTCTGGAAACCCTGCTGGCGATCGGCGCAAATGTGGTTGCCGGCACCGAATTACTGCAATTCCGCGACGTTGCCGTGACCCCGGCCATTCCCGCGGGCGTTGCCGATCTCGGGCTGCGCGGCACGCCGAACTTCGAAGCCCTTTATGCATCCCGGCCAAATCTGATCTTCAATTCCAATTTCTATACCTGGGCCGACGATCGCATGCGGCTGATCGCACCGGTCGAGAGCCACGCCATTTATCAACCCGGAGCCAGCCCTTACCGGCTTTCGGAACAGGCAACCCTTGCGATCGGCGAACGGCTCGGACTTATGACAGGTCGCACCCTCGTCGATGCAATGCGCGAAAAACTCGAAGCCTATCGCGTCAGTTTCAGCAAGGGCGATCACCGGCCGATCCTGCCGATCAATCTGGGCGACGCCAGGCACTTTCGCGTCTTCGGTTCCGATAGCATGTTCGGCGAAGTTCTCACCCGCACCGGCCTAACCAATGCCTGGCCGGATTTGACGAGTTATTCGGCAACCGCACCGGTCGGCATCGAACGGCTAGCCGCCATGCCGGATGCATGGATCGTCCTCATCCCGCCGCATCCGGCCGAAGCTCTGGCGGAACTCCAGCAAAGCGCATTCTGGAATGCGCTTCCGCCGGTACGGCAAGGTCGTGTCCTCATGCTCGGCTCGATCAATCCCTATGGTGCGCTGCCGGCGGCAGAACGCTTCGCCGATCTCCTTGCAGGAGGCCTCAACCGTGCATGGAATGATTGATCGGCCTGTGATTGCCCAAGGCAAATCGCTGGCACGCAACGGTGCTCTGCTCGCCACTCTCTGCATCCTTGCTTTTGCAGCTCTGCTCTTGCTGCGGCCGCAGCTTGCCGCTGATGTACGCGAGGCAGCCGCACTCAACCATATCTTGCTCACCGATAGCCTGCTGCCGCGCTCGGCTATCGCAATCATAGCCGGTGCGGCTCTCGGCCTTTCGGGCGCCTTGCTGCAAAGAGTCTTGCGCAATCCGATCGCCGACGCCTCGACGCTCGGGATCGCCGCCGGGTCGCAGCTGGCAATGACGATCGCTGTCGGGCTCTTTCCCTTGCTGATCGGCCTGCCGCGGGAGATCTCTGCCTTTGTCGGCGGGCTTGCTGCGGTCCTGATCGTTCTGGCATTGAGCTGGAGGCGTGGTCTCGACCCGGTGACGGTGGCGCTATGCGGCATGATGGTGACGCTGGTTGCAACCGCACTTAGCGTCACCATCATTCTCGCGCGCGGCGAATATGCCATGTCCGTCTTCATCTGGGGCGCGGGCGCGCTGAACCAGCAAAACTGGGACGGCGTCATCACGCTTGCGCCGCGCCTGATCATCGGCTTTGCAGCCGCATTGGTACTGGTCCGCCCTCTGACGGTGATGAGCCTGGACGACAGCAGCGCCAAGAACCTCGGCCTTGCCTTGCACAGCATGCGCCTCGCCATTCTGGCGCTTGCCGTCTGGCTGGCGGCTTCGGTGACGGCGCAGGTCGGCATCATCGGCTTTCTTGGGCTTGCCGCACCTTACATCGCCAGATTCTGCGGCGCGCGGCGCACGCAGCACCTGCTGATCGCCGCCCCTATCGCCGGCGCCGGCTTGCTGTTCCTGACGGATTGCCTGGTGCAGCTCCTCTCGCCGGGGTTCACCGACCTTGCCCCGACGGGAGCAGCGACCGCGCTCCTTGGCGGCCCCCTCCTATTGCTGCTTCTGCGGCGCCTGCATTCCGGCAATGCGCTGCGCGCCGTTGACGGTCCTCGCGCGCGGCTGACGATTGCAGCACTGGGACGAGCGCTTGCCTTGCTCGCACTCGGCTTCGTTCTTCTGATCCTCATTGTTCTGTCGGTCGGGCGCAGTTTCGATGGCTGGCACGTAGCGATCGGCAGCCAGTTTCGGGAACTTCTGCCTTTCCGCCTGCCGCGCACCGTCGTTGCGGCAACTGCGGGCGCGATGCTCGCCGCAGCCGGCTTCATCATGCAGCGCCTCACCGCCAATCCGCTCGCAAGCCCCGAGATCCTGGGAGTGAGCGCCGGCGGCGGTGCGGGCCTGACGATTGCACTCTTGCTCTTTGCATTCCCCTCCCCCGTCGTCACGATCACCGCAATGACGATCGGCGCGCTGATTGCATTCCTTGCCATGATGGCATTCAGCGCGCGCGGCGGCTTCGACCCCGAGCGACTGCTGCTTTCGGGCGTCGCCATTGGCGCCCTCTGCATGGCAATCGTCACTGTCGTTCTCTCACGCGGCGATCTGCGCGCCTATCTCCTGCTGACCTGGCTGTCGGGCTCCACCAATCGGGCCGGTTCCTTCGAAGCCTGGACCGGCGTCATTTCGCTTGTGCTTCTCGTTCCGATCCTGCCGATCCTGAGGCGATGGTTCGATGTGCTGCCGCTCGGCGGCGACGTTTCGCGCTCCGTCGGCCTCTCGGTTGCGGCAAGCCGCCTCACTCTGGCGGTTCTTGCGGCCATCTTGACTGCGATCCCCTCTTTCCTCGTCGGCCCGCTCAGCCTGACTGGGCTGATCGCACCGCATCTTGGGCGTCTCATAGGCTTTCGTAGCACCCTCAAACAGTTGGGCGCGAGCTTGCTGCTTGGCGCCATGCTGCTCGTGCTGGCCGACTGGCTGTCGCGCATTGTGATCTTTCCCTATGAGGTTCCCGTCGGTCTGTTCGCGGCGCTGATTGGCGGGCCCTATCTCATCTGGTTCCTGACCCGCAAGGAGACGAAAAAATGATGCATTCAAGGGATTTCACCGCTTCCGGCGTGGCGACCCACAAGGATGCCGGTCAATTGCTGGATCAGTTCTGCGCGCGTTTTGCCGAACATGTCACCATCACGAGAAGTGAGGCCGGAGCCCGCCTCGATACCGTCATCGGCAGCGCCGACATCGCCGTCAGCAAGGATCGTCTCGACATCAAGCTACGTTGCCCGACGGCAGCCATGCTCTTCACGATCCGCAGCATGGTCGCCGAAAACCTGTTCGAACTCTCCACCAGCAACACTCTCGCCCTCGATTGGGCCGACGGCCCGCAACCATCAGCCATACCGAACTTCCGCGAAATCAGGGTCGTCGATGCCTACGATATCACTCCGCACATGCGCCGCGTCGTCGTTGCGACTGATGATGCCAGGCATTTCGTCGAGGGCGGCCTGCATGCGCGCCTGCTCATTCCGCCGAAAGGCCGCGAGCCGGTCTGGCCGCATACGGAGCCGGACGGCCGCATCCATTGGCCGAAGGGCGATGATGCGCTGACCATCCGCGCCTATACGATCCGTAGCATCGATCTTGACCGCGGCGAGATGCATATCGATTTCGTCGTACATGAAGGCGACGATGTGCCGGGAGCGACCTGGGCGTTGACTGCTCGCCCCGGCGATCCTGCCGGCCTGATCGGCCCCGGTGGCGGCGGCGTGCCGACAGCACGCAAGCTCATTCTCGCCGGCGACGAAACCGCGCTGCCGGCCATCGCCCGCATCGCAGCCTCCGTCCCTGCCAATGCCGAGTTGCGGATCCTTCTTGAGGTCGCCGACAAACAAGAAGAGCAGCCGCTGACATCAAGCGCATCGATGAATGTCACCTGGCTGCATCGCAATGATGCCGCTGCCGGGACGACGGATACGCTTGAACGCATCCTGCGCGACATCGTGCCTGCGGCCGATCCGAAAACCTTTGTCTGGGTCGCCTGCGAACAGAAGCAGGCGCGTGCCGTCCGCGCTTTCGTCAAGAGCGAGATCGCCAGGGATCCTGGCACTTTCAGCATCGCCGCCTATTGGCAGCGTTGATGAGGAAATAGCCAGAACAGGTCGAGGCAGCCCAATATTTAGGCGATTTTTAAAGTCGCCCAATATTTCAGCGAACAACACTTGTTCGCCTTGCTGCGTTGCGTCATAAAGATGCAATGAGCCGTCTCGATCTGACCATTCTTGTGATCGATGAAAACACGATCCGCGCCTCGATTATCGAAGAGGGGCTGCGGGAGGCTGGTCATGCGCGGGTGACGGTCATCCATGAAGTGCAGGGCGTCGCACGCACGATCGAGACGTTGCGTCCCGACGTCATTATCATCGATCTCGAAAATCCAAACCGCGACATGATGGAGCATCTGTTTCAGCTGACGCGGACGGTAGGGCGGCCAATCGCCATGTTCGTCGATCGTTCCGACACCGCCTCGATCGAAGCGGCTGTCGAGGCCGGCGTATCAGCCTATATCGTCGACGGCCTCAAGAAGGAGCGGGTCAAGCCGATCCTCGATATGGCCGTCAGCCGCTTCAATGCCTTCAGCCGGCTACAGCGGGAATTGGCGGACGCCAAGTCTGCGCTTGAAGAACGCAAGATCGTCGAGCGGGCCAAGGGAATCTTGATGAAGATGCGCGGCCTTTCGGAAGAGGAAGCCTTCGCGCTGCTGCGACAGACGGCCATGAACGAGAAGAAGAAGATGTCCGAGATCGCGCAAAGCGTTGTGACGGCAGCGGGGTTGCTGATGTGAGCGTACCGAGCCCCATCTTGTCCGTCGCCTTGAGAGGGGAGGCATCGGAGTGAATATGAGAGCGCAGGCAACCCGTTCCGCCAAAGCCCAACAGGCGGGTGACAGCAATCCTTCGGCGCCTGCCCAGATTGCCGGCGAAGGCCCGCGCATACTGCGCGCCGGCTTCATTCCGCTCGTCGATGCTTCTGTCCTGATTGCGGCGGCGGAATTCGGTTTCGCCCGCAAGGAGGGGATCGCCCTCGATCTCGTCAAGGACGTCTCCTGGGCCAATGTCCGCGACCGTCTTGCCTTTCGCCAATTCGACATCGCCCATATGCTCTCGCCGATGCCGGTCGCAGCGATGCTAGGGCTCGGCTCAAACCCCTCGCCCACGATTACGCCATTCTCTCTCGGCTGTGGCGGCAATGCCATCACGCTATCGACGCGGCTGTTCGACCGCATGTGCGAAGAAACAGGCCTGTGCGATCAGGCAAGCGCACTGGAAAATTCGCAGGCGCTTGCGAAGGTGGTCGATACCATGAAGGCGCGCGGGGAGCAGCCGCCGACGCTTGGCATGACCTATCCCTTCTCGTCGCATAATTACGAATTCCGCTATTGGCTGGCCGCCGGCGGCATCGATCCGGACCGGGACGTGAAGCTCGTCGTCGTGCCGCCGCCTCTCACATCCGATGCGCTCGCCGCCGGCGCCATCGATGGCTTCTGCGTCGGCGCCCCCTGGAACATGGTCGCATCCGAACGAGGCGTCGGCCGCATCGTCGCAGCAAAGCAGGATATCTGGCCCTCCGCACCCGAAAAGGTGATCGGCATGCGCCCGGAATGGGCCGAAAACCATCCGGAAACCGTGTCGCGCCTTATCGTGGCGCTGGACGCAGCTGCGCGCTGGTGTGATCGGCCGGAAAATCACGATTCCCTTGCCGAAGCGCTTGCCGATCAGCGTTATATTGCGGCACCTGTACACATCATCCGCCATGTGCTGGCAGGCGAATTCAACCTTGATGCCAGAGGCCATCGCCGCATCATCGACAGGTATTTCAGTTTCCATGGCGGCTTTGCCAACTATCCGCGCCCGAGCCAGGCACTTTGGATCTTCAGCCAGATGATACGCTGGGGGCAAAGCGCATTTTCCGAGCAGAACATGAAGATGGCAGCCTCGGCCTACCGTTCCGATCTCTATCGGCTGGCACTCGGCAGCGAGGCGTCGCCCGACGATGCCGATATCCGTATCGAGGGCGGCAGGGATGGCGACCGCTTCATGGACGGCCATATTTTCGATCCAGCGGAGATCGCCGCCTATGTCGCCGGATTTGCCGTGAAAACGACAAGCGCGACGCAGTCTTTGAGCGACGACATCTAGCCTCAAGGCATGCTGCGCTGCACAGAATAAACGCAGGATCAAAAGCCGGCGAGCGGCATCCGCTCAAAATATTTGCAGAAATCGCAACTGCCCGCACAGCGGCCTTCGAACCATCTTCCTGAATAATCGAGCAATTACAATGCTATGATCGCGCCGTGAAAAACTGGCACGCGGCTTGCTTATTCAATTTCGCTTCGATCAACGGCGATCGAAGCACGCAATGCGCGGAAAACGCGCTCGCAAAGACATCGACGTCGCAAGGTTCTTGCCCCGAGGATTCCTTTCCTGTCCCGGGCTGCATCAACCGAGCGGCGTTTTTTTTATGTCCAAAATCCACGCGTCACGAGCAAAACAAGGGGAAACTGCAAGTGAAGAAGATCCTTTCCGGTGGTATTACGCGCCGAAACCTTTTGAAGACATCCGCCACGGCAGCCCTGATCGGCGCCGTCAGGACCGCTCTCCCCTCCGGCGCCTTTGCAGCAACCGCCGGACCTGAAGTGTCGGGGGTCAAGCTTGGCTACATCGCGCTGACGGATGCCGCACCGCTGGTTATTGCCAAGGAAAAAGGCCTGTTCGAAAAGCATGGCCTTTCCAACGTCGATGTGGCCAAGCAGGCCTCCTGGGGTGCAACCCGCGACAATCTCGTGCTCGGCGGGGCGGCAAACGGCATCGACGGCGCCCACATCCTCTCACCGCTCCCCTACCTCATGCACACGGGCAAGGTAACGCAGAACAACCAAGCCGTGCCGATGGCGATCCTCGCCCGTCTCAATTACGACAGCCAGGGCATTTCGGTTGCAAAGGAATATGCGGAAACCGGTGTGCAGCTTGACGCATCCAAGCTGAAAGCCGCCTTCGATGCGAAAAGAGCCGCGGGCAAGGAGATCAAGGCGGCCATGACCTTCCCTGGCGGCACGCATGATCTTTGGATCCGCTATTGGCTGGCGGCCGGCGGCATCCATCCCGACAAGGACGTCTCGACCATCGTCGTACCGCCGCCGCAGATGGTGGCGAACATGAAGGTCGGCAACATGGACGTCTTCTGCGTCGGCGAGCCTTGGAACGAGCAGCTCGTCAATCAGGGGATCGGCTTTACCGCCTGTACGACCGGCGAAATCTGGAAGGGCCACCCGGAAAAAGCGCTCGGCATGCGCGCAGACTGGATCGAAAAGAATCCGAATGCGGCCAAGGCCCTGCTGATGGCGGTCATGGAAGCCCAGCAATGGTGCGACAGCATGGACAACAAGGAGGAGATGGCGGCCATTCTCGGCAAGCGGCAATGGTTCAACGTGCCGCCCAAGGACGTGCTCGGCCGCCTCAAGGGCGACATCAACTACGGCAACGGCCGGATCGCCAAGGGCACCGATCTTTACATGAAGTTCTGGAAGGGAGGCGTTTCCTATCCTTATCCGAGCCATGACGCCTGGTTCATCGCCGAAAACATTCGCTGGGGCAAGTTCGCTCCCGATACCGATATCAAGACGCTGGTCGGCCAGGTGAACCGCCAGGACATCTGGCGCGATGCCGCCAAGGATCTCGGCGTTGCCGCGTCGGACATTCCCGCATCGACTTCGCGCGGCAAGGAAACCTTCTTCGACGGCAAGGTTTTCGATCCCGAAAATCCCACTGCCTACCTCGAAAGCCTCTCGATCAAGGTGGCGTCATGAGGCTCGGCACTCTCTTCCAAAAAGGATTCGTTCAATGTCCGTAACCGCCCGCAAACAGCAAGCTGCCGTTGCGCAAGCGCCTGCTCCCGCAAAGAGCGATGTCGTGACATTGGCGGCCCGCCCGGCTCGGCGCATCAATCCAGGTCGTATCGCTGTCTCGGTCTTGCGTAACGCCCTGCCGCCCCTGGTAGTCCTGGTGCTTCTGCTCGCTATCTGGCAGCTGCTCTGTGAGCAGGCGGGTGCCAGCTTGCCGCCGCCTTCGCAGGTCTGGCAGGACAGTTACGACCTCATCGTCTACCCCTTTTTCTATAACGGGCCGCAGGATATCGGGCTTGCGTGGCGCGTGCTCGTCTCGCTGCAGCGCGTCGCCTATGGCTTCGGCCTTGCCGCCGTTGCCGGCGTGCTGATCGGTGCGGTGATCGGACAATCGGTCTGGGCGATGCGCGGTCTCGACCCGATCTTTCAGGTGCTGCGTACCGTCCCGCCGCTTGCTTGGCTGCCGCTGTCGCTCGCGGCCTTCCAGAATTCCAACCCGTCGGCGATTTTCGTGATCTTCATCACCTCGATCTGGCCTGTCATCATCAACACGGCAGTCGGCGTTCGCAACATTCCACAGGACTATCGCAACGTCGCCAAGGTGCTGCGGCTAAACCAGATCGAATTCTTCTTCCGCATCATGGTGCCGGCGGCCGCTCCCTACATCTTCACGGGCCTTCGCATCGGCGCCGGGCTTTCCTGGCTTGCAATCGTTGCCGCCGAGATGCTGACCGGCGGTGTCGGCATCGGCTTCTTCATCTGGGACGCGTGGAACTCCTCGCGTCTGCCCGACATCATCGTCGCACTCGCCTACATCGGCATCACCGGCTTCGTCCTCGACCGCCTGGTCGCAGGCCTCGGTGCCGTCGTGACCCGCGGCATGACGAGCAATTGAGGAGAACCCAATGAGCGCCTATCTGAAGCTCGATCATATCGACAAATATTTCGACCGCGGCGGCCAGCGCGCCGAAGTTCTGAAGGGCATCGAACTCGTCATCGACAAGGGTGAGTTCGTGTCGATCATCGGCCACTCCGGCTGCGGCAAGTCGACCCTTTTGAACCTCATTGCCGGCCTGACGCCGGTTTCCGCCGGTGCGGTGCTGCTTGAGAACCGGGAAGTCAACGCGCCAGGTCCGGATCGCGCCGTAGTCTTTCAGAACCATAGCCTGCTGCCCTGGCTCAGCGTTTACGAGAACGTCAATCTCGCTGTCTCGAAGGTATTCCGCGGCACGAAGAGCAAGGCGGAGCGTCATGACTGGGTCATGCGCAACCTCGATCTCGTGCAGATGGCCCATGCCAAGGACAAGCGTCCCTCGGAAATATCAGGCGGCATGAAGCAGCGTGTCGGCATTGCCCGCGCACTCGCCATGGAGCCAAAGATCCTGCTGCTTGACGAGCCCTTCGGCGCGCTGGATGCGCTCACCCGCGCCCATCTTCAGGATGCCGTCATGGAAATCCACGCCCGCCTCGGTAGCACGATGGTGATGATCACCCATGATGTCGACGAGGCAGTGCTGCTCTCCGACCGCATCGTCATGATGACCAATGGCCCGGCCGCTCATATCGGCGATGTCCTTGAAGTGCCGATCCCGCGGCCGCGCAACCGCATCGAGCTTGCGTCCGATAGAACCTACCTCAAATGCCGCGAGGCCGTGCTGAAGTTCCTCTACGAACGCCACCGCTTCGTCGAAGCCGCGGAGTGATACCATGACCCAGAAACTCGTCATCATCGGCAATGGCATGGCGCCAGGGCGCATGCTGGAACATCTGCTGGAAAAGGCGCCCTGCCTCTATCAGGTCACGATCTTCAACGCCGAACCGCGCGTCAATTACGATCGCATCATGCTGTCGCCGGTGCTGTCAGGCGAGAAGGACTACGAGCAGATCATCATCCATGGCGACGGCTGGTACATCAAGCACGGCATCACGCTCTACAAGGGACACAAGATCGTCGCCATCGACCGGGCGGCAAAGACGGTCACCTCCGATCACGGCGTGACGGAGAGCTACGACAAGCTTGTCATCGCAACCGGCTCCGTCCCCTTCATCATTCCGGTTCCGGGCAAGGAATTGCGCGGGGTCATCACCTATCGCGATCTGGACGACGTGCAGGCCATGCTGCTTGCGGCTCAGTCACGCGAAAAGGCCGTTGTCATCGGCGGCGGCCTGCTCGGTCTGGAAGCGGCCGCTGGGCTTAGCCTGCGTGGTATGGATGTGACCGTTCTTCATGTGCAGCCGACTCTGATGGAACGCCAGCTCGATCCGGCCGCCGGCTATCTCCTGCAAAAGGCGGTCGAGGAGCGCGGCATCAAGGTCATCACCAAGGCCAATACCAAGGCGATCATCGGTGATGGCAAGGTCGAGGGGATCGAACTCGATGATGGACGGGTGATCCCGGCCACGCTCGTCGTCATGGCCGTCGGGATCCGTCCCAATGTCGGCCTTGCCAAGGAAGCGGGCATCGCCGTCAACCGCGGCATCGTCGTCGATGACGGCATGCAGACCTCGGATGGCTCGATCATGGCGCTCGGCGAATGCGCCGAAGTCGGCGGCATGGTCTATGGCCTCGTCGCCCCCCTCTACGAGATGGCGCGTGTCGCCGCCTCGCATCTGGCCGGCGATACGAGCGCCGCCTTCGTACACTCGGACACGCCGACGAAGCTCAAGGTCACGGGCATCGATTTGTTTTCGCTCGGTGACTTCGCCGATGGCGACGATCGCGAAGAGATCGTCCTGCGCGACGCGGCGGCCGGCATCTACAAGCGCCTCGTGCTGAAGGACAACAAGATCATCGGCACGGTGCTTTACGGAGAGACCGCCGACGGCGCCTGGTTCAACGACCTGAAGAAGAAGGCGGTGGATATCTCTGAGATGCGCGATACCCTGATCTTCGGTCAGGCCTATCAGGGAGGGTCACCGCTGGACCCTATGGCGGCCGTTGCAGCCTTGCCGGATGATGCGGAAATCTGCGGCTGCAACGGCGTCTGCAAGGGCAAGATCACCTCGACCATCACGGCCAAGGGCCTGACATCGCTCGACGACGTGCGCGCCCACACGAAGGCTTCAGCCTCCTGCGGATCCTGCACGGGCCTTGTCGAACAATTGATGTCGATCACGCTCGGCGACAGCTACAACCCTGCCGCCGTCCAACCGATGTGCACCTGCACCGAGCTCGGCCATGACGATGTCAGAAGGCTGATAAAAGCCAAGGGACTGAAGACCATTCCTGCCGTTATGCAGGAGCTTGAGTGGAAGACCTCCTGCGGCTGCGCCAAGTGCCGCCCGGCTCTGAACTATTACCTCGTCTGCGATTGGCCGGACGAATATGCCGATGACTACCAGTCGCGCTTCATCAATGAACGCGTGCATGCCAACATCCAGAAGGACGGCACCTATTCCGTGGTGCCACGCATGTGGGGCGGCGTCACCAGCTCGAACGAGCTGCGCGCGATTGCCGACGTCGTCGACAAGTTCGAAATCCCGATGGTAAAGGTGACCGGCGGTCAGCGCATCGATCTTCTCGGCGTACAGAAGGAGGATCTGCCCGCCGTCTGGGCCGATCTCGGCAAGGCTGGCTTCATCTCGGGGCAAGCCTATGCCAAGGGCCTGCGTACGGTGAAGACCTGCGTCGGCTCCGACTGGTGCCGCTTCGGCACGCAGGATTCCACCGGTCTCGGCATCCGCATCGAGAAATTCATGTGGGGCTCATGGACGCCGGCGAAGGTGAAGATGGCGGTTTCCGGCTGTCCGCGCAATTGTGCCGAGGCGACTTGCAAGGATGTCGGCGTCATCTGCGTCGATTCCGGCTTCGAAATCCATTTCGCCGGTGCCGCCGGCCTCGATATCAAGGGCACGGAAGTTCTGGGCCTCGTCAAGACCGAGGACGAGGCGCTGGAGCATATCGTGGCGCTGACGCAGATGTATCGTGAGCAGGCCCGCTATCTCGAGCGCATCTACAAATGGGCCAAGCGCATCGGCCTCGATGAGATCCGCCGCCAGATCATGGGTGATGCCGAAAAGCGCAAGGCTTATTACGAGCGCTTTGTTTTCAGCCAGAAATTCGCCCAGGTCGATCCCTGGTCGGAGCGTGTCTCCGGCAAGGACAAGCACGAGTTCAAGCCGATGGCGACGGTCGGCTTCCCGCAGGCCGCCGAGTGAGGAGATGGATATGACGACCTGGCCAAAGGAAATCTGGCATGCAATCGGCGATATCTCGGACATTCCGCTGCGCGGCGCACGCTGCGTGAAAACCCCTGAGGGCAAGATCGCCGTGTTCCGCACCGCCGAAAACGAGGTCTTCGCCATTGAGGATCATTGCCCGCACAAGGGTGGGCCACTCAGTCAGGGCATCGTTCATGGAGCATCGGTGACCTGCCCGCTGCACAACTGGGTGATCTCGCTCGAAACCGGCAAGGCGCTTGGCGCCGACCAGGGCGAGGTCAGGACCATTCCCGTCCGCAACGAGGATGGCGCGCTCTTCATTGCGCTTGAAAGCCTGATGATGGCGGCGGAATGAGGATGACGGTGCGCGGGAGAATACCCCCCTCTGTCCCTTCGGGACATCTCCCCCACAAGGGGGGAGATCATATGGTGCTCCTGCAAGCGGAGTCATCATTTTCGCAGCGCGGAGGCAATCTCACGCTCCCACTGATCTCCCCCCTTGTGGGGGAGATGTCAGCAAAGCTGACAGAGGGGGGTGTTTCGCCACGTCCTTTGAGTTTCATGGACCCCACCCATGTCCATTGAAACCAAAACCACCTGCCCCTATTGCGGCGTCGGATGCGGCGTCATCGCCAGGGTCGATGACGACGGCAAGGTCTCCGTCAAAGGCGATCCCGACCACCCCTCCAACTTCGGACGGCTATGCTCGAAGGGCTCGGCGCTCGGTGAAACTATCGATCTCGACGGCCGTCTGCTCCATCCGGAAATTGCCGGCCAGAGGGCAAGCTGGGACGATGCGCTTGATCTGGTCGCGAGACGCCTCAGTGAGACGATTGCCGAGCATGGCCCTGATTCCGTTGCCTTCTACGTCTCCGGCCAGCTGCTGACGGAGGATTATTACGTCGCCAACAAGCTGATGAAAGGCTTCATCGGCTCGGGCAATATCGACACGAATTCGCGGCTCTGCATGTCATCCTCGGTCGCCGGTCATCGCCGCGCCTTCGGTTCGGATACGGTGCCTGGCACCTACGAGGATATCGAGCTTGCCGACCTCGTCATCCTCACCGGCTCCAATCTCGCCTGGTGCCATCCGGTCATCTACCAGCGGCTGGCGGCGGCAAAAGCGGCACGGCCGACGATGAAGATCGTCGTCATCGATCCGCGCCGGACCATGACCTGCGATATCGCCGATCTGCATCTGGCGATCCGGCCGGATGGTGACGTTGCCCTTTTCCTGGGTCTGTTCGAGCATCTGATCACAAGCAACACCATCGATCAGAATTATATTGCCGAGCATACCGGCGGCTTTGCCGAAGCCTTCGCAGCCGCCGGCGCCCTGTCGTTCAACCGCGTGCTTGAGCTGACCGGCCTGCCTGCCATGCAGCTTCGCGAATTCTACCGACTGTTTGCGCAGACCGAGAAGGTCGTTACCTGCTACAGCCAGGGTGTCAACCAATCCTCATCCGGCACCGATAAGGTCAACGCCATCATCAATTGCCATCTCGCGACCGGCCGCATCGGCCGGCCCGGCATGGGACCCTTCTCACTGACCGGCCAGCCGAATGCCATGGGCGGCCGCGAGGTCGGCGGCCTCGCCAACATGCTTGCCGCTCACATGGCGATCGAGAGCGCTATGGATCGCGACCGCGTGCAGCGCTTCTGGCAGTCACCGCGGATTGCCGGAAAGCCGGGATTGAAGGCGGTCGACATGTTTCGCGCCGTCGCCGACGGCCGCATCAAGGCATTGTGGATCATGGCGACCAACCCCGTCGTCTCCATGCCGGACGCCGATGCCGTCGAGGCGGCCATCAGAGCCTGTCCCTTCGTCGTTGTCTCCGACATCCTGCGCGAGACGGATACGACGCGGCACGCGCATGTGCTGCTGCCCTCGCTGGGTTGGGGGGAAAAGGACGGCACCGTCACCAATTCCGAACGGCGGATTTCGAGGCAGCGCCAGTTTCTCGCAGCCCCCGGCGAAGCCAGGCCCGACTGGTGGCAAATGGCCGAAGTCGGCCGGCGCATGGGATTTTCGCAAGCCTTTTCGTTTCGCACACATGCGGAGATCTTCGCCGAGCACGCGGGCCTTTCCGGCTTCGAAAACGAGGGCAGCCGGGACTTCGACATCGGCGCTTATCAAGCGATCGCCACAGAAGAATACGACGCGCTCACGCCGTTCCAATGGCCACAGCCAGCCGGGGCGGCACCACGGATCACACGCTTCTTCGCAGATGGCGGATTTTATCATTCCGATCGCAAGGCGCGCTTCGTCGCCATAGAACCGCCGGCTACCGATCGAACCGACCGTCGCTTCCCCCTGACGCTCAATACCGGACGCGTTCGCGATCACTGGCATACGATGACGCGCACCGGCAAAAGCGCCCGCCTATCGGGCCACATCGCCGAGCCCTTCGTCGAGATCCATCCGCGTGATGCAATCGAGATCGGTGTCGCCGAAGCGGGCCTGGTCGAGATCGAGAGCCCGCATGGCAAGGTGATCGTCCGCGCCTTGGTGACAGAGCGGCAGGCGCGCGGCAGCCTCTTCGTACCGATCCACTGGAACGATAGCTTCGCCGCCAAAGCCCGCATCGACGCCGTGGTCGCTCCCCTTACAGATCCGATTTCCGGTCAGCCCGCGTCGAAGAATGTCGCAGTCTGCGCACGCCGCTTCCAAGCCTCGCATTATTGCTTCACGGTCTCCACAGCAAAGCCGCGCGACCTCGAGAGTGCCTATTGGGCGCTTGCCAAGACCGATGGTGGATGGCGGACAGAACTTGCATTCGATCTGGTACCGGACGACTGGGTCAGCTGGTGCCGCGCGACATTCGATATACCAGTTGACCTCGAGCCGCTCGGCTATGCCGATCGGGCTTCCGGAGACCTGCGCCTTGCCTTCTTCGATGGCGAACGGCTGCTTGCGGCTCTCTTTGTCGCCCGCCAGCCCGTCGCGGTCGCCCGAAACTGGGCGATCGCCCAGCTTTCGGCATCGCACGGCAATCTCAACAAGCGGTTTGCGCTGATCGCAGGCAGGCCGGGAGCCGATACGATTGATGCCGGCGCGACGGTCTGTTCCTGCTTCAGCGTCGGCGTCAATCAAATCGTCGCGGCCATTCGCGGCGGCTGTCACAGTGTCGAAGCCGTCGGCAAGAAGCTTAATGCTGGAACCAATTGCGGCTCCTGCCGTGCCGAGATCCGTATGATCATCGATAGCTGTCTTGCCGCGGCGGCAGAATGAACGGTCTGGCATCATAACCGATCATTCGCGTTAAACTGCAGTTTCACCTTAACGTTCTCGGTGCTAGAACTATTGAAAATAGCTGCATGATTTCGCTTTCCTTTTACACTCGGGGGAGGATGGGAGCGGATGGAGATCGAGGGCCGGAAGGTTCAACTCAGCTACGGCGCCGAGCCGGGCATACGCTTCGCCGTCCTTCTCGACGGCAATGGCAGCTGTCGCGAGATCGGTGCCGCCGGCCTCCAGAGTTGGAAGCCGACAGACGGAATTCTCTGGGTTCATCTCGAGCGTGACCATGATGCGGCGGCCGCTTGGATAACACGAAATGGCGGTTTCGATCCGCTCGTCGCCGACGCGTTGCTCGAGGATGAATCACGTCCCCGTGTCGAGCCGGTTGACGACGGCCTGCTGATCATTCTTCGCGGCGTCTGCGCTGCACCGCCCGACGAAGCGGATGTGACGGTCGAGGATCTGGATCTCGTTCCCCTGCATGCCTGGGTGGACGAGAACCGCGTCGTGACGCTTCGCGACAGCGGCCATTACATCACCGCTCTTCGGGACATTCGCCAGGCGCTCGAAAAGGGCAAGGGACCGAAGCGTACCGGCGAACTGCTTGCCCTCGTCAGCGACAAGCTCGTGAGGGACCTGGAGCCCGTTCTTGATCAAATGGATGAGGAAGTTGACGAGCTGGATGAGCTGATCTTCCATGGCGAGGCCGCCGAAGTCCGCGAGCGCCTGAAGCTGCTTCGCAGACGCGCCGTGCAGCTAAGACGCTATCTTTCGCCGCAACGCGATGCCCTCAATCGCATCGAACATGACGACGCTCCCTGGCTTGCCGAACGCGACAAGCTTCGCATGCGTGAGGTCATCGACAAGCTGATGCGCTGCATCGAGTATCTGGATGCAATCCGCGACCGGACAGGCATCCTGCACGATGACCTTTCGACCGTCATCAGCGAGCGCATCGCCCGCAACTCCAACAGGCTTGCAGCGCTTGCCGCGTTGCTGCTGCCGCCGAGCGTCGTTGCCGGCCTGTTCGGCATGAATGTCGGCGGTATTCCAGGCGTCAACGATACCTGGGCCTTCATCATCATCGTCGTATTGGTCGCCGTCACCTCCATCATCACTCTCTATATTCTGAAGCGCATCAACTGGCTCTGACTGCCTGGGAACTGAGCATAGCCTGCGACGTTCCTAGTTAGTCTGACGAAGGGATTGATATCATGCGTTATCAGGCGTGCCTTCTTGCCCTCCTTGCCGCTGTTTGCCTGGCGACACCTGTCACCGCCGATGAAATCGGATTTTTGAAGCCGCTGAACGGCAGCTGGACGGGAACCGGCAAGGTGCTTCGGAAGATCGGCGACACGCCGATCAATGTCTCCTGCAGATTCACCATCAGCGCACCGGGTTCCTCGATTTCGATGAGGGGAAACTGCCGCGGCCTTCTCATCATCAGTCGCGCGATCTCGGCCCAGCTCACAGCGCGCGGAAACAGATACTCAGGTACCTACACCGGTCCTTCCGGTGCGACATCGCAGCTGTCGGGCAGCAGGCAGGGCGATGTCATCAATCTGGCGGTGCGCTGGGCACGTCTCGTCAACGGCGATCGCGATGCCAGTATGACCATTCGCAGGCAGGGCGACGACCAGCTGACGCTCCGGACCATCGACAAGGATCTGAGCTCCGGCAAATCGGTCGTAACCAGCGAGATCAATCTGCACCGTCAATGATGCTCAAAACGAAAGCCCGCTGCTTCTTTGTCAATGATAGGGCAAAGGCAAGACCACATTTTCTGATTGACGAGTTTGGCCGAAAATCACCCATAAATTACAAGGGAATTAGAGTCGCTGGTTGGCGTTTTCATTGGGAAGCCGCTGCGCCTATCGGCGGCCGCGGCCCGAACGCTGTCTTGCTTGACTTTCAGAACTCCATATGAGAACATAAAGTGAACAAATGGAGATTTCCATGACCAAGGCAGAACAAGTCATCGAACGTGCAATGACCTTTGTCGCTGTCTCGAAGGCCCTTCGGGAGCGCGAACAGGAACGGCGCGCCACATGGACGCGCCGCGTTGAAATCAGCCGGCCGCTACCGCCCTTGCCCCGCGCCGTTCAGCTCTCGTTGAAACTCGACAGCTGAAATGGTGAGGGTGGTAACCAGCACCCGGCAGGCTGTGAAGCGCCCGCCTTTTTGGCGGGCGCATGACCATTTTAATGCTTAGGCCTTGAAGAAGGCGAGCAGGTCGGCGTTAATCACGTCCGCATGCGTGGTGGCCATACCGTGCGGGAAGCCCTTATAGACCTTGAGCGTGCCATTCTTTAGCAGCTTCGAGGAGAGAAGCGCCGAATCCGCGATCGGCACAATCTGGTCGTCGTCGCCATGCATGACGAGGGTCGGGACTTCGATCTTCTTCAAGTCTTCGGTGAAGTCTGTTTCCGAAAAGGCCTTGATGCAATCGTAATGGGCCTTGGTGCCGCCCATCATGCCCTGGCGCCACCAATTATCGATAACACCCTGCGAAACAGCTGCGCCCGGACGATTGAAACCGTAGAACGGCCCTGCCGGAATATCGCGGAAGAACTGAGCGCGGTTGGCTGCAAGCGCTGCACGGAAGCCATCAAAAACTTCCAGCGGCAGGCCGCCGGGGTTCTTGTCGGACTTGACCATGATCGGCGGTACGGCGCCGATCAGCACGGCCTTCGAGACGCGGCCATGGCCGCCATACTGGGCGACATAGCGCGCAACTTCGCCGCCGCCTGTCGAATGGCCGACATGGATGGCGCCCTTGAGATCGAGATGCTCGGCAAGAGCCGCCACATCGGCGGCGTAGGTATCCATTTCATTTCCGGTCGCCGTCTGGCTGGAGCGGCCGTGGCCGCGGCGGTCGTGGGCGATGACGCGGTAGCCCTGATGAAGGAAGAATAGCATCTGGGCGTCCCAATCGTCGGAGCTCAAAGGCCATCCGTGATGGAAGACAATCGGCTGGCCCGTTCCCCAATCCTTGTAGAAGATCTGGGTGCCGTCTTTGGTGGTGATCGTGCTGCTGCTCATTGTGTCCTTACCTTTCGAAGTTGATTGCTTTGTAGAGGCTTGTGCAGGTTGAGCGAAGGGGCTGGCAGCTGCAGCAGCGGCAAGGCCCAGCCCGGCTGTCATAACGCCCCGACGAGTAGCTTGAGGGATCGACTGGCTCATTTCAATCTCCACTTAAATTTATCGTGCGATTTATTATCGCGACATTGACATGCATAATGGCTTTCGCCTGCCCTGTCTATATAAAAATTTAATCCACGATTATTTATTGCGATAAATAATTAGGCGCCATAAGCCGTTCGACCGAGCGCGCTTGATGAGGCACCGCAGAAGAGCAGACATTTTCGCAATCAGATTGAGCTCGACCAGGTGTGCGAGCTATTGCACTGGCTTATCGACGAAATGCGCAATCGCGAACTGCGCAACGCGCTCGTTCGACTTCCTCGCATCATCGAGCCAGAACGGGAAAATCTGCCATTGATGGATCATCCCCGGCCAGACTTCCAGGCTCACATTGCCACCCGCCTGGCGCACTTTGTCTGCGAACCGCGAGGCGTCATCAAGTAGCACTTCGCGAGCGCCGACCTGGATCAGCAGCGGAGGGAACCCGGAGACATTGCCATAGAGCGGCGATATATCGGGATCGGCGAGAGGGCGATCACGCGCGAACGCATCGTGGATAAGGATCAACTCGGCCTTGTTCATCAAGGGATCGCTTACGGCATTGGCGGCCAGGGAAGCGCCCGTTGCAGCGAAATCGGTAATCGGGCTCATTGCGACCACGGCAGCGGGAAGCGGACCGCTCAGCCTAAGCTGGTTCAAAACGACCTCGATGGCCAGAGTCGCGCCAACCGACTCGCCTACGATAACAACGTTGCTGGCCTTGTATCCAGATGTCAGAAGCCAGCGATAGGCCGCAATGGCATCGTCTCTTTGCGCGGGGAAGCGATTTTCGGGCGCGAGGCGATAATCGATCAACAGCACATCAGCCGAGGCGGCCTTGGCGAGCGAACCCGCTATGTTGGCGTGCGTCCGAAGGGAGCCGCTATAGAAGCCGCCGCCATGCAAATAAAGGATGGCACGCCGCCCGATCGGATGATGCAATCGTGCCGGCCAGATCAGATCGCCATCCACCCCGTTAGCGTCGACATGACGTATCTGGACACGCGCCGGGCCTGGCGTCGATGCCATGAGCTTTTCGAAATCGGAGCGGCGTTGCAACAGGTCGGCTCCGGCCACCGCGCCGCTGTCACGCAAGGTGCCGATCAGCTTCTCGATCTGCTCGCTCGAAGCCTTTGTCTGCGGAGCGATCTCGGATGTCTCGGCGGCTGCAGCGTGCGATATCGACCCCAGGCCTGCACATATCAGAACGGTCACTGCCATGACGAAACGGAAAATGCAGCGCAACGATCGGAACTCGTTCATCAAATAAGCCTTTTCCCCGTAAGGCCGTGGACGCTATTGTGATGCCACGGTCGCAGAAAAGCTATTTGTGTCAAGTATGATGGGCGACGTGAGACTGGAATTTCCAGTCATCCGCTGCCCATCATTGCCTCGACACGATCAACCGTTGATCGCTTCCCTATCGATGCTCCGTTTCATTGAGGTGACAGTACCGGTGGACAAGCCGATGTTCATTCAGGCTCATGTCTGGCCGCCATGAGGCGAGCGACGATCTCCCGCCGCGCCATTCTCGAGCCAGCAAGGCGTTGCCTGGTTCTCGCCAACACCCCAGCGCTGGCCTTCTCGGGCAATCCGGAATGAAATGGCGGCTCTGGCGCGTATTCCAGCGACAATTGGATCGCCTCGGCTTCCTCTCGACCGCGCAAAGCGGCAGCAATCGTCAATCCGAAATCGATGCCAGCAGTCACGCCGCCCGCGGTGAAGAGATTGCCATCCCGCACCACGCGCCCCGGCGTGACAACAGCTCCGAAACTCTCGAGGAAATCAAACGCATTCCAATGGGTCGTGGCCTTCTTGCCCTTGAGCAGGCCGGCCGCTCCAAGGACGAGAGAACCGGTGCACACCGATGTTACGAAGTGCGCTTGGGTCGCCTGTTCCCGGACGAAGCTCAGGACGGCCGTATCCTCGAGTAATGCATTGACGCCGACACCGCCGGGCACGCAGATCACATCGAGCGGCGGGCATTCGGCAAACGCTGTCGTCGGCTGCAACACCAGCTTCGTTGCCGACACGATAGGTGACGTGTCCTTCCACACCAGATGCACCTCCGCATCATCCATCGAGGCGAATACCTCATAAGGTGCGGTCAGATCGAGTTGCTGGACGCCGGGAAAGGCAAGCAGGCCGAAGCGAATGGTCATGACATGTCTCCAAGGATTGACTTTTCCAAACCTATGCGACAACGATCTGGCATATTTGCCAAACCACCGTCATTTCTTGCCAATCATGCGCCGCATCGAAATTCTTGCGTTCGACAATGCCCAGCTGCTCGACATTACCGGTCCGCTGCAGGTTTTCACCAGCGCCAACGAGGCGGCGCATGAGCTCGATCGGCCGAAACCATACGAGGCCATCGTGGTCGCGGAAGACCCGCAGACGCAAACGAGCTCGGGTCTCGTGCTCATGACCGCCCCACTCGGCAATATCGATACACCGCTCGACACCTTGATCATCGCCGGCGGCTGGGGCGTCAATAAAGCCTGCGAGAACCTCGACCTGATCGAATGGGTGCGCCGGCGAGCTGCGAATGCCCGACGGATAGCCTCGGTCTGCAGCGGCGCCTTTCTGCTTGCGGAAGCCGGTCTTCTGAACGGGCGGCGGGCAGCGACCCATTGGAATCGTTGCGAGGAATTCGCCAAGCGCTTTCCGCAAGTGAAGCTTGAGCCCGATCCGATCTTCGTTCAGGACGGGCAGATCTGGAGTTCCGCCGGCGTGACTGCCGGTATCGATCTCTCGCTTGCGCTGGTTGAAGCCGATCTCGGCCGCTCGCTGGCGCTTTCCGTGGCTCGCGAACTCGTCGTCTTCCTCAAGCGTCCCGGCGGCCAGGCGCAGTTCAGCGCGGCACTGAAACTTCAGGAGGGCGGCGAACGCTTCGACCGTCTGCATGGCTGGATCATGGACAATCTGCGCGCCGATCTTTCCCTGCCGACGCTTGCCGAGCAGGCCAATATGAGCGCACGCAGCTTCTCGCGCCATTATTTGAAGGCGACCGGGCGGACGCCTGCACGCGCCGTGGAGGAAATCCGCATCGAGGCAGCCCGCCGCCTTCTGGAGGAAGGCCTCAGCGTGCATCAGGCACGCATGCGCTGCGGCTTCAGTTCGGAAGAAACCATGCGACGCAATTTCATGCGGAAGTTCGGCACGACGCCGCAGGCATTTCGCGATCATTTTGCTTGAGGCCTGTCTGCGGTGGCAGGCATTTAACCGCATACCAAACAAAGTGGCCTTTATGCGTAAATATGGTCGTTGCGCTCTTTCCCAGACGTTCGGAGTCGTCATAGGCTGACGCGACCGGATTCCACGTGAGGCTTAAGCAAAATGGCAATACACCGTTTCGCTCCTACCCATTATCACAATGTCATCGGCTCGCTGCCTCCGGCCTTGCATGTTGCCGATGGCGATACGGTTGTTACCGAAACGCTCGATGCCGCCGGCTACGACAAGCATGATGTCCGCCAGATATCCGGCCCCAATCCGATGAACGGGCCGATCTTCGTCGAGGGTGCTGAGCCGGGAGATTCTCTCAAGGTTGAGATCGTCGCAATGGTGCCGACGCGCGATACGGGTTTCACCGGCAGCGTGGTCGCCGCCAACGTCGTCGATCCGCAGGATGTCCGGGCGCTACCGGCACGCGAGAGGGTTATCTGGCAGATCGACCGCCAGAATCTCACGGCGCGATTGGCCGAACCGGTGACGGGTCTCGAAACCCTTACCCTGCCGCTGGCTCCGATGATCGGCTGCTTCGGAGTTGCGCCGTCTCTCGGTCAGGCCATATCGACCGCCACCAGCGGCGAATTCGGCGGCAACATGGATTATCGCCTGCTGGGGCCTGGCACGACCGTCTGGTTTCCGGTCTCTGCGCCTGGCGCTCTCTTTTTCCTGGGCGATTGCCATGCAGTGCAAGGAGACGGCGAGATCGTCGGCACTGGGATCGAGACCACTTTCGAGGTGACGGTGCGCCTCAGCGTCGAAAAGAAAAAGACGATCATCTGGCCGCGCGGCGAGACGGCGGAGGATATTTTCACCATCGGCAATGCCCGGCCGCTCGATCAAGCCCTGCAGCATGCCACCAGCGAGATGCTGCGCTGGCTCGGCTCCGATTACGGTCTCGACAAGACCGCAGCCAGCCACCTGCTCGGTCAGGTCGTGCGCTATGATGTCGGCAATGTCTTCGACCCTGCCTACACGATGGCCTGCCGCGTTTCGAAAAGCTGGCTGAAACGCCGATAAAATATCAGCCTGATATCAGCTGGCATCCTGGGAAAGATCGCGCCGCTGGCGTGACACATTGCTCTCCTGCCGCTCCCGCGCCATGCGGCTGACGGCGGCACGCAGCTGCGGATGGCGCGACATGAACAGATTGAAGTCTCGGCGGTCCAGCACGAAAAGCTGACAGAAATCGACGGCAACGACATCGGCCGTGCGGCGTGCCCCCGTCAGCAGTGCCATTTCACCGAAGAAGGCGCCCGCGCCGAGCCGGATCTCGTCATTCTCCAGCTGCACTTCGACAGCACCGGAAGCGATGAAGAACATGCTGTCACCGCGATCGCCGGTTCTGATCACCCGGTCACCGGGCGACGCCGATCTCGGGCGGAAGAGCAGCAGAAGTTCCTCATGCTCGTTATCATCAAGTTCGGCAAACATCGGGAAGGTTTCGATGAGCTGCTCGATCTCGAGATGATGCTGGCGATCCCGCTCCTCGCGCTGCTTGTTGATGACGGCCAGCTGGCGGCGAAGAGCCTCCTGCTTGGCCATGCCATATTTGTTCGCCAGGAACGGCCAGCGCGCAAAGGCCCAGTTTTCCAGCTTTTCCGTGGCGTAGAAAGCCAGTGGATTAAGGGTGATCGACAGGATCGCACCGGCGAGAATGAGATCCTGCCCTTCCCGCGTCAGCAATCCAAGCGAGACGCCGAGCCCCGCGAGAATGAAGGAGAATTCACCGATCTGCGCAAGGCCGGCTGCAACCGCAAAGCCGATGCTGGCGGGATAGCGCAGCAGTAGCACGACACAGAAGGCGATCAATGCCTTGCCGAGCATGATCAGGGCAAGCACGCCGATAATCATCAGCGGTTCGCGGATCAGGACGGTCGGATCGAAAAGCATCCCGACGGACACGAAGAAGAGAACCGAAAAGGCATTCTGCAACGGCAGGGAGTCGGCCGCCGCCCTGTGGCTGAGATGCGATTCACTCATCACGAGGCCGGCAAAGAAGGCGCCCAGCGCAAAGGACACACCGAAGATTTCGGCCGCGCCGAAGGCGATACCGAGCGCGATCGCCAGAACCGACAGCGTGAACAGTTCACGTGAACCCGTGCGCGCAACCGAAGTCAGGAGCCATGGCACCACACGCGGGCCAATGAAGATCGCGACAGCCGCGAAGGCTGCGACCTTGAGCAGCGTCATGGCGATTGTCAGCCAGATCGAACCGGAAGCGGCATGGCCGCCGGCGTCCGCGTGACCGCCCAAAACACCGGCAAAGGCCGGCAAGAGCACGAGCGCAAGCACCATGGCCAGATCTTCGACAATCAGCCAGCCGACGGCGACACGACCATTCGTCGAACTCACGAGATTGCGCTCTTCCAGCGCCTTCAACAGCACGACCGTACTGGCAACGGCAAGGCTAAGGCCGAAGACAACCCCGGCGCCGACGCTCCAGCCCCATAGTGAGGTCAACCCCACCCCGAGCAACGTCGCGATTGCAATCTGACCGATGGCGCCGGGAATGGCGACGCCGCGCACGGCCAACAAGTCGGCGGCCGAGAAATGCAGACCGACGCCGAACATCAGCAGGATGACGCCGATCTCGGCCAATTGCGATGCCAGCGAAACATCGGCGACAAAACCCGGCGTGGACGAGCCTATGATGACGCCGGCCACCAGATAGCCGACCAGCGGCGGCAAATGCAGCCTGTCGGCCAGATAGCCGAAAATGGCCGCGAATACGAAGCCGGCGGCAATCAATGCGATCAATGCAACGTCGTGCGGCACGGCGGTCCTTCCCGTTTCACGGCGTCAAAGCCTGTTTCCCTCTGTGAAAGGCTACCTAGCATCGCTTTTGCCAGGCCGTCTACGGGAGATATGAAACCTAAGGGAAAACATCGCCTTGCCGGTGCGTGAAGCCAGAAGAAGACTTGAGGCAAGGCGATGAGACAGCGAGCGACTATTGGTCGAGGACGATCTGCAATTTGACGTCGGTCGGACGGGCTTCGACGGCGCGATCGAAAGCCTTGATCGAGTCCTCGAAATCGAATGTCTCAGAGATCAAGGGCTTGAGATCGACGCGGCCGGACGCGATCAGCGCGATCGAACGCTCATACTGATGCGCATAGCGGAAGACCGTTTCGATGCGGATCTCCTTGGTCGACGCCGTGGAAACATCGAAGCCGACCGGATTGACCGGCAAGCCGACGGCCACGATGACGCCGCCGGGACGCGGCAGCGCCATGACCGTCTCCCAGGCCTTCGGCGAGCCCGAGCATTCGAAGACGACATCCGCACCCCAGCCATCGGTCAGGCGATCGACTTCCTCGACGAGGTTCTTCTCGCGAATATTGACCGGAATGACGCCTTGATACTGCGCGGCGATATCGAGTTTCGGCTGGGCGAGATCGGCAACGATCGCCCGGGCGCAGCCACCGGCAAGCGCTGCAACCGCAACCATGATGCCGATCGGGCCGGCACCAAGCACGACAGCGGTGTCACCGGGCGTGATGCGTGCCTTGGTCGCCGCCTGCATACCGACGGCGAAAGGCTCGACCATCGCCCCTTCCGCAAAGCTGACATTATCAGGCAGCTTGAAGGTGTAGTTGGCCGGATGCACGACGAATGGCGTCAGCACGCCATGAATCGGTGGCGTCGCCCAGAAGGTGACCGCAGGATCGACATTGTACATGCCGAGACGGCTCGCTTTGGAATTGGCATCGGGAATGCCGGGCTCCATGCAGACCCGGTCACCGACCTTCAGATGCGTCACACCTGCGCCGACTTCCACTACCGTTCCCGCCGCTTCGTGCCCGAGCACCATTGGTTCGTTGACGATAAAGGGGCCGATTTTTCCGTGCGTGTAATAGTGCACATCCGACCCGCAGACACCGACCGTATGGATCTTGATCTTCACCTGGCCCGGCCCGACCTCCTGCGGCAGATCGATATCGCGGATCGCCAGTTCATGCTGACGTTCCAAAACCAGGGCACGCATCTTGCTCATTGCCTTTTCCTCTTTTCCAAAGCAGCCGGCGTCCCGCTGACACAGGGACGAAATCCTTTTCCGTTATATCGTGTGAGCCGGCATCATAAAACGATCTTTAGGCTCTTGCAGATGAAGTTCGACGGCTCTCTTCAGCCATCGAAGTATGCTTCGCCCTCCAAATATTAGATAAGGCTTATTATTTAGCTCGCTATTGCCGATATTGACTGGCGTTCCATTTCTTGTCTTTCTAATCACTAATGAGAAGGAGGGGCTCATTATGACAGTATATGATTGGACCGGTCAGCGCGCCCGCCGGAGGCGGATGATGCGCGCGGCAAGTGTCGCAATAGTTCTGATCATCCTGATGGCGATTCCAGCGATATTGCTGCATTATAATCTCATCCAACTCTCATACTAACCGCTTCGGAAAAAGACATCACTACGCCGCTTTCGACACACCCTTCCTTGGCTTGCGCGAGACGTTTTCGCCTGCCTTGCGGTCAAGCGGCAAACAATCCAGCACAGCCAGAAGCGCGATGATGCCGAGCAGCACGAAGGCGAGGCGGAACTCGATGGCGACGATGCTCCCCACTCCGAGCGGTGCGCTGATCGCCTGACCGATGCGAATGCCGATCGCGCCAACGGCGATGCCCATGCCCATCGTCAGCTGAAAGACGGTGCTGAACAGCGTGTTGGCACCCGTCATCTGCCCCGGTGGGATATCGGCAAAAGCGATCGTGTTGAGTGCGGTAAAATGCATCGACCGGCACATGCCGCCAATGAACAGTACCGGCACGATGAACCAGAGCGGCGTATCTGGCGAAAACAGCGCACAGGCGGCAATGAAGACGGCATTCAACAGGCCGTTGACGATCAGCACCGGCTTGAAGCCGAAGCGGCGCAGAATGGGCGTCGTTGCCGGTTTCATCGCCAGATTGCCGGCAAAGACGGCGAGCGTCAGCATGCCGGCGTGAAAGGCGCTGAGCCCGAAGCCGACCTGGAACATCAGCGGCAGCAGGAAGGGCACCGCGCCGATAGCGGTGCGGAATAGCGATCCGCCTGAGATGGTGATGGCGAACGTCGGCAGCTTCAGCCCCGAGAGATCGATGAGCGGATGCTCCGTGCGGAGAAAATGAAAAACGGCGATGGCCAGCAGGACAAAGCCGACGATCACATAGGTCCAGGCTTCCAGCCAGACGGGATCGGGGCGTCCGATCAATTCCAGCCCATACATGAGGCCGGCAAGTCCGATGCCGCTGACGACGAAGCCGATCCAGTCGAAAGGCGGGCGCGCCATGCTTTTCGTCTCCGGAATGAGCATGAGCGCGAAGATAAAGGCCAGAATGCCGAGCGGCAGGTTGAGGAAGAAGATCCAGCGCCAGCTAGCATGGTCGGTGATGAAACCGCCGAGCGGCGGCCCGAGGATCGGCGCCACCAGCGCCGGCCAGGTGATCGTCGCAATGGCCGAGATCAGCTTGTCCTTCGGCGTATTGTTCAAGACGACAAGCCGGCCCACCGGCACCATCATCGCCCCGCCGATGCCTTGCAGAATGCGCATGGCAACGAAGGAGCCGACCCCATTGGCAAAGCCGCAGAGAACGGAGGCGAGCGTGAAAATGACGACGGCAGTTGTGAAGACCAGACGCGCACCGAAGCGATCGCTGATCCAGCCGCTGATGGGGATGAAGACGCCTAGGGTCAGAAGATAGGCACTCATGCCTATATTGAGGTCGACCGGGCGAGCACCGAACGAAACGGCCATCTGCGGCAAGGCGGTCGCGATGACCGTACCGTCGAGATTTTCCATGAAGAAGGCACCGGCTACAAGCAATGCAATCAACAGCGAGCGCGAGCCCGCTTCCTGCGCATCCTCCCTTTGCCCAGGCGTGGACATGTCATTCATGGATCAGCAACTCCGAATCCGCCTCGCATCCCGCCTGCATTTAACCGGTTCGGTAACGTTTACGATAGTCGAAATCGTCCCATCAATGGATTGAGCGATCACGTTTCGCTTAGCGGATGGTGCGCAATTTGATCACCGCTGCCGATCCCGATAGAGGCCTTAAGGCGAAACGCATTAGCATGTTCAAATTGGTGAACAGATCGATCAACCCGGTGCCAGTAGGCATGCATACGCAAGACATGCTAGGGTTTTCACTGGAAAATGCCGCGGGAAGAACAATGGGATCGATACAACATCAACATGGAACAGCCCCAAACTGGCCGAGATACCAGCAAGAAGCCTCGCAAATCGACGTAGGCTGATGATTGTTCTCGCGAACGGCGCATCAATAAGGAACGAGAGTCCCGCATAATGAAACATGGCCAGGACGCAATAACCTCCAGGGCTACCCCGGAGTCGAAACTGATCGTAACACAGTCGCCCTTCGATGCCTTTGTGCGAAAATACGGCACGATCCCCCGGCGTGGCGTCTTCGGCTATTTCGTCCACGAGCTCGGCCGCCGTATCGTCGGCGGAGACTATCCAGTCGGCGCAACACTGCCAAACGAGCCCGATTTGGTCGAACAATTCGGCATCAGCCGCACGGTCATCCGCGAAGCGATGAAGTGCCTGGCCGGCAAGGGACTGGTCGAGATCAAGACCCGCGTCGGCACGCGCGTCAAGGAACGCTCCAACTGGCATCATCTCGATACGGATGTCATGGTCTGGTACTATGAGACCGGCCCCTCAGTCGAAATCATGCGATCGATCAAGGACCTGCGATTGGCACTCGAGCCGGAGGCGACGGCGCGCGCAGCACTGCGCCGCACCGAGAGCGATATTGCCGCGATCAGCTCCGCCTACGAGGAGATGGCGTCCACCATTGGCGACGTCAACAGCAATGCCGATGCCGATCTGCGCTTTCATACGGCGATCTTCGCCGCCACACACAACATGATCTATTCGCAGCTGATCGATCTGATCGCCGTCGGGATCTACGCCAATCGCACGCTTTCCGGCCATGAGGACATCGCCGAAGGGCAAAAGCGCGCCCTGCCCCTCCACAAGGCGATCCTCGACGCCATCGTCGCACAGGATACGGACGCCGCAATCAAGGCATCGCGAAACCTACTGGAAGCCTGGCTCGCGCGCGACTACGGCTTCTGACAGATCAAGCCCTGCCCGACCGCCCGGACCTCGCGCTAATGAGTCATGGCTTCCTGTGCATCCGCCTTGGGTACTGACGACCCACGGCCGGCGTCTCGGGTGACCGGGATCAGCCAGATGGTCACGCAGGTCGTCAGAGCGACGATGACGACCCCCCAGAAGCTCCAGTGCAGGGCCGCATCGAAGACGCTTCTGATCGCGGGATCGGTGACAAGATCGGAAAGGCCGCTGGGCTGATTGAGGATATCGTGCAGCCTGGTTGCGAGCTCGCCGCTGCCATAATGGGCGATGCCGACATTCATGATCGCGCCGAGCGCGGTTGCGCCAAGCGTGTTGCCGAGGCTGCGCGAGAAGATGATCGAGGCGGTGGCGCTGCCGCGCATCGACCACTCCACGCTTTCCTGCACCAGCACGACGCTCGTCAGGCTGATGAGACCCATGCCGAAGCCCATCAGGAACGAGCCGATACCGGCGATCACCGGGCTGCTCTCCGGCGTTAGGAACAGCAGGAAAAGCGAGCCGAAGGGAAACATGAGACTGCCGGCGCGCAAGGTGTTGCGGATGCCGAAAGTGCGGAAGAACCGGCTCGCCAGCATCACGGCCAGCGGCCAGCCGACAATCAGCATCGTCAGCGTAAAGCCTGCCTCTAGCGGCGAACGACCAAGGACACCCTGAACATAGATCGGCAGAACGGTCGTCAGGCCGATCAGCGCCATGCCGGCAAGCAGCGTTGCGGCATTGCTGGTGGCAATCAGCCGCTGGCTCCAGAGAGCGATCGAAATGATCGGCTCCGGCGCTCGCCGCTCCTGCCACAGGAACAGGATGCCGGTAACGATAAAGACGATCGCCAGGGGACAGAGAACGGCGAAGCCCGCATCGGTTTCCGTCAGGATGACGAGAAGCGACACGATCGATATCGAAAACAGGATCGTGCCGAGATAATCGATCTTCGCCTCGCGCGGCGTAACCGACTCGTGCAGGAAGAGGATGAACCCGACGATGGCGAGCAGGCCAAGCGGCAGGTTGATCCAGAAAATCCAGGCCCAGGAGAGATTGTCGACGATGATGCCGCCGGCAAGCGGGCCGATGACGGCGGAGATGGCCCAGACGCTGGCGAGCGCGCCCTGCACCTTGGCGCGCTCCTCCAGCTTATAGAGATCGCCGACGACGGTCATGGTCACAGGCTGAATGGCACCCGCGCCGAGGCCCTGCAGCAGCCTGAAGACGATAAGGGACGCCATCGACCAGGCGAAACCGGCGAGCGTTGAGCCTATGAGAAAGATGATGATGCCGCCGATCAGCATCGGCTTGCGGCCGAAAATATCGGAAAGCTTGCCATAGATGACGGTGGTGGTGGATTGCGCCAGCAGAAAGGCGGAAAAGACCCAGCTGTAATAGGTGAAGCCGCCGAGCTGGCCAACGATGCGCGGCATGGCGGTCGCAACGATGGTCGCTTCGATGGCGACCATGAAGGTCGCAAGCATGATCGAGACGATGACCAACGGGCGTCTCGAACGATCGACCGTGCTGGACATGGCATTCCTTTCTGACTGCTGCACCCGGGATCGAAACATGCACATGCCGCCATAACGGCCATGGTCGAGCGCGAAGCTTGTGGGATCAAAGTCTAGGGACGAGACGATTGCGGGCGAGCGCCGGCTGAATCGTTATGATAAGCTTTGCATATTGATACGGGTCGATGTCAACCATTTAAACGCGAACATGTTTTGCGAAATCGCCCCATGACGGCGCCTGGACTGCCGCCTTTCACAAAGCAGGTCGAGCAATCGGTGCGTTCTTCCGCTACATTGCAGCGCGGCGTGATTAGGGCTGCAATGAAACCAAATATGGTTGCTTTGTTTATTTTCTGAACTTATTCTCGGCAAAACAAGCAAAAATCCAGGCGGAACGTCGAATTGCTAACGTCCTCCCAGCAGCAGCTCTTACGGGTCATCAGCCAATCAGGCCCTTCCAGCCGCACAGTTCTGGCAGCCTCCATGGGGCTGAGCAAGGCTGCGATGAGCGGGATTGCGCGCGATCTGATTTCCCTCGGCATCTTGCGGGAAACGGAAACGATCTACGGACAGGGCCGCCCCTCGATCCTGCTGGACCTGCATCCGGAAGGCGCCTTCTTCGGCGGCATCTCGCTTCTCGAAGACCCGGCGCCGCTGGTTCTCTGCGATTTCAACGGCAATATCGTCGCGCGTCAGACGATGCCACTGTCGCGCGATCCTGATGTCATCGCCGCAATGATCGCCGACACGCTGCCGAAATTGCTTTCCGAATGTAAAGATGCCGGACGAAAGCTTTCAGGCCTTGGTGTTGCGCTCTCCGGTTTCGTCGATGAAAAGCAAGCGAGCTGCGTCAAATCCACGTTACTCGGCTGGCAGGATGTACCGCTTGCCGGTATCGTCAGGCAGAAGACCGGCATCGCCACCTTTATCGAAAACGACGCCAAGGCGGTCGCCGTCAGCGAAAAGCTGTTCGGCGGCGCCCGTGACGTGCAGAATTTCAGCGTCGTTTCCTTCGATGACGGTATCGGGTGCGCCCATTTCGTCGGCGGCAAGCTCTACCGCGGCAATCATGGCGGCGCTGGCGAAATCGCTCATTGCACGATCGAGCTCAATGGTTCGCCCTGCCGCTGCGGCAAGCGCGGCTGTCTCGATACCGTGGCCTCGCTGAAGGCGATCAAGGAAATGGCAAAAGCGGAAGGTCTCGCCTGTCAATCCCTCGACGACTTGGAGACGGAAGCATCTCTCGGCAGTGCCACCGCAATCCGCATCTTGCACCGCGCCGGCAGCGCACTTGGGCTTGCGATTGCGCATCTCATCCAGTTCAACGATCCCGGCCTAATCCTGATTACCCATGTCGAAGGCCGGTTTGATCGCCTCTTCGGCACCGTCATGCGGCAGGCGGTCGAGGCGAACGTATTGCCGCGCTATGCCGGCCAGACGCCGATCCGCACGCAGCGTGTCGATGGCGATGTCTGGGCGCGGGGCGCTGCCAGCATTGCCGCCCATAATTTCCTGATTGGTCCCAACCCCTATTGAGGTTCCCATGCGTATTGCCGTTGGAGGCATTCACATCGAATGCAGCACCTACAATCCCGTCCTGAACGAAGAGAAGGATTTTCGCGTTCTGCGCGGCGCGGAGCTGACTGCCTCGCCCTACTTCGCCTTCCTTAGGGATTATGACGGCGAATTCCTGCCAACCATCCATGCCAGAGCGATCGCCGGCGGCCCGGTCGCCCGTCATACATACGAAGCCTTCAAGGCGGAGTTTCTGGAAGGGCTGAAGGCCCTGCTGCCGCTGGATGGACTCTATCTCGCCATGCACGGCGCCATGTATGTCGAAGGTATGGAAGACGCCGAGGGTGACTGGATCAGTGCGGCTCGCGCCGTCGTCGGTGAGGATTGCATGGTCTCGGCAAGCTACGACCTGCACGGCAATGTCACCCAGCGCATCATCGATGCGCTCGACATGTACTCCACCTATCGCACAGCGCCGCATATCGATGTCGAGGAAACCATGCGCCGCGCCGTCAAGATGCTGACCGAAAGCCTGAAGACCGGCGTGAAGCCGATCCTGCTCTGGGCGCCGATCCCCGTAGTGCTGCCGGGCGAACGTACCAGTACGGTCGATGAGCCGGCCAAGAGCCTCTACGACATGTTGCCCGGCATCGACGCCATCGAGGGCGTCTGGGATGCCTCGCTCATGGTCGGCTATGTCTGGGCCGACGAGCCGCGCGCAACGGCTGCTGCCATCATGACCGGCACGGATCGCAGCATACTCGAACGCGAGGCGAAACGACTGGCCCAGGCCTATTGGGACGTGCGTGAGGATTTCGTTTTCGGCTCGGAGATCGGCTCGATCGAGGAATGCGTCGCGAAGGCAATCGCCAGTACGACCGCGCCCGTGGTTCTGGCGGAATCCGGCGATAACCCGACGGGCGGCGGTGTCGGCGACCGTGCCGATGTGCTGGCTGAATTAATTGCCAACGGTGCAGAAGGCGTCATCTTCGCTGGCATCGCCGACAAGGCTGCTACGGAAGCATGCTATGCCGCTGGCATCGGCGCCACCCTCGATCTCTCCGTAGGCGCATCGCTCGACACTAAAGGCAGCAAGCCGGTCAAGGGTAACTTTACGATCAAGTACCTGCTGGACACTACGGAAGCCAGCGACAGACAGGCCGTCGTCTCCATCGGCGGCATCGATCTCGTCCTGTCGGCCAAGCGCCGCCCCTACCATAATATCGCCGATTTCACCCGCCTCGGCCTTGATCCGCACAAAGCGAAGATCATCGTCGTCAAATCCGGCTACCTCTCGCCGGAACTGGCGCCGATCGCCAACCCGAACCTGATGGCTCTCTCCCCCGGTGTCGTCGACCAGTTCGTCGAACGCCTGCCGCGCCTGCGCAAGGCCAAGCCGACCTATCCCTTCGACAAGGATTTCGACTTCACGCCTGAGATAGCCATTTCGGCACGCGCCGTCGGTCGCTGAAGCTCAAGTCCCATAACCGCGAGGGCGGACATCGTTGATCCGTCATCTCAAGAAGGCGACTCGTTTTGCGGGTCGCCTTTCTGCATTGCGCACAAACATTGTGCATTGCCGAAATTGCACAAAAAAGCGCTTGACGAGACGATCGAGTTCAACTTCTATTGGACCAATTCCAAATTGGTTCACCTTTCAATATGGCAATCAACAGCCTTCCGGAAAATTCGGTTCATGCCCTGGAAAGGCTCCGTGGGCTCTTGAATTCGGCCGATCTCCCGGCGGATGGAAAGCTGCCGACGGAGCGGGCTCTATCGGAGAACCTCGGCGTCAGCCGGCGAGCGATCAGGCGAGCGCTCGAGGTGCTGGAAGCCGAAGGCCACGTCTGGCGGCGCCAAGGCTCGGGAACCTATGTCGGACAGCGACCGGACGATTGGAGCCAGCATGTCAGCACGCTTGTGGCAGGCACGGATCTCATGGAGGTCATGGAAGTCCGCCTGCGTATCGAGCCGCAACTCGCCCAGCTCGCCGCCATGCGCGCCAAGCCCGACGACATCGACCGCATGTACGAACTGGCAAAGAAGATCACCGCCAGCGACGACGCCGACAGCCGCGAACTCTGGGATGGCGCGTTGCATCGGCTGATCGCGCAAAGCGCCGGCAACCAGTTCTTTTTGACCATCTTCGACGTCATCAACCATGTCCGCCAGGACGAAGCCTGGCAAACCATTCGCGAATTGGCCCGCAGCATCAACAAGACCCGCCCGGTCTCCTACGCCCAGCATAGGACGATCATCGACGCGATTGCCGCGCGCAATCCGATGAAGGCGGCCGAGGCCATGCGCGAACATTTGCTGATGCTGCAGGAAAGCCTGATCCGCATCACGTCGCTGGATGCGCAGCAAGCTGAGGAGCCACTGACCGAGGAGGTGGGCTGACCCCAAAGCCGGCCTGCCCACCACGACCGGAGAGGAAACCGGTCGAAACTGCAAAGAACGAAAACGATAAACAGGAGAACGAAATGAAGATCGCCAAATTCATGGCATCGCTTGCCGCCGGCGCCCTGATCGCGCTGCCATCTTTCGCCGTCGAACTCAAGATCGGCCTGCAGGACGATGCCGATGCGCTGGACCCAGCTCAATCCCGCACCTTCGTCGGCCGCATCGTCTATACCGCGCTCTGCGACAAGCTCGTCGACGTAACACCGGACCTGAAGTTCGTGCCGCAGCTCGCCACATCCTGGAAATGGTCCGCCGATGGCAAGCAGCTCGTCATGGAGCTGCGCCAGGGCGTGAAATTCCAGGACGGCACGCCGTTCAATGCGCAAGCTGTTGTCGACAACATCCAGCGCTATCAGACCATGCCGGAATCACGCCGCAAGAGCGAGCTTTCCTCTGTCGCCAAGGTCGAAGCATCCGGTGAATACGAAGCTACCTTCACCCTGAAGGCGCCTGATGTCACGCTGCTTGCCCAGCTTTCCGACCGCTCGGGCATGATGGTTTCGCCAACGGCTGCAAAGGCTGCCGGTGCCAAATTCGGCGACCATCCCGTCTGCTCCGGCCCCTTCAAATTCGTCGAGCGCGTGCAGCAGGACCGGATCGTGCTCGAAAAATTCCAGGATTACTGGAACAAGGACAATATCTTCATCGATAAGGTAACCTATCTGCCGATCCCCGACACAACGGTGCGTCTTGCAAACCTGCGCTCCGGCGACCTCGACATGATCGAGCGCGTGGCCGCCTCCGATGCCGGCACTGTCAAGAGCGATCCCAATCTCGTCTATGCCGACGCTGTCGGCACCGGCTGGCTTGGCGTCTACGCCAATGTCGGCAATGGCGCTCGCGCCGACAATCCAATGGGCAAGGACAAGCGCCTGCGCCAGGCCTTCTCGCTGGCAATCGACCGCGAAGCCGCCATGCAGATCGTCTTCGATGGCACCGGGCTTGCCGGCAACCAGCCTTTTGCACCGAACAGCCCCTGGTTCGACAAGGATATTCCGGTACCCGCCCGCGACGTCGACAAGGCTAAGGCTCTGGTCAAGGAAGCCGGTTTCGACCGTATCCCGGTCGAGCTCGCCGTCGCCAACAATCCCGTATCGATGCAGATGATGCAGATCATCCAGTCGATGGTTGCTGAAGCCGGCTTCGACGTGACACTGAAGACGACGGAATTCGCGACCCTGCTCGACGCGCAGTCGAGCGGCAACTACCAGCTCAGCCGATCCGACTGGTCCGGCCGCTCCGATCCGGACGGCAATATCCAGCAGTTCGTGACAACAGGCGCCGGCCTCAACGATTCCAAATACAGCAATCCGGAGGTCGACAAGCTGCTGCTTGAGGCGCGCCAGTCTCAGGACAACACCGTACGCAAGCAGAAATACGATGCGGCCGAGGCGATCCTCAGCCAGGACCTGCCGATCATCTTTCTCGGGCATCAGGCCTGGATCTGGGCCTACAATAAGAAGGTGTCCGGCTTTGTGCCCTCCCCGGACGGCATGATCCGCCTCGTAGGCGTGAAGAAAAGCGGCTGAGCTATGAGCGCCATGCGGGCTTCTTTCCGGATGGCGCTTTCACATTCGACATCGCGGCAAGGATCTGCCCATGTATAGCTATATCGGAAAGAGGCTGCTCGTCGCCATACCGACGCTTCTGATCATTTCGATCTTCGTCTTCTCGCTGCAGAAGCTTCTGCCCGGCGATCCGGTGCTAGCCATGGCAGGCGAGGAGCGCGATCCTCAGGTGCTGGAGCTGTTGCGCGAGAAATATCGCCTGAGCGACCCTGTGATCTACCAATATGGCTACTGGCTGCAGGGCGTCGCCAAGGGCGATCTCGGCGTTTCACTGCGCACCAACCAACCGGTGCTGACGCTCGTTGCCGAAAAGCTGCCGGTCACCATTCAGCTCGCCGTCATGTCGATGATCTTCGCCTTCGCCATCGGCATTCCCATGGGCATATTGGCGGCGGTGAAGAAGAATAGCTTCATCGATTTTCTCGCCAACATCATCGCCTTGTGCGGCCTGTCCGTGCCGAATTTCTGGCTCGGCATCATGCTGATCCTGCTGGTCTCGGTGAAGCTGCATTGGCTGCCGGCCTCGGGATACCAACCCTTCTTCGAAGATCCATGGCGCTCCATCCAGACGATGCTGATGCCATCCTTCGTGCTCGGCAATGCGCTTGCTGCCACCTTGATGCGCCACACGCGCTCGTCGATGCTGAGCGTGCTCAGCGCCGACTATATCCGCACTGCCCGCGCCAAGGGCCTGCCGGAGATGGCCGTCGTGCTGCAGCACAGCTTCCGCAACGCCATCCTGCCCGTTGTCACCGTCAGCGCCCTGCTGTTCGGAGAGCTCCTGGCCGGTGCCGTTCTGACCGAGCAGATATTCACCATCCCCGGCTTCGGCAAGCTGATCGTCGATGCGGTCTTCAACCGGGATTACGCCGTCGTCCAGGGCGTGGTGCTCTGCACGGCCATCGGCTTCATCGCCATGAACCTTATTGCCGATATTCTCTACGTCCTCCTCAATCCGCGCATGAGGGCAGCCCTATGAGCACCATCGTTCAGACGGCCGCTGCAGCCCCTCCCGCCAAGCGCGCTCCCAATCGGGCCTGGCGGAAGCTGAGGGCCAACAAGGGGGCCTTGGTCGGACTTGCCATCATCCTTTTCTTTACCGCACTTGCTGCGCTTGCACCGCTCCTGCCGATTCCGGACCCGGTCGCAACCAGCTGGTCTGCGATCCGCAAGGCGCCATCCGCCGCACACTGGCTCGGCAGCGACGATCTCGGCCGCGACATTCTCTCCCGCATGATCTGGGGCGCACGGGCATCGCTGATGGCCGGCGTCTTCTCGGTTGCCATCGCGGTCGCGATCGGCGTGCCCTTCGGTCTCATCTCCGGCTACTATGGCGGCTGGATCGACCAGATCATCTCGCGCATCACCGAGGCCTTCCTGGCGATGCCATTCCTTATCACCGCTATTGCGCTTGCCGCCTTCCTCGGCCCGAGCCTCACCAACGCGATGATCGCGATCGGATTGTCCGCAACGCCGGTCTTCGTGCGGCTGACGCGCGGCCAGGTGCTGGCGGTCAAGACGGAGGATTATGTCGAGGGCGCCCGCTCGATCGGTCTCACCCATTTCAGCATCATCTCCCGCTATATCCTGCCCAACGTCTTTGCTCCGATCCTCGTGCAGGCAACACTCACCATCGCGACCGCCATCATCGCCGAGGCGAGCCTCTCCTTCCTCGGGCTCGGCCAGCAGCCGCCTGCCCCTAGCTGGGGCTCGATGCTCAATGTCGCCAAGAACTATCTCGAACAGGCGCCCTGGATGGCCATGTGGCCGGGTGCCGCTATTTTTCTCGTCGTGATCGGCTTCAATCTCCTCGGCGACGGCCTGCGCGATGCGCTCGACCCGCGCGAAGCATGAATAAACTCAAAAGGATGCCCCCAATGACCGCATTCACCACCCGCCCTGAAATCCTCGGCACCTTCGGCGTCGTCACGTCGACGCACTGGATCGCATCCGCCGTCGGCATGAGCATTCTCGAAAAGGGCGGCAACGCCTTCGACGCGGCCGTTGCTACAGGCTTCGTGCTGCAGATCGTCGAGCCGCATCTCTGCGGGCCGGGCGGCGACATGCCAGCCATCCTCTATTCCAAGAAGAAGGATAAGGTCGAGGTCATCTGTGCCCAAGGCCCGGCACCGGCCGGCGCGACGATCGAGCATTACAGGCGCGAGGGGCTGAAACTGATCCCCGGCGATGGCCTGCTCGCCACCGTCATCCCCGGTGCCTTCGATGGCTGGATGCTGATGCTACGCGATTACGGCAGGCTGACCGTCCGCGACGTACTGGAACCGGCGATCCATTATGCGGAGAAAGGCCATCCAGTCCTGCCGCGCGTCTCCGCCACCATCGCAGGTCTTGCCGATTTCTACCGCAAGGAATGGCCGACCTCCTACGAGACCTGGCTGCCGGGGGGAGCTGCGCCCGAACCCTGGTCCAATTTCAGGAACCCGGTTCTTGCCGACACCTGGAAGCGTGTTGTCGCGGAAGCGGAAAGCAAGAGCGATCGCGAAGCGCAGATCGAAGCCGCTCGCGATGCCTATTACCGCGGCTTCGTCGCAGAAGCCATCGACAGCTATGTCAGCAAGACGGAGGTCATGGATGCAAGCGGCGGGCGCCACAAGGGCGTGCTGACCGCCGACGACATGGCCAACTGGCAGGCGACGGTCGAGGCGCCGCTGACCTATGATTATCACGGCTGGACGGTCGCCAAGATCGGCCCCTGGGGTCAAGGCCCCGTCTTCCTCCAGACACTGTCGCTGCTCAAGGGTTTCGATCTGGCCGGCATGGATCCCGCCGGCGCCGATTTCGTCCACACCGTGACCGAGGCCATGAAACTCGCCTTTGCCGATCGCGAGGTCTATTACGGCGACCCCAATTTCACGCGCGTACCGCTCGAAACCCTACTGTCGGACGCCTATGCCGACGAGCGCCGCCGGCTGGTTTCGTCAGAGGCGTCGCTTGCCCTGCGCCCCGGCAAGCTGCCCGGCTTTGAAAGCCAGTACGATCTTACCATGGCGATGCTCGACGCACCGGAAGCCAAGAGCGGCGCGGTCTATGAGCCCACCATGTCGCATCTTACCGAGAAGCGCGGCGACACCGTGCATATCGATGTCATCGACCGCGAAGGCAACATGATCTCGGTCACGCCATCGGGCGGCTGGCTGCAATCCTCGCCGATCATTCCTGGCCTCGGCTTCTGCCTCAATTCTCGCGCCCAGATGTTTTGGCTGCAGCCGGGTCTGCCCTCCTCGCTGGCACCGGGCAAGCGGCCACGTACGACGCTGACCCCGACAATGGCACTGCATGAAGGACGCCCGACGCTCGCTTTCGGCACGCCCGGCGGCGATCAACAGGAGCAGTGGCAGCTCTCCTTCTTCCTGCGCTATGTCCATCATGGGCTGAACCTGCAGGAAGCGATCGACAAGCCGCTGTTCCACAGCACGCATTTCCCGAGCTCCTTCTATCCGCGCACCCGCGAACCGGGTGGCCTGACGGCGGAGGCGAATTTCGGCGCTGACGTGCTCGATACGCTCCGCAAGAGAGGCCACCAGCTGACCGTCGCACCGGAGTGGACCGTGGGTCGGCTGACCGCCGCACGGCGCGACGCCGATGGCCTCTTGCGCGCAGCGGCAACACCTCGTTTGATGCAAGCCTATGCCGTTGGGAGATAGAGCCGATGACATGGTCGATCGTTGCCCGAGAACCCGAAACCGGAAATCTCGCCATCGCCGTCGCCACGCGCTTCTTTGCCGTCGGCAGCATCGTGCCGCATATTCGCGGCGGCATCGGCGCGGTTGCGACGCAGGCCTTTGCCAGCCCGCTTTACGGCATCGACGGACTTGCGATGCTGGCATCCGGGCATGCGCCCCATGAAATTCTGGAAACGCTGAGCGCCCGCGACGAAGGCCGCGAACAGCGGCAGTTTCACCTGATCGACAACAAGGGCAACAATGCCGCCTTTACCGGCGCCAGGTGTATCGATTGGGCGGGGCATCTGGTCGACGACAATGTATCGGTGGCCGGCAACATGCTGGCTGGACCGCAGGTGATTGCGGAAACGCTTGCGACCTTCAAGAAGGCCGCAGGCAAACCACTTGCGGAGCGGTTGCTCGAAGCCATGCGGGCGGGCGAAGATGCAGGCGGGGATAAGCGTGGCAAGCAATCGGCAGCACTCGTCATCCACCGTGACCAGGATTACGCTTGGCTGAACATCCGAGTCGACGACAGCGCCGATCCGCTGACCGAACTCGAGCGGCTCTACACAGTTGCGCAGGAACGCTATTTGCATGTCGCAGAAACCATGCCGACGCGGCAGAACCCCAGCGGGATGACCGACCGCCGCGAGGTCGACGAAAAGATTGCCGCGCTTGAGGCCAAGAGGATTGCCGAAGGTCGCCCTTCAGCCTCCCGTGCCACGATGGCAGTCCCATCGTGAGCAATCGCGATTGAAGCCTGACCAATGGTAAAATCATAAAAGGGAACTTCATGCCGACCGTTGCAGCGCAGATGACCAATCCACACACCCAGCCTGTTCTTTCCATCTCCAATCTCACCACGTCGTTTCTCGTCGATGGCGAGTGGCGCAAGGTCGTGAAGGACATTTCCTTCGATGTCATGCCGGGAGAGACGGTCGCCATCGTCGGCGAAAGCGGCTCCGGCAAGAGCGTGACCTCGCTCTCGATCATGCGGCTTCTTGCAAGAGCAAACAGCCGCACCGAAGGTTCGATCCGGCTAAACGGCCGCGATCTCCTGGCATTGCCGGAGGCCGAGATGCGCAAGGTGCGCGGCAAGGACGTCGCGATGATCTTCCAGGAGCCGATGACTTCACTCAATCCGATCTTCACCATCGGCCGGCAGATTTCCGAGGCGCTGACCTGCCATCGCAATATTTCCAAGGCGGAGGCAAAAGCCGAAACGATCCGCCTCCTGGAGAAAGTGCGCATCCCCAACGCGTCCTCGCGCTTCGACGAATATCCGCACCAGTTTTCCGGCGGCATGCGCCAGCGCGTGATGATCGCCATGGCGCTTGCCAGTCGCCCGAAACTCCTGATCGCCGATGAGCCGACGACCGCGCTCGACGTGACAATCCAGGGCCAGATCCTCGATCTCATCAAGGTGCTGCAGGAAGAGGAAGGCATGTCCGTCCTCTTCATCACCCACGACATGGGCGTCGTCGCCGAAATCTCGGACCGCACCATCGTCATGTATCGCGGCGAAGCGGTGGAGACCGGCAAGACCGACGATATCTTTCATCGCGGCCAGCATCCTTACACCCGCGCCCTGCTGTCAGCCGTGCCGCGCCTCGGTTCCATGAAAGATCAGCCGCAGCCGCTGCGCTTCCCGGTCGTCGACGCAAGCACTGGCGAGCGCAGCGAACCGAAGGCGCTCGCGGATACCGTCGATCACGGCAAGACACCGGTGCTCGAGGTGAAGAACCTCGTCACCCGCTTCGATCTTCGTGGCGGCCTGCTGGCCCGCCCAACGGGCGCGATCCATGCGGTCGAGAATGTCTCCTTCGATCTTGCACAAGGGGAAACGCTGTCGCTGGTCGGCGAATCCGGCTGCGGTAAGTCGACGACGGGGCGCTCCATCATGCGCCTCATCAATCCCAAATCCGGCGAGGTTCGCCTCGACGGCTATGACGTGATGAAGCTCAATACGCTAGATCTGCGCCGGATGCGCCGCAGCATCCAGATGATCTTCCAGGACCCGTTCGCGAGCCTCAATCCGCGTATGACGATCGGCGCTGCGGTTGCCGAACCCTTCATCGAGCATCGCTTGGGCACGCGCGCCGAAGCCCGGGAAAAAGCCGCCGATCTTCTGGAGCGCGTCGGGCTAAAGGCCGACATGATGAGCCGCTATCCACACGAATTCTCCGGCGGCCAGCGTCAGCGCATCTGTATTGCCCGCGCGCTTGCGCTCGATCCGAAAGTAATCGTCGCCGACGAAAGCGTCTCGGCACTCGACGTGTCGATCAAGGCGCAGGTTTGCAATCTGCTGATGGATCTGCAGCAGAGCCTCAATCTCTCCTATCTCTTCATCTCGCACGACATGGCCGTGGTCGAGCGCGTCAGCCACCGCGTCGCCGTCATGTATCTCGGCGAGATCGTCGAGATCGGCCCGCGCGCGTCGGTTTTCGAGAATCCACAGCATCCCTACACGAGGAAGCTGATGGCGGCCGTCCCGGTACCGGATCCATCCCGGCGCGGCATCCGGCGCAACCTCGCCGTCGACGAATTGAAGAGCCCGGTGCGCCCCGTCGGCTATCAGCCACCCGCGCGACACTACCGCGAAGTCTCGCAGGGCCATCTGGTTCGAATGGAGGAGGCTGCCTGACGCGCATTCTGACCTTGACGCCACCGAATTCCGGGCAAATATCGGCATCCTGTTTTCCGTCTCATCTGGAGTGAATGATATGACCGATAGCGTGCTCGATATTCCGGTAAAGAGGATCGACGGCAGCGATACGACGCTTGCCGACTATCGCGGCAAGGTCATCATGGTCGTCAATGTCGCGTCCAAATGCGGCCTGACGGTACAGTACGAAGGATTGGAAAAGCTCTATGAAGAAAAGCGCGGCGAAGGTCTGGTCATCGCCGGCTTCCCGGCCAATGATTTCAAGGGCCAGGAGCCAGGCACCGACAAAGAGATTCTGGACTTCTGCACGCTGACCTACGACGTGCAGTTCCCGATGTTCTCCAAGATCGCAGTGACTGGCGACGAGCGTCATCCGCTGTACGACAGCCTGATCGCATCCGGCGTCGAGACCATCGGCGACGGTCCGATGCGTGCCCGCCTCGCCGATCGCGGCCTGCACACCGGCGACAATGGCGGCATCGTCTGGAACTTCGAGAAATTCCTGATTGGCCGCGACGGCAAGGTTGCCGCGCGCTTTGCGCCCGACGTAACCGCCGACGATCCGCGCCTGCTCTCAGTTCTGGAAAAGGAGCTGGCGCGCGCCAACTGAGGCGTGAGCTCTCTTTTGGACCTCCAAAAATAACACATCACATCAATAGGTTGCGCTACTTTTCAGGGCGAGGGCCTGGCGTGTTCAGCCGGATGGCGTAATTGCCTGCCCTCCAGCCTGGGAGTATCTTTCCCTATCCGAATACATCGTGACGGAACGCTGCATCAATTCTGATGGGAGGATGTCATGCGCGAACCTGATATGCAGAAACTCGATACCCTTGTCGGGCGCTTGGTCGGCGATCTCGGCGCGGCGGTCTCAGGCGTGTTGGTAACGCTCGGAGACCATTTGGGCCTGTTCAAGGCCATGGCTGACGGAACGCCAAGGACTTCGGCCGATTTGGCCGACAAAGTCGGTGTGAAAGAACGCTATGTGCGCGAATGGCTGTCAGCTCAGGCAGCCGCCGACTATGTCAGTTATGACGATAAGACCGAGCGCTTCTACCTGACGCCGGAACAGGCAATGGTATTTGCGGAGGAAGACAGCCCTGCCTTTTTCGCCGGCGCTTTCGATGTCGTTCAATCCATGTGGATCGACGAGCCGAAGGTCGTCAACGCCTTCAAGACCGGCAGCGGCCTTGGTTGGCATGAGCACAGCACCTGCCTGTTTCGCGGCACGGAACGCTTCTTCCGGACAGGCTACAACAGCCATCTCGTTTCGGAATGGATACCGGCGCTCGACGGCATGCAGGAAAAGCTCGAGGCCGGCGCGATCGTCGCCGATGTCGGCTGCGGCCACGGCGCCTCGACCATCCTGATGGCAGAAGCCTATCCGAACTCGACTTTCTTCGGCTTCGACTACCATCTCCCGTCCATCGAACGAGCGAAAGCTGCGGCGCAGGAAGCGGGCGTTGCGGGCCGTATCACGTTCGAACAGGCGACCGCCAAGGACTTCCCGGCTGCCGACTACGATCTTGTGGCGATGTTCGATTGCCTGCACGACATGGGCGATCCCGTCGGTGCCGGCAAACATATTAAGGAAACCCTCGCCGATGACGGCACCTGGATGATCGTCGAGCCCTTCGCCCATGATTGCCTGAAGGACAATCTCAACCCCGTCGGCCGCGTCTACTACGGGGCTTCAACGATGATCTGTACGCCAGCCTCGCTGTCGCAGGAGGTCGGGCTTGGTCTGGGCGCGCAGGCTGGCGAGCTGAAACTGCGCAAGGTTGCCATGGATGCGGGCTATTCGCATTTCCGCAAGGCGACTGAAACGCCGTTCAACATGATCTTCGAAGTCAGGGCATGAAGATTGTGCCGCACGCTTCGTCCAACGCGCGGCACCGCATCTTATAGACGCTGCCCGTCTTCCCCGAACAACGACGCGAGCGCCGGCTGAAAATAAACCGGCTGCTCGGTGTCGAGTGCGACATCCTCATCGGCATCGATCCGCACCGACAGTGTTTCGCCGCCGACCTGGCCCCAGATCAGATTGTCCGAGCCCATGGGCTCGACGATGGTGAACGTCGCCGGCAGGCTGGCAGCCCGCCCGCTCGCGGGCCGGAACTGCATTTGCTCGGGCCGAACGCCAAGTGTCGCCTTGCGGCCCTCGCCCGGCGTGCCGGAAAACTCGTAGCCGTTGAGGTCGATCGCGCGGCCATCCGGCAACATGAACGCCGGCATGCCGCCATTGCTCGCCACCTGCCCCGACAGGAAGTTCATCGATGGCGAGCCGACGAAGCCTGCCACGAAGCGATTGACCGGACGGCGATAGATCTCCTTCGGCGTGGCGAATTGCTGGATGACGCCGCCGCTCATGACGGCGATGCGATCGGCGAGCGTCAACGCCTCGATCTGGTCATGCGTCACGTAGATCATGGTGGAACCGAGGCCGCTATGCAGGCGCTTCAGCTCGACACGCAGCTCGGTTCTGAGCTTGGCGTCAAGGTTGGAGAGCGGCTCGTCGAACAGGAAGACGTCGACGTCACGCACCAGCGCACGGCCAATGGCGACACGCTGGCGCTGGCCGCCGGAAAGCTCCCCCGGTCGCCGTTTGCGCAAGGGGTCGATCTGCAGGATCTGCACGGCGCGGTCGACACGCTCGGCAATCTCCTCCTTCGCCATGCCCGCAATGCGCAGCCCGAAGGAGAGATTTCCTTCGACGGTCATCGTCGGGTAAAGCGCATAGGACTGGAACACCATGCCGATGCCGCGGTCCTTCGGTTCCTCCCAGGTGACGTTCCTGTCGCCGATCCAGATCTGGCCGTCCGTGATATCGGTCAGCCCGGCAATGGCGTTGAGCAAGGTCGACTTGCCGCAGCCGGAGGGGCCGAGGAGTACGATGAACTCGCCGGATTGTATCTCAAGATTGAGCGATTTCAGGACGCTGACGCTGCCGAAATCGATTGCAAGTTCGCGAATGGAAACATTGGCCATGAACTATCCCTTGACTGCGCCGGCGGTGATACCGCGCACGAACCAGCGGCCCGAGCCGAAATAGACGATCAACGGAACCAGGGCGGTGAGGATGGTCGCCGCCATGTTGACGTTGTAGAGCTTCTCACCCTGGGTGGAGTTGACAATGTTGTTGAGCTGCACGGTCATGGGGAAGTTTTCTCGGCCGGCGAAGACGACGCCGAAGAGGAAATCGTTCCAAATGCCGGTCACCTGCAGGATCGCCGCGACCACCAGGATCGGGATCGACATCGGGATCATCAGCCGGAAGAAGATCTGCCACAGCCCCGCGCCGTCGATGCGAGCTGCCTTGAAGAGCTCCATCGGCAGGCTCGAATAATAGTTGCGGAAAAGCAGCGTCAGCACCGGCAGACCGAAGACTGTGTGGGTGATGATGATGCAGGGCAACGTCGAATAGATGCCCACGTCGCGATAGATCAGAACCAGCGGATAGATGAACACCTGGTACGGTATGAAGGCGCCGAGCAGCAGGATGGCAAAGAGCACGTTTGCCCCTTTGACCCGCCAGAAGGATAGCGCATAGCCGGTCAGCGACGAGATCAGGATCGACAAAATCATGCTCGGGATCAGGATCTTCACCGAATTCCAGAAGCCGACGCTGATGCCGCCGCATTCCAGTCCGGTGCAGGCCGTGCTCCACGCCTGTATCCAGGCATCCGCAGTCCACATTTGCGGAAAGGCGAAGATATTGCCCTGACGGATCTCCGGCATGGATTTGAACGAGGTGACAAGCATCACATAGAGCGGCAGCAGGAAGAACAGGGCCGCGATGACGAGAAAGAGATAAAGGCCGATGCGTCCTGGGGTCAGATGCTGCGGCTTGCGGCCGGTCGGACCCTGCATGGCACCAGTGACGGAAGATGGCGTCGTCATCAGTTCCCCCTCGGCTTTTCACGGAAATATTCATAATAGAGCCAGGGCGTCACCAGGATAACCACCGTGATGAACATCACGGTCGATGCTCCGGTTGCAAGGCCGATATTGCCGCGCCCGAAGAGGTAATCCATGATGAATTTCCCGGGCACTTCGGTCGCGATACCCGGACCGCCGCCGGTCGTCGCCAGAACCAGTTCGTAAACCCTCACAACCGCAATCGCCAGAAGAACGCTGGCGGTGATGATGGTCGGTCTCAGGATCGGGATGACGATATGCAGGTAAACGCGCCAGCTCGGTATGCCGTCGATGCGGGTCGCCTTCCACAATTCCCGGTCGACGCCGCGCAGGCCCGCAAGCATGATCGCCATGACGAGGCCGGAAGATTGCCAGACACCGGCAAGCACGATGACGTAGAGCGCGAGATCGCTCTGGACGATCCAGTCGAAGCGGAACCAGGTGAAGCCGACACTGTCGGCAACCTTTTGCAGGCCGAGCGTCGGATTCATGATCCACTGCCAGACCAGCCCGGTGACGATGAAGGACATGGCAAAGGGATAGAGGAAGATCGTCCGGAAGGTGTTTTCGAAACGGACCTTCTGATCGAGCGCGACGGCGAGAAGAAAGCCGAGGATCAGACAGCCGGCAATGAAGAGAATGCCGAAGACGACGACGTTCTGCAGCGACAGCAGCCAGCGCGCCGTCGAAAACAACCGCTCATACTGCTTCGTGCCGACGAAAGTGTTGACCGGCAGCACCTTGCTGTCCGTGAACGATATCCAGATGTTCCAGACGACGGTGACGACATAGGCCAGAAGCACGATGGCGAAGGCTGGAAACAGGGCCACGTAGGGCGAAAAATGTATCCTCCTGCGGCTGACGCTCGCAGGTGCGACAGCCGCTTTTGCAGCAGTGGCGCTCGTATTGGGGCTGCTCATGGACGCGCTCCTCCTCAGCATTCATGGAAACCGGCGGCAGGCTCACCTGCCGCCGCATGGATGTCGATCGAAGCTTACTTGGCCTGTTCGATGACCTGGGCAAACTGCGTGGCGAACTGGTCCGCCGTCATGCTGGGCGTCGTCCAGTATTGAGCAATGAGATCGCCTTCGGTCTGGACGATATCTTGAGGGGTCAGCACGTCGGGTGCCAGGATCTGGCGGCTCGGATCCTTGAGTGCGTTCAGGCCCTTCTGGGCGCAAGCGTCGAGCTTTGACGTATCGACGTCGAGACGCACGGGCACCGAACCCTTCTTGGAGTTGAAGGCAAGCTGGCCTTCCTTCGACATGATGACGGTAGCGAGCAGGGTCTGGGCGTCGGTCGCCGTCTTATCCTTGAGAACGGGGAAGACGAAAATGTCGCCGCCCATCATGAAGTTGGATTCGCCAGGTCCGAGGATGCAGCCGAAATCCTTGTCGGCGACGAGGCCGGCATGGATGAATTCACCCTTGGCCCAGTCGCCCATGAACTGGATGCCGGCCTTGCCGTCGATCAGCATGCCGGTCGCGACGTTCCAGTCGCGGTTCGGGCTGCCAGGGTCCTGATAGTTGCGGAGCTTGGCGAAGACTTCCGCCACATGCTTGAACTGGTCGGACTTGACGGCATCCGTGTCGAGATCCTTCCAGACTTTAGCATAGAGATCCTTCCCGCCCTCGCCGAGCAGGATGGCGTTGAACATCGACTGCAGCTGCCAAGGTTGACCGCCGACGGCAACCGGGATCAGGCCGGCAGCCTTGATCTTGTCGAGCGCGGCAAACATTTCATCCCAGGTCTTCGGCTCTTCCGTCACGCCGGCCTTGGTGAAAACGGCCTTGGAATAGAAGACCCAATTCTGGCCGTGATCGTTGATGGGAGCGCCATAGATATGATCCTGGAACTGGATGGCCTGATAGAAAGATGGTGTCAGAACCGATTTCCAATCCTGCTCCTTGGCGAGATCGTCGAGCGGCCGCAGCAGGCCCTGCTGGGCCAGTTCGTTCATCTGCGTGCCGGTGTTGAACTGCATGGCCGTCGGCGGATTGCCGCCGATGATGCGGTTGATGCCGATCGGACGAGCAGTCGAGCCGGAGCCGGCAATTGCGGTATCCACCCATTCGCCGCCTGCAGCGTTGAAGGCCTTGGCCAGCTCCTTCACGGCTGCGGCTTCACCGCCCGAAGTCCACCAATGCAGAACTTCGGCCTTCTTGCCTTCGGCCAGAGCGCCGGTCACGCTCGCCGCGACCAGCGCCGTAGCGCCGACCAATGCCATCATCAATTTGCGCATGCGTTCCTCCTCCTTTGAGGGCGTTCTTCAAACGCCTTTCCTCAGCCGCCGCCGTCTCCAGACACCGGATGCCGAATCTCCTGATCCTCCAAAACTGTGCGGCAGGGCCTCCGTTCCCTGCAGCACGTGAGCAATGCTTCCTCAGGCATTGCCCCTTCGTCAAGCCCGCAGTCCAAAAGGACCGCATTTTCTCAACTCTATAGCGCACTCAATGAGAAACGTCCCTCATTTATTGCGCGCGGTATTGGATCGGGCCGACCGCAACTACTGTGGATTGCAACCACAGAACGCGATTGCGCCGAACGCTCGAATGCCGTCATCACCTCAAGGGCGTGGAAAGCTAGTTCCGACGATACCCGATGCTGACGTCCCGAGCGAAGGGAATCCACCATCTCCGCCGCGCCCAATCCGCGCAGACCGAGATGACCTGGCACACCTTCCGTATAGGGGTGATCGACGGGGATCTCCCTCCACGCCTCATCGCCATCGCGAAATATCTCAACCTTGCCGCTGAAATTGTTTGGATCCGGCGTCACCATAGTACCTTCCGAACCGTAAAGCTCGATCTGATTGTGCTTGTGCTTGATAACATCAAAGCTGGTGGCAATGGTGACGGTCGCACCGCTATGGAACTCCATAACGCCCGTCAGATGGGTCGGCACCAGTACCTTAATCGTCTCGCCGCGACGCGGATCAGTCTTCACCGTGCGTTCGATGCGGGTGATCTTCGCAGTGCCAAAGATCTCGCGCACGGGGCCGAGCAAGGCGATGAGGTTCGTCACGTAGTACGGACCGACATCGAGCATCGGCCCGCCGCCGCGGCCGTAGAAGAAGTCTGGGTTGGGATGCCAATGCTCATGACCCGGCAACAGCAGCATGGCGGTGGCCGAAATCGTCTTGCCGATGCGCCCTTCATCGAGCAAGCGCCGTGTCAACTGGTGACCGCCGCCAAGGAAGGTGTCGGGAGCGCAACCGAGCCGCAGGTCTCCTGCCCGCGCGATGGCCATCAACTCCTCCGCCTCGCCCATGGAGACGCCAAGCGGCTTCTCCGAATAGACATGCTTGCCGGCAAGCAGCGCCTTCTTGCTGATGGCATAATGCGAGACCGGCGTCGTCAGGTTGATGATGAGACCGATTTCCGGATCGGAAAGCATCGTATCGAGCGCAACGGCCTCGATGCCAAACTGCTCGGCGAGCTTGCGGGCAGGCTCCTGATAAAGATCGTAAACAGACTTCACGCGAATGAAATCAAACATATGCAGGGTCGCAACATAGGTGGCGCTGATATTGCCGGCGCCGACAATGCCGACTTTCATGGGTTCGTTGCTCATTGGCTTGCCTCTAGGAAATGGTGATATCGAGTTCGGCGGCAGCGGCGCGCAGATAGCTCATGCCACGGCGCATCTCGTCATCGAATTCCGTCGTCGCTTCGCGGAAATGGGTCCAATGCGATGCACCCGGCGCGTCTTCCAGCTCCAGCGTGATCGGGCCGGAATAGCCGATGGTCTTGAGTGCCGCGAAAATCGCCTTCCAATCGATCTTGCCGCGCCCCGGGCGCCAATGGGCGTTGGTGTGCCCTTCATTATCGGAAAAATGCGTGTTGAAGATCCGATCGCCGAGCGCCAGCACGACGTAATGCGGCATGTCGCCGGCCGGAAAGAGATGGCTCGGGTCGAAGTTCAGGCCGAGATTGGCGGCACCGGTGCGCTCGATCAGCCGCAGCATGCCCTGACCGGAGCTGACCCAGCGATAAGGATGCGGCTCGATCGCGACCTTGAGACCCGCGGCGGCGGCAATCTCGCAAGCCCGGATAAAACCCTCCACGACGGCTTCATATTCACCCGTCCAATCCCATTGCGGTTCGACTGCCGCGCCCCACTCCTGCGAGATCGGCCGCTGCAGGATCGGCCTGACCTCGGACTGAAACGGATAGGGTGTCATGCTGGTAACGATCGGCGTGCCGATCGCGGCGGCGACTTCCATGCCGCGCCTGTAGCCATCGAGGTCAACTGTCGAGACGGCAGCATTTGCTGCGCGGCTGAAGGGTAGATTGAAGAAGAAGTTGGTGAGCACCAGCCCCTCTCCGTCTGCAATCTGCTTCAACTCGCGGATGGTTTCGCGCGTGTAGTAGCTCAACATGTCCACCGACCAGGCGGTGAGCTCAAATCCCTTGCAGCCTGTCGCAGCGAGCCGCCGCAACGGCGCTTGATACGGCGGGTTCCAATTGAAGGTCCAAATAGGCGATCCGAAAAAAAGCGATCCGTCGCTCACGTCATCCTCCCCTTACAATGCGTGAAGCCGCGCGCGGCGAGGCCTCCACGCCTGAACAATGTGCCTTGCCGATGAGCTTCCTCACTCGAAATCGGCAATTCGTAACGTTACGATTATGGAAAAGAGGAAGACTGTCAATCAGCGATTTTCTGGCCGACTAACGTTTCAATATTGCGCAATCTGCAAATTCGTAACGTTACGAATACCTTCTCGCCGCCTGCTCATCCTGCAAGCAGCAATATTTTTCAAGCGTGACGTGACTGGCTTTGATGATCGACGAAGGCGGCTTGGACGACTTCGCGCAGATCGGCCGGATTTTCGCCGGCGATTGCCCGATGCAGGAAGGCCGCCAATCGCTCGCCTATGGCATGGTTCGAATAGTGAAAGGTACTCAAAGGCGGGTTGAAGAAATCTGGCAGTGCGGTGCCGCCATAGGTAATCAGCGCGAAATCACTGCCGGCCTGCCGCCCGGCATCGCGCAAGCCGGCGAGGAAACCGAGAGCTGCCTCCTCGCTGGCAACGAAAGCGGCGGTCGCTGCGGGATTCTGCGCTGCTATGTGCTTTGCCATCTCGCGACCATTGTCGGGTGTCGCCGTGGTGAAATGGATGCCATCATCAGGCACATCGAGATGATGCTCGGCAAAAGTCCTGCGCCACCCTCTTACGAATTGCAGGCTGTAGGTGAATTGCTGGTTGGGCGCGATCAGCAGCGGCATATGGTGGCCGGCATCGAGCAGAAGGCGTGCAGCCTCTGCGCCGATCACTTCATGATCGAGATCGATGCTCGGATGAACGCTCAAGAGCTCCGTCCGCCCGAAGGTGACAAAAGGCATGCCGACTTCAAGCAGGTATTTGACGCGATCGTCCTGTGGTGTCGTATGCGTGATGATGACGCCGTCGACCGATCCCTCCTCGACGATATCGCGCACCGTCGCGAGTGGATCATCTGCCTGGAGCTGCGGGACGATTGTCGTTCGGTACCCTCGCGACTTCATATAGCGCGAAGCGCCTTCGATCAGCGAGGCAACGACAATGTTCATCTCGCCCTCACGCCCGAAAGGCAGCACGATGCCGATGGCGTGGGTTTTGCCGGTGCGCAGATTGATGCCACCGAGATTGGGACGATAGCCAAGCTCGCCCGCAACGCGCTTGACCAGTTCGATGGTCTCGCGATTGACCTCTGCGCCCTCCTTAAGGGCACGGCTGACCGTCGTGACCGAAAGACCGAGAGCCGTAGCAACGGTCCGCAAGGTCACGCGCTGACCTACTTCGCGACGCAAGCCGCGCCCCGCCGCCAATCCCTGCACCTTCGACAAATCATTCCGCTCCGCCATGTCGGAGCGAGAATGCCCGCAGGCGGGTGACGATGCAAGCGCAGGCTGCGATCAAAGTCGACAAGGGGGGAAGGTCGTGTTTGGGCTGTTATCCGATAGTATCACCCGACATCGGGGCACAACCTTGAGCATCTGTATTCAGCCCGCATTCAGAAAAGCAATTTTAAGATGCATATCGTTAGTCATTCTATCATTAGGGGAAACTCATGGACAAATACACCAAAACTGTTTTGACAATCATCGCCGTCGCGCTCGCGGCAATCGCCATCCAAAACACAATCACGCCGGCACAAGCGGTCGGTGGCGGCTGCGGTACCGAGACCTATCGGCCCTGCTATGTAAAGCTGGTGAACTAGAGCGGATCCAGATTTTAGGTTGAACAGACCTAAATCATCCGGCTCTAGCGCAACCACCGCTGCCCGTGGGATACCTCGGGCAGCTTTTATCTCAGCCGATTATGAATCAGCGCCTTTTCGCGCAGCCTGAATGGCCGTGCGGGCGCCGGCGCGCAGCTGCGCCGTTTCCGTGCCGGCGATAACCAGATCGAGGCCAAGCTTCAGATATTCCCCGGCGCGGGCGCCATCGCCGCCGAAGGCGCAAATGACCTTGCCGTGGGCGCGGCAGCGTGCCAGCACGGTTGCAAGCGCCTGATCGATCGCGGCGCTATCGGGTGCAAGACGGGCGCCGTTCGAAAGCGCGATCGAAAGATCGGACGGGCCAACAAAGATACCATCGATGCCGTCGACCGCGAGAATCTCGTCGATCGCATCGAGTGCCATGCGGGTTTCCACCATGGCGATGGTGGCGGTCAGGCTGTTGGCGCTCTGCAGATAATCTTCAGCTGGCAGGCCGAAATGATTGAGCGCCAGCGATGGCCCCCAGCTCCGCTCACCGAGCGGCGGATATTTCGTCGCTTGCACCAACGCGCGCGCATCATCGGCAGAATTGATCATCGGCGCGATAATCGCGGAGGCGCCCGCATCGAGAAGGCGCGAGGCAGAGGCAAAATCGCCGACGGGAATGCGGGCAATCGCCGGCTTGCCGGCCAGGCGCACATAGGCAATCCCGTTGGCGGCAGACTCCATGTTCCACATGCCATGCTGCATATCGAGCACGATGGTGTCGAAGTCTTCCTGCGCCAGATGATTGACGAGCATCGGATCGGGTATGCCGACCCAGCCGGAGATCATGCCGCCATTCTCGCGGCGTTTCAGGCGTCCGGTAAAACCGTTCATGTCAGTCGTCATCGTCTTTCCTCACCTATCAACAGCAGGGCTCTGCTTTTTGCCAGCCTCGACCGTCAAATCAAGGCGAGCCGTTGCAAGCGACAATACCCAATTCCCACTGTCGGGCCACTCGAAAGTGCACATGCGACTGAAGCAAATCGACGAAGCACGGCTGCGACCATCTTCGGTTGTCGTGCCGAAAGATGATTTCAAATCTGCCAGACGACCATGACAAATATGCAGTTATTTAGGTCGGTTGGTCACGCTCGCAAGACGCCAAGGCGTGACTGAAGACGAGAAATGCCGACAGGCAGACGGCATCGCCCAACCGCAGGATTTCGCCGGCGCCTTATCGCTCAACGTCCAGCAAAACGCTGCTTCGCAAAGTCCGTGACAGGCGTGTAGAGGCTGATGAGCGTACCCTCGGGATCGCGGATCTGCGCTGCCCGGTTGCCCCATGGCATCAGCTTCGGTTCGTGCACGACCTCCACCATGTCCTTTAGCTTTGCGAATTCGGCATCGACATCATCAACCTGGAATTCGATGATGATAGAGCGATTGGCGCAGGGCTCGGCACTGCCCTCCTTGAACAGAGCGACGGTCTCGACGCTCCCGATCGCAAGCGTCGCCGCGGGGGTGACGATCTCGGCAAAGACCGGTGCCAGCCACTCGGCCCGATGGCCGGTGACCATCTCATAAAAGCCGACCATTTTCCTGATGTCTGAGGCGATCAGACGCGTGGATGCCAGTTTCATCGCATACTCCTTCAAAAGGCCGGCCGAACATATCGTTGGCGCTCGAAGGCTCTTGTTGCATAAGGCTGTTGCCACCATACTGACAGCAGGAGTCAGCAGGAATGCGTCGCGCCGACCGTTTGTTTCAGATCATACAGATATTGCGCCGGTCGAGCCGGCCGGTGACCGCTGCCGCGCTGGCGGGTGAGCTCGAAGTCTCCAAACGCACGGTCTATCGCGACGTCGCCGATCTGATGGGCCAGCGCGTGCCGATCGAGGGTGAGGCCGGCTTCGGATATCTCCTCTCGCCCGGCTACGAAATGCCGCCGTTGATGCTGACACCGGAGGAGATCGAGGCTGTCGTCCTCGGAGCGCAATGGGTTGCAAGCCGCGCCGACAAGGCCCTTGCCAATGCCGCACGCGATGTGGTTGCCAAGATCACTGCCATCGTGCCCGAGCACCTGCGCCCCTTCATCCTCGAGCCGAGCGTCGGCGCCAAACCGCTTCTTCAGGAATCCGAAGAGGAAAACATCGACCTGCCAATGCTGCGGGCGGCAATCCGCGAAGGACGAAAACTTCGCCTGCGTTATCGGTCCGATGCGAGCGCGGAAAGCACAAGGATCGTCTGGCCCGTCATCCTTGGTTATTCCGACACGAGCCGCATTCTGGTGGCGTGGTGCGAGCTACGTGGAGGCTTCCGGCATTTCCGCACGGAGCGAATTCTCGCGGTCGAGGTGCTCGACGAAAACTATGGCCTGCGGCCAGGCGAATTGCGGCGTCGCTGGTCCGCCTGGCGAGAGGCCGAACTCCAGCAATTGGGGCAGGCGCGATAGGCATCGGGTGCCGGCGCCATTTTGTGCCGGCACCCGATAATCTCAGATAATACCGCCGCCGCCGGCAACGGAAGCCGGACGCTCTCCGGCAACCTTGCGGCGATAACCGCTCGCCCTGTAGGTGGCGACCGGATCGATGGCACCGCCAGCGCGGCGGCGAGCTTCGGCCAGGATCGGTTCGACATCGGCGCGATAGGCGCGTTTCAGCGTTTCCGATGCCATCAGCGCGTCATTCGCGTCCTGATACTCGCTAAGTGCATCGCGATCGACGATCAGCGCCTGCGCGTAGGCGCGGCGGATCTCGTTGGCGCTGGAAATCAAGCTCTCGATCGGATCGGTCACGTTATGCGACTGGTCGATCATATGCGCCGGATTGAAGTCGTTCACTCCGCGCCGTTCCGCATCGACCAGCTCGTTGAAGACGAGGAACAGGCGGTAGGGCTCGATGGCACCGGCATCGAGATCGTCGTCACCATACTTGGAATCGTTGAAGTGGAAGCCACCGAGCTTGCCGAACTGGATGAGGCGCGCGACGATCATCTCGATATTGGTATTCGGCGCGTGATGGCCGAGATCGACAAGGCAATGCGCTTTGGGGCCGAGCGTCTGCGCGATCAGATAGTTGGTGCCCCAGTCCTGCACGACCGTCGAATAGAAGGCCGGCTCGTATATCTTGTGCTCGGAAAACAGTCGCCAGTCATCTGGCAACGCCTTGTAGATATCGGCCATGGCGGCGAGATAGCGCTCGAAGGCCTTGGTGAAATTCGTCTGGCCGGGGAAGTTGGAGCCGTCGCCGATCCATACCGTCAGCGCCTTCGAGCCGATCGCCTTGCCGATTTCGATGCATTCGATGTTGTGCTCGACAGCTTGGGCGCGGGTCGCCGCATCGACATGGCTCAGCGAACCGAATTTGTAGGAATGCGCCTGACCGGGCGCATCGGAGAAAGTGTTGGAGTTCATGGCGTCGAAGCCGAGGCCGAGTGCATCGCCTTTCGCCTTCAATTCCTTCGCATCGGCCTTGTCCCAGGGAATATGCAGCGAAACCCTTGGTGTTGCCCGCGTCAGCTGCTGAATGACGGCGCAATCGTCGAGCTTGTCGAAGATGCCGCGTGGCTCGCCGGTGCCGGGGAAACGGGCGAAGCGCGTGCCGCCGGTTCCGACACCCCAGGACGGGACCGCGACGAAGAATTCCGAAACTTTTTTTGTGACGGCTTCGATATCGACGCCGCGGCGGGCGAGCGTGGCGCCCAGCGCCTCATAATCGGATTTCAATGCGGCGGCGCGCTTGTCGTTTTCTGCGGCGACCAGATCGGGCGCGATCCTGTATTCGGCCATTCTTTCCTCCCAATGCGTTATTCGAAATATCGGCGTTTCGATCAGCTTATTCCCTCTTCTCCCCCGCGGGGAGAAGATGCCCAACGGGCAGATGAGGGGATAAGGAGCGGAGCGACGACCATCTTGAGCGTGAGCGAAAGATAGAACTGCATCTGCCGCGCCCCCTCATCCGGCCCTTTGGGCCACCTTCTCCCCAGTGGGGAGAAGGAAGTGCGGCCAACTACCGCGTAAAGCTCTGCGCGTTGCCGGCGTCGACGTTGATGATATTACCCGTCGACTTGGCGGAAAGATCCGATGCCAGGAAGTAGATCGCCTCGGCAATGTCCTCGGGGAAAACATTGAGCTTCAGCATCGAGCGCTTGCGGTAATGTTCCTCCAGCTCGTCCACCTCAATCTTCGAGGAAGCAGCGCGCTGCTCGCGCCACTCGCCGTTCCAGATCTTCGAGCCGCGCAGCACGGCGTCGGGATTGACCGTGTTCACACGAATGCCGGCTTCCGCACCTTCCAGAGCCAGGCAGCGGGCGAGATGAATCTCGGCGGCTTTTGCCGTGCAGTAGGCAGCGGCATTCGGCGAGGACGCCAAACCGTTCTTCGACGCGACGAAAACGACATTGCCCCCCAGGTTCTGACGGCGGAACAGCCGGAAGGCTTCGCGCGAGACGAGGAAATAACCGGTCGCGAGGATATCGATATTGCGGTTCCACATCGAAAGCTCGGTGCTTTCGATCGGCGCGGACGAAGCAATGCCTGCATTCGAGACCAGAATGTCGATACCGCCGAATTCGACGCAAGCCTCAGCGAAGGAGGATATAACGGCATCCTCCTTCGTCACGTCGAGCTTAACGCTGCGCACGGCATCCGCACCGTATCTCTTGGCAAAATCGGCTTGGGTATCTTCAAGTGCCGACTGGTCGATATCAGCCAAAACGACGCAGGCGCCCTCGCCTACCAGCCGGGCGGCCGTGGCGCGACCGATGCCACCGGCGCCACCGGTCACGAAGGCAACGCGGCCGGCGAGGCTTTTCGGCTTCGGCATACGCTGCAGCTTTGCCTCTTCCAGCAGCCAATATTCGATATCGAAGGCTTCCTGCTCAGGCAGGCCTTGATATTCGGAAACCGTGGAGGCGCCACGCATGACGTTGATGGCGTTGACGTAGAACTCGCCAGCAATACGGGCAGTCGCCTTGTCGCGGGCAAAGGACAGCATGCCGACGCCGGGCACGAGAAAGATCACCGGGTTCGGATCGCGCATGGCCGGCGAATTGTCATGCTTGCAATCATTGTAATAGCGTGCGTAGTCGGCGCGGTAATCTTCCAATGCCTTGTCGAGGCCGGCGATGACGGCATCGACATCAGGCTTGGCCGGATCGAAATCGACGATCAGTGGCCGGATCTTGGTGCGCAGGAAGTGATCCGGGCAGCTGGTGCCGAGCGCGCCAAGCGGGCGAAGGTTTTTTGAGTTGACGAATTCGAGCACGGCATCCTGGTCGTCGAAATCGCCGAGCTTGCGCTCGGCCTTGCCGATGCGGCCGCGGATCTCAGGCATTAGCCGGGCGGCGATCGCACGACGCTCCGCCTGCGGCAGGCTCTGGGTGATGGCACCGCCGAAAATCGTCTTGCCTTCGGTCTTGGCTGCGAACCATTCGATCGCCTTGTTGATGATCGCGAGCGTCAGCTCGTAGCATTCCTTGGCGTCGTTGGCCCAGGTGAAGAGGCCATGGCTTTCGAGAACAACACCCTTGGCATTCGGATGCGCCTTGACGAAGGCTTCGAGATCAAGGCCGAGCTGGAAGCCCGGACGGCGCCAGGGCAGCCAGCCGATCTCGTCGCCGAAGATTTCGCGCGTCAGCTCGCGCGAGTTCTTCGAGGCGGCGATGGCAATGATGGCATCCGGATGCATGTGGTCGACATGGGTGAACGGCACGAAGCCATGCAGCGGCGTATCGATCGAAGCGGCACGGGCGTTGAGGTTGAAAGTGCAATGCGGCAGGAAGCCGACCATGCGATCCTCGTCTGCAACGCCCTGATAGATGTTCTTCAGGCTGTCCAGCTTGTCCTGATAAAGCGTGGCGAAACCGTCAAGCTTGATGGTGCCGACATCGCCGCCGGAGCCTTTGACCCAGAGCACCCTAACCTTCTCGCCGGAGAGCGGATCGGTTTCCATGACCTTGGCCGACGTGTTGCCGCCACCATAGTTGGTGATACGCTTATCGGCACCGAGCAGATTCGACCGATAAAGCAGCTTGCCAGGCTCATCGAGCCCATCAGCATGTGCATCATCCCAACGGTTTTCCAGAAGCTGAACGCCAGCCGCCATGTCATCCTCCCTTGAAATCAAGTCTTTCGGGCAGATCGGATCATGATGGAACCGCCCTTTGTGAGCAGGGTATCGCTCACGTATAGTCGCCTTGTCAATCGAAAACGATCAAATTCGATAATGTTGCGATGCAATATGAAAGTTTATGATCGTTTATGATTGACACATTGTCATATTTGCGAAATAACCGCCGACAAGGAGGAGCCAATGCACGAACGCGAACGCCATCGCATTATTCTGAGCGCCGTACAGGAAAAGTCTGTCGTGACGATTCAGGATATTTCCGAGCTGACCGAGGCTTCGGAAGCGACGATACGCCGTGATATCGCTGCCCTGCACGTACAGGGAAAGATCAGGCGTGTGCGCGGCGGAGCGGAATCGATCCATCCTCCGCAGCTCGGCAATCTGGCCGCGCGGCCGTTTCGTGTATCCGAAGCCGTCAACATCGATAGGAAACGCGCAATTGCGCGCAAGGCGGCCGAACTCTGCAATCCCGGCGACGCCATTATCATCAATGGCGGCACGACGACATTCCAGCTGGTTCACTATATCTCGGCCTTCCGGCTGCAGGTGATGACCAATTCCTTCGCGATCGCCGAACACCTGGTCAAGCATTCGAAGAATAACGTGACGGTGCCGGGCGGCGCGATCTATCGCGAACAAAGCCTGATCCTCTCGCCCTTCGACAACGATACGATCCGCAATTTCTATGCTCAGCGCATGTTCATCGGTGCGCAGGGCGTAGGCCCGCTGGGCGTCATGGAAGCCGACGCGCTGGTCATCCAGAGCGAGCAGAAGCTCATGCGCCAGGCCGACGAACTCGTCGTCATGGTGGATTCAAGCAAATTCCGCCAGCGCTCCAGCCTGATCCTTTGCCCGCTCGATCAGGTCTCGACCATCATCACCGACGACGGTGTTACCGCCGAAACCATGCGCATGATCGAGGATGCGGGCATTTCGCTCATTATTGCAAATGTTTCGGCTGAAGCCGAGGAGGAAGATTCCCCGTCGGTCGCATGAGACGCGCGGCTCAGGTGGGGTGAGCATGCCTATTAACTTTGGGAGGAAGTGACATGAATATTGCAAAGAAATTGGCGATCGGCGTCGCGCTCGCCGCCACGCTTTTCGCCGGCGCGGCCAGTGCAAAGGACATCAAGATCGGCCTCGTGGTGAAGTCGCTGGGCAACGGCTTCTTTGAAGCCGCCAACAAGGGCGCACAGGAAGCAGCCAAGGATCTCGGCGGCGTGCAGGTGATCTACACCGGCCCGACCTCGACCACGGCCGAAGGCCAGATCGAAGTCATCAACTCGCTGATCGCCCAAGGGGTCGATGCCATCGCGATTTCCGCAAACGATCCCGACGCAGTTGTTCCGGCCCTGAAGAAGGCGGCACAGCGCGGCATCAAGGTGATCTCCTGGGATTCCGGCGTCGCCAAGGCTGGCCGTATCCTGCAGCTGAACCCCTCGTCCAACGAACTGATCGGCAAGATGTGCCTGACGCTCGCCAAGGATCACCTCGACGGCGGCAAGGGCAATTTCGCCATCCTGTCGGCCACGACGACGTCGACGAACCAGAACATCTGGATCGGCGAGATGAAGAAGCAGCTGAAGGATTTCCCCGGCCTCAACCTGGTCACGACCGTTTATGGCGACGATCTCTCCGACAAGAGCTATCGTGAAGCCCAGGGCCTGTTGACCTCGCATCCCGAAGTCAAGGTCATCGTCGCTCCGACGACCGTCGGCGTGCTCGCCGCTTCGCAGGCCGTCAAGGATGCCGGCAAGATCGGCCAGGTCTATGTCACCGGTCTCGGCCTGCCGTCCGAAATGGCCGGCGCCATCAAGTCCGGCGCGACGAAGGAATTTGCGATCTGGAATCCGATCGATCTCGGCTATTCCGCAACGCAGATCGCCTATCGCCTCGTCAAGGGCGAGACCGACGGCAAGCCGGGCAGCGAGATCAATGCCGGCCGCATGGGCAAGATCAAGGTTGGCGAAAACGGCGAAGCCGCCATGGCCGATCCGTTCGTCTACAATGCTTCGAACATCGATCAGTTCTCCAAGGTTTTCTGATCGAAAATCGAACTCGCAGCTCTCCGGCGGCATCAGCCGCCGGACCTGGTTTCATTGATCCGGTACATTGCTGATGACCACAGTCCTTCAACGCTCCATCGCGGACGCACCAGCCGCGAACAATCAGGCCATTCTGGAAATGCGCGGCATTTCCCAGATCTTTCCCGGCGTCAAGGCGCTGGATGGCGTCAGCATTTCGCTCTATCCCGGCAAGGTGACCGCCCTGATCGGTGAGAACGGCGCGGGCAAATCGACACTCGTCAAGATTCTCACGGGAATCTACCGCCCGAACGAGGGCGAGATCCTCGTCGATGGCAAGGCGATGGCCTTTGCGAATGCGCAGGCCGCTATCGATGCCGGCGTCACAGCTATTCATCAGGAAACCGTACTCTTCGACGAGCTGACTGTTGCCGAAAACATCTTCCTCGGCCATGCGCCGCGCACATCCTGGCGCACCATCGACTGGAAGAGGATGAACAGCCGATCGAAAGAGCTTCTCCAATCGCTGGAAAGCGCGATCGATCCGACAACCCGCTTGAAGGACCTCTCCATCGCGCAGCGCCATCTTGTGGCAATCGCACGCGCCTTGTCGATCGAGGCCCGCATCGTCATCATGGACGAACCCACCGCCGCTCTCTCCCGCAAGGAGATCGATGATCTCTTCCGCATCGTCGAGGGATTGAAGGCAAAGGGCAAGGCCATCCTGTTCATCAGCCACAAGTTCGACGAACTCTACGAGATCGCCGACAATTTCGTCGTCTTCCGCGACGGCCGGGCCGTCGGCCACGGCAAATTGAAGTTGACACCACAGGATGAGATCGTCCGTATGATGGTCGGCCGCGATGTCAAGGACGCTTTCCCGAAAGTGCCTGTGACGATCGGTGCAACCGTTCTCGAAGTCGACAAATACTGTCACCGCACCGAATTCCGCGATATTTCCTTCAAGCTTCGGCGCGGCGAGATCCTCGGCGTCTATGGCTTGATCGGCGCCGGACGTTCCGAGCTTTGCCAATCGCTCTTCGGCATTACCAAACCGCTGTCCGGACGCCTGACGCTCGACGGACAGGAAATCCAAGTGCGATCGCCGCAGGATGCCATTCGCGCGGGGATCGTGTATGTGCCCGAAGAGCGCGGTCGCCACGGCCTGGCACTGCCGATGCCGATCTATCAGAATATGTCGCTGCCTTCACTCGGGCGCACCTCGCGCAAGGGCTTCCTGAAGGCAGCCAACGAATTCGCTCTCGCCCGCAAATATGCCGAGCGGCTCGATCTGCGCGCTGCCGCACTTTCCGTGCCCGTCGGCACGCTGTCTGGCGGCAATCAGCAGAAGGTGGTCATCGGCAAGTGGCTGGCGACGCAGCCGAAGATCATCATTCTGGACGAGCCTACCAAGGGTATCGACATCGGCTCAAAGGCCGCCGTCCATGGTTTCATCAGCGAATTGGCGGCTGAAGGTCTCAGCATCATCATGATCTCCTCCGAACTGCCCGAGATCCTCGGCATGTCGGATCGTGTGCTGGTCATGAAGGAAGGCCTGTCCGCTGGCCTTTTCGAGCGCGAGGGGCTCACGCCGGAAACCTTGGTGCGCGCCGCCACTGGAAATGCATAGGGAGGACGGGATGCCACGCATCCTCAAAAAGCGCGAAACTCTGCTCGCCATTATCATCGTCGTGATGATCGCCGGCTTCGCGACGCGCGCAGCCGGCTTTGCCGAGCCCGCCAATCTCGCCAATATCTTCAATGACACATCGATCCTCATCATCCTCGCGCTCGCCCAGATGACGGTCATCCTGACAAAATCGATCGATTTGTCCGTTGCCGCCAATCTGGCGTTGACCGGCATGGCGGTTGCAATGCTGAACGCATCCTATCCCGATATTCCGCTGATCGCACTCGTCATTACGGCAATCCTGATGGGCGCGGCTCTCGGCGCCATCAATGGCTATCTCGTCTGGGCGCTGGAAATCCCGCCGATCGTCGTCACGCTTGGCACCCTGACGATCTATCGCGGCATGGCATTCGTCCTATCGGGCGGCGCCTGGGTCAATGCGCATCAATTCACGCCGATTTTCCTGAACGTGCCGCGCACGCCGCTTCTCGGCCTGCCGGTGCTTGCCTGGATCGGTATCGCCATCGTTCTGATGATGTATCTGGTGCTGCGCTACACGCAGTTCGGCCGCTCGGCCTATGCCAGCGGCGGCAATCCGGTTGCCGCCGTCTATGCCGGTATCGATGTCGGCTGGACGCGCTTCCTCGCCTTCGTCCTCTCTGGTGCGCTCGCGGGACTGAGCGGCTACCTTTGGGTTTCGCGCTATGCGGTCGCCTATGTCGATATCGCCAATGGTTTCGAACTCGATAGCGTAGCCGCCTGCGTCATCGGCGGCATATCGATCGCCGGCGGTGTCGGTTCAGTCGCCGGCGCGGTCTTAGGCGCCCTCTTCCTCGGCGTCATCAAGAACGCACTTCCGGTCATCGGCATCTCGCCGTTCACGCAGATGGCGATTTCAGGCACCGTCATCATCCTTGCCGTCGTCTTCAACGCCCGGCGCGAACGCAACCGCGGCCGCATCATCCTGCGCGATCAAGCCGCAAAGGACACCGCCAGCCAGGGAGCACACGCATGAGCAACGGTTCGCAAGCGGCAACCGCGGAAAAGCGCGCCATTCCTGATCGCCTCGGCACGCCCTTCAAGCGCATCATGGCAAGCTGGGAAACACTGCTCTTCGGCGTCGCGGTCGCGATCTTCATCTTCAACTCGCTGGCCTCGCCCTATTTCCTCGATCCGTTCAATCTCTCGGACGCGACCTTCAACTTTACCGAAAAGGCGATGATCGCCTTTGCCATGGCGCTGCTCGTCATCGCGGGCGAAATCGACCTCTCGGTCGCAGCCATCATCGCGCTGGCGTCGACGGCGATGGGCGCTGCCGCGCAAATGGGCGTCGACACGGCCGGCCTCGTTGCGATCGGTATCGGCGTCGGCCTCGTCTGCGGCATCTTCAACGGATTCCTCGTTTCCGTGCTGAAGCTGCCGTCAATCGTCGTCACCATCGGCACGATGAGCCTGTTTCGCGGCATTTCCTATATCGTTCTCGGCGACCAGGCCTATGGCAACTATCCGGATAGTTTCGCCTATTTCGGCCAGGGCTATGTCGTCTGGGTCTTCTCGTTCGAATTCGTGCTCTTCATCGTGCTGGCGATCGCCTTTGCCATCCTGCTGCATGCGACGAATTTCGGCCGGCAGGTCTATACGATCGGCAACAATGATTTTGCTGCGCGCTTCTCGGGCATTCCAGTCGAGCGGGTCAAATTCATCCTGTTTCTCCTAACCGGCATCATGAGCGGTATCGCCGCCGTCTGCCTCACCTCGCGCCTCGGCTCGACGCGCCCCTCGATCGCGCTGGGATGGGAACTGGAGGTGGTGACCATGGTCGTGCTCGGCGGCGTATCGATCCTCGGCGGCTCGGGGACGATCGGCGGCGTCGTCATCGCTGCTTTCGTCATGGGCTTGGTCACCTTCGGCCTTGGCCTGCTGAATGTTCCCGGCATTGTCATGTCGATTTTCATCGGCCTCCTCCTCATCATCACCATCGCGCTGCCGATCGTGGCAAAGCGCATCAAGACCATGAGCTCCAAATGACCGCTGCTCACGAACGCCACGCCTTCAAGATGACGCTCAATCCAGGCATGGAAGCAGAATACCGCAAGAGACATGATGAAATCTGGCCTGAGCTGGTGGATCTGCTGCATCAGGCAGGTGTCAGCGATTACTCCATCCATCTCGACCGCGAGACGAATACGCTTTTCGGCGTGCTGACCCGGCCGAAAGATCACACCATGGCCAGCCTGCCCGAACATCCCATCATGAAGAAATGGTGGGCACATATGGCGGACATCATGGCGACCAATCCCGATAACTCGCCCATCCAAAGCGATCTTGTCACGGTCTTTCATCTGCCATGAACAGCGAGACAGCCTACCGCCACATCGCCGTGATCGACATCGGCAAGACCAACGCCAAGGTCGTTGTGCTGGATGCCGGGACCGGAGCCGAGATTGCCGCCGTCAGGACTACAAACAGCGTCCTGAAGTCAGGTCCTTACCCGCATTACGATATCGAAAGCCTATGGCGCTTCATCATTGATGCGCTGAAGGGCTTTGCAGCCACGCCCGGCTTCGATGCCATATCAATCACGACGCACGGTGCTTCGGTGGTCCTGTTGGACGCCGGCGGCGATCTTGCCTTGCCGGTTCTCGATTACGAACACATCTATCCGCAAACCGTTCAGGAAGCCTATGGGCAAGTGCGTCCGGCTTTTGCCGAAACCTTTTCGCCGCGGCTATCCGGTGGCCTGAATGCTGGCGCGCAGATCCACTATCAGCAAAGCGCCTTCCCCGCTGATTTTGCCCGCGTCGCAACGATCCTGACCTATCCGCAATATTGGGCGTTTCGCCTGACCGGCGTCGCGGCCAACGAGATGACGTCTCTTGGCTGCCATACCGATCTCTGGAACCCGACGACCCAAAGCTATTCGTCCCTGGTTGACACGCTTGGCATTCGTGCCTTGATGGCGCCGGTCCGTTCGGCATTCGACGCCCTAGGCCCGGTGCTACCAGCACTTGCCGCCGATATCAGTCTCTCGTCGCCTGTCCCTGTCTATTGCGGCATTCATGATTCCAACGCCTCGCTGCTGCCGCATCTTGTCGAGAATGAAGCGCCTTTTGCCGTCGTCTCGACGGGGACATGGGTTATCAGTTTTGGCGTCGGCGGCGATCTCGATCATCTCGATCCCGCCCGCGATACCCTTGCCAATGTCGATGCCTATGGCCGCGCCGTGCCGTCTTCCCGCTTCATGGGCGGCCGCGAGTTCGAGATTCTGGCAGCGGAAATCGGTATTGCATCCCATGAAGCAATCGAAGCCGCGTTGGAACGGGTGATCGAGAAAGGCCTCATGCTACTGCCCAATGTAGTCGAGGGCTCTGGTCCGTTTCCGGGCAGGAAAATGCGTTGGATCGGCAGTGCGACCAATTCCGCCGAACGCCTTGCCGCCGTCAGCGTCTATCTCGCGCTGATGACGGAAGCCTGCCTCGATCTGATCGGCGCTAAAGGACCAATCTTCGTCGAAGGTCCCTTTGCGTTCAATCGCGCCTACCTCATCGCCCTCTCTGCCTTGACGAGCACCGATGTCATCGCACTAGCCGGCTCAACGGGCACCAGCCAGGGTGCCGCCTTGCTGACGGGGATAAGACCCATCAGTGCCGCGGCCAGCTCCTCCACTCGCACCGAACTGCCGGGGTTGGCGCGCTATCGGCAGTCCTGGCGCGGGACCCTGATCTCCTAATCTTCGGTTCTGGCGAGTTCTGCCGCCGCGATTTCGGCAACGCGCAACGCTGCTTCGACGTGTTCATCCTCGCCATCTTCGATCAGCCAACCTGCCGAAAGGCCGGCCCAGGCAATGATCCATTGCAACAGGCGTCCGCGCTCCATTCCCGCCGCCTCGGCAACGACCGTTACTTGCCGGGCAAGACGGCCGGGAGATGTGGCGACGGCATTATCGGGATTGCAGAAGAGATTGGCGTAGTCAAAGCCGCGCTCGCCCACCAGGCCCTTGGGATCGATCGCAAGCCAGCCACGCTCCGCGAAATCGAGGATATTGCCGTGATGAATGTCCCCATGCAGGGCGACGACATCGCGGGGCTCCGCCAACAGCATGCGCGCGACAACCGCGGACTGGACGAAGATACCGCCTTCACAATGAGCCATGGTTTCGAGCGAACGAAAGCGGTGGACAAGCGGAACCAATTGCGGCAAGGCGCCGCCGCGAGAGGCGTGGAGCCCGGCGACGGCCTTGCAGATGATCCGGCTTGCCTGGTCGTCCTCACCATTCCTTGCCATCTCGGCAAGTGAGCGGCTGCCTATTGCCCGTTCGAGCAGGATAGCATCGTCCTGATGCTCGAGAACGCGCGCAGCACCAATGCCATTCCACCAGACCATAAGCTCGGCCCCCGATTTCTCCTCCGGTGCGTCGGCGATCTTCAGCATCGCCGGCTCGCCATCACGACGCACGGGAAAAAGCCGGCTGGAATGCGTCACGATCGGGGTACCGTCGGGAATCAGCCGCCAGAGGTCAAAATAGACCTTCGAATCGTCATTGTCGTTCACGCGATACTGATCTCCTTGGCCCGGGCCGCACCATGACAGACGCCGCGGCTTATGTGGATCCGCCGCATGCAGATTTCCACTTTCAGATCCACCTCGCTTTGCCGCCCTATTACCTAGGCCCTTGCGGCAAGCAGGCAACAACCATCCCTCGTCAAAATTTTTCGAAAAAACGCTAAAATTGTCTTCGCGACGGTTATTTTCTTGCGGAATCGTCGCAATATTCCTACACAAAATACCCTCATGAGCGCTTTCGAGATCAAAAAATGTCCGAAGGCGATCATCGGCTTCGATATCAGCTTTGTCTCTTTAAAAAGAACGCCTCACGGCAGTTTGCGCGTCGAGACAGGCGATTGCGAGCGGGTTCAAAGGGCGCTGCCGCGCCCATCCAAGGAGAGCTAACATGAGTCTGAAGACATTGACGGCCGCGACCTTCGTCGCTTCGCTGGCCTTCGCACCTCTCGCACATGCGGACATCACCATCGGCCTCATCGCGCCGCTGACCGGCCCCGTCGCTGCCTATGGCGAGCAGGTCAAGAATGGCGCACAGACCGCCATCGACGAAATCAACAAGAGCGGCGGCGTTCTCGGCCAGAAGCTCATCCTGAAGCTCGGCGACGATGCCGGCGATCCGAAGCAGGGCGTATCCGTCGCCAACGGCTTTGTCGGCGATAGCATCCGCTTCGTCGTCGGCCCGGTCACTTCGGGTGTTGCCATTCCGGTTTCGGACGCGCTGGCCGAAAACGGCATCCTGATGGTCACGCCGACCGCAACCGCTCCGGACCTGACCAATCGTGGTCTCACGAACATCTTCCGCACCTGCGGCCGAGATGACCAGCAGGCCGTCGTCGCCGGCGAATATGTCGTGAAGAACTTCAAGGACAAGAAGATCGCCATCCTCAACGATAAGGGCGCTTACGGCAAGGGCCTGGCAGACGCCTTCAAGGCTGCGATCAACAAAGGTGGCATCACTGAGGTCGTCAATGACTCGCTGACCCCCGGCGAGAAAGACTACAGCGCTCTGACGACAAAGCTGAAGCAGGCCGGCGTCGACGTGATCTACTTCGGCGGCTATCATCCGGAAGCAGGTCTGCTGGCCCGCCAGCTGCACGACATCTCCGTCAAGGCGCAGATCATCGGCGGCGACGGCCTTTCCAATACCGAATATTGGGCGATCGCCAACGATTCGGCTGCCGGCACGCTCTTCACCAACGCGTCTGACGCGTTGAAGAACCCGGATTCGCAGAGCGCCGTTGCCGCCCTCAAGGCGCGCAACATCCCGGCCGAAGCCTTCACGCTGAACGCCTATGCTGCCGTGCAGGTGTTGAAGGCCGGCATCGAGAAGGCCGGCAAGGCAGACGATGCCGAAGCAGTCGGTACCGCTCTGAAGAAAGGCGAACCGATCGACACCGCCATCGGCAAGGTCACCTACGGCGAAACCGGCGACCTGACCTCGCAGAGCTTCTCGCTCTACAAATGGGAAGGCGGCAAGATCGTTTCGGCCGAGTAAGCCGTCACCTCATCGCTTCGAAAAAGAGCCGGGCCACTTGCTGGTCCGGTTTTTTGTTATCGATCCTGGGTACTGCCACTCAGCAAACACTGCGGAAACGCTCGATGCAGGTGGAGAGGACCTCCTCACCCGGGCGCTTCCACCAATTATTCTGAGAGAAGATCTCGACCTCCTGCAGGCCGAAGAAGCCGGCCTTTTCGATCTCGGCGCGGATGCCTTTCAAGTCGATGACACCGTCGCCCATCATGCCGCGATCGAGCAGCAGGTCCGTGGTCGGCACGAGCCAGTCGCAGATGTGATGCGCCAGGATGCGGCCACCGGCGCCAGCGCGCGCGATCTGCTGATAAAGCTTCGGGTCCCACCAGACATGGTAGACATCGATCGCGACGCCAATGCCTTCGCCGAGGAGATCGCAGATGTCGAGCGCCTGCTCCAGCGTGTTCACGCAGGCGCGGTCGGCCGCATACATAGGATGCAACGGCTCAATCGCGATCGGAATACCGGCGCTGCGCGCATGTGGCAGGATCGCCGCGATACCGTCCGCTACCATCTCGCGGGCATGCGTGATATCCCTCGATCCTTCCGGCAGGCCACCGACAACAAGGACGAGACAATCGGCATTCAGCGCCGCCGCTTCGTCGATCGCCCGCTTGTTGTCGTCGATTGCAGCCGCCCTACCCTCGGCGCTTGCCGCGGGAAACATGCCGCCGCGGCAAAGGCCAGTCACTTTGAGCTTGTTGTCGGCGACGATGCGAGCAGCCTCCGAAAGCCCGATCTTATGCACCTGATCGCGCCAGGGCGCGATAGCGACGATATCCTGCTTCAGGCAGGCTTCGACCGCCTGGCGCATGTCATATTGCTGGCGCACCGTCGCCAGATTGATGGACAGACCCTCTACGGCCATCGTGATCCTCCCCCATTCTTATCCGCTAGTCGATGCCGATGGTGGCAAGGATTGCCTTCATGCGATAGACTGCGAGATCCGGATCACGCAGTACGCGCGCCGTGTCCGCCAGACGGAACAGCTCCGAAAGATGCTGGATCGAGCGGGCGCTCTGCTGGCCGCCGAGCATCTGGAAATGGTCCTGGAAGCCGTTAAGATAGGCGAGGAAGACGACACCTGTCTTATAGAAGCGCGTCGGTGCCTTGAAGATATGGCGCGATAGCGGGACGGTCGGCGCCAGGATCGCGTGGAAGGCGTCGAGGTCGTTCTGAGCGAGCTTTGCGAGAGCTGCGCTCGCTGCCGGCGCGATGGCATCGAAGATGCCGAGCAGGGCATGCGAATAGCCCTGCTCGTCACCGGCGATCAGTTCTGCGTAGTTGAAATCGTCGCCGGTATACATCTTGACCGACGGATCGAGCCGGCGGCGCATGATGATTTCCTTCTCTGCCGAAAGCAGCGAAATCTTCACGCCATCGACCTTGGCTGCGTTCTGATTGATGATCGCTGTTGCCGTCTTCATGGCCAGCATGTCGTCGGCCGAGCCCCAATAGCCCGCCAGGGCCGGATCGAACATCGAGCCGAGCCAATGAATGATGACGGGCTCTTTGACCTGACCGAGGATGCGGTCGTAGACCCTGACATAGTCGTCCGGGCTCTTGGCGACTGCCGCCAGAGCCCGGCTCGCCATGAGAATGACGCGGCCGCCCTGTCCTTCGACATAAGCGACCTGTTCCTCATAGGCGCGGATGACATCATCGATCGTGACATCGGGACCGGGCTGCAGATGATCAGTCCCGGCGCCATAGGCGATCACGGCATCCGGCCGGCCGCGGGCGGCCGACTGCGCATGCGCGATCAGCTCCTTTGCGCCGGTCCAGTCGAGTCCCATGCCGCGCTGTGCGGTATCCATCGCTTCCGCGACGCCGAGGCCGAGACCCCAGAGATATTCGCGGAAGGCGATCGTGCGCTCCCAGTCGATGTTGCGGTCAAGCCAGGGATCGTTGTCCGCAAGCGCATCGACCACGACATGCGCCGCCGCATAGGCCACGCGATTGAAGTGATGGCCGCCCGTCGGTTTTACAGGCGCGATCAACGGCTCATTGACGGGCGAGAAGGCAGTGATCGTGCCGTCCGCCCTTGGCAAGTGAAGGCTTCTCTCCATGAGATCAGCCTCCTAGCAGGCCGAAAGGGAAGGCACGTCGACCCAGCGACGTTCCGCCCAGCTCTTCTGTGCCAGCTCTGCCAGCTGCACGCCCTTGGCGCCCTCGCGCAGCGTGAACTTCCAGGGCGCGTCCTCGGCCACATGGCACAGGAACTGCTCCCATTGCGCCTTGAAACCATTGTCGAAGGCTTGCGTGTCAGGCACCTCTTCCCAGGTATCGAAGAAATTGATTGGCTGCGGCTGATCGGGGTTCCAGACCGGTTTCGGCGTGTTGACGCGATGCTGTGTCCAGCAGCGCATCAGGCCGCAGACGGCGGATCCATGGGTGCCGTCGACCTGGAAGGTGACGAGATCGTCGCGGCGTACACGCACCGCCCAGGAGGAGTTGATATGGGCGATAACGCCGCCCTCGAGTTCGAAGGTAGCATAGGCGGCATCGTCAGCATCGGCGACATAGGTGTTACCGTTCTCGTCGACGCGGCTTGGAATATGTGTGGCGCCGAGGCAGCTGACCGACTTGACTTCACCAAAGAGATTGTCGAGCACATAACGCCAATGCGGCAACATATCGAGGATCATGCCGCCGCCATCTTTTTTGCGATAGTTCCAGGATGGGCGCTGTGCCTTGACGCCCCAATCGCCTTCGAAAACCCAATAGCCGAATTCGCCGCGCACGGAGAGAATCTTGCCGAAGAAGCCGCTATCGCGCAGCATGGCGATCTTGCGCAAGCCAGGCAGGAAGAGCTTGTCCTGGACGACACCGTTCTTGACGCCGCGACGCTCTGCCGAAGCCGCAACCGAGAGCGCCTCCTCCAGCGTCTCCGAGATCGGCTTCTCGCAATAGACATGCTTGCCGGCCGCAATCGCCTTCTCGAGAAGCTCGACGCGCATCTGCGTCGAACCGGCATCGAAGAAGATCGTATTGCTGGGATCGGCAAGAGCGGCATCGAGATCGGTCGTCGTCTTGGACAGACCGTGCTTGCGGGCAATCGCCTCGATCTTCTCAGCATTGCGGCCGACAAGCACCGGCTCCGGCATCAGCCTGTCGCCGTTCGATAAAAGAACGCCGCCCTGTTCGCGGATCGCCAGGATGGAACGCACGAGATGCTGGTTATAGCCCATGCGGCCGGTAATGCCGTGCATGATGATGCCGATCGGCTTCGTTGCCATGAGTTTCTTCCTCCCGTAAATAACTATATAGTTACATAACTGACATGGCAAAGCCATGCTGTCAACGGCCATCGTCAATGGTCACAGCGGCAATCGTCTATCGTTGCTGAGTCTGTTGCGCGGGAGATTTCAGGGACGCAGATAGGCGAAAATCACGTCGACGATATGCTCCCCCCAGGCGTCGATTTCGCTCTTGTCCGAGAGATTGCGACGGAAGATCGTCGAGAGCGTCCAACGGTTCGTCAGGAAGAACGAGCCGAGGGCCGCGATGCTCATATAGATCTTCACCGGATCGCAGCCGCTGCGGAATACGCCCGCGGCCGCGCCGCGGTCCAGCAAGCCGGAGATCTCCGACACCAGCGGCGAGTGCAGCTCGAAAATGCGCGCCGAACGCTTCAGGAAGCGGGCCTTATGCATGTTTTCCGTGCTGAGGATTCCTAGGAATTCCGGGTGATCCAGAAAATATTGCCAGGTGAAGACGACGAGCTCCCGCAAGCCGTCTGCAGGGGAGCGATGCGAGAGATCGAGCCGTGCTTCCGCCGAACGGATGGCGATATAGCTGCCTTCCAGAACGGCGACGTAGAGCGCATCCTTACCGCCGAAATAGTGATAGAGCATCCGCTTATTGATTTTCGCCCGTTCGGCGATGGCATCGACGCGAGCACCGCCATAGCCGCGCTCGGCAAATTCCTTGGTCGCGGCCGCCAAAATCGCCTTGCTGGTGCGTTCCGCATCCCTGAGACGGGGCCGTTCCGAAGCTGCGCGCGAGGGAGCTTTCTCTGCATTCGCAAGGCCTGCATTCCTTGCGCTGCGCTTCACGGTCTTGGCTTCTGACATCATGGCTCCCGGCGGCATTTCGTAAGGCTTATGCGGCCCACCCTCACGCCGATAAGTAACCGATCATCGCATAAGTTGACAGCCCCCGGTGAATCAGAAGCAATAGTAACCATATGGTTATATCGATTTAAACGTGGATATGGCACGGGATACGAGAGGAAACGTGGGATTTCCGGCGCTGCCGTAACCCGGCTCAACGACAGTGAGATTGGACCGGGACGGCGGCGATCTTGCGTTCGGCCCCCATCCGGCCCTAGAGAACAGTAGGCAAGCGGCACCGGGTGAGTATGACAAAAAAGCAAATTGCAATCATTGGCGGCGGCCCTGCCGGGTTGATGGCGGCAGAGACCTTATCGCGGCTTGGCCATCGCGTCGTGATCTACGACACCATGCCGACGGTTGCGCGCAAGTTTCTGCTGGCCGGAAAATCCGGTCTCAACATCACGCATTCGGAAGATTACGATGTCTTTGCCAACCGCTTCGGCGCCGCCTCGTCCCGATTGCGCGCAGCGCTTGACGATTTCCAACCGGATGACATCAGAGCCTGGGCGAAAGGCCTGGGAACGGAAACCTTCATCGGCTCGTCCGGCCGCGTCTTCCCAAAAGTCATGAAGGCCTCGCCGCTGCTGCGTGCCTGGCTGGCAGGGCTGGAGGCGCGTAATGTCAGCATCATGACGCGGCATCGCTGGTGCGGCTTCGAAGATGGCGGCCTGGTCTTCGAAACACCGAACGGGCGCGAGCTCGTGCATCATGACGCCGTTCTGCTGGCACTCGGCGGGGCAAGCTATGCCCGGCTCGGATCGGATGCGGCATGGGTCAGCTGGCTTCGCGACAAAGGCATCGATATCGCCGCCTTCCAGCCGGCCAATTGCGGTTTCGACGTCACCTGGAATGCGACCTTCAGCGAGCACTTTGCCGGCGAACCCCTCAAATCCGTGACGGCAACATCGGAAGAAGGGACTTTTCCCGGCGAATTCGTCATCTCGAAAACGGGAATCGAGGGCAGTCTGGTTTATGCGCATGCCGCCTCGTTGCGCGACCGGTTGGCAAAAATGGGCGAGGCTTCGCTCATTGTCGATCTGGCGCCCGGACGCAATGAGGTGCGCTTGGCGCGCGATCTGGCGCGGCAGGACCCAAAGGCCAGCTTCTCCAATCGCCTGCGCAAGGGCGCCGGCATCGAGGGCGTCAAGGCGGGCCTTTTGCGCGAGCTTGCCGAGCCCGCCGTTCTCTCGCATCCGGAAACGCTTGCCCGCCTGATCAAAGCCCTGCCGATTCCGTTGCTGAGGCCAAGGCCCATTGCCGAAGCCATCTCGTCTGCCGGCGGCATTCGCTGGGATGAGCTCGACGAGAGATACATGCTGAAGAAACTTCCCGGCCTGTTCGCGGCCGGAGAAATGATCGATTGGGAAGCGCCGACCGGCGGCTATCTTCTGACGGCCTGCTTTGCGACTGGTCATGCTGCAGCAAAAGGCATGGATGCCTGGCTCAAAACCACTGACCAGGCTTAAAGACTGGCCTTTCAACCGATCCGACCATTCTCCATCAGCCAGGTAACCGCCTCCTGAACGGCCTGCAGCGACGTATAGCGCGGCCGGTATCCAAGCAGCCTCTCGGCCTTCGCAATCGAGCAATTCGGGCTTCTGGCAATGTGCTCCCAGGTCGCCTGCGCATCTTCCGCCGACTGGCCTTCGGCCCATGCTTCATAGGGCAGGAATTCCAGCTTCGGCTCATGTCCGAACCAGCGCGACATCGCTTCGGCATAGCCTCTAAGCGTCAGCGCACCGCTTGAAACCGCATGGAAAGCCTCTCCTGTCGAGGCCCGCCAATTGGCGATAGCGCCCATGAACATTTGCGCGACATCGTCGGCATGAACGTGGTGGACTGTCTCCAGGCCGAAATTCGGCAGGACGAGGGTTTCACCGCGCGCCAATGTCGAAAACGCCGACAGATTGAAATGCCCGGCGGGATTAAGAGGCTCCCAGCCTGGACCGACAATATGGCCGGGATGGATCAGGGTTGCGGGAAATCCCCTGCGGCGCGCCTCCTCGAGCAGATGCGCTTCGATCGCCGCCTTCTGGATGCCATAGTCGCCGAAGGGCCGCTTCGGCGCCTCTTCCGGCGTCGGAACCACGGTCGAAAATCCATGTGTCCAGATCGTACCCGTATGCAGGAAATGGCCGACATGATCGGTGAGCGCCTCAGTCAGATGCCTTGCGCTATCGAGCGTGAAGCAGATCATGTCGATGACGATATCCGGTTTCAAGGCGCGAATGGCTCGACCGAAGCTGCCCTCCTTCTCCATGGCGGAGCGATCCATCGCCTGCATCTCCACATCATTCCACGCTTTGTTCGGCGAATAGGGTTTGGCGTGGCCGCGGCTGATCGCCACGACCTCATGCCCTGCTTCCACGAGCCGCGGCACGAGATAGGTGCCGATATGGCCCGTTGCACCGATAATCACCGTGCGCGTCATGATGTCCTCCCAAGGTCAAGATCGAAATCGGCGGCTGCCGATATCAAAGAAATGATCTGCTCCGTGAGAATAGGAGAGCGAACGGCTTTGTCATCCCCTCTCATGGCTGAAAAAGTCATTCATCACCGTCTTCATTGCTGGAGGCGGTGACGGAGGCATCCGAGCATCACTTTGGCGCAGGCAGCGGTGTAGTGCGCTGCGATCGAGATTGCGGGTGGCACTCGCAGACAGTCCAGCGCGTCATCCAATGGCAGCGGCGTCTTCCGGACTGCATCGGGGGCTGAACCGCCACTTTTTCCATCACCAATACACGAGCATGCGAATTCCTGGGCACTCGCTGAGGCATGAACGCAAGATCGGCCCTTGGCATCTTTGCCGCCTTGGCGACAAGGAACTGATTTATTCTGAATAGATACAATGGCTTGAATCATGATCGTCCGGCTGCGTCGCCTTATGGCATCGGTATTGCATGTCCGGTTTTCCAGACCATGCCGCCAGGATTTACCAATGCCGAACAAGACATCATCGCCATCAGTGCGACCGCTGATTTCATGATTCCCTCCACCAGACAGATCGCTCAAACCAATTCGCCATCGTCCCGCGCCATGATTGCGACACCGCATTGGCAGGCCAGCGAAGCAGGCGCGAAAGTGCTCAGACGCGGCGGCAATGCGATTGAGGCACTGGTCGCGGCCGGAGCTGCTCTATCGGTAACCTACCCCCATTTCTGCGGGCTCGGCGGTGACGCTGTCTGGCTGGTGGCGGACGAAATAGGCAATGCACAGACTTTCCTCGGCATCGGGCAGGCGGCTGCGGCCATTCCGCGTGGAGACATACTTTTGCGGGGCGCAGCCTCTACCCTGACGACGGCCTGCCTCGTGGATAGTTGGGAGAAAGTGCTTGCCTATTCCGCCGACGAATGGGGCGGCACGGAGCGATTGCCGGCCCTTCTCGATGACGCCATCGCACTGGCGGACGCCGGCTTCGAAGTCAGCAGGTCGCAAGCCTTCTGGTACGAATTCCGGCGCGATGAACTGGAGGGCTGGCCGGGCTTTACCGGGCTCTTCCAGTCCGGCGGCATCCAGCACCAGCCTGCCTTGGCGCAGACGCTCAAAGCCATAGCGCGTCACGGCACCCGCGAATTCTATGAGGGGGCTCTCGCCCGTCGAATTGTAAACGGGCTTGCCGAGGCCGGCTCTCCTCTTTCGGCCGCAGATCTTGCTGCCACGCGGACTGATGTCGCGGCTCCTCTCCAGAAGGCGTATCGCGACACGATACTTCTTGCTCCACCCCCTCCGACGCAAGGAATAACCACCCTCGCCATCATGGGTGTGCTCGACCATCTGCCGATGGCGAATTTCCGACCTGACGGTCCAGCCTATTATCATGCGCTGGTCGAAGCCGTGAAACAGGCGTTCCTCGATCGGCATGCGATCGCCGATCCTCGTTTCGCCGAGGACGCCTCGAAATACCTCCTCGATCCAATGCGCCTTGCCGCCAAGGCTGCGGCGATCGATCCGGCACGAGCCCTGCCTTGGCCACAAGATTATCGACACGGCGATACAGCGCTGCTTGCCGCCGTGGATGCCAATGGAAGATGCGCCTCTCTGCTGCAAAGCCTCTATTTCGACTGGGGCAGCGGCGTAGTGGTCGGCGACACTGGCCTCCTCTGGCAAAACAGAGGGGCGGCCTTCAGCACCGATCCGGTAAATCCCAATTGCATCCAACCGGGAAAGCGTCCTTTCTATACGCTCAACCCGGGCCTTGCGCTGAAGGACGGGCGTCCGCATCTGGTCTACGGCACACAGGGCGCGGACGGTCAACCCCAGACCCTGTCGCTGCTGCTCAGCCTGCTGATCGACCACGGCCTTGATCCCGCTGCAGCACTCGCACGCCCGCGCTTCTTGCTCGGCCGCACATTTTCCGACAGTCGGGATAGCTTAAAGATCGAGGAAAATATTGGCGCCGAAACGGTTTCTGCCCTCGCAGCCATGGGGCATGAGATCTCCACCATCGACGCCTTCAGTCCACTTGGGGGCCAAGCCGGTATCATCCGCATCGGCGAAGACGGGGCGATTGACGGCGCGCATGATCCGCGGAGCGACGGAGGCGCGATCCTGCTGTGAGCGCCAACGGCCAACCGTTCGATCTCATCATTCGAAATGTCCGTGTTGTAGAAGATGGCGATTTCGTCGACATCGGCGTGCGGGATGACCGGATTGCAGCCATCGAACCCCGCATTCGATGTGACGCAGTATCGAACGTAGACGGCGGGGGAAGCTTCGCCTTTGGCGGATTTGTCGATACCCACATTCATCTCGACAAGGCCTGCATTCTCGATCGTTGCGCAATGTGCGAGGGGACACTGACTGAGGCCGTGCGGGAAGTCGCCAAAGCGAAGGCAGGCTTCGAAGAAGCCGATGTTTATTCGCGCGCTGCGCGCGTCGTGGAGAAAGCGATATCCCATGGCACGACGCGGATGCGCACCTTCGTCGAAATCGATCCGCGCGCGGGCTTCCGCTCCTTTGAAGCGATCAAGCGTCTCCGTCGGGATTATGCCTTCGCGATCGACATCGAAATCTGTGCCTTTGCCCAGGACGGGCTTACGAACGAACCCCAAACATACGATATGCTCGACGCAGCACTTGCCGATGGTGCGGATCTGGTCGGCGGCTGCCCCTATACAGATCCCTCCCCCGGCCGGCACGTGGACATGATTTTTGCCCTTGCCGTAAAGCACAATGTCGCGGTCGACTTTCATCTCGATTTCAGTCTCGATCCGGATCGAACCGATCTGCCTGACGTGATTGACGCGACGCTCCGTCATGGCTGGCAGGGCCGCGTATCGATCGGCCACGTCACCAATCTGTCGGCCATGCCACAGGCGCAGATTCTTGCCATTGCCAACGACCTGGTAAAAGCAGGGATCGCTTTATCGGTGCTTCCGGCGACCGATTTGTTCCTCATGGGCCGAGGTCAAGACCGGCTGATTCCACGTGGCGTAGCGCCGGCCCATCTGCTCGCAAAAAGAGGGGTCGTCACCTCCATCGCGACCAACAATATTCTCAATCCCTTCACGCCCTATGGCGACGCTTCGCTCATTCGCATGGCCAATCTTTACGCCAATGTCGCCCAGCTTTCGCGTGACGAAGATATGAGCCTGGCTTTCGACATGGTGAGCGGAATGGCAGCGGGCCAACGCGACGGCAGCACGCGTCTGCAGGCCGGCGACGAAGCGACGATCGTGCTCCTCGACAGTGCCGGCCCCGGTGCGGCCGTGCGCGAGATTGCCCGAGTGATTGCCGGCTGGAAAAAGGGGCGCAAGAGCTTCGACAACGGCCGCCCTATGCTCCACAAACCGATCTAGGACAGCGCGCTATTCCGCTATGGAATCCGATTGGTCCACGCGGAAGAAGCGAGCCTGGCATCGGGATTAGCTACACTGTTAAGGCCCAACGATCAGTCATGCCGCTCCAGGAAACTTGAAACCGTCTTCAGGCAAAGATCCTTCTCTTCGACATGCGGCATATGGCTCGAATTTTCAAAGAGCACCCACTCGCAACCCCTCACGCCATCGACATAGGGCTTGACCACCAGCGGCGTCGCCTCGTCATACTTGCCCGAAATCAGCAAGGTCGGTGCTTCGATAAGGGCAAGCCTGTCTTCGATCGTCCAATCCTTCATGGTGCCGATGACGTGAAACTCGGTCGGGCCGTTCATATTGCGGTAGACGGTATTGTCCTCGTCCATGGTGGCGAAGGTGCGAGCAACCTCCTCCGGCCAAGGCACGACACGGCAGACATGGCGATCGTAAAAGACGCGGGAAGCGGCGATATATTCCGGATCGGTGATCGTGCCAGCCCGTTCGTGCTTCAGCAGCGTGTCCTGCACCTCCTGCGGCAGCTCCTCGCGAAGGCGGTTCGCTTCCGCCACCCAGGTATGCATGTTGGCCGGCGAATTGGCGATCACGAGCGCCTTGAGACCCTTTGGTCGACGCACCGCATGTTCGGCACCCAGCATGCCGCCCCAGGATTGCCCGAGAAAGGCGTAGCGCTCCTGAATGCCGAGATGCCTTAATAACGCATCCAGCTCATCGAGGAAAAGCGCCGGCGTCCAGAAGTCGGGGCCTTTCTCCGGCAGGCGCGTGGACTTGCCATTGCCGAGTTGATCATAGTGGATGACGGCGCGGCCATCGATTTCGGCAATGCCCTTGAAGCTGTCGACGTAGTCATGAGTGCAGCCCGGCCCGCCATGGGCGACGACGAGCGGCAGCCTGCCGGAATCGAGCGAGCCGGTGATGCGGTACCATGTCCGGTATTCACGGAAGGGCAGAAAGGCTTCCTGCGTCGGGATTGCGGCCACGTATCTCTCCATCTCCAGGCTTCGATGGACCAGACCATAACGCGGCCGAAACGGGTACGGCAGCTATCACAAGTTATAGGATGGCTGTGCGTCCAGCAGGCGATAATGCGTGGCCCGGACGACTGCCTGCGTGCGGTTCTTGGCGCCGAGCTTCTTTGCCGCGGCATTCAAGTGCATGACGACGGTCGGCACCGAGCGATCGATGATGCGCGAGATCTCCTTGGCGGAATAGCCCTCGGCGGAATAGCGCAGGCATTCCCTCTCGCGCTCCGTCAGCCGGATTTTGCCGACACTCAGCGCTGCGGTATCAAAGAGCGAATAGGCCGTCTCATGAAAGACATGCGCAAGCAGGTTGAAATCAGCGATATAGCGCAGGGCGTCGCGCTCGAACTCCTTGTTGGTACCAAAACGAACTCCGGTGACCGTCGCATAATCGCCGCGCGGCATGTGCACAGGCACTGTGACACCCGTCGACATGTCGCGCTCACTCAGGTAGCGCGCGACGGGAACCGTGTCCTCGCTCATGAAGCGCTTGATCAGCGTATCGGCATCGGGATCGTAATTCCAGAAGAACGGCGCCGAAGTCCGTAGCGCCACTTGCTGTACGGGATCGATGCGGAAATAGCCGCGATCGAACCAATATTCATACATGTCGTCGGAGATGTTCCTGAGCTTCAGAAGCGAAGGGATCATGATCTTGCCGTCTAGGTCGTAGGGCACCGGCGAATAATCGTAGATCAAAGCCTCGAAACCGATCGCCTTCATGCTCTCGAAGATATGATCGATACGGCCGTCCAGCGTCTGATGCGCCGTGAACTGGCGCCTGATGGTTCCGATTTGATCGAACATGCAGCGGTTCCCGTCTGTGCCTGCGACCTCCCAACCTATCACTTCTTATAGCTGGTGCCGAGCACGGTTTAAGGTAAAAATTTAGCCATGCTCAAATATTGAGCAAGCAGAATCTTTCGCCGGAGTTATCAATGTGGCGTGAAATTGAGCCGGAGGCGCGGTATGTCGTCGAGGTCGATGGCTACAAGGTGGTTGCCTACAGCTTCGGCAGCGGGCCGGAGACGGTCTACTGCCTGAATGGCGGCCCAGGCTTGCCCTGCGACTATCTGCGCGAGGCGCATTCCTGCCTGATCGACAAGGGGTACAGGGTCGTCGCCTTCGACCAGCTCGGCACCGGCGCCTCAGACCGCCCAACAGACAAGGGTTTGTGGACCATCGGCCGCTATGTCGAGGAGACCGAGACTGTCCGCAAGGCGCTCGGCCTCGGCAAGGTCCATCTGCTCGGTCACTCCTGGGGCGGCTGGCTGGCAATCGATTATGCTTTGACCTATCCCGAGAACCTCAAGACGCTGATCCTCGAAGATACCGTCGCCGATATGCCGCACCTGATTTCCGAGCTGGAGCGGCTGCGCGCGGCACTCGGTCCGGAAACGGTCGCCATGATGCAGAAGCACGAGGCGCAGGGCACCTATAATCACCCCGAATATCTCGCCGCCGTCACCATCCTCAATTATCGCCATGTCTGCCGTCTGCCGGAATGGCCGGCACCCGTCCGCCGCTCGCTCGACGATTGGAACATGGGTCCCTACGAGACGATGCAGGGGCCGAATGAATTTCTCTATATCGGCAATCTCAAGGACTGGAACCGCATTCCGGACCTTCCGCAGCTTGCCATGCCGGTGCTGATCACGGCGGGCGAACATGACGAATTGACGCCGGCCTGTGCGCTCAGGATGAAGCGTGCCTTGAAGGATGCCGAACTCAAGGTCTTCGCCAATGCCAGCCACATGCCTTTCTATGAGAACCCGTGGGATTACTATCCGGCGCTCCTCGACTTCCTGTCGCGGCATAGGGCAAGCTGATGCAAGCTAAGGTGATCCAATCCCACCGACGACAAGGGGGCGATCGCCGCCATGCATCGCTATAGATTCGTACTGACGCGACCGCTGCAGTTCCTGCCTGTCCTCTTCGGCATCAGCGTCATCACATTCGTTCTGGTCCGCCTCATTCCCGGCGATCCCGCGCGCAATATCCTCGGCACACGCGCCACCCCGACAGCGCTTGCCAGCATTCGCGCGCAATACGGCCTCGATCAGCCGATGTGGCTGCAATATTTCTATTTCATCAGAAATCTCGGCAATGGCGAGATGGGCAAATCGATCCTCTACAAGATCGACGTGCTGCCGCTGATTTCGACGCGGATCGAACCGACCGTCTCGCTGGTCGTCTCGAGCGTCATCCTGTCGATCCTGATTGCCGTGCCGATGTCGGCGATTGCCGCACGCAATGTCGGGCGCGCACCGGATCACATCGTGCGCGTGGTCTCGACCTTCGGCATCGGCTTCCCGCCCTTCTGGCTGGGGCTGATGCTGATCATCCTGTTCAGCGTTCAACTCGGGATGCTGCCGGTCTCGGGATATGGCTCGACGATCGGCGAGAAGATCGCCCATCTCATCCTGCCGGCCCTGACGGTTGCGCTATCGCTTTCAACCGTGCTCACCCGCAGCCTGCGGGCGGCGATGATCGAATCCTTGAAATCGGATGTGGCGACTGCGGCCCGCGCCCGGGGTATGCCTGAGGGCATCGTCTTCTGGCGGCATGTCGTGCCGAACTCGCTGGTGCCATCAATCAACCTGCTTGCGGTCAACATCGGCTGGCTGATCGGCGGCACGGTCGTCGTCGAAAGCGTCTTTGCCCTGCCCGGCATGGGTCAACTGCTGGTGCGCGCCATCTTCTCGCGCGACTACATGGTCGTCCAGGGCGTGGCGATGGTGTTTGCCTGCGCCACGGTGCTGGTCAATTTCCTCGCCGATATCGTCACGGTCGCCGTCGATCCGCGGGTGAAGCTATGAGCATCGGCACGACAGCGACAACCTCCCTCGGCTTGAACAGGCTCTTCGGAAAACACCTGACGCTGACGCTTGGCGGAGGCATCCTTCTGTTCTTCCTTCTTCTGGCGATTTCAGCACCGATCGTCGCTCCCTATGACCCGATATTCCAGAATGCCGACATGCGTCTGCAGGCACCGTCGTTCCTGCATCCGTTCGGCACGGACAATTTCGGGCGCGATATTCTTTCGCGCGTCATCTGGGGAGTGCGCATCGATCTGCAGATCGCCGTGATCGGCGTGCTTTTCCCCTTTCTGATCGGCACCACGGTCGGCACCATCGGCGGCTTCTTCGGCGGCATTGTCGATGCGCTCTTCATGCGCATCGTCGATATCATCCTCGCCTTCCCTTTCCTGGTGCTGATGCTGTCGATCATCGCCATTCTGGGACCGGGGCTCAGCAGCTTCTATATCGCCATGGCTCTCGTCGGCTGGGTTTCCTATGCGCGCCTGATCCGCGCACAAATGCTGGTGCTGAAGGGCAGCGATTATGCCATTGCCGCCGTCAGTCTCGGCTTCAGCCGGCCCAGGATCATGTTCCGTCACCTGCTGCCGAATGCCATTGCCGGCTCGATCGTCTTTTCCATGTCGGACGCCGTTCTGGTGCTCCTAAGCGGTGCGGCCGTCAGCTATCTCGGCCTCGGCGTTCAGCCGCCACTTGCCGAATGGGGCGTCATGGTCGCGGAAGGCCAGAGCTTCATCACCACGGCCTGGTGGATCACGCTGTTTCCCGGCCTGTCCATCGTCTGCCTCGCCTTTGGCTTCAGCATGCTGGGCGATGCGCTCGGCGAACTGCTCGGGGTGCATGAATGAGCGAGCCCATCCTCTCCGTCCGCGACCTCGTGGTTAAGGCCCGCCTAGACGATGGTGCCCGCACGCTGATCGACGGCGTTTCGCTCGATCTTTGCAAGGGCGAGATACTTGGCCTTGTTGGCGAGAGCGGCTCGGGCAAGAGCCTCCTGTGCCGTTCGCTGCTGCGACTGCTGCCATCGTCGCTTCTGAAGATCGACAGTGGCTCCATCCGCCTCGAAGGGCGGGAACTGACGGAAATCAGCGATGCCGAGATGCTCGAGGTGCGTGGCGGCGAGATCGGCATGATCTTCCAGAATCCGACAAGCCATCTCGATCCCGTCATGCGCATCGGCGACCAGATCGCCGAAGGCATCCGCTATCATCAAGGTCTCAAGGCACGCGAGGCGCGCGCAGCCGCGACCGAGATCCTTGAGCAGGTCGGCTTTCCCGATCCCAAAAGACAGTATGACAGCTATCCGCACGAGTTTTCCGGCGGAATGCGGCAGCGCGCCATGATCGGTGTCGCACTCTCCTGCAACCCTAAGATCCTGATCGCCGATGAGCCGACGACAGCGCTCGACGTCACCATCCAAGCGCAGATCCTGCGACTGTTGATCGACATTCGCGACAAGCGCGGGCTTTCGATCATCCTCATCACCCACGATCTCGGCATCGTCGCCCAGACCTGCGACAGGATCGCCGTCATGCGCAACGGCCGGCTGCTCGAACAGGGTCCCAAAAGGACGATCCTCAGCCGGCCTGAAAATCCCTATACGATCGACCTGATCAACAGCCACCCTTCCCTGCCCGACGAAGCTGCAACGCAATCGGAGCCAACCAGGCCGAAAACGTCAACCAAGCCGCTGCTCGAAATCGATGACCTGCGTGTCGACTTCAGGGTCGGCGGCGGTCTCTATAGGGGCAGCGGCGCAAAGACGGTCAGCGCCGTTTCCGGCGTCAGCCTGCAGGTCATGCCGGGCGAAACCATCGGCATCGTCGGAGAATCCGGCAGCGGCAAGAGCACGCTTGCGCGTGCCGTTCTCGGCCTTACCCCGATTTCCTCCGGTCACGTCACGTTCGATGGTGTCGATCTGACCCAGCAGAAGAGCGCTGGCCTCGCAAGGCTCCGGCGCGAAACCGCCATGGTCTTCCAGGACCCCTTCAATGCGCTTAACCCGCGGCTGACGATCGGCCAGACGCTTGCCGAGGTGCTGAAAGTCCAGGGCAAGATCGCAAAGTCCGACATCCCCGCGCGCATCGGCGAGTTGCTGGATCTCGTGGGGCTGGAGCGCGAATTCGCCGATCGCAAGCCGCGCAGCATGAGCGGTGGCCAATGCCAACGTGCCGGCATTGCAAGGGCGCTTGCGGTCGATCCGAAGCTCATCATCGCCGACGAATGCGTGGCTGCCCTCGATGTCACCATCCAAGCGCAGATCATCGATCTCTTCCGCGAACTGACGCGCCGGATAAACCTGACCTTGATCTTCATCGCTCACGACCTCGCCATCGTGCGCGACCTCTGTGAGCGAACCGTTGTGATGTATCGCGGCGAGATCGTCGAAGAAGGCCGCTCGCAGGAGATCTTCTCCCGCCCGAAGCATGCCTATACCGCAGCGCTCATTGCAGCCATTCCCGATATCGATCCGGACAAGCCCTTGCATGGCGAACGCGATGCGGCACCCGCAGGGCAGACACAATCAGCCAAACGCATGCGATAACAACGAAGGGAACGAATTCATGATCAACAAATGGAAGACAATCGGGCTTGCCGCCGTCCTCGCCGGCCTGACGCTGAGCGCGAGCTATGCGGAAGCCGCCGGCGTGCTGACCATCGGCCGCCGTGAGGACTCGACGACGTTCGATCCGATCAAAACAGCGCAGAATATCGACAACTGGGTGTTCTCCAACGTTTACGACGTGCTGGTGCGCGTCGACAAGACGGGCACGAAGCTGGAGCCGGGTCTCGCAGAAAGCTGGACGACCTCGGATGACGGCTTGACCTATGTCTTCAAGATTCGCGATGCGAAGTTTTCCGATGGCTCGCCGCTGACGGCTGACGATGCAGCCTTCAGCCTGCTGCGCATCCGCGACGACAAGGCATCGCTCTGGAGCGACTCATACAAGGTGATCGATACCGCCGTCGCGACTGATCCGCACACGCTGACGATCAAGCTCAAACATGCATCGGCGCCCTTCCTTTCAACGCTGGCATTGCCGAACGCATCGGTCATCTCGAAGGCCGGGATGGAATCGATGGGGCCGGATGCCTATGCGGAAAAGCCGATCGCCTCCGGCGCCTTCTCCGTCGAGGAATGGCGCCGCGGCGATCGCATCATCCTGAAGAAGAACCCGAATTTCTGGCAGGCCGACCGCGTGAAACTCGACGGCGTCGAATGGATCTCGGTACCGGACGACAACACCCGGATGCTGAACGTGCAGGCCGGCCAGCTCGATACCGCCATTTTCGTTCCGTTCTCGCGTGTCGAAGAGCTGAAAAAGGACCCAAACCTCAACGTGCTGATCGATCCTTCCACGCGTGAGGATCACCTGCTGATCAACCACGCCCATGGCGACCTCGGCAAGAAGGAGGTCCGCCAGGCTCTGGATATGGCGATCGACAAGAAGGCGATCGTCGACGCCGTTACCTTCCATCAGGGCACCGTTGCCAATTCCTACATTCCCAAGGGCGCCTTGTATTACTATGCGGATAATCCGCAACGCCCCTACGATCCGGAAAAGGCCAAGCAGATGCTTTCAGCGGCCGGCGTCTCCAATCTCACGTTAAAATACCTCATTCGCGCCGGCGATGAAGTGGATGAACAGACGGCCGTGCTGGTCCAGCAGCAACTCGCCAAGGCCGGCATTACCGCCGACCTGCAAAAGGTGGACCCCAGCCAGGAATGGGACATGACCATCGCTGGCGACTACGACATTTCCGTCAATTACTGGACCAACGATATTCTCGATCCGGACCAGAAGACGACCTTCGTTCTCGGCCACGATTCCAACAACAACTACATGACCAACTACAAGAATGATGCGGTAAAGGATCTCGTCGCCAAGGCGCGGCTGGAGCTGGATCCGAAGAAGCGCGAGCAGATGTATATCGATCTGCAGAAGATGGCGAAGGACGACGTCAACTGGATCGACCTATATTACAGCCCGTATATCAACGTCGCGCGCAAGAATATCGATAATTTCCATCAAAACCCGCTTGGCCGATTCTTCCTGGAAGACACCGTCAAGAATTGACACAGCCTCAAGCTCCGCTGCCCACAGGGACGGCGGAGCATTGTTTTGGGAGATGCCCCTTTCGCAAACCCATGAAGCGGTTATTCTGTAATCTTGATGCAAGGCAGGGATCATTGGCGAATGCACGTGCCGCAAGGTGAATTTCGGGAGCGCATGACGATACTGGGCGACCTTAACGCAGCCTCATTCGTCCCGTGGATCCGGCGTCACGCCAACAAGCTCGGACTTGCGCAGACATTCTTCCATTCCGATGCGGCCCGGATCGAACTTGAGGTCACCGGACCTGTGGAACTGATCGACATGCTGGAAATGGGCTGCTCACTCGGTCCGATCGACGTCTGGGTTGAGGAGATTCAACGCAGGGTCATGAATGGGCCGGAAACATCGCATCTTAGGAATTCCTGATCTATTGCCTTTTATTTAATCATTGTTGCCAATGCGAATTATTTATGCAAAATCTTTGAACGCTAAGGGGATGCAGGCATCAGTGCCTGCCTATGACCTGTGGCGCTAAGCCATTGGTGAAATTAGAGAGTTGAGACCATGCCATTTGATGGGGCCGGATCCTGGGCGCCAGTCGCCCTTTCCTCCGATCTGCCACCAGGAACCGTCATACCGGCCTGGACATCGGTTGGCCCGATTGCTCTATGGCGCAGTCAGTCGGGTCGCGCAACCGCATCATCCGATCGCTGTCCGCATCGCGGAATGAGCTTGTCACATGGCTTCGTCCGCGGCGAGGCACTCTCCTGCATCTACCACGGGTGGAGCTATTCGCCGTCAGGCGGATGTATTCGCATTCCGGCCCATCCCGATCTCGTTCCGCCGGAAACCATCCGCGTCGCCGTCCAGCAAGTGGAAGAAGCGGATGGTGTTCTATGGGTGGCAATCGGACAACCGGCAACACCGCCTCCTCAGCTCGAGGAATTCATCCCGCTGCGCTCCCTGATCGTTGAAACGGGCGTCGCGGAGATCGAAGCTGCGGCAGGGGCAAAGAATGATGCAAGGGGGCTGGTTCGCCTACCTCAATTTCCTTGGATCGGGCTGCTGCTGGCACCCCAGGGAAAACATACGCTCCTTCTTCTCTTGATCGATAGGGATCGGAGCCCGGCAGACCGCATTGCGGCGTCCAGGATTGTCGAGTCCCTCCGCCGCGCGGCGGAAGAGCGCCTGAAGGAGAGTGCGGAATGAAAGGCGGCGCTATGATCGACGAATGGTATCCGGTGGGCCTTTTCAGCCAGCTCAGCGAGAAGGCAATCAAGACCTGGCTGATGGGCGAGGCCATCGAGGTCGCGCGCGATCAGGATGGCAATGCGCGTGTGACGACCGCCGAGGGAAGAGCCCTCCCGATCCGTGTCCGGTATGGCCATGTCTGGTCCTCCCTCGGCAACCCGGATAAGGAGCTTTTCGCCATTCCGGAGGCCGATCAGCCGGGCCGGCGCTTCGTCGATGTCGGCGTCGTTCGCGTGCGCTGTTCGCCGCTTCGCGCGGTGGAGAACTTTCTGGACATCGCGCATTTTCCCTTCGTCCATACTGACATCCTCGGTGCGGAACCACATACGGAGGTCGAAAATTACAAGGTCGAGATCCGCGAGGGTGTGGATGAAGTCTGGGCAACGCAGGTAAAATTCTACCAGCCGCAGGCTGCAAAATCCGCGACCGGTGGCATTACGACCGAATATATGTACCGCGTGCCGGCCCCGACCTGTTCCGTCCTCTACAAGACGTGCCCTCCGCGCCCCAGCGAATGGGACGTCATCACCTTATTCGTCCAGCCTCTTGCCGAAGACCTATGCGACGTATGGCCCTGGATGGCGCTCTTCGATGATGAAACGCCGATGACCGACCTCATCCACTTTCAACAGACGATCTTCCTGCAGGATCGTTCGATCCTCGAAAACCAGATACCCGCGCTTCTTCCGCTCGATCCCGGCATGGAAATTCCGACAAGGGCAGACCTCACCTCGGTCGCCTACCGGCGATGGCTCAAGCGCCACAACTATACCTACGGCGCACAGTTGGTCGCACAATGAAGCTCTACGATTATGTTCTATCGCCGAGTTGCTACAAGATCCGGCTGATGGCCGCGATCCTCCGCATCAAGCTCGAAATCCGGCCGGTCGACTTCCATCCCGGCGCGGAGCATCGCGGGCCGGAGCTTCTGGCGCTCAATCCGGCAGGCTCCATCCCGATCCTCGAGGATGGCGATCTCGTGCTCACCGAGTCCTCGGCAATACTTGCCTATCTCGCTGCCAATGCTGCGCCGGAATGGCTGGGCCGGGATTCGCCGCAGGAGACGGCGCGCGTACAGCAATGGCTTTCCTTCTCTCATCGCCTGACCGCCAATCTTGGTGGCGCGCGGCTCCACGAAATGCTCCTGCGACCGGGTGACATCAAGGTTCTACAGGCTCAGGGGATTGCGGCATTGCGCGAACTCGAAGCTGCCCTGTTCGAACAGGGCGAGCGCGGCATGCAATTCCTTGCAGCAAGCCGGGCGACCATCGCCGATATCGCCTGCTTTCCCTATGTCGCGCTTGCGCCTGACGGCGGCATCCCGCTTGATCCCTATCCCTTGATCCGCCTCTGGATGCGCGCCATCCGCAGCCTACCCGGTTTCATCGAAATGCCCGGCATTCATCGCCTGCATGAGTTGAAACCCGATCCGCATCCGGCAGCAGAGGCATGATGGAATGACCGGCTATCTCCTAAAGAATTGTGCGGCTGTTATCGTCGATGAGGGCAATGGGCCGAGCGTACGCCGGAACGTCGACCTGCTCACCAAGGGCTCAGCGATCCAGGCGATTAGCGAAAACCTGTCGTTGAACGGCCTACCCGAAGGAACGGCAGTCCAGGACGCATCCGGCTGGTTCGTCTATCCGGGGCTCGTCAACACCCATCACCACTTCTTTCAATGCTTCGCGCGCAACCGGGCCGACCTCGACTGGACGAAGCTTTCGGTCATCGAATGGCTCGACCGGATCTATCCGATCTTCTCACGGCTGACGGAAGACTGCTTCTATCATTCTTCGGTCACCGCCATGGCCGAGATGATCAAGCACGGATGCACGACCGCCTTCGACCATCAATATTGCTTTCCCCGCCATGCCGGAAAGCGCCTGATCGATCGCCAGTTCGAGGCGGCAGAATTGCTCGGTATGCGCTTTCACGCAGGCCGTGGCGGCAACACCCTGCCGAAGTCCGAGGGATCGACGATCCCGGATGCCATGCTCGAAACCACCGACGAATTCATCGCCGACTGCGCGCGGCTGATCGATAGCTATCACGATGCCAGCCCCTTCAGCATGCGCCAGGTGGTTGTCGCGCCTTGCCAGCCGGTCAATTGCTATCGCGAAACCTTCGTCGAATCGGTCGCGCTGGCGCGCGATCGCGGTGTGCAAATGCACACCCATGTCGGCGAAGGCGAAAGCCCAGTCATCGAGGCGCGGCATGGCATGCGCACGGTCGACTACTGCGCGGAATTGGGCTTTGCAGGCCCTGACACCTTCTACGCCCATTGTTGGGAGCTGACGCATGACGAGTTGCGCAAGATGGCGGCAAGCGGCACCGGCGTTTCCCATTGCCCGGAACCGGTTTACCTTGTCGGCGCCGAAGTGACCGACATCCCGGCGATGCAGGCCTTCGGCTTGCGCATCGGTCTCGGCTGCGACGGAGCGGCATCGAACGACAACTCGAACCTCATGCACTGCATCCATTCCGCCTACATGCTGCAATGCCTGACGGCATCCACGCGCGCGCATGCCGTTCCGGCCCCGCTCGACTTCCTCCAATATGCGACCAGCGGGGGCGCAAGCCTGTTGGGGCGCACGGATATCGGGCGACTTGCCCCAGGTATGGCCGCCGACCTCTTCGCGATCGATACGCGACGAATGGATTATGTCGGGACGCGGCATGACCCGCTGAGCCTGATTGCGAAGGTCGGGATCGGCATGCCCACCGATCTGACCATGATCAACGGACGCATCGTCTGGCAAGGCGGTGAATTCACCGGACTGGACGAGGCCGCGCTGTTTGCCGCGGCTGAGGCGGCTCTTGCAACAGTAGAATTCTGAAAAGCCAAAAAGGGGAACTGGGATGCAGAAGAATCTGACCCGTAGAACATTGATGAAGAGCGCGGCCGTCGCAGGCCTCGCAACGGCCTTTACCGGTCGCTCCGCCTTTGCCGCCGCCGAACCGCTCGGCATTACGCTCGTCGTGCCCTCGCCGATCGGCGATGTCGGTTGGGGACATGCGCTGGCCGCGGGCCTCGATCCGATCAAGGCCGCCTATGGCGACAAGGTCAAGGTGACCGTGATCGAGAACATCGCCGAAGGCCCGGATGCGGATCGCATCATGAACAAGACAGTCGCCGACGGAAACCACTTCCTGATCGCTGGCTCGTTCGGCTATCAGAACGGCGCGCTTCAGATTGCCCGCCGCAACCCGAAGGTGACCGTCCTGCATGCCTCCGGCTTCCAGGTCGCGCCGAATTTCTCGCCCTTCGCCGCCAAGTATTTCCAGGGAACCTACCTGCTCGGCATGGCAGCGGCCGCCGTTTCCAAGACCGGCAAGCTCGGTTCGGTTTCCGCCTTCGCCATTCCCGAATTGATCACGTCGATCAACGCCTTCACGTTAGGCGCGCAGGCCGTCAAGCCTGATATCGAGGTATCGGTCGTCTGGGTCAATTCCTGGTTCGATCCGGCCAAGGAACAAGAGGCCGCCAAAGCTTTGATCTCGCAAGGCTGCGATGTGATCTTCTCGAACGCACAGGATACGCCCTCGGTCATATCAGCCTGCGAGGCTGCCGGTGTCTACGCCTTCAACCTGAATTCCTCGATGAAGAAATATGCGCCGAAAACCTATCTCGGCTGCGTGTCCACAGACTGGTCGCCCTTCTTCAAGGCATCGGTCGATGCCCATCTCGCGGGCACCTTCAAGGGTGCCAACGCTTTCCTCGGCGTCGCGGACAAGGTCGTCGAAGTGGTCGACTGGAGCCCTGCAATTCCGGCCGACACCATGGCCAAGATCAAGGAAATCGAAGGTAAGATCGCAAGCGGCGGCTTTTCGCCGTTCACCGGCCCGATCACCAAGGCCGATGGCAGCGAAGGAGCGGCTTCGGGCGCGACACTGACGGATGCCCAGATCGTCGCGATGGACTGGCATGTCAAAGGTGTGAAGACGCCTTTGCCGAAGTAAGTCGCTCATGACCATTCCGCTGCTGTCGCTGCGCGGCATCTCCAAAAGCTACGGCCAGGTCCATGCCAACAAGCATATCGATCTGGACGTAGCCCCGGGCTCGATCCATGCCATCCTCGGAGAAAACGGCGCCGGCAAATCGACGCTGATGAAGCTGATCTACGGCGTCGAACAACCGGACGAAGGCACCATTGCCTGGCATGGAAAGCCCTTGAGCCTTGCCTCCCCCGCGGAAGCGAGGCGTACCGGCATCGGGATGGTCTTTCAGCACTTCTCGCTGTTCGAGAGCCTGACGGTGGTCGAGAATATTCGCCTGATCGTCTCCGGGAGCAGGGCCGAGCTTGCGCAGCGCATCCGCGCCCTGGGAGATGAATTCGGTCTCGAAGTCGATCCGCTCGCCCATGTGCACGAACTGTCGGTCGGCGAGCGGCAGCGGGTGGAAATCATCCGGTGCCTGATGACTGATCCGAAGCTGCTGATCCTCGACGAGCCGACATCGGTCCTGCCGCCGCAAGCCGTCGAGAAGCTGTTCGACACGCTGCGCCGGCTGCGCGATCGCGGCGTGTCGATCCTCTTCATCTCGCATAAGCTGGAAGAAATCCAATCCCTGTGTGACCGGGCTACGATCCTGCGCGGCGGACGCGTGACCGGGCATGTGGATCCGCGCGAACACGACGCCCATGATCTCGCCCGCATGATGATCGGCCGCGACATGCCCGAAGCGATGCCAGCCTTGGCTTTGGCCGAGGGTGAAAAGCGCCTGGAAATCATCGGCCTCGACTACCGGCCGGACGACCCCTTTGGCATGCCGCTCTCCATGATCAGCCTGACGGTGCGCAGCGGCGAGATTCTGGGCATCGCCGGCATTTCCGGGAATGGGCAAAAGGAGCTTGCCGCCCTGATTTCAGGGGAAATGCCCCTGCCCCGAGACAAACGCGATCAGATCTTCATGATGGGACAGGATGTCGGCAGTCTCGACGCCGCCAGCCGCCGGAAGCTTGGCTTTGCCTTTGTTCCGGAGGATCGGCTCGGGCATGGCGCCGTTCCCGAAATGTCCTTAACGCTCAACAGCTTACTGACGGCCCATCCCTTGAAGCTTGTCAGGCATGGTTTCATCGACAAAGCGAAGGCTACGGATTTCGCAAACGAGTGCATCCGGGATTATGACGTGCGCACGCGCGGTCCAGAGGCTGAAGCCGGGTCGCTTTCCGGGGGAAACCTGCAGAAGTTCATCGTCGGCCGCGAAATCATGCTCGCCCCGAAACTGCTGTTTCTTGCGCAACCAACCTGGGGCGTGGATGTCGGCGCGGCTTCCGCCATTCGCAAGCGACTGATCGAGCTGCGCAATCAAGGCATGGCAATTCTCGTCATATCGGAAGAGCTCGAGGAATTGTTCGAGCTTAGCGACGTCATTCAGGTCCTTTACCACGGCACGCTGAGCCTGCCACTCGTGACCCGCGATACAAAAGCTGAAGATATCGGTCGATACATGATCGGCGCACAGCCCCAAGGCGAAAAGGCATTCGCATGAGCCGTTCCTTTTCTGCAATCCTTCCCAGCTTTGTCCGCCGCGATCGAGCCTCGTTCGCCGCAAAGCTGCTCGCGCCGCCGATCGCCCTCATCGTCACCATCGCACTCAATCTCGGCCTCTATGTCGCGATGGGCCGTGATCCGATGGCGGTGATCTATGCCATGCTGATCGAACCATTCGTCTCCTGGGCCTCATTCTCGGAAGTATTGCTCAAGACTGGCCCCCTGCTTCTGATTGCACAGGGTCTCGCAATCGGCTTTCGCGCGAAGGTCTTCAATATCGGCGCTGAGGGCCAATTCATTCTTGGCGCAATCTTCGCCTCCGCCATACCCATCTGGATGCCGCAGGCAACGGGCCAATGGATATGGCCGGCAATGCTGCTGCTCGGCACTCTCGGCGGTGCTCTGTGGGCGTCTCTCACTGCCTTCTGGCGCGTCAGGCTCAACGCCAATGAAATCCTTGTCTCACTGATGCTGAGCTTCGTTGCCGCGCAATTGCTCAACTATCTTCTTCTCGGCCCATGGAAAGATCCCGGCGGCTTCAATTTCCCGCAATCGGTCATGTTCCAGTACGACGCAATGGTGCCGATCCTGTTCGAGGGAACCCGCGTCAATGTCTCGCTTATCCTTGCCGTCGGCCTGTCGATCGCGGCGTGGATCTTCATGCAGAAGAGCTTCGCCGGGTATAAATTGCAGGTCGGCGGACTGGCTCCCCGGGCCGCGAGCTATGCCGGTTTCAAGGAGAGCTGGGCAATCTGGCTGTCGCTGATCATTGGCGGAGCGGCCGCCGGACTTGCGGGCGCCGCTGAAGTTGCCGGACCGCTTGGCCAGCTGCAGCGTTCGATCTCGACCGGATATGGATACGCGGCAATCATCGTTGCCTATCTTGGCGGCCTCAATCCAATCGGCATCGTCATCTCCGCGATCATCATGGCAGCTCTCTATATCGGTGGCGATAACGCCATGGTCTCCGCCAATCTGCCCATTGCAGCCGTCCGCGTGTTCCAGGGCAGTCTGCTCCTCATCTATCTCATCGCCGTGGCTTTCGTGCGCTATCGCATCGTCTGGCGCCCCATGCCCGTCCGGAGCGCATCATGAGCGCCGTCGAGTTCATTCTTGCCGGCATGCTGGCAGCCGCAACGCCATTTCTGCTGGCAGCCCTGGGCGAGCTTGTTGCCGAGCGCGCCGGCGTCTTGAACCTCGGCGTAGAGGGCTTGATGGCCGTTGGCGCCGTCATCGCGTTCATTGTCGTTTATCATGGCGGCGGTCATCTTCTTGCCTTCCTTGCGGCCGGTCTCGGAAGTGCACTCCTCTCCATGATTTTTGCCGCTATCACACTGGGCTTCAACGCAAACCAGGTTGCTGCCGGTCTTGCCCTCGGCATTCTCGGCCAGGGCCTCTCGGCACTATTCGGCAAGAGTTATGAGAGCCTGACCGTCACCACCTTGCCAAAGATCGCAATTCCCGGGCTTTCACAAATTCCAGTCGTGGGCGGCCTCTTCAGCCAGGATATCGTCGTCTGGATCTCGCTTGTCGTGACGGTCGGCATATGGGCGATGTTTGCCTATAGCAAGGTCGGTCTTATTCTTCGCGCCGTCGGCGAAAATCCGAAAGCTGCGCATGCTATCGGCTATCCCATTGTCTCGATCCGCTTCGCGGCAGTTGCGTTTGGCGGCATGATGGCAGGCTTTGCCGGCGCTTACGCCTCCACGATCTATACGCCGCTCTGGGCGGACGGCATGATCGCCGGGCGGGGCTGGATTGCCATTGCCCTCGTTGTCTTTGGAACCTGGCTGACATCCAGGATTTTCCTGGGCGCCTGCCTGTTCGGTGCGGTGTCGCTGATGGGTCTTGCGGCGCAGGCCAGCGGGCTCGCAATTTCCTCGCAATTGCTCGCATGCCTGCCCTATCTCGTGACGATCATCGTCCTTGGCATCATCTCCGTAGATCGCCGGCTCCTGAAGCTCAATGGTGTCGCCTCACTTGGCGAACCGTTTGAACGATAGCAAATGTGCATAGGCGAAGATTTCCATACCCGCAGGTTGCTGTGACCGATCGCTTGAAGCGCGGGTGGACGGCAAAAATCTGTCGATTAATTTCCTTCGCTTGCCTTCAGGGCAGCAATACCGGCATTCTTCTTGCTTCTGGCAATTCGTCAGCTCTCCCTGAGAGGGCGTGTTCGCTGGTTCAGAGCAAGGAGGCCTTCCATGATCCCATCCGATACTCAAGATAGAGTCCTGCCGAACGAGCCGGTACTTTCCGTGCGCGGTCTGACGGTCAGCCTCCCGAAGAACATGGAACGCGTGCATGCCGTGCAGGATATCACCTTCGACCTGATGCAAGGCGAGATCCTTTGCATCATCGGTGAATCCGGTTCGGGGAAATCGGTGACCGCGAATGCGATCATGGGCCTGTTGCCATCCATCATAAGAGTAACGGCGGGTACGATCCGCTTCAAGGGCGTGGACCTCGTAAGCGCCGACGCTGCCACCCTTCAAAGCCTGAGGGGACGAGCCGTTTCGATCATTTTCCAGGACCCGCTCTCGGCACTCAATCCACTGATGACGATCGGCGACCAGATCATCGAGGTTCTCGATGCTCATAAGATCGGCACGCCGGAAAGCCGGCGACAGAAGGTGAAGGAACTCCTCGGCGAAGTCGGCCTGCCAGATCCGGATCTTCTCCAGCATCAATATCCCTTCCGGCTGTCCGGCGGGCAGCGTCAGCGCGTGATGATCGCCATGGCGCTGGCGCTCGATCCGGATGTGCTGATCGCCGACGAACCGACCACTGCATTGGACGTGACGACGCAGGCCCAAATCCTCGAATTGATCCGCAAGATACAGGCGCGCAAGAAGATGAGCGTCATGTTCATCACCCATGATTTCGGGGTGGTCGCCGAGATTGCCGACAGGGTGATCGTCATGGAGAAGGGGCATCTTGTCGAACAGGGACAGGCGGCGCAGGTGCTGAATGCGCCTGTTCATCCCTATACGCAGCGTCTTATCGCGGCCGTTCCCCGCATGACGACCGCCGGTCGCGAAACCATTGCCGAAGCGCCCGTGGTGCTGGAAGTCGATAAGCTCAACAAGACCTATCGAGCGGGAAGCGGCTTCCTGTCGAAATCGCGGACGGTGCAGGCGGTCAACGACGTCAGCTTCTCGATCCGCAAGGGACGCACATTGGGAGTGGTCGGTGAATCCGGCTCCGGAAAATCCTCGCTCGGCCGCGTCCTGTTGAAGCTTTTGAGCTCGGACAGTGGTCGGATTCTCTTCGATGGCCGCGATATCGCTCCGCTGTCAGACGACGAGTTCCGGCCATTGCGTCCTTATATACAGATGATCTTTCAAGACCCATTCGCCTCGCTAAACCCGCGCCATACGATCGGCCGCATTCTCACCGTTGGACCGATGGCGCACGGCCTGTCGATGCATGAGGCCAAGGCGAAGGCACTGCGTCTTCTCAAGCGCGTCGGCCTCGACGAAGGTGCCTTTGACCGCTTTCCCCATGAGTTCTCCGGTGGCCAGCGCCAGCGCATCGGCATCGCCCGCGCCTTGATGTTCGACCCCGTGCTGCTGGTGGCCGACGAGGCAGTCTCCGCTCTCGACGTCTCGATCCAGGCGCAAATCCTCAAGCTTCTTGCCGAAATCCAGCAGGATACCAGGGTCGCGATGATCTTCATTACCCACGACCTGCGCGTCGCCAGCCAGATCTGTGACGAAGTCGCCGTCATGTACAAGGGCGAGATTGTCGAATGTGGGCCGCCTTCGCAGATCTTTCGTGCGCCGGCTCATGCCTATACCCAAAACCTGTTGGCTGCCATCCCCGGCGGCGATTGGGAAGCGGTCGGCTAAATGTCCACCAACGAGGCATGGCGGCGCCGAATGCGACCCGCTTCTGCTTAATTACCACCATTCGTGCATGCACCGGCGGCGATTGATGCCTGAGAAACGGGCAGCCTTCCGCACTGATTATTTTTTATCTGATTGGGCGAAAAAATAGTTGCATTTATCCACTATCCGTCCTTTCATGAGCATGAAATTTCCAGCGACGATCCGCCGCAGACGATCATGGACCTGCCACGCATTAGGGGTGGCGGGAACGGTGTTTCGTCGCCTTTCAAAGGTTCCGAGCCATGCCGCCGACCAAGGCCCCGCCAACTTCTGTCAAGGACATCGATATCGACGTCCTGGAGGATACGCTGAGCTTTTACATCCGCAGCATCAATCTCGCCGTCTCGCGCGATCTGGACGAGAAGCTGGAAGGTTTGGACGTCGCCCGCGGAACGGGAAAGATCACGACCCTGTTCCTGGTCGACGACAATCCGGGAATCCGGCCTTCCACCATCGCGCAAATCATCCTGAAAGACCGCTCGGCGACCGGCAGGCTGATCGAACAGATGGAAGCACATGATCTCCTTACGCGCGAGACGTCGGCGGACGACAGCCGCGCCCAGGAACTCTACATCACGGAAAAAGGTCACGAACTGGCAAAACGTGTGCGTGCCATCGTCACCAAGCAATCACGCGAATTCTTTTCCGACATCACCGACGAAGAACACAGGCTCCTGATCGACATACTGCGCCGGACTTACCGGCGCATCGTGGCGCAATCGTGAGCCGGCAAACCGTGGGAGAGCAAACATGGGCATGAGTGACGAGCGGGTAGCAATGATATCCGGTGCCAGCCGGGGGATCGGCGCCGCACTCGCCGAGGAACTTGCCGCCAAGGGATGGCGGCTCTCGCTCGGCATGCGCCGTCCTGAAATGCCCGCCTGGGCAGACCCTGCGCACGTTAGCGCCTTTGCCTATGATGCCATCGATACGGACGCATCCGATCGCTGGGTGGAAGAGACGCTTCGCACCTTCGGGCGCATCGACGCGATCGTCGCCAATGCCGGCATTGGCATCGCAAAGACGGTGATCGAAGCCGATGATGCCGACCTCGACGATCTGCTCGAGGTGAACGTCAAGGCACCGCGAAGACTTGCAAAATCCGCGTGGAACGCCCTTGCGTCAAGCGGTCGCGGCCGCGTCATCATCGTCGCTTCGCTCTCGGGAAAGCGGGTGAAGTCCGCGAACTCCGGCCTTTATGCCGTCTCCAAATTCGCGGCGGTCGCGCTGGCCCACGCCATACGCCACACCGGCTTTGACCTTGGCATCCGCGCCACCGCCATCTGCCCCGGCTTCGTCGCGACCGACATGGCGCGCGGACTTACGAGCAAGCCCGATAGCGAGATGACCGATCCGCGCGACCTCGCCCGCATCATTTCCATGCTGATGGAGCTGCCGAACGAGGCAAGCGTTGCCGAATTTACCATCAATTGCCAGTTAGAGGAGTCCTTCTGACCATGCCCGGCCCCTATGTTGTTCCCGTTCACGGGGATGCGGAACTGCCCAAGGAAGTCGACGTCGTCGTCATCGGTGGTGGCATCATCGGCACCTCGACGACGCTGGAACTTGCCGAACGGGGCCTGCGGGTCGCGCTTTGCGAGAAGGGTGGCATCGGCCAGGAGCAATCGAGCCGCAACTGGGGTTGGGTGCGCATTTCGAGGCGCGATCCGCGCGAGGTGCCCCTCATGGCGGAGGCCCTGCGCATCTGGAGCACGCTCGACAAACGTACCGGCCGCGACACCGGCTACAAGCGCGCCGGCATCATCTTCACCTGCGCGGATGACAAGCAATATGCCGATCATGAGCGCTGGAACCGCAATCTGGAAGGCTACCAGCTGGAAAGCCGCATGATTAGCGGCACCGAATTCAAGAACCTCTTTCCCGGCACGCAGATGGAGCTCAAGGGTGCGCTCTTTACCGCCGCCGACGGCCGTGCCGAGCCGCAGCGAGCCGCCCCCGCCATTGCCGAGGCCGCCCGCGACAAGGGAGCCTCCATTCTGACCGAATGCGCCGTGCGCGGTATCGAGACAGCCGGCGGCCGCATCTCCGGCGTCATCACGGAACGTGGTCCCATCGCCTGCAAGGCCGTCGTGCTTGCCGGCGGCGCCTGGTCAAGCCTGTTTGCCGGCATGTTCGGGCTCGATCTGCCGCAGTTGAAGGTGATGAATTCCGTCTTGCGCACCAAGCCGCTGGAAGGCGGCCCCGAGCAAGCCATCTGGGCGAGCGGCTTTGCCCTGCGCAAGCGTCAGGATGGCGGCTACACCATCGCTTCGGGCCATGAGAACATCGTGGACATCGTGCCGAGCTCCTTCCGCTACGCCGGCAAGTTCCTGCCGGCGCTGAAAAAGGAGTGGCGCTCGCTGAACTTCCGCGTTTCCGGCCGGTTCTTCGACGAAGCGCGCATTCCCAATCGGTGGGCGATGGACGAGGCAAGCCCCTTCGAATATTGCCGCGTTCTCGACCCCAAACCCTCCACCAAGCTTTCGAATGCGGCGCTTGCCAACCTCAAGAAAGCCTTTCCGGTTTTCGAGAAGGCCGAGATCGCTCAGCGCTGGGCAGGTTATATCGACGTGACACCGGATGCCGTGCCGGTGATCGATGCGATCGACAGCATTCCGGGCTTTCATATCGCCACCGGCTTTTCCGGCCACGGCTTCGGCATCGGGCCTGCGGCCGGACGATTGATGGCCGACATCGTCACCGGCAAGCCGCCAGTGGTGGATCGCAAGAACTTCCGCTTTTCCCGCTTCCATGACGGTTCGAAGATCGAACTGATCAGTGGTTTCTGACCTCTCCGAACCAAGCAGACAATACAAAGACGAAAGAGAAAAACAGCCGAATCCTACCAACAAAAAGGGGAACGATCATGACCGATGCAAATGACACCATCCTCCTGAAACCAACCCGCCGCCAGGCATTGACTATGATGGCGCTCGGTGCCTCCGGGTTGATCATGCCCAATATCCTCGGTCGCGGCGAGGCTTTCGCGGCACCTCCCGCCAAGCCGACCGGCCAGCTAGTCATCGGCTTCTCGCAGGAGCCGACCGTCTTCAATCCGCATCTGATCCACATCGAAGTCGATGAGGGCATCCATTTCAGTGTCTTCGATCCGCTCTTTACCGTCACACCGGAGGGCAAGTTTTCCCCTTCGCTTGCAACCGAAGTTCCGACGGTCGAAAACGGCGGCATCTCGGCCGACGGCCTTCATTGGAAGGTCAAACTGCGCGATGGCGTGAAGTGGCATGACGGCACGCCGTTCACCGCCGAAGACGTCAAGTTCACCCTCGAACTCATGGTCGATCCGAACTTCCGCAGCTGGCGCAAGACCGGCCATGAGCTGGTACGCGACCTGACCGTCGTCTCGCCGACGGAAATCACCTGGCGGATGGAAAAGCCATTTGCGCCCTACCCGTCGATCCTCGCCATGACCTTCATCGTGCCAAAGCATATCCTTGGTGCGGAGAAGGACAAGAACACCGCCCCCTTCAACAATGCCCCCATCGGCACCGGCCCTTTCAAATGGGTCGAGCGCGTCCCCGGCGATCACATCACGCTCGCGGCCAATACCGACTATTTCGGCACCGGCCCTTATCTCGAAACCCTGGTCTACAAATATGTTCCCGACCTGACGGTGCTGTATACGCAGTTCAAGACCGGCGATATCGACGTCGTCGGCCTGCAATGGATCACCCCGGATCACTATGACGAGGCCAAGGGGCTGGATGGAAAGGCTGTTGCCGTCGTTCCGGCCGCCACGGTCGAATCCGTCGGCTTCAACATGGAGAAGCCGCAATTCAAGGATCCGGCGGTGCGCGAGGCGCTCTACTACGCGATCGACAAGCAGACGATCATCGATGCGCTCTACTACGGCCTGCCGACACCGACCGAGAGCTACATTCCGCAGCAGTCCTTCTATTATAATCCGGACCTGCCGAAGCAGGAATTCAGCACCGACAAGGCCAAGAAGATCCTCGACGATGCCGGCTGGAAGCCCGGTCCCGACGGCATTCGCATGAAGGACGGCGTCAAGCTTTCCTTCACCAACTCCACCACCGCCGGCAATCATATCCGCGAACAGGTGCAGCAGTTCATGCAGCAGACCTTCAAGGACATCGGCGTGGAGCTTACGATCTCCAACCTGCCGCCGGCGGTCATGTGGGGCGATTATTGGACAATGTCGAAGTTCGATTCCGTCATCGTCGGCATCAACTTCCAGACCGGCTCCGACCCCGACACCTCCGATTATTTCCGTTCCTCGGCGATCACCGCCAAGGGCGGAGCCGGCCAGAACTCCTGGCAATATGCCAATCCGGAGGTCGACAAGCTCCTTGCGGAAGGCGGCCAGATCTTCGTGCCGGAGGAACGCAAGAAGGTCTACCAGAAGATCCAGGAGATCATGCGCCACGACCTGCCTTTCCTGCCGCTATTCCAGTATGCGACCGTACGCGGCCATAAGGTGGGGGTCGAAAACGTCACTCCCAACATCAATGTGCGCATCGACAGCTGGAATGTGGGCACCTGGTATTGGGCCAAGGCATAGGCTGCTCGTTCCAGCCCTTCGGCCGAAGCATCGAAGGGCTGATCGCTTCACATTCCGCAACCATCGGAGACGAATGCCATGTTGCGCTATCTCCTGAGCCGCCTGTGGCAGAGCCTGGTGCTGCTGCTCCTCGTATCGATGATCGGCTTTGCCGTACTTACCCTCGCTCCCGGCGGTCCGCTGTCGCAATATACGCTGACGCCAGGCATGACCAAGGAAGCGCTCGACAGGATCGCTGCCCAAATGGGTCTCGACCGGCCGCTGCCGATCCAATATCTCGACTGGTTGAGACATCTGCTGATGGGCGACTGGGGCCGCTCCTACCGGGACAACCAGCCGGTACTGTCGATCATTTTCGGCCATCTGTTCGCCACGCTGCTGCTGATGGGCACATCGATGGTGATCTCGATCGCGATCGGCACCTGGATCGGCATCAAGGGGGCAACCCGCCGCTATTCGATCTTCGATTACAGCGCCACCGTCGGCGCCATGGTGGCGCTGTCGATACCGACCTTCTGGTTCGGTCTCGTCGCCATCTATATCTTCTCGCTGAAGCTGAAATGGCTGCCGGCGGGCAACATGTACACGGTCGGCAACGGCTCGCTCGGTGATTATGCGATCCATCTGATCATGCCGAGCCTCGTGCTTGCGCTTGTCAACATCGCGGTCTGGAGCCGCTACATGCGCACAGCCACGCTCGAGGTCATCAACCAGGACTTCGTACGCACCGCCAGGGCCAAGGGCCTCTCGCCCCGGCGCGTCCTGATGCGCCATGTCGTCGGCAACGCGCTATTGCCGATGATCACGCTTGCCGGCCTGCAATTGCCGACCATTCTCGGTGGTGCTCTGGTGGCGGAGACCGTCTTCACCTGGCCGGGAATGGGCCGGCTTTTCCTTGATAGCCTTGGCTACAGCGACTATCCGGTCGTCATGGGCCTCCTGATGTTCTCGGCAATCTTCGTGCTGATCGGCAATCTGCTTGCGGATCTGCTCGTCGCCTTCGTCGATCCGCGCGTCCGGCTTGGTTAGGAGAAACGCCATGTCTTCCTCCTCCCCCGCAACCCTTTCGCAATCATTATTCGCCCATTCGCGCTGGTGGCAAAATCGGACTTTGCGCCGTTTCGTCCGCCATAGGCTCGCGCTCCTCGGCGTGGCCATGATCACGCTCATAGTCCTTGCCTGCCTGCTCGGGCCGTCACTGCTTCCCTATGACGAGCTCTATATCGACCTGCGGGCTCGTTTCGCACCGCCCTTTACGGCCGGCTACCATATTTTCGGTACTGACCCGCTTGGGCGCGACGTTGCTGTACGCCTGTTCATGGCAGGCCGGATTTCGCTCCTCGTCGGCTTCTTCGCGATGGTGCTCAGCACACTGATCGGCACGGTGATCGGCGTGGTGGCGGGCTATTACGGTGGGCGCATCGGGATATTGCTTATGCGCTTCGTCGATGCCTTTCTGTCCTTTCCCAGCATCTTCCTGCTGCTGGCGCTGGCCGCCTTCATCAAGCCGAGCCCGTTCATGATCACCGTCATCATCGCGGTGACGAGTTGGATGGAGACCGCGCGCATCGTCGAGGCGGAAGTGCGATCGCTGCGCGAACGCGATTTCGTGCTCGCCGCGCGCATGCTCGGCCTCTCCAACAGATGGATCATGTTTCGCGAACTGCTGCCGAACGCAATCGGCCCGATCATCGTCGCCGCTACGCTGACGGTTGCCCGCGCCATCCTGCTCGAAGCCTATGTCAGCTTCCTCGGCTACGGTATCCAGCCGCCGCTCCCGAGCTGGGGCAATATGCTGAACGGCGCCCAGCAATATCTCGCCAGCGCACCATGGCTGGCCATCGTCCCGGGCGTCGCCATCACGCTCGCCGTCACCAGCTTCAACTTCATCGGCGACGGCCTGCGCGATGCGCTCGATGCCCGCAGCGATCTGCACTGAGGATGCGGGATGACGAAATTTTCGCCGTTCAAAACAACCCTGTGGTATGCCACTGCGGCCCCCGCACCCGATACGACGGAGCTGGAAGGCACGATCAAGGTCGATGTCTGCATTGTCGGTGGCGGCTATACGGGCCTGACCACCGCTCTTGAGCTTGCGAAGAGCGGCACAAGCGTCGTACTTCTCGAAAAGGAGGAAATCGGCTTCGGCGGCTCTGGCCGTAACGCCGGGCACTGCACGCCGACTTTCACCCATTACAGCCTGCCGGAACTGCGCTCCATGCTAGGCGAGCCCTGGGCCGAGCGATTGATCGCCCGGCAGACGCGCGCCAACGACCGTGTCTCCAGCATGATCCGGCAGTACCAGATCCAATGCGAATGGCAGCAGAACGGCTATGTCATGGGCGCGCTTTATCCCGGCTTGATGAAGACAATCGAGGAGAAGGTTCGCACCTACAATGCTGTCGGCGCGAAAACGCGGGCCATCGGCAGGGACGAGGTTGCAGCGATCACCGGCAGCCCGCGCTTTCACGGCGGTTGGCTGCATGAAGAGGCCGGCCATCTTAATCCCCTCGGCTATTCTCGTGGTCTCGCACGTGCCGTCATCCAGGAAGGCGGCGTCATTCACACCGATTCGCCAGTGACCGGATGCGAGCGCGTGGCGGGCGGCTGGGCGGTCAGCACGCTGAAAGGGAAAGTCATTGCCGACAAGGTGATCTTCGCGACGGGCGCCTATACCGTCGGCGGCTGGCCGAAACTCGATCGGACCTTCAAGATCCAGAGGGTCTTCGTCGCCGCTACCCAGCCGCTTTCCGACGACGAGCGGCTGTCGGTGCTGCCGCGCAACACCACCATCCATGATGGACGTGGCGATATCTATGTCTACAAATACAATGCCGAAGGCCGGATCGTCGCCTCCATGTTCCCGATGGGACGGCGCGGCCGCGACATGGACTATACGCGGCAGGTCATGAGCGACCGGCTGAAATGGCTGCATCCGCAGATCAAACAGGAGATCCGCTGGGAATATTTCTGGTTTGGCGAGCTGGACATGCAATACCGCACCATCCCCCGCCTCTACGATCTGGCACCAGGCGTCGTGGCGCTGACGGGCCTGTCTGGCCGCGGCGTGCCAACAGGAAGCATGCTCGGCGGTATCCTCTCGGAATGGGCCAGAGGCGTGCCGGAAAAAGACCTGTCGCTGAAGCTGGAGCCGCTTTCAGCGGCTCCCTTCTATATGAATTACGGTCCGAAGCTGACGCTGCGCTATTATCGTATTTCGGATTGGATCAAGACCAAACTGGCGGGCGTTCCTTTGCCGCCGCATGCCTGATCGCCGCCAACATCCTCGATCAGGAGAAGGCCGAAATGCCGGCAGGCGCGACAGGTTTGACCGTGAAGATCGCTTGTGTGCGCTCACGGACACTCTTGAACCTGTCTGCTGCTGTTCCGATCAAACTATCTGACGAAGCGTTCCGGCCGGAAAGGGGCCAGAAGCGGATGACGCTTGCCGGTGGCGATCTCATCGGCAAGCAGTTCGCCGGCGATCAGGCCGAGAGTGGCACCGCTATGGCTGAAGGCAACGAAATAGCCCGGTATGGCCTGCAATTCGCCGAAAACCGGCTCGCCATCCCCCGGAATGGGTTTGGGACCAACGCCGTAGTCGCCGATTTCGAGCTTCGGATTCCCCTCCAACACCTTTGAGGCTTCCTGCAGGAGCCCTTCAAGGGTCGAAGGCTTGATTGCATAGCTGCCATCGTCCTTTACGACAACCTCTTCCTCCGACCAGGCTGAATCGAGCGCAAAAGCGCCGTCAGGAGTGGGCCTGATGGCAACCCTTGGCGTATTCAGCACAGCCTTCAGGGGATGCTTGACCGGCTTCGTCCGAACGAGAAGAGCGATCGGCGTATCGTCGCCAATATGCTGACCGGCTTCCGCAACGATCGCCGGCACCTCGCCGCCGGCCGCCAACAATACGGCATCGGCGGCCCAACGGGCGCCATTCGCAGTCGTGACGCCACGGGCGCAGCCATCCTCCACCTTGACAGCCGCCCGGCCGGCATCGGTGACGATTTCGCCGCCCAATGCCCGGAACTCTTCGGCAAGAACGCCGATCAGGGACGGCAGATCGACCCACCCCTCGCCCGGATTGAAGATTGCGCCCTGCTGCGTGACGGCGCTTGCATTGACGCCTGGCGTCACTTTCGCAATCTGGCCCGGCGTCAGCAATTGGGCATGGTAGCCAAGGTCACGCTCGTAATCGAAGACGGCGGCAATGTCGTTATCGGCTTCGTCGGCATCCCAGGTCAGGCCGCCGTCGAAACGTAGCCATGCCGCGTCCGGATATCGTGCGGAAAGCGTGCGATAGCGGTCGATGCCGGCGAGACGTAGCCGATGATAGGCATCGGAGCGGCGCCTTGCGGAATTGAGCCAGGCAAGCGAGCGGCCCGATGCGCCATTCGCCAGCGGGCCGTCGTTGATCAGCGTTGTCTGAATGCCAAGCCGCGCTAGATGAACGGCCGTGGAAACCCCGAAGATACCGCCGCCGACAACGACGACTTTTGAAGAACGAGTGGGAGCATGCATGTTGGAAAACCTTGTCAGTAGGAATTGTTACGATGGAAGGGCCGTCCGATTTCTCGCCGGCCCGTTTGTCAGAGGACCTCGGCGAGGAAGCGTTTCAGCCGTTCGCTTTGCGGATTGTCGAAGATCTGTTGCGGCGGGCCGGCTTCAACGATGCGGCCTTCATCCATGAAGACGACCTGATCGGCGACCCTGCGGGCAAATCCCATTTCGTGAGTAACGACCGCCATGGTCATGCCCTGGCGCCCGAGATTGGCCATCAGGTCGAGCACGCCCTTCACCAATTCCGGATCGAGCGCGCTCGTGACCTCATCGAAAAGGACGACTTCCGGATCCATGGCGAGCGCCCGGGCAATGGCGACGCGCTGCTGCTGGCCGCCGGAAAGACCGGCTGGGCGATGGTCCTTGCGGCCACCAAGCCCCACTTCCGCCAGGCGGGTCTCGGCAATCCGGCGCGCCTCAGCTTTCGGCATCCTCTTGATCTTCGTCAGCGACAGCATGACGTTTTCAAGCGCGGTGTGATCCGGAAAGAGATTGAAGTGCTGAAACACCATGCCGACGCGGCGGCGCAGGCTTTCCGGCTTCATGGACAGGATGCTTTCGCCATCGAGCTCGATGTCGCCGCGTTTCGGCTCAACGAGCCTGTTCAAGCACCGGAGCAGCGTCGACTTGCCCGATCCCGACGGCCCGATGATGCAGGTCACCGTGCCTCTGGCTATGTCGAGATCGATGCCTTTCAGCACTTCGAGATCGCCATAGGACATGCTGAGATCGCGGATTTGAACGGCCCCACCTTTGGAGCGCGGAGTAGCGGCGTCTGTAGGCATCCCGGTACCCGAAGCGGCCTCCAGCTCGCCGACCTCGACAAGGCCGCTCGTGCCACCGGATCCGCGCCCCTGCCGTCCAAGGCGCAAACGCGCGTCGATGTAGTTGACGAGATGCGTCAGCGGCACGGTGATGACCAGATAAAAGATGCCGGCCAGCAGCAGAGGCGAGAGATTGCCCGTCACCACAGCCTGATCCTGGCCGACGCGAAAGATTTCGCGCTCAGAGGCCAGCAGCCCCAGGAAGTAGACAAGGCTCGAATCCTTGACGTTGCCGATGAACTGGTTGACGAGGGCGGGCAGGACACGCCGGACCCCTTGCGGAATGACGATCAGTCTCATGCCCTGTCCGTAGCTCATGCTCAGCGCGCGGCAGGCTTCCATCTGCCCGCGCTCGACGCTCTGAATGCCGGATCGAAAGATCTCGCCGATATAGGCACCGGCGATCAGGCTCAGCGCGATGATGCCAAGCGGAAAAGGCGACGGCCCGAAGATCTCGCGACCGATGCGGGCAAAGCCCTGGCCAATGATGAGGATCGTCACGATCGCCGGCAGGCCGCGAAAAATATCGGTATAGATGCGCGCCGGCAGGCGCAGCCAACGTGACTGCGAAATGCCCATAACGGCGAGCACCATGCCGATGATGACGCCGAGCACGGTGGAGGCTGCCGCCAGGATGAGTGTGTTCTTCAGTCCGACCGTGATCATGCTCGGCAGGACTTCTGCCATCGCATCCCAATCGAGGAAGCTGCGACGGAGATTTTCAAGCCAATCCATTCAATTCCCCATGAAATTCGTGAGGCAGGTTGATGCTGCTGCCCGGGAAGCCGGGCAGCAGCGCGGCCTTACTTCTTGGGAAGATATTGATCGGGCATCGGCGAGCCGGGGAACCATTTCTCATAGAGCGTCTTCCAGGTGCCATCCTGCATCGCTTCGTGCAGCGCCTTGTTGAGCGCCAGCCGGAAGGCGTCGTTGCCCTTGTGGACGACGAAGCCCGCCGGTGCGTCGAAGGATGGGATATTCACGGCAATCTTCAGTGCCGGATAGCGCTCGCCATATTGTTTGGCTGCTTCATAATCGAGGAAATGTGCATCGATGGTGCCGTTGTTCAGCGCCGCCACGGCAGAATTGTTGTCCGGAAATTTGACGAGATCGGTGCCGGTGAAATTCTTCGTGGCATAGACCTCCTGCAGCGTGCCCTGCACGACGCCGAGGCGCTTGCCCTTGAGGCCGGCTGCATCCTTCATCGAGGCATCCGATGTCAGAACCGAGAGATAGCCGGCGAGATAGCCATCGGAGAAGTCGACCGTCTTCTTGCGTGCTTCGGTCGTTCCGATCGCCGCGACGGCGACGTCGAAACGCTGGTTGGCAACGGAGGGCAGCAAGGCCGAGAACTCCTGGCCGGTAAACGTCACCTTGTCCTTGGGAAAGCCCATGCGGGAAACGACGTTCAGAAAGAGCTCTATATCGAAGCCGGTGAATTGCCCATCGGCCGTCGTGAAGGTGTAGGGCTTGGAATCTCCCATCGTGCCGACGCTGATGACGTTCGGATCGATCAGGTTATAGGGATTGTCGGCGGCGACCGCCGGGCCGACGCTTGCCGCGACGATATAGGCGAGCACGCCAGCGCGCAGAGGCGCGGCGATGGCCGAGAAAATGCTGGATAGTTTCATGTTCGTTCTCCGCTCTGAAGGATGCTCTTATCGGCATTCATGCATGCGCGTCCGCATCTCCACTCCTTGCGGCAGCAAGAGATTTTCTGGACAAGAGACCGGTATCATGCATAAAGAGACCGGTCTCAATGCTATTTGTTAACTTCAGATTGACCGCCCGTCAACAACTCTTGTAATCGTCATACCATGGAAGAGCCCCTCACCTCGAAACGCTCCGTAACAGTCGCCGATGTTGCCAGGGTCGCTAAAGTCTCGAAGGCGACCGCTGCCCGCGTGCTCGGCGGCTATGGCACCGTCAGTGACAAGGTTCGCGAGCAGGTGCTTGCCGCTGCGGCGGCGCTCGAATACCGGCCGAACGAACTTGCCCGGAGCATGACGACAGGCAAATCCGGCATCATCGGGGTCGTGGTCGGCGATATCGAAAATGCCTTCTTCAGCCTTGCCGTCCGGGGCATCAGCGATGCCGCGCGCATGGCCGGCTTCAATGTGATCATTGCCAATTCCGGTGAAGAACTCGATGCGGAAAAGTCGGCGGTCGACCTGCTCATCGGCAAGCGCGTCGATGGATTGATCGTAACGCCGGCACGCTGCGACCGAATGGAGCATCTTCAGGACATACGCCGCGTCGGCGTGCCTCTTGTCCTCTTTGACCGAAACATTCCGGAGCTCGGCGTCGACGCCGTGACGGGTGACGATTTCGATGCCGCCATGGTCGCCACCCGCCATCTTCTCGACATGGGGCATAGACGGATCGCCTATATATCGGCGATGGATGCCGGGAGCGAACCCCTTGGCGATATCAGCAGCATTTCCAATTCTGCCGTGCGCGAACGGGTGGATGGCATGTTGAAGGAGCAGGCCGATGCGGGCATCGAGAACGCGCTATATTACGTGCGGCTCGGCGCGACCGACCAGTCAAGGACGGATGATGTCGTCAAGAGCCTGCTGCACGATGCGGCGCCTCCGACCGCCATCATAGCGTCGGACAGTCTCGTCGGGCTCAGGGTCTTCAAGACCTTGCAAAAACTGGGATTGTCCATGCCGCGCGATATATCGATGATCTCTTTCCTTGATGCGGACTGGACGACCGTCACGACACCGCCGATCACCGTCGTCGACCAGCCGGTCTACGAAATGGGAAAGAAGGCGGCCGAGCGCCTTATCTCGCGGCTGAACGGCAAGGATCTGCCCGTCGGGCGAACCGCCATCAAAACAGGCCTGATCGAGCGCGGATCGGTCGCCTCACCACCTCACGACAGCAATCGATAACGCCTCGCTTGGTAAGTCACAGCGCGGATATGATCGCAATGCGCTTGGCGCACGCCAGCCCCATACAATCTCAAGGACAGAGCCGGCAGATTGCCGGCGGCTGCCGCTTCAAGCCGCCGATTTGCCGGTCCCCGGCAAACCTCTGCTTCATTATCCTGATCAGCACAGCGAGATACAGGAGAGACGAATGCGCGGTGCTGACATTCTGGTAGACATGCTCATCGGATACGGGGTCGATACGATCTTTGGTGTCCCCGGAGATACCAATGTGCCGCTCTATGAAGCACTTCAGCACCGCGAAGGCGAAATACGGCATGTGATGGCCCGCGACGAGCGCTCTGCCGGCTTCATGGCGGATGCTTACGGGCGGTTCACCAACAAGCCCGGCGTGTTTGAATGCCCATCGGGCGCCGGCGCGATGTATTCCTTGCCGCCGGTCGCTGAAGCGAACGGATCGTCGGTGCCGGTAATCCTGCTGACCATCGACATTCCACTACCCGGCGAGGGACGCGGCGTCCTGACGGAATTAGATTGCGCGAAACTGTTCGAACCGGTCACAAAGCTGTCCGTGCAGGTAAAGACGCCGGAAAAACTGCCCGAAATCATCCGCCGCGCCTTTCGCGTCGCCTGCTCAGGCAAACCTGGCGCGGTACATCTGCAGATCCCCGAGGATATGCTTCTGGCCGAGATAGACCTGACGCGAATATCTCTGCATGTCGAGGAGGAATGCCGTACCTTCCCTGCTTATCCTACGCTGCCGCCGCGCTCGAAGCTCGAAAAGCTGCTGGAGCTTCTTTCCAGGGCCGAGCGACCGCTGATCGTGGCGGGAGGTGGGGTGAACCGCGCCCGTGCAGGCAACGAGATCACCCGGCTTGCCGAAAAATTCAATGTGCCGATGTGCACGACGATGACTGGCCAGGGTGCAATCGATGACGACCATCGCCTCGCAATCGGCGTCATCGGCGACAACGGATATCATCCGCATGCGAACTGGGCGCTTGAACATTCCGACTTCACGCTGTTCGTAGGCTCGCGCATTGGTTCGGTCGTCACCATCGGCTGGACCTTTCCGCGGATCACGCTCAATAAACGCCTGGCGCAGATCGATATCTCGCCCGAGATCATGGCGAACAACTACGAGAATCTGCTGTCCATCCAGGGAGATGCCTTGCTTGTCCTCACGGAGTTGCTGGAGCTGAAAGCAAGTATCGAGCCCGCATTGCACGAAGCCTGGGTCGGCGAGCTCAACCGGCGCCGGCAAGTCTTTTGGGAGCATGCGGAGGAGGCGCTTTCCGACGAGCGGGTTCCTTTACGGCCCGAGCGCGCCGTGCGTGCTTTCAATCAAGCTTTGCAATCTTCCGGCAAGCCCGCGCTCATCTACTCCGATGCGGGAACGCCGACCCCATACATGACGCGCTTCCTCAAAATCAATGACCGCGAGACCCGCTTTGCCATACCACGTGCCTTTGGCGGCCTGGGTTCAGCGCTTCCCGCCACAGTCGGAGCCTGGCGGGCCGATCCATCCAAGAGGCCGATCGGTCTCTTCGGCGACGGATCGTTCGGCATGACGGTCGGCGAACTGGAAACACTGATGCGCCTGCAGGTGCCGGCGATCCTTATCCTCTTCAACAACGGGACATTCGGCTGGATCAAGGGCCTCCACCGGCTCAAAGGTCATAATCAGTGCTTCGGTGTGGATTTTCTGGCGCCGCGCGGTCAGGCAATCGCGGAGGCTTATGGTCTCAAGGCATGGACGGCCAAAACGGCTTCGGAACTCGATACCGCGTTGGCGTCCGCCTTTGCTCACGACGATGGGCCGTGCTTCATCGACGTTCATGTCGAATCCATCGCAGACCGGGTACCGCCGGTCTATTCATGGCTATTGAAGCGGGGAGAGGATCCGCTCGAGCTAAAGCCGGTGGAGAAGGCCTATTTTTGATCCAAGGGATACGCCAGAGGCAGGAATTGCCGCCGGCGCGTGAATTCGGTGGCGAACCAATCGCGGAAGATCCGCACGTTGGCCGAGTTCATCCGCGCCTGCGGGAAACAGAGATAAAAGCCTTCCCCCGACGTCTGGAGCCTGCTTAAGGCGGGCTTCAGAATTCCTGCGGCAAGTTCGGTGCGCACATGGAGCTCGGGAACGACCGCCAGCCCCATGCCGCTGATGGCACATTCGAGGATCATATCGAAGTTCGGCAAACGCGGACCGTAGATGCGGCTCTTGTAGTGCACACCTGCTCCCCGCAGCCAATGCAGCCACAGGCTCGGCCGGCTGGAATTCTGGATCAGCGGGTATTCCAGCAGCGCCTCGTCGTTTGGCAGGCCTTGCAATGGCACCAGATTCGGCGCTCCCACAACGATCAACTCTTCATCGAAGAGCAACTGACTGCGCGCCCCGCTCCAATTGCCCGTACCGCGCACGAACGCAAGATCCAGCTCGGATGCCGCGAAATCGAGATCGTGACGACAGGGATAGACCTCGAACCATGTTTGAGGATGCGCGGCTGCAAAGGCGGTCAGCATCGCAGCACCCCAGCGCCGCATCAATGTCGGCGGAAAGCCGATCTTCAGCATGCTCTGCGCCTTTCGACCGCGGACGGCATCGATGGAGACATCTTCCAACTTGTCGAGCAGGCGCGAAATCTCATCGTAATAGCGCGCGCCCTCCTCCGTCAGCACCAGCTTCGGGCCGGCGCGCTCGAACAGGGTAAGCCCCAGAAAATCCTCAAGGTTTTTTATCTGCCGGCTGATGCCGCTCTGCGTGATCCCCATGTCCTCGGCAGCCTTGGTAAAGCTCAAGTGACGCACGGATGCATCGAAGGCATGCAGGGCGCTCAAGGACGGCAGAAAACGGCGCATGACGAAGCTCCTGTTGACCAGCATGAATAAAAGTCATGAAGAACCCATTTTTCAATGCTTTTCTTTGGGAAAATTTGGCCCCAGTCTTCCCGCAAAAGAAAGTGGGAACGACATGGACTACGGCGACAGCATTGACCGCAATCTGCTTAGCATCCTGGAGGAAAACGCACGCGTAACGGCCAGTGAACTGGCGCGACGCGTCGGCCTCGCGCGCTCAAGTGTCCAGGAGCGTATCGAGCGGCTGGAACGTCGCGGCGTCATTCTTGGCTATCGTGCGATCGTGGGCCGTCGCGAGATTGATCAAAGCGTTTCAGCCTATATCTTCATCACCACCGCCCTGCGCGCGACGCAAAGGCTGTTTGCGGTATTGCGCGGCTATCCCGAGATCCTGACCGCCGACGCGATCAGCGGCCCGGCCAACATTCTCTGCCGCGTGAACGTCAATTTTTTAGAAGATCTGGAAGCGCTCATCGATGAGCTTGCGCGGATCGAAGAAATCGAAAGCGTGACCTATTCGGTCGTCCTTTCCAACAAAATCAATCGCGAAAACGCATTGATCGCCCGCAAGGCGCAATAGGGAACGAGCAATCAACTGGGATATGACCATGAACAGACGTGATTTCGGAAGGGCAGTGCTGCTCGCAGGCGCTGCTGCGCTACTTCCATCCTCCGCACTTCTTGCAGCGACCGAAGGTCCGACGCTCGAAGCGATCCGGGCGCGGGGGGCGCTACGGATCGGCGTGTTTGCAGGCACCGAGCCTTATTATCACAAGAATCTCGCAACCGGAAAATGGGAAGGTTTCTGCGTCGCGATGGGACAAGACCTCGCGCAATATATCGGCGTCAAGCTGGAACTGGTCGAGACGACCTGGGGCAACTCCGTGATCGATCTCCAAAGCAACAAGATCGATATCATGTTCGGGCTCAGCAACAATCCGGAGCGCGCCAAGGTTGTCGATTTCACCAAGGCACTGATGGACAATACCTTCACACTCGTTGCCCGCAAGGATCTGGAGGTGACGAAGTGGGAGGAAATGAACAGACCGGAGATGCGGGTGGCCGTCGACCTCGGCTCGACGCAGGACAACTTCGCCCGCAAGAACCTGCCGAACTGCACGCTGGTTGCGCTCAAATCTGCCGATGAGACCATTCTGGCGCTTCAGTCGGGTCGCGCCGATGCCATCATCCAGGTCGCGCTCCTCGCTGTCGTGACGACGAAACACCTCGCTCCAAACGTCAAACTCATCATTCCCGACCCTCACGGAAGCCAGCCGACCACGATCGGCGTGCGCCGCGATCCGAATGGCGAGTTCCGCGACTATGTCGATGCCTGGCTTGCGGAACGCCGCGGACAAGGCAAGGTCTCGGGCTGGATTGTCGATAGCCTCGCGCTCGTGGGTGTCGACAAGGCTGCACTGCCTGCAAGCCTGACCTTCTGACAGGCACGACCATGTCTGTCTCTTCGGGTGCCTTGGGCATCATCATGCTGGACACGACGTTCGAACGCCCGCCCGGCGATGTCGGCCATGCTGGATCATGGCGCTTTCCGGTCCGGTTCCGTCGGGTGCGCGGTGCATCCGTTTCCCTCGTCGTCCGTGCTGGCGGCGAGGGTCTCGTCGACGATTTCGTCGCCGCCGGACGGGAGCTGATTTCGGAGGGCTGCCGCGCGATTGTCACGTCCTGCGGCTTCATGGCGCGACACCAACGGAAACTGGCCGAGGCGTTGGGCGTGCCGGTGGCTGCCTCCAGTCTCATGCAGCTGCCCATGGTCGAGATGGCGCTCGGCGCAGGCCTGCGCCCCGGCGTGATAACGTATGATGCAGGAAGCCTCGTTCCCGAGGTGTTCGAAGCCTGCGGAGCAGATCCATCCGTGCCCGTGCGCGGCGTGCCCGCCAACGGGGCATTTCACGCGCTCATCGAAGGCTCTGCCGCATACGATCACGCGGCGCTGGAGGCCGAAGTGATCGATGCTGCTCGCAAGCTCGTCGCCGAGCATCCGTCGGTCGGCGCCATCGTGCTGGAATGCACCAACATGCCACCCTTTGCGCAGGCGATCGCGACGGCTCTCGGCCTTCCCGTCTTCGACATCCTGACATTGGGCGAGTGGCTTTTTACATCAACCTCTCCCCGGACTTTCAGCCGGGCCGAACAAAGCGCGCTGTGATGCAGTATCAATGGGACTTTTCCAGCCTATGGCAGTATCGCGGCCTCTTTCTTCAGGGCTTGGGCTACACGGTCGGCTTTACCGTTCTGACCATCGTTTCCGGAATCCTTGTCGGCACGCTCTTCGCTCTTGCCCGGCTTTCGGGTCTGAAAATCGTCACCGTTCCGATCATGACGATCGTGGAACTCTTTCGCTGTACGCCCGTGCTCGTACAATTGGTCTGGTGCTACTATGCCTTGCCCATGCTGGTCGGAATTCAGATCTCCCCTGCGATGGCAGCCTTCATCACGCTGACCATGTACGGCGCCGCGTTCTATGCGGAGATCATTCGGGGCGGCATCGTCTCGATCGATGCCGGGCAATGGGATGCCGGCCGCGCGATCGGCATGCGTCGAGGCCAGTTGATGGCCAAGATCATTCTGCCGCAGGCGTTGCGCCGCATGGTGCCGCCGCTGGTCAACCAGTCTGTCCTGCAGCTCAAAAACACCTCGCTTCTCTCCGTGCTCGCCGTGCCCGACCTGCTCTATCAAGGTCAGCTCGTGACCTCGGCCACCTACCGGCCGCTTGAAACCTACACTTTGATTGCATTCGTCTATCTGGCGGTCCTGTTCCCCATGACGCGCCTGGCGCACTGGCTGGAGGGTCGTAAGGCATGAATGGCAAGATAGAGAGAATGGGCGCAGAAGAGCCGATGATCGAGGTCGTGGGCCTGAAGAAATCCTTCGGTCCTCTCGACGTCTTGAAGGACATCAACCTTTCGGTGCCGCGCGGTCATGTGGTGGCGATGATCGGGCCAAGCGGCTCGGGAAAGTCGACCCTGTTGCGCAGCCTCAATCTGCTGTCGTTGCCGGATGCGGGCTGCATTACCATCGGCGGGAGGCGGATGGATTTTTCCGCGGGCCGGGTTGCCATGCGCGACCGGGACCTTGCGGCCTTCCGTGCCAATACCGGTATGGTGTTTCAGAACTTCAATCTGTTCCCGCATATGAGCGTCATCGACAACGTGATGGTTGGGCCTGTGAGCGTGCTGAAGCAGGACAGGAATTCCGCGCGAACCGTCGCGATGGAGCTTCTCGCCAAGGTCGGCCTGGTCGCGAAAGCCGACACGCGCCCGGAGCAGCTTTCGGGCGGGCAGAAGCAGCGCGTGGCGATCGCGCGCGCGCTCGCCATGAAACCGGAAGTCATGCTGTTTGATGAGGCCACCTCGGCACTCGACCCTGCACTGGTCGGCGAAGTTCTGGCGGTCATTCGTCAGCTAGCCGAGCAGGGCATGACGATGATCCTCGTCACTCATGAGATGGCCTTTGCCCGCGATGTCGCCGATACGGTCATCTTCATGCAGGACGGCTTCGTCGTCGAGTCGGGTGATGCGCGCCAGGTCATCAACGAGCCTCGCGAGGCGAGAACGCGAGAATTCCTCAGCCATTTCCATGGCGGACTTTCCTGAGAGCAGGACGAAAACGGCAATGACAGGCAAGGTAATCGTTGTTGGCGCTGGCATTATCGGTGCCACCGCGGCATTGAGATTGGCGGAGGCAGGCTGGGATGTCGCGCTTTGCGACGGCAACGCCCCGGGTAGCGAAGCCGGGGCAAGCTACGGCAATGGCGGCTGGATCAGCCCGGCATCGATCATTCCGATGAGCATGCCCGGTTTGTGGCGTAAGGTTCCCGGTTTCCTTCTCGATCGAAACGGGCCGCTGACGATCGACTGGAGGTCGCTGCCGCAGCTGACGCCTTGGCTCCTGCGGTTCTTGTGGGCTGGCGCCAGTAAGACCCGCGTACGCCGGACGGCGAAATTGCTGAACTTCCTGCTGCATGATGGCCCTGAGCGACATCTGGAACTCGCGCGAAAGACCGGACAGGAACAGCTCGTTCTTCAGAAAGGGCTGCTCTACGCTTATCCCGACCGGGCCTCCTTCGAGGCGGAAGCGCTGAGCTGGGAACTGCGCCGAGAAAACGGCGTAGCATATGTGGAGTGGGACGAGACCGAAATCCGGAAAAGGCTTCCGGCTCTCGGTCCCCCCTATCGCTTCGCCATCCATGTGGTGAACGGCGCCCATTGCCGCGACACCGGAAGCTATGTAGCCGGCATTGTGGAAGCCGCTCGACGCAAGGGTGTACAATTCCACCAGTCCGCCGTGACAGCTATCCTCGACGGCGTAACGCCGCAGGCGGTGCTGGAGGGTGGCGAGACGCTATCTGCCGACCGCATCGTCGTGGCCGCGGGCATACATTCCGGCCGCCTGCTTCGCCCGCTTGGCGTGCGCATTCCGATGCAGAGCGAACGGGGCTATCATGTGACTGTGACATCAGGGCAGGCACCCTTCGAAATTCCCGTCATGCCGAGTACCGGCCGGATGGCCAATACGCCGACCAATATGGGCCTGCGCCTTTCGGGCCAGGTCGAGCTTGCAACCGTGAACAAACCCCCTAATTGGGAGCGCGCGCAGGTGCTGCAACGCCATGCCCTGGCGAGCTACCCCTATCTGGCTGCCGACAAGACACCCCACCTTCGCCTCTGGATGGGACATCGGCCATCCACGCCCGACGGGCTTCCTGTGATCGGCCCACTGTCACGCCATCCCAGCCTGATCGCCGCATTCGGCCACGGGCATGTCGGCATCGCGGCAGCTCCCAAAACGGCGGATCTGGTACTCGACGCATTGGAACGTCGCATCAGCGACAACGCATGCCCTTTCCTACCCAGTCGCTTTGGGCAATGACCGATCACCCACCCCAGGCAGGCCCAAGTTGAGCGCTCCTAACGGGAATCGAACCGATGGAGCTGCAATCACTGGAACGGGCTGGAAAGACCCTGGGGTGCGCACCAGTTCGCATTCGATAGCGGCAACGCCGGCAAGGATATTTTCCTTGGCGGCGCTGACGAGCGGCTTATCGACGAAAACCTGCAGGGGGAGACATCTCGCGCGCCAAGCGTTCCAGCTCTCCGATGATCCGGTTTCGACCTAACTCACATGACCCTCCGAGCGAATATAAACCTGCAGCGTGTACCCGATATGCTCGGTCATCAGCGCTCTGGCACGTTCCAGATCCCGGTCGAGGGCCGCTTCCATCAATGCCGTATGATGCTCGATCGCCATGGCATCCTGCAAAGCGGCAACGGCTTTTTCATAACCGATCGAAAGGCCAGCAGCCGCGCGCTGCGTCGGCGCAAGGCCGAGAAAACGATGGTGGCGGCGAAGCTGATCCGAGATGGTGGACTGGAAACGCTGGAGCCAGTTCGACGTTGCCGCGCTGACAAGCGCAGCGTGAAAGGCGCTGTGCTTCTCATCCCATTCGTCCGCCATCTCCTCCGAGGCGGAGTCGGGCACGATCTTGCAGCGTGAGAGGCGATAATGTGCAGTAACGACGGCCGATTCCCAATCCGGGCCACCCTTCTCAATCGACTCCATGAGAAGCGGCAGCTCTACGACCATGCGCGCCCGCGTCAGGTCCTCCAGTTCGGCCCGCGATACTGGAGCGACAGCGAAGCCGCGATTGCTGATCGCAGTCACAAGCTTTTCGGCCTCCAGCCGCGACAGCGCCTCGCGAAGCGGCGTCCAGCCGAGGCCGTAGATATCCCGAAGGGCGCTCAACCGAAGAGAGGCACCAGGCCTTAGCTTGGTATTGAGGATGTCGCGTCGCAACAGCCAGTAAGCCGCTTCCGTCTTGCTCAGCGCATCCTTGTCCTGCATGGCCCTCGTCCCGATCCTCCCCAGGCGCAGATTATATATAAAAGCTCCTTATCCGGAAATTATATATTATATATGCCCATCGTGAATATCATATATCACAAATTGACAGGCCTGCAGCACTCGCTATGATCCCTGCCCGAGAGAGCCGAAGGAAAACGGCTCCTTATTACACCGGGAGGAAAATATGCTGAGATCTACGTCCAAGTGGCTGGCCGGCCTCGCTGTCGTCGGCGCCTTCGCAGCAAGCGTTGCAACCGCATCGGCCGAGCCCATCAAGATCGCCATCGCCAACTTCGGCGAGCATCCGCAGCTCAACGCATCGATTGCCGGCTTTAAGAAGGCTCTTGCTGACAACGGCTTCGTCGAAGGCAAGGATGTCGTCTATTCCGAAAGCAACACGAGCTTCGACGCCTCGCTCGTTCCGCAGATGATCGCCAAGCTGCAATCCGAACATCCGAAGCTGATGTATACGGTGACCACCCCCGTATCGCAGATTGCCAAGAAGGCGCTGGCCGGCTCCGGCATTCCGATCGTCTTTACGGCCGTCACCGATCCCGTCGCCGCCAAGCTCGTCCCGTCCTGGGACGCCGGTGACACAGGCATCACCGGCTCGAGCGACCTGCAGGACATCTCGGCCATCCTCACCTTCACCAAGAAGCTGCTTCCGAATGCCAAGCGCATCGGCGTGCCCTATAATCCGGGCGAGGCCAACGACGTTGCGCTGATCGACAAGGTCAAGGCCGCCGCTCCGGCAGCCGGCTTCGAAGTGGTTCCGGTCGGCGTCGACAATGTCAACGACATTCAGCAGCGCATCGCATCGCTCGCCGGCAAGGCAGACGTGATCTACACGCCCGCTTCCAACCTATTGCAGCCGGCAATCCCCGCCGTTGCCGCCGCCGCCCGCCAGGCTCAGATCCCGATCGTCAATTCCGACGACGCGGCCGTCCGCAATGGCGTCGTGCCGGCAAGCTTTGCTGTCAACTATGAGCAGGTTGGCGAAAATGCCGGCAAGATCGCCGCTGAGATCCTCAAGGGTGCCGATCCGAAGACGATCAAGCCCTCCGTTCCGGCTTACAAGGACCACGCGCCGCTGATCAACAAGACCGTGTTGAAAGCATTCGGCGCCGAAGTTCCGGCTTCGCTTGCCGATTGCAATTGCTTCACGAAGTAATAGGCGGCATTTTCTACTGCATAATTCCTTAAATCGATGTCGATCTAAGGATAAAATTATGCAGCAGCTTTAAAGTGCTACAGCGACTTTTGCGCGTCAGATGTGACGCGCGGCGCTGTAGGATCAATCCGATCCATGGCGGCGTCAGGAACGCCGCCATTTCATAACCCTACACTGCAGGGGAGGCACGGATGCTTGAGATCAAATCCGCGCGCAAGGTTTTCTACAGAGGCCAGCCCGACGAAAAGGTCGCGCTTAATGGCCTGACGCTCTCCCTCAAGACAGGCGAATTCGGCGTCGTCATCGGTTCCAACGGCGCCGGCAAGAGCAGCATGCTGAATGCGATTTCCGGCGCTCTCAGCCTCGATTCCGGTCAGATCCTCATTAACGGTGATGACGTGACGAACATGCCGGTCCACAAACGCGCCGCGCGTCTGGCTCGCGTATTTCAGGATCCGATGAAGGGAACCGCCGCCAGCATGACGGTCGGCGAAAACATGCTTCTGGCGGAACTGCGCGGCAAAGCCAGAGGATTTCGGCCCGGCCTGAATGCGGCGCGGCTCGCCGCCTACAAGGATCGGCTCGCCGTCCTCGGCCTCGGCCTCGAAAATCGGCTGGACACAAAAGTAGAGCTTCTTTCGGGCGGCCAGCGCCAGTCGCTGTCGCTCATCATGGCGGTCGGTGGCTCGCCAGATGTGCTGCTGCTCGATGAACACACAGCCGCGCTCGACCCGCGCACGGCCGATATCGTCATGCAGGCAACAGTGCGCACGGTCGAGGCGCTGAAGCTGACGACATTGATGGTCACGCACAACATGCAGCACGCCGTCGATTTCGGCGACAGCATCATCATGCTCGATGCCGGCCGCGTCCATCTCGAAATAACCGGAGATGGCAAGCGGCGCATCACCGTGCCCGAACTGATCGGCCACTTCGCCGTCAAGACCGACCGCATGCTGCTGGTGAGCTGACATCATGATGGATTTCATTCAATCAACCGTTTCGAGCTTCGTCTCGCTCATCCCGGTCACGCTGGCGCAGAGCTTCATCCTGAGCTTCGTCGTCCTCGGCATCATGATCCCCTTCCGTATGCTGAGCTTTCCGGATCTGACCAGTGAAGGTGCGTTTCCGCTCGGCGGCTGCGTCTGCGGCATCCTGCTTGCCGCCGGCGTCGCGCCGCCGCTTGCCATTGCGGTCGCCTTCGCCGTCGGCCTTGCCGCCGGCTGCTGCACGGCCTTCATTCACCTGCGCTTCCGCATCCATACGCTGCTTGCCGGCATCCTGATGTCGACCATGCTCTATAGTGTCAACCTCGGCATCATGGGCAAATCGAACCTCTCCGTCTTCGGCTCTCCGACCGTGTTCGATGTCGTGCCATTCACCGAGCCCGGCTTTCCCGCGAGCAAGATCGTCATCGCCGGCCTGCTTGCCATCATCGTGTTGATCGCCCTTAACCTTTACTTCAAGACGGAGAAAGGCACGGCCATGCGGGCGGTCGGCTCCAATCCCGACATGGCCGAGGCACAGGGCATCAATGTCTGGGCTGCCACCATCGGCGGCGTCGGCATCGCCAGCGCCTTTTCAGCCGCAAGCGGTGCACTGATGGTGCAATCGCAGGGCTTTGCCGATGTCAATATGGGTATCGGCATCCTCATCAACGGCCTTGCAGCGCTGATGATCGGCGAAGCTTTCACCGGCAAGCAGACAGTCCTGCGTCAGTTGCTGGCGCCCTTCGTCGGCTCCATCATCTATTATCAGCTCGTATCGCTCTGCCTTGCCGCCGGCATGCCGCCGCCGAACCTCAAACTCGCTACCGGCCTGTTCGTGCTGATCATGCTGGCGCTGCCGAGCATCCGCCGCAGCCGCGGCGGAGCCGTCACCCGAGAAACCATTCGCGAATAAGTTTACGAGGCAACGACATCATGGATAGCCTTCCCGATCTCGCGGCCGTCGAGGCCATGGACGAGGCCGACCCGCTGCGCGTCTTCCGCAGCCGCTTCGCCCTGCCCGCTGGCGTCATCTATCTCGACGGCAATTCGCTCGGCGCGGCCTCGCACGAGGTTTTTGCCGAAGTGCGCCAGGCCGCCATGGAAGAATGGGGCAATGGCCTGATCCGCAGCTGGAACAGCGCCGGGTGGTTTCATCTGCCACTGGAACTCGGTGATCGTATCGGCAGACTGATCGGCGCTGCCGAAGGGCAGACTGTCGTGACCGACTCCACCTCGATCAACATCTACAAGACACTTCATGCGGCGCTCGCGATGCGACCGGATCGCAACGTGATCGTGGCGGAGGGCGACAGTTTCCCGACCGATCTCTACATGGCCGAAGGCGTCGTTTCGACGCGCCCAGGTGTCACGCTGCGCCTCGAAGGCCGCGATGCCGACACCATCGAGGAATTGATCGATGAGACCGTCGCCGTCGTTCTCGTCAATCATGTCAACTACAAGAGCGGCGAACTGCGCGACATGGTGGCACTGACGAAGCGCATCCAGGCAGCGGGCGCACTCGTCATCTGGGATCTGTGTCACAGCGCCGGCGCCCTGCCCGTCGATCTCGACGGTGCCGGTGCCGATTTCGCCGTCGGCTGCACGTACAAATATCTGAATGGCGGCCCGGGCGCGCCGGCCTTCATCTACGCGGCGAAGCGTCATCACGCATCGATCGTCCAGCCGCTCAGTGGCTGGTGGAGCCACGCCCGTCCCTTCGCCTTCGAACAAAGCTTCGACGGCGATGCCGGCATCAAGCGTTTTCTCTGCGGCACGCAGCCGATCCTCTCCTTGCGGGCTCTGAAAGGAGCGCTCTCCATCTGGGATGAGGTGGACATGAACGCGCTGCGCCGGAAAAGCATAGCGCTGACCGATCTCTTCATCCGTTTGGTCGAAGCCAAATGCGGCCAATATGGTGTGGAACTCGAGACGACGCGCGACAGCGAAAAGCGCGGCAGCCAGGTGTCCTTCATCCACAGCAATGCTTATGAGGTCATGCAGGCGCTGATCGAACGCGGCGTCATCGGCGATTTCCGCGCCCCGTCGACATTGCGCTTCGGCTTTACGCCGCTCTATGTCGGTTATCATGACGTATGGCGCGCCGTGACGGTGCTTGAGGAAATCCTGAGCAGCGGATCATGGAAGGACGCACGCTTTGCGGTGCGCGCGGCCGTGACCTGATCTACAGGCGTCGGCAGCTGGAGAGAGGAAGCTGAACATGAGCTATTTCAGGGTCACCGATTGGGACGCAGCCTATACCAATGGCGCCTATATCGTCGACGGCGATCACTGGCCAGCCGCCTGGGTCGAGCCGGCAAAATCCTTCCGTGACAGGCTGACGACCGCGGGACGCGCGAAACTCGATCTGGCCTATGGTCCTGCGGAGCGCAATCGCTTCGATCTCTTTCTGCCCGAAAGCCAGCCGCAGGGATTGGTGGTTTTCGTCCATGGCGGTTACTGGCTGCAACTGGACAAAAGCTACTGGTCGCACTTTGCAGCAGGCTCAATTATCAGAGGATACGCGGTTGCGATCCCGTCCTATACGCTTTGCCCGGAAAATCGCATCGCCGGGATCGGCAAGGAAATCGCCTCCGCGATCACGAAAGCGGCTGAACTCGTCAGCGGACCCATCGTATTGACCGGCCATTCGGCGGGCGGTCAGCTTGTCGCCCGCATGATGACAACGACATCGCCGCTGAACGAGACAATCCGCAAACGCATTCGCCATGTGCTTGCCATTTCCGGCCTTCATGATCTGCGCCCGATCATGAAGCGCAGCATGAACGCGCAGCTTCAGATCGACGACGCCGAAGCAAGGACCGAAAGCCCGGCTCTCCTCGAGCCGGTCGACAACATTCGCCTAACCTGTTGGGCTGGCGGTGCCGAGCGCGCCGAATTCGTCCGCCAGAATGCGCTGCTCGCCAATATCTGGACCGGGCTCGGCGCGGCGACCGAGGTCGTGGTGGAGCCCGACAAGCATCACTATTCGGTTCTGGACGGCCTTACGGACGCTGAGCATCCTCTCTCGCGGACCCTGCTTGCAGAATAGCGTCTTCGCAGCCGGACCAAAAGAAATGCCCTCGGCGCCACAAACACCGAGGGCATTATATCGTCAGCCGTTGACCGGCGCATTCATCGCCCAGGCGACGCCGAATGGATCGCGCAGCTGGCCCCAGCGATCGCCCCAGAACATAACCTGCGGCTCGACGACCACTTCCGCTCCCGCATCGACGGCACGCTTCCACCAGAAATCGAGGTCATCGACGACAAGCTGCATCGTGAAGGACTGCGGCTTTTCCAGCGCATGGCCGTATTCCGGAAAAGCGTCGCCGAGCATGACCGAGCTGCCGTTGATGTAGAGATGAATATGCATGGTCCGGCCTTTTTCATCGACCGGATACATGAAGGCCTGCTCGGCGCCGAAGGCGCGCTTGTAGAATTCGGCTGCCTTCACAGCGCCATCTACCGTCAGATAGGCTACGACGCCGCCGCGAACCGGCACGCGCGGCTGCTGGGACTGTTCTGTTGCATCACTCATGTTGGTCTCCTTGGAACGGTTCTTTGTGTCGCGCCCTTGTCGGGGCTGATCCAAGGACGTTGGTCAACCACCCTTCCCGACAACAAGGTACCAAATTTTTTTGGTTATTAATTGCGACGGCCGCCCGAAGGTTTCGGCGGTCATACATGCGCTGGTTTTCGGGCACGTAACGTCGGGGCGGGATAGGCCTCACGGAGAATTCGCGCCAGGGCATCCTCGCGTGACATTGGCCGGCCGAGCAGGAAACCCTGCACCTCGTGATAGCCCTCGGCTCGCAATTTTGCCAATTGAGCCTCCGTCTCGATGCCTTCAGCCAATGTGACCGCATTGAAGCCGGAGGCGATGCCAACTACGGCCCGCACGATGGCAAGATTACCGGGATCGGCATCCATGCCGGCGACGAAACTGCGGTCGAGCTTGATCTTGTCGAAAGAGAAGGAGCGCAGATAGCTGAGCGAGGAATAGCCCGTGCCGAAATCATCGATCGCGATGCGAATACCGAGCTCCTTGAGGGCACGCAGCAGCGATAAGCTTTGCTCGACCTCGGAAAGCAGGATGGATTCCGTGACCTCGATCTCCAGGCGTCCGGGACAAAGACCTGTCTCGCTCAGTGCTGAAACGACGGTGGCCAGCAGGCTCGAATGACGGAATTGATAGACGGAGAGATTGATTGCCACTTTCAGGTTGCCGGGCCACTCCATGGCGGTCCGGCAAGCTTCCCTCAGCACCCAGTCGCCGATCGGAACGATCATCCCCGTTTCTTCGGCGATGGGGATGAATTCTGCCGGCGAGATGAGTCCGCGCTTCGGATGGCGCCAGCGGATCAGAGCTTCGAAGCCGGAGAGAGTATCTTCGTCCAGACGAATGATCGGCTGGTAATGAAGTTCGAATTCGTCGTTCTGCAACGCCTCACGAAGCTCCAGCGTGAGCTGATGGCGCCGTTCAGCTTCGAGCCGCATCTCCGTCTGGTAGAACCGATAGGTCGAACGGCCGCTCGTCTTGGCGGCATAGAGCGCCAGATCCGCGTCCCGCATCAGCACGTCAGCATCGTTGCCGTGCTCGGGCGCAATGGCAATGCCGATGCTGCAGGTCACATGTTCCCGGACGCCATCGAGATCGAAGGGTGCCGACAGCGATTGCAACAACAGGTCGGCGAAGCGGCGCGCTCGCCCGGCATCCGTCATCCGTAAAACCAGCGCGAACTCGTCGCCACCCAGGCGCGCGACCAGATCGCTCCTCTCGGCAAGCTGCTGGAGGCGTTCGGCAACCTGGCGCAGGAGCATGTCGCCGGCGGCATGGCCCTTGCTGTCATTAATATGCTTGAAATGATCGACATCGATATAGAGCAGCGCGATTGGCTTTTCCGGCCTCGCAGCAGCCACCTGCCGCACGATGTTCTCGGAAAAGAAAGCTCTGTTCGGAAGCCCGGTCAAGGAATCATGCATGGCAAGATGCGCAAGCCTTGCCTCGACGCTGCGCTCCTCGGTCACATCCTGGGAAATGCCGAGAACATAGCGCGGCGCTTGCCCTGACGGGGCGGGAAGCGCCCGTTTCGCTGTCTTCAGGATACGCAATACGCCGTCCACCGTGTGAATGGTTTCCTCGAAGTAGACGGTTTCGGCGGTTTCGAAGGCAAGCTTGTCCTGCTCCCGGAAAAGCGCCGTCTGCTCATCGGAAAATATCGCACGATCCGACTTGCCGATCACATCTGGTGCTGCCTGCCCGACGATGGCGCCGCACGCCTCATTGAACAGGATATAACGACCATCCCGCTCCATGTCCTTGACGAAAACGCCGACGGGGAGATTGTCGACGATGCTGTCCAGCAGCGACTGGGTGGCATCGACCTGCCGCCGTGCCGCATTGACCTCGGTGCGGTCCTGCACGATCGCCAGAATCGCCATCTTGCCGTCGAAGCGGATTTCCCGCCCATAGGTCAGAACCTCGAATGTCTCGCCATCCGCCTTCAGATGCGTCCAGCGTTGCGCCGTCTCGATGTCGGTGCGGTGGTGCACCGCATCGAGCATGCGTTCGCGCTCTTCCGGAGGCCGGATATCAAGGACGGTCATGACCGCAAAAGCAGCGAGGCTATAGCCATAGAGATCGCGGGCGGCATCGTTGACGATCAGGAATTTCAGCGTCTCGGGATCATAGACCCACATCGGAGACGGATGCGTCTTGAAAAGTGACCGAAAATCGTCGTTCGGGGCGTCGGGCCAAACGGAATTCATAGGAAGGTCGACCTTGCCAATTCGAGTTTGAAGATCAGCGAATTGGACATTGATAGACGAGAAAACTAAATAAAATCAAAATTGTAACAAGGTTAAACTTTAGGCAAAAGCCTATCGAATATGCAACAGCAGGCTTTATTCCTCCGCCCCTTTTCACCGACATGGGACGGCAAATGCCGTGAGGTTCAAAGCCCTGCTTTGCCGATCGCATGGATGACGCCGTGAAGTTCGCCAAGACCTTTCAAGCGGCCGATGAGGGAATAGCCGGGATTGGTCGGCTTATCGATATCGTCGCCGATCAGATGTCCGTGGTCCGGCCGCATCGGGATCATATGGTCTTCCCGGCCTTCCTTGCGACGCCGTGCCTCCTCCGTGAGCAATGTGCGCAGGATGGCATACATATCGCTGCGCCCCTCCAAATGGGAGGCCTCCACGAATGAACCATCGGCTTCGAGCGCAACGTCGCGCAGATGCGCGAAATTGATGCGCGAGGCAAATTCGCTTGCGATAGCAAACACATCATTGTCGGCGCGAGAGCCGAGAGATCCGACACAGAGCGTCAAACCGTTGGCCGGATCGTCGACATTGCCGAGGATGCGGCGCAGATCCGACGCCGTCGAGACGACGCGGGGCAGGCCAAAAAGCGAGATGGGCGGATCGTCGGGGTGAATCGCAAGTCTCGCACCGAGCTCTGCGGCAACTGGCACGATCTCGTGCAGAAAGGCTTCGAGATTGGCCTGGAGATCCTCAGCCGTCATACCGTCGAAGAGTGCGATGGCCGAGCGTATGGCATCGCGGCCATAGCTGTCTTCGCCGCCAGGAAGACCGGCGATGATGTTATTCTCCAGCCGTTGCACGGCCTCCGGCGAGAGCCCTTTCAGCCGCTCCTCGGCACGCCGCAGCAGGTCCGGCGCATAATTTTCTTCCGCACCTTGCCTGCGCAGGACGAAGACATCATAGGCAACGAACTCCGCCATGTCGAAACGCAATGCGAGCGCGGTGGTCGGCATTTCGAAGCGCAGATCCGTACGCGTCCAGTCGACGACCGGCATGAAATTGTAGCAGACGGTTTTGATGCCAGCGCGGGCGAGATGGGCGAGACTGTCCTTCCAGACACCAATCGCAGCCTTTGCTCCTGCCCCGCCGAGCTTGATCGCGTTTGGTACCGGGATCGATTCACAGACGCTCCAGCGCAACCCCGCCGCTTCCACCAGCGCCTTTCGCGCCTCGATTTCGGCCGGCGTCCAGACGCGCGAATGCGAGACTTCATGCAATGCCGTGACGATGCCTGTCGCGCCGGCCTGGCGCGCATGCAAGAGCGGAACGAGATCCTTCGGGCCGAACCACCGCCAGCAGCTTTCCATATGATGTCCCCTCCATTTGTCGGTCAAAATACCGCTGAAAAGCGAAATGTCCATCATCTTTGGTCGCTTGACGCCACTATTGACCAACAATATGCTTTCAACAACGGAGGAGAGACGGTGGTGGATACCGCTGATATCGAGGATAGAGGTTCCGCGGTCGATCAGGTGGTCGACGCGCTGCGGCGACTGATGCGCGAGCGCAATCTCGGTCTCGGAGACGCACTGCCCTCGGAAGCCGAGCTCGCTTCCATGTTCAATACCAGCCGCAATACGGTGCGCGAAGCGATCCGCATCCTGAAGGCCTATGGCATTGTCGAAAGCCGCCAGAAGGTCGGCGCGGTGATTACGGACCGCCGCCAGCAGGCACTGATGGACCTCTTCTCCTTCGCTATCGACATCTCGGCGGAGAGCTTTCTCGATATCCAGGGATTTCGTCGCCTCATCGAGGTCAATCTCAGCGATCTTCTGTTCGAAACGCTTGATGAAGTCGCCGTCGACAGGCTGCGCTCCATCAACGACGCGATGAAGGCCGCATCGACATTGGCCGAAGCTGCGGAACTGGATTTCAGGTTTCATGCCACCCTTGTCGGCTTCGCCGGCAATCAGACCCTGTCACAAGTCTATGGCATTCTGCAGCCATTGTTGCAGCGGCTGATGGAGGCGGGAAAGCGCTCACGCGAGGCCGTCGACAGCGCCTATCATGACCATCGCGCCATTATCGAAGCGTTGGAACAACGGGATCGAATCGCTTACGCCTATCACATGAACCGCCACCTGCAGGCGGGCCTGCAGTTCATCGCGCCAAAGGCTGTTTGAGACATCCATTTCATCACGGATACATGACATGAAAAGACAGACGCTCGACACCGGCTGGACCATCTCGCGCCTTCGCGCGCCCTCCAGCGCACCGGCCCTGCCCAATTCGATTCCCGCGACCGTGCCGGGCAACGTTCATCTCGACCTGATGGCGGCGCAGCTGATCACCGATCCCTATCTCGACGTCAACGAAATCTCGCAGGACTGGATCGGCCGCGCCGCCTGGCGTTATCGTCTGGCCTTCGACTGGGACGGCGAGGACGCCGAGCGCATCGATCTTTCCTGCCTCGGCCTCGACACTGCCGCGCGCCTGGAACTGAACGGCAGTTTGCTTGGCGAAACCCGCAACATGCATCGCAGCTACCGCTTTGGCATCAGCGATCATCTGAAAAGCGGCCGCAACGAGCTGATCGTCGATTTCCAATCCGCCTATGAACATGGCGAGGAAGTCCGCAAGCAGCTGGGCAGCGCCGCCGATATTCCCCAGAACTATCCCGGCCCAAGCAATCTCATCCGCAAGATGGCCTGCAACTTCGGCTGGGACTGGGGCCCGACCGTCGTCACTTCGGGCATCTGGAAACCGATCCTGATCGAGAGCTGGTCGAAGGCCCGTCTCGGCAGCATCCGCCCGGAAATCACCCTGCAAGGCAGCCAGGGCGTCGCGCGCCTGCATGTCGAAATCGAATGGGCTGACAAGGGCACGGATAGCGTGGCGCTCGTGCTCTCCGTCGGCGGCAAGCGCGCGGAAGTGCGCGTCGCGCAGGGGGAGACCCACGCGCTGATCGAATGCCGCATCGACAATCCGCAGGTCTGGTGGCCGCACGGCATGGGCGGTCAGCCGCTTTACGATCTCGACCTGCAGTTGCTCGGCTCGGATGGTGCGGCGCTTGACGGCTGGAAGCGGCGCGTCGGCTTCCGCTCCGTGCGGTTGGATACGACGCCCGACGAAGTCGGCTCCGCCTTCACCCTCGTCGTCAACGATGTGCCGGTCTTTGCCCGCGGCGCCAACTGGATTCCCGACGATTGCTTCCTGCCGCGCGTGACACGCGAACGCTATCGCGAGCGGATCGCCCAGGCCCGGGATGCCAATATGAATATGCTGCGCGTGTGGGGCGGCGGCATCTATGAGACCGATACGTTCTACGAGGAATGCGATGCCGCCGGCATCATGGTCTGGCAGGATTTCCTGTTTGCCTGCGCCACCTATCCCGAAGAAGAGCCGGTCTACAGCGAGATCGAGGCGGAAGCGCGCGAGGCGATCACAAGGCTCATGCCTTACGCTTCGCTGGTCATTTGGAACGGCAATAACGAGAATATCTGGGGCTATTTCGACTGGGGCTGGCAGGACATGCTGGGCAATCGCCCCTGGGGCGCCGGCTACTACCTCGACCTCCTGCCGAAGCTGGTCGCCGAGATCGATCCGACCCGTCCCTATTGGCCAGGCAGCCCCTATTCCGGCTCGATGGAGATCGCGCCGAATGCCGACGAGCACGGCTGCCGGCACATCTGGGATGTCTGGAATGAGGTGGGCTACGAGACCTACCGCAATTATATCCCGCGCTTCTGCTCCGAATTCGGCTGGCAGGCGCCACCGACCTTCGCAACGCTTGCCCAATCCGTTCGTGAGAAGGATCGCGCGCCGGCCTCCCCCGCCGTCCTGCATCACCAGAAGGCAACAGGCGGCAATGACAAGCTTCTACAGGGGCTGGAAGGCTGGTTTCCCCACCCGCAAAATTTCGACGACTGGCTCTTCGTCACGCAGCTGAACCAGGCGCGCGCAATCAGCTACGGCATCGACCATATGCGCTCGCATCGGCCGACCTGCATGGGCACCATCGTCTGGCAGCTCAACGATTGCTGGCCGGTCACCTCCTGGGCGGCCGTCGATGGCGCTGGCAGGAAGAAGCCGCTCTGGTATGCCTTGAAGCATAGCTATGCGCCGCATCTCCTCACCATCCAGCCGCGCGGCGATGGGTTGGCCGCCGTTGCCGTCAATGACGCGACCCTGTTTTGGCGTGTGCCCTTCACGGTCGAGCGTTTCGATTTCACCGGCAAGCTGCTCGCCCGTCACCACGTCTGGCGCATCCTCTGCGATCGCTTCGAAAATACCGATATCGACATCCCGTCCGAGGTCGCGACCCCGGGCGATCCGCGCCGCGAATATCTGCGCGCTCGCCTCGGCGATGTAGAAGCCTGGTGGTTCTTCGAGAAGGACATGCAGCTGCAATATCCGCAGCCCCGCTTCGACATCGAGAGCGTGCAGACGCCGGACGGCATTGCTGTCACCATCACCGCCCAGTCCTTCCTGCGCGATGTCTGCCTGTTCGTCGATCGCATCAGCCCGAATGCCGAAGTCGACGACATGCTGGTCAATCTCGCGCCTGGCGAAAGCAGGACGTTCAAGGTCAAAGGCATTTCCAAGGAAGCCTTCGACGATGCCGATCTTTCGGCTGTTATACGCACGGCCAACCAGGTTGCGGAGCACCCGCACCACTGACACCGGGTGCTCTCCCACAGAAAAGATCCGGCGCATTGCGCCGGATCGGCGCCTGTATTTTCCGTAGGCCGTCACAAAAGATTGCGCTGGTGAATGGCGAATTGCCTCCTATGATCGGGCGCCGCCTTGTGATCTAGTGCCCCTCATCCGATCCATGAATCAGCGAGATCACGCTTATGTCCTCGGACACCAATCGCAGCTTTCAAACGCCCCGCCGCGAAGAACTTGGCCTTATCACGCTCGCCAATACCGCCGGTCTTTCGGCTTCGGCGCTGCCGAACGGCACACTGTTTTCGATCGACTTTGCCGACCAGCAGGGCGGCGTCATGATCAATCAGGTGCTCGGATCGCCTGTGTATGGCGGTATTGGCCGGCTCTATCTGCGCATCGGCGGGCCTAAGCCGGCGACGGCCGAAATCGTCGGCCCGAAAGCCACGGTAGAGTTCGGCCATGGCAAGAGCGGCTTTTCCTGGAGCGGCGAAACGGAAGGCGTACGACACACCGTCAGCCTCCGGCTGCATCCGAGCCAGACCGCATGGTTCTGGCAAATTTCGCTGGAAAACAGCACCAACGCGATGCTTTCGGCTGATCTCATCCTCGTTCAGGATGTCGGCCTCGGCGATCGCGGCTTCCTGATGAACAGCGAGGCCTATGCCTCGCAATATATCGACCATCACATCGCCACCCATGCCGCCTTCGGCCCTGTCATTATGGTCAGGCAGAATCTCAAGCAGGGCGGCGGGCGAAATCCGTGGCTCGCGCAAGGCTGCCTTGAGGGTGCCGCGGCTTACGCGACCGATGCCATCCAGCTCCTCGTGCCCTCCAAGAGCAATGATGGCGTCATGGTGCCGGATTTCGGCGCCAGCCTGCCGAGCACGCGCCGCCAGCATGAGGTCGCCTGCCCGACAATCCAGTCGAAGCCGCTTTCGCTCGCAGCAGGTGGCGCCGCCACTACGACCTTCTTCGGCCTCTTCATCGCCGATCATCCGGCTGCTTCCAGCGATGCCGACCTTGCCCATCTCGATGGCCTGCCGAAACTTCAGGGCGAATTGGCGATCGACACGATTGCTGCCGCTCAATCGGCACGCAGTCTCGTGCAGGCTGCCCCTCTTGCTGAGAGCGGCAGCCTGGATCAGGCCGCCATCGACACGCTTTATCCGAAGCGGATGTTGGAGGAGCGGGCCGATGGAAAACTGCTCTCCTTCTTCGTGCCGGATGGAGTGCATAACAGGCACATCGTGCTCCAGGAAAAGGAACGCCTGGTGGCTCGCCGCCACGGCGCCATCGTTCGCAGCGGCCAGAATATGCTGCTCGATGACCAGACGCTGGCTGCCACCTGCTGGATGCAGGGCATCTTCGCCGCGCAGCTGACCATCGGCAACACCTCCTTCCATAAGCTGTTCTCGGTCTCGCGCGATCCCTACAATATGACGCGATCGAGCGGCCTGCGCATTCTCGTCGACCTTGGCGACGGCTGGCGCCTGCTCGGCGTGCCCGCCGCCTTCGAAATGGGGCTCAGCGATACCAGGTGGATCTACAAGCTCCCCGGTCGCACCATCATCGTTTCGGCAATCGCCTCTGGCGACGATCCGGCCATGCAATGGAGCGTTTCGGTGGAGGGCGAACCCTGCCGTTTCCTCGTCTTCGGCTATGTCGTGCTTGGCGAGCGAGACTATGAGGCCGTGGCGAACATCGCAATCGATACGGTAGGCAAGCGCATCTCCTTCCGGCCGCAGCCGTCCTGGCTCTGGGATCGCTACCCGAAGGCCGGCTATCACCTCGTCACGTCGACCCCGGATGCCTTCGAAACCGTTGGCGGCGATGAGCTGCTTTATACCGATGGCACCACCCGCAACGGCCCGTTCATCGCCCTGAAATCGCGCCCGACGAAGGCACTACGCTTTGCCGTCACGGGCTCGATGACCGATCCGGATGCGGCGGAAGCGCTTGCCGCGCGCTACAGCGCCGGTGTCGAGAGCGAAGAGATGCTCGCACCCGCGCAACGTTTCTGGAGCCATGTAACGCGAAGCGCGCGCATCGAGGGCGATGGCCGCGATGTGGCGGCACAGGCGGTCATGCTGCCCTGGATCGCGCATGATGCCATCGTGCATTTGAGCGTGCCGCACGGGCTCGAACAATATACGGGTGCTGCCTGGGGCACGCGGGACGTCTGCCAGGGGCCGATCGAGTTCCTGCTTTCCTACGAGCATGACGAAGAAGTCCGGCAGATCCTTTCAACGCTCTTTTCCGAGCAGTATCGCGATCGCGGCGACTGGCCGCAATGGTTCATGCTGGAGCCCTATGCCAACATCCGCGCCGGCGAGGCTCACGGCGATATCGTCGTCTGGCCGCTGAAGGCGCTCTGCGACTATATCGAGGCGACCGGCGACATCGCTTTCCTTGCAGAAACCGTGCCGTGGCGTGCCGACGACACCATGCAGCTGACGTCGGAACGCGCGACGATCTCCGATCACATCGAAAAACTGCTGAACACCGTACGCAGCCGCTTCGTGCCGGGCACGAGCCTCATCCGCTACGGCGAGGGCGACTGGAACGACAGCCTGCAGCCGGCCGACCCGCATCTGCGCGATTGGATGGTCAGCAGCTGGACCGTTTCACTTCTTTACGAGCAGCTGGTGCGCTACGCCAATATCCTGACGCTTGCCAGCCGCAATGAGGAAGCGCAGTCGCTTCAAGCGACTGCGGTCGCCATGCGCGCCGATTTCAACCGGCTCCTGATGCGTGACGGCATCGTTGCCGGTTATGGCGTCTTCGATCCGAGCCATGACGGCGTCGAATTGCTTCTGCATCCAGAGGATACGCGCACGGGCCTGCATTATTCGCTGATCGCGATGACGCAGCCGATGATCGGCGGCCTGTTCACGCCCGATCAGCGCCATGTCCATATGAAGATCATCCGCGAGAACCTGCTGTTCCCGGATGGCGTCCGATTGATGGAAAAGCCGGCGACCTATTCCGGCGGCCCAGAAAAGCTCTTCCGGCGTGCCGAATCCTCGTCGTTCTTCGGCCGCGAGATCGGACTCATGTATGTGCATGCGCATCTGCGATACTGCGAAGCCCTGGCGCTTGAAGACGATGCAGAGGCCGTATGGGCAGCACTGGCACTTGCCAACCCGATCGCAGTCAGCGGCCGGGTGGAACATGCGTCGCTGCGCCAGCGCAATACCTATTTCAGCAGCAGCGATGCGGCCTTCGACGACCGCTATCAGGCTTCCGCGGAATGGGCGCGCGTCAAGGCAGGCGATATCGCCGTCGATGGCGGCTGGCGCATCTATTCGAGCGGCCCCGGCCTCTATACCAAGAGCCTCATCGGCAATATCTTCGGTTTCAAGCGGCAATTCGGGCAGCGCATCCGCAAGCCGTTGTTGCCGGCTTCGATCGGCGCCTGCGACGTCAAGCTGGATTTCAAGGCGTAAGCTACCCGTGAGAGGGGCCTCGCCATCGGCCCTTTTTTTTCACACGCCTGCAATATTCGCCTTTGCAGCAAGACCCGCTTCGCACCTTTATCGACCGTCTGGTTAACCGAATCGGCTAACCTTGTCCGGACATGCAAAGCCCGGAGGCGGATTTGGAAACGGCGCTCTATCTCCCCATCAAGTCATTTCTCGAAGCCGCCGGCTATGCGGTGAAAGGCGAAATCGGCGGCTGCGACCTCGTTGGAGTGACTGATGGCGAGCCGCCGGTCGTGGTCATCTGCGAACTGAAGATGACCTTTAATCTCGAACTCATCCTGCAGGCGGTGGATCGCGCAGCTGCCAGCGATGAAGTTTGGATCGCCGCCCGCGTCTCGAAGAAGGGAAAGGGCCGGGAAGGCGATCGCCGGTTCCGCGACTTGTGCCGCCGGCTGGGCTTTGGCATGCTCGCCGTATCGGACAACGACGTCGTGGATATCGTCGTCAGCCCCATCGCGCCAATGCCGCGCAAGAACACACGGCGCAGATCGCGCCTTGTCGAGGAACATCGCCGGCGCAAGGGTGACCCGGCACTCGGCGGCAGCACCCGCAAGCCGATCATGACCGCCTACCGCCAACAGGCCCTTGCCTGCGCCGCCGCCATCGAAAACGGCGTGCAGCGCCCTAAGGATATGCGCGAAGCGGCACCGAAGGCCCCACAAATTCTAAGGGATAATGTCTATGGCTGGTTCGAGCGCATCGACCGCGGCATCTACGCGCTGACGGAGCTTGGAACAGAGGCCCTCAAGCGTTGGCCGGCAGCGCAGCTTTGAATATGGAAAATTTCCGGCCGTCCAACATTAAATTCATGTAATATCTTAAAATTTTGCAATAAAAATATGATCAATATTTAATTTGTAAAAGTTAATTTGCGGATCATATTAACACCAAGCGCCAATTCAAATCTATACTTTGCTTCCCGTAGTAAAAAATGGGAAACGAAGTCGCTCGCAAAATTGACGCGGACCAATCGCAGCCCATCCCCGATATGGACGGGCTGCCAAACCGCCAACGATCTCGCAAGGGACTTTTGCCATGCCTTCTCTTCTCCGCAAACATCGCACAGCCGCCATCGTCGGTGCCGCTATCATCGTCGGCGCCGGCGCATTGCCTTTTGCCTTCAGCACATCCGCAACCCTCGCCTCGGCGGCAGAGCCGGCCGGCATCATCGCGCCCGGCGGCTCCTTCGCTCCGATCGTCGACGCCGATAAACCGGCCGTCGTCACCGTCACCACCACCATGAAGGCGACCGACACCAGTGCCGAAAGCAATTCGCCGATGGACGAGCAGTTCCGGCAATTCTTCGAAAATCAGGGCATCCCGTTCCCGAAGCAGATGCCGCACCAGCAACAGAACCAGCGCGCCATGGCGCTCGGTTCCGGCTTTATCATCAGCCCGGACGGCGTCATCGTCACCAACAACCACGTCATTCAGAACGCCGTCGACATCAAGGTGACGCTCGATGACGGCACCGAGCTGCCCGCCAAGCTTTTGGGTGCCGATGCTAAATCCGATCTTGCCGTCCTGAAGATCAACGCGCCGAAGCCGCTCGCCACAATCGCCTGGGGTGATTCCGACAAGCTGAAGCTTGGCGACCAGATTCTGGCGATTGGCAACCCCTTCGGCATCGGCACGACCGTTACCGCCGGCATCGTCTCGGCCCGCGGTCGCGACCTGCACAGCGGCCCCTATGACGATTTCATCCAGATCGATGCGCCCATCAACCACGGCAACTCCGGCGGGCCGCTGGTTGACCGCGAAGGCAATGTGGTCGGTATCAACACCGCTATTTACTCGCCGAATGGCGGCAGCGTCGGCGTCGGCTTTGCCATTCCCTCCGACGAGGCCAAGGCGATCGTCGCCAAGCTCGAGAAGAACGGCTCGATCGATCACGGCTATCTAGGCGTCGCCATCCAGCCGGTGACCTCGGATATCGCCAATGCCATGGGCCTCTCGCAGACCCAGGGTGCGCTCGTTGCCAGCGTCAATGACGATACGCCAGCCGCACGCGCCGGCATCAAGAGCGGCGACATCGTTACCGCCGTCGGCAACGAGGCCGTCAAGACGCCGAAGGATCTGTCGCGGCTGGTCGCCGATCTCTCCCCCGGCGAAAAGCGTTCGGTCACACTGTGGCGCGACGGCAAGAGCATGGACGTCAATGTCACCATCGGCGGCAATGACGACAGCAAGCAGGCTGCCAACGACGCTGGCGACGGCAAGGTGCAGCCGTCCAACCAGCCAAGCATCGGTGTCGGCCTCGCCAACCTCACACCGGATGTGCGTGAGCAGCTGAATCTGCCGCATGGTGTCGAAGGCGCCGTCGTTGCCAGTGTCAATCCGGACAAGCCCGCCGCTGCGGCCGGCATCCAGACCGGCGACATCATCGTCTCGGTCAACGACCAGCCGGTGCATAACGCCCATGAGGTGCAGACGGCCGTCGCCAAGGCCGGCAAGGATGGTCGCAAATCCGTGCTGCTTCTGATCGAGCGCGACGGCAACAAGACCTTCGTCGCCGTGCCGTTCTCGGCGGCTTAAGCATCTGAGGCAGTGAATGATCGGCCCGCTTCCGTCGACGAAGCGGGCCGATTGCCGTTATGTCACCAAAAGACGCCGACGTTCCACAAGGCTGACCATTGTCAACTCTGCCGGCTCAAGCAGTCGCGCTCGACCGAACGATTTGAGATGCTGAATTTCCACAGAAGAGGCTGCTCGCCTTTGACATAGGACTCTTTTTGTCCAAACTCTGCCTTTGTGATGGTACAAATAGCGCCGGAGCCGATTGAAACGGCCGGGCGGGACATTTAAACCGCGCGGGCGATATCAGCGGCCAGGCCTTAAAACAGGAACAAGCGGCGGCAGGAGTTGGAGTGACTGATCCATACGATATTCTCGGCGTTGCGCGCGATGCGGGCGAAGAGCAGATCAAGGCGGCTTATCGCAAGCGCGCGAAGGCAGCCCATCCGGATTCCGGCGGCGATACCGACGCTTTCGCGCAGCTGCAGAAGGCCTACGAGCTTCTTCTCGACCCCGTTCGCCGCAAGGTGTTCGACGATACCGGCTATGACGTCGAACTGACCGATGCCGTCGACTTGCAGGCGCTGGTCGCCATCGAAAAGCTGATTACCGAGATAGTGCTGGACGAGCGGGAACCCGGCACATTCGATCCGGTCGCCAAGATGCGAGCGAGCCTTCTGGAAGAAATTCGCAAGGCGAATTTCAGCAAGAGCGAGCTCGAGCGACACTCCAATCGCATCGGCCTTCATCTCGACCGGCTCGGTAAGCGCCCCGGCAAGGACGTGGTCGGACACATGCTGCGCGCCCGCATCAAGGCGATCGCCACCGCCATCAGCGAAACGGAAGCCAAGATCGGCGCCAACGAACGCGCCTGCGACATGCTCGAAGGCTATCTTTACGAGATGAACGAGCCTCTGGATGAAGCCGATGCTGCTCCCGAAATCGAATGGGACGAGCCAAGAGTCCGCTCGGCCGCGCAGTGAAGGCGGCGCTTTTCGCCGCTCTGAAGTGATAAAATTCGCGTTTGCCTTGATCGCGAGATCACTTTCAGCAACGCAATGTTGCAATGCAACAATTCTCTCTAGACAAATCGAGGGGCTGGCCTAGATCAAGCATCCAACACGCCGTCCTGCTCCATCGAATGATGGCGAAGCGGCAATGGCGGGCGCCGGATCTCCGGCATCCGCTGCAGATCTAAAACGGCGAGGTATGCGATTGCTAGCGTCCGAAGCGGATGAAATCGTCTTTGAACACTTAAGCGAAAACCGGTCGCGGGCCGCATTGAGGGGCGCTTTCTGGTCGGCGCTGGATACGCTTATCCCGACGGCACTCAACAGCCTTGTCTTCGTCGTCACCTCCCGTTTCCTTCTGCCGCAGGATTTCGGCCTGGTCGCGCTCGCCTTCGCCATCGTCAGTTTCGCCTCCGGCTTCGGCCCGACGGCCTTCGGCGAGGCACTGATCCAGCAGAAATCCATTCGGCGCAGCCATCTCGATACGGTCTTCTGGCTATCCTTCGTCTCCGCAGCCATCCTCTATGCCGCGCTGTTTCTGCTTTCGCCGTTTCTCGCCCATTGGCTAGGACATGACGATATCGTCAAACTGCTGCTGATCATCGGCCTGAAAATCTTCTTCGACATGATGATCATCGTGCCCAATGCCCTGATCGGCCGCACGATGTCCTTCCATCTTGCTGCGGCCCGCACCGCGATCGCCACCTCTGTTTCGGCGATCATCTGTCTTTCGCTGGTTTTCGCCGGTTTCGGCCTGTGGGCGCTTGCGATTGCTCAAATCGCAGCACCGGCGGCCGCCTGCATCGCCGCTTTCTGGGGGGCGAAATGGCTGCCTGGCTTCAGGGTAAAGCTCTCGAGCCTGCGCGAACTGCTGCATTACGGCATCTTCGCCTCAGGCAACCGCTTCCTCCAGACCATGAATCTCGACCAGCTGATCATCGGCACGCTGGTAAGCCCGGCTGCTCTCGGTATCTATAATTTCGCCCGGCGGCTCTACGAGATGCTCAACAATGTCGTGGCGGGCGGGCTGAATTCGGTCAGCCACGTGCTGCTCTCCTCACTGCAGCATGATAAGGACAAAGTGCGTGAAGCCTTCCTCATGGCGACCTTCGGGTGCTCGCTAGTGTCCTTTCCGGCCTTCATGGGGCTTGCAGCGGTCGCCGACGATGCCATTCCGCTGATCTTCGGGCCGCACTGGGCTGCCGCCGTTTGGCCGGTTCGCTTCTTCTGCGTCATCGGCCTGATGGCCGGCATCGGCATCATCCAGGCTTCCTTGATTACCAGCCAGGGCAGATCCGACTGGTGGTTCTACTATCAGCTGGTGCGCAACATCGTCTCGATCCTCACCGTGCTCGTTCTTCACCAATATGGGGTGACAACCGTCGTCTTCGGACTCATGCTCGGAGTGGTGATGCTCTGGCCGGTGACGCTGTGGATGGTGTCGCGATTGATCGGCCTCAGCATTCTGGAATATTTCGGCCAGTTCCTAAGACCTATCGCTGCTTATCTCGGCATGCTTGTCGCCGTCTTGGCAATCTCGTCGGCGCTGATCGACCGGCCCCTTGCGGAACGCCTCGTCTGCGAAGTCCTGGTCGGTGGCCTCGCCTATTCGGCCCTCATCCTTCTCTTATGCAAGGAAAGGGTCCTCTTCCTCGTGCGGACGACGCTGCAAGGCCGTCGCGCGAAGGCATAGTAGCCGCCATCCCGAATAAGGACGGAAACAACGCTCATTCGATCCCGCGATAGAATACCAAGTCGGAAAGGCGCCTCATGACACTGGTCACGTTCATCATTCCCGTTCGCCATCAGGCCAATTCCAATGATTGGCCGGCGCTCAAACGACGCCTGTCGCAAACGATCGCATCGATCGCCGGGCAGTCCAACAAAAACTGGCGCGGCGTAGTCGTCGCCAATGAAGGCGCAGATCTGCCGGATCTGCCGCCGAATTTTACGGCGGAACGCGTGACCTTCCCGCCGAACCAGCTCCACGACATCGATGGTGCCGATCGCGAAAAGGTCTACGATGCGTTCCGGCTGGACAAGGGCCGCCGCGTCTTGAGCGGCATGCTGTCCGCGCGCGATACCCGCTTCTTCATGATCGTCGACGACGATGATTTCGTCAGCGCCAATATCGTCGATTTCGCCGCTAGAAATCCCGATGCCAACGGCTGGAAGATCGACCGCGGCTATCTCTGGAACGAAGGCGGCCGGCTGCTTATGCATCACAACGACTTCGCCAATTTTTGCGGGACATCGCTGATCATCCGCTCCGATCTCTACCGTTTGCCGGCGACCTTCGAGGATGCCGAGATCGACTATATCAAATCCATGCTCGGCAGCCATGTGCGCATCGGCAAGCTGCTTGCAGACGCCGGCGCGCCGCTCGGCTCGCTGCCTTTCCGCGGCGCGATCTATCGGGTCGGCCATGCGGGTGCCCACAGCAAGTCCTCCAATCTCATCAGGACCCATTTCCTGAACCGGTCGGTGCTGACAAGTCCCCGTCAGTTCCTGGGCAATCTTTCGCGGGTGCGCCCGCTCGATCGAAATTTGAGAAGCGAATTTTTCGGCGCGCGTGCCGCTGGATAGCGTAAGCGCAATCCTTTCCGCTCAACGAGGTTTCGATCAATGCCGGCTGATGCGACGAGACATAGATATGCCGCCCTGGATGCGATGCGCGGCCTGGCGGCATTCGCCGTTGTCGTCTATCACCTCGACAGGCCCTATGCGCCTTCGGCCTATATCGCCGTCGATTTCTTCTTCGTGCTCAGCGGCTTCGTCATCGCCAGGGCCTATGGTGAAAAGCTTGATGGCGGCATGACGGTGCTGGCCTTCATGAAGGCACGATACGCGCGTCTCTATCCGCTCTTCCTGATCGGCAGCGTCTACGGCCTCGTGCAATTGCTGCTACATTGGCAGGCGGCAGGCGTCGGGCGGGCCGATCTTGCCGCAAGCATCCTCACCACCGTCTTCATGCTGCCTTCTCCAAGCTTTCTGACGCGGTCGGCCGGAGACATCTTGGCGCTCTACCCGCTGAATGGTCCCGCCTGGTCGCTGTTCTGGGAGCTGTTGGCCAATCTGGTATTCGCACTGGTGCTGTTCAGGCTGAAAACGCGGAGCCTCATCCTCATTGCCGCCGCATCTCTGGCGATGCTGATCGTCTCGGTTTTTCTCCACAAATCGCTCGATCTCGGCTGGGAATGGCACTCTGTGGATGGCGGCCTTGCCCGCGTCTTCTTCTCCTTCACCCTCGGAATGATCATCTATCGGCTTCGAGGTAAAACCGTGCTGGGGCGCACGGTGAACAGCTATGCCGCACTATTGCCTATCGCGGCGATCTTAGCCTTGCTGTTTCTCCCCACCTATTCGCTGAAATATGCGCTTGTCTTCTGCATTCTGATCTCGCCGCTCATCGTCCTTGCCGGCACCATGCTCGAACTGCCGGAGAGGCTGCAGCGGCTCGGAATCTTTCTCGGCTATCTCTCCTACCCGATCTACATGTGCCATCGCGGCTTTACCGAGATCTACGGGCATCTGATGCGTAATATCCACTTGCCGCAGCCCGTCTACATCGCGATCTATCTCGTCGCAATTTCCATCATTTCGCTCATCTCGGCCAGGCTTGCGACTATCCTCGTCAAGTACGCTTCCTCTTGGAGGGAGACGCCTAAAAGCCTGGGCGCAACTTCAAGCCATTAGCTCCACCCTTCACGTGTGAACGGCCGCCAGTGCGATGGCATCCGCAACATATTCGCGCCGCTCCAAGAGTTTGGCCGTCGCGACCCGCAAATGGCTGCTGGGCAGGATCGAGAACTTGGCGCCGGGATGCACTGCAATGCCCCGGGCGGCAAGCGTCACCATTGCGAAGGGCTCCGACGAGACAGGCACCCAGGCACATAGTCCTTCTCCATGCCACGCATCGACGCCGCGCTCGCGAAGCGCATCGATGAGGCCTGCGCGGCGTTCCCGATAGGTCCTGCGGGCATGATCGAGGCATGATGCCGTTGCCGGATCGCGCAGCAACCAGGCAGCCGCCGCCTGCAGAATGCGGCTGGTCCAGCCGGAGCTGAAGCTGCGATAGGATTGGATCTGGTCGATGATCGCGCGCGAGCTCGACAATACGGCGAGGCGCAGATCCGGCCCATGCGTTTTCGAAAATGACAGGATATGGATGACCCGATCGGGAAAGAGATGCCCCATGGAATGGCGAGGCGAGATCGAGATGTCGGCGACACCATCGTCTTCGACGATCAACGTATCCTTGTCGCGAAGGATCTCCGCGATCCCTGCCATGCGTGCAGGGCTCACGCTCTGGCCCGTGACGGAATGGATGCGCGGCTGAAAGATGAAGGCGACCGGGCGATATTTCAGCGCCTCCTCCAGCGAGGCCGGCAGCGGACCCTCTTCATCACATTTCACCGGAATGATGCGGGCGCCCCGATCCTCAAGAATATCGAGAAGCCGCATTCCCGTCGGATCCTCGATCGCAACGGCGGCACCCGGCATGACCAAGGCATTGATCAGGGTATAGACGGCATTATAGCCGCCATTGGTCGCCAGGAACGCTTCCGGCTCATAGGGCCATGTCTTCCTGACCTCGCGCTCAAGCTCCGGCAGGATGCGGCTGCGCTCGTAGCTGTTGAGATTTTCGGCCGAGGCGCCATAGGCCATCGCGGCCTCCAGCTTCGGCAGTAGCTGCACATCGGGAACGGCTGCCGTCAGATTGAGGGCATCGGAACCGTAGTCGCCGACGCTTGCCAGCCGTGCCGGCTTGGCGACGAAGCGGTCGCCGCTCACCCATGTGCCATTCCTGCCGCGCCCGCTGATGATCTTCTGGCGTCTGAGCTCGCTCCAGGCTTCCGATAGGGTAGCCGGGCTCACACCAAGGGCAAAGGCCAGGTCGCGGAGCGGCGGCAGCTTGGTGCCAACAGGTAGGGCACCGGCTCGGATGAGCGCGCTCGTCTCGAGCGCGATGCCGCGAATGGTCCGATCGCTCAATTTCGAGGCAAACCATTTCGCATCCCACTCTTCGCTCATTTTCGCACCATTTTTAATGTTCAATAACGTAATAACATTTGATCGACCTATATTGAACATTTACTCGTTGAGAAAACAAGTTTTCCTGCGAGTGAATTTCATGCCCCTTGCTCTCCGCCTTGCCCTTCGTGACTGGGATTACATGACCCCTCTGGTCCTGGGCGATGTCTCTTCCCCAAAACTCGACATTAGAGTGGACCGGGTCGGCACGCTGATCCCGCATGTCGGCAAGAGCGACGCCTATGACGCGGCGGAAACGTCCTTCAGCCGCTACACGCAGATGCGCATCGACGGTGACGAAAGTGTCGTCGGCATTCCGAATTTCATCATGCGCGGCTTCCGCCATCGCTGCGTCATCACCACCAAGGAAAGCCCGATCACAAGCTTTGCCGAGCTCGCCGGCAAGCGCATCGGCGTAACCGGCTGGCGCGACTCCGGCAATACCTGGACTCGGGCAGCACTACGGCGCGAAGGTGTCGGCGTCGAAGATGCCATGTGGTATGCCGGCCGCCTCACTGAAGCCCATCCGATCACCGATCGCCTCGACGGCTTCGGCCGCCCCGGCCGCATTGAGGCAGCACCTGGCGAAAGGCCGATGGTGGATCTGCTGAAGGAAGGCAAACTCGACGCAATCTTCACGCCCTTCATGCCGGATGGCTATTTCGCCGGCAATTCCGGCTTCCGCCAGCTATTGCCGGATTTCCGCGCCGCCGAGCATCGCTATTTTGCCGATGTGGGCTATGTACCCGGCATGCACCTGATCGGCTTGAAGGCCGAGCTCGTCGCCGAGCATCCCTGGGTCATGGGCGAACTGAGCGCTCTTATCGATGAATCGCAACGCATGTGGCTCAGCAAGCGGCGCAAATATGCCGACACCACGCCCTTCATGCTCGACGAACTCTTGAAATCGGCAACCGAGCTGCCCGAAGGGTGGGACGCGAGCGGCTTTGCCGCCAACCGCAAGATGATCGCCGATTTCGCCAGGGAACTGCATGTGCAGGGTATCCTGCACCGGCTCATGACGCCGGAGGAACTCTTCCCGTTCGACGTCGACGGCAGCCGGACGAGCGCTGCCTGACCACCAACTGAAAATCAGAGACGCAAAGCAAAAAAGGGGAATGAACATGTCGCTGAAGAAAATGACCTACGTCGCCCTGGCAAGCCTGATGATGTCGGGCGCTGCCTTCGCCGAGGATGCGAGCTTGCCGAAACTTTCGATCAACAAGGACCTGCAGGCCAAGCTGCCAGAGGCGATCCGCACATCGGGCAAGATGATTTCCGTCAACAACGGCTCCTTCCCTCCCTATGAAATCGTCACCGGCACCAAGTTGACGGGCGCCAGCGCCGATCTGACCGATGCGATCGGCGAGGTGCTCGGCGTGAAGATCGAGCATGAAAGCGTCAGCGGGCTGCCTGCGATCCTCGCCGGCATCAACTCCGGCCGCTATCAATTCGCCTTCGGCCCGATCGGCGATTTCAAGAGCCGCGAGGAAGCCAATGACTTCGTCGACTGGGTACAGGAATTCGTCGTCTTCGCCGTCCAGAAAGGCAATCCGAAGGGCATCACCTCGCTCGACAGCGCCTGTGGGCAGCGCATCGCCGTCATGGCCGGAGGATCGGCAGAAAAGGTGATCCAGGTTCAGGCCGAGAAATGCAAGACGGATGGCAAGGGCGCGATCGAGGTCCAGTCCTTCACAGACCAGCCGAGCTCGATCCTCGCCGTCCGCTCCAAGCGTTCGGATGCCTTCTTCTCCTCGCAGGCCCCACTCACCTATTTTGTCTCGCAGGCGAATGGCCAGCTCGAACTGACGGGCGTCGGCCAGAAGAACGGCTTCGAGGATCTCTATCAGGGCGCCGTCGTGCCGAAGGGCTCGCCTCTCGGTCCCATCCTCAAGGATGCCGTCAAACTGCTTATGGACAATGGCACCTATGCCGCCATCATGAAGAAGTGGGGCCTTGAGAACAACATGATCAAGGAACCCGGTATCAATCTTGGCGGGACATTGCCGAAATGAATACGAATTCCAGAAACAACGCATCGCCTTCTGGCGATGCGTCGGAACGGGATGTGGCGAATGCCCACACGCCGTTCCCGAAGGGTCGTGTGACGGCCTGGGTCGTCACGCTTGCGATCGCAGCCTATTGGGCCTGGTCGGTCGCCCACAATGAAAACTTCGGCTGGCATGTTGTCGCCCAGTACTTCTTCGATCCCGTCGTCATCAGCGGCCTCTATGTCTCGCTCGGTCTGACCGTCGTCGCCATGGCGCTTGGCATCATCTTCGGCCTGCTTTTGGCGATTGCCCGCATGTCGAAGGATAGACTGGCAAGCACACTTGCGTCCCTGTTCATCTGGTTCTTCCGCGGTACGCCGCTGCTCGTGCAGCTGATCTTCTGGTACAATCTCTCGACGCTCTTCCCGACGCTGTCGATCGGCATTCCATTCGGCCCGACCTTCGTCAGCTGGGACACGAATTCCGTCATCAGCCCGATGACGGCGGCAATCGCCGGCCTCGCCCTCAACGAAGCCGCCTATATGGCCGAGATCATTCGCGGCGGCCTGCTTTCCGTCGACAGAGGCCAGTTCGAGACCGCCGAGGCCTTCGGAATGACGAGAATCCGGGCTCTGCGCCGCATCATCATCCCGCAGGCCATGCGCTCCATCGTGCCGCCAACCGGCAACCAGCTCATCAGCATGATCAAGGCGACTTCGCTCGTCAGCGTCATAGCCATGGCCGACCTGCTCTATTCCGTGCAATCGATCTACAACCGCACCTTCGAAGTGATCCCGATGCTGCTCGTCGCCGTCATCTGGTATCTGCTGATTACCTCGGTGCTCAACATCGGCCAGAGCTATATCGAGCGCTATTACAGCCGCGCCGACCGCCGCACCGGTGGGACGAAGGCGGCAACGGAGAGCACGCCCGCGCTCGTGCCGGCACAGGAGGCGGGCCAATGAACGCTCCCATGAACTCAGCCATCAACGTCAGTCCCCTGGTACAGGCGCGCAACGTCCACAAGTCCTTCGAACATCTCGAAGTTCTGAAAGGCATAGACCTCGATGTGGCGCCAGGCGAAGTGGTCGTCATCCTCGGCCCTTCCGGTTCCGGCAAGTCGACCTTTCTGCGTTGCATCAACCATCTGGAAGCAATCAATCGCGGTTCGATCGAAGTCGACGGCGAACAGATCGGATATCGGTTGAACAAGGGCCGGCTAGTCAAGCTCTCCAACCATGCGATCGCGCTGCAGCGGCGCAAGATCGGCATGGTGTTCCAGCAGTTCAATCTCTATCCGCATATGACGGCGCTGCAGAATGTCATCGAGGCACCGATCGGCATCCATGGCGAGAGCCGGAAGCAGGCGACGGAAAATGCGCTGGCGTTGCTTGACCGCGTTGGCTTGTCAGCCAAGGCCAACAATTATCCGCGCCAGCTTTCGGGTGGCCAGCAGCAGCGCGTCGCAATCGCCCGAGCGCTGGCGATCAAGCCGAAGCTGATGCTGTTCGACGAGCCGACGTCTGCGCTCGATCCGGAACTGGTCGGCGAAGTGCTCGCCACCATGCGTGACCTTGCCAGACAGGGCCTCACAATGATCGTCGTCACCCACGAGATCGGCTTTGCCCGCGAGGCTGCCGACCGTGTCGTCTTCATGGACGGCGGCAAGATCGTCGAGCAGGGCAAACCGGAGGATGTAATCGGCAATCCGCAGCATCCGCGCACCAGAAGTTTCCTGTCGCGCTTCATCTAGCGCGACACAGATATCATCAGTGAAGCCCGCACGCTCTATGGCGGATGGCGGCTCAAGCGAACCATTGGAATAGCCATGACCCTCGACAACGATTTCGCCCGCCTTTCCCACTTCGAGCCGATGAAGGCCGAACTGACAGATATTCGCCAGCATCTGCACGCCCATCCTGAGCTGTCTTTCGAGGAGGCGGAAACGGCGCGTTTCGTCGCCGAGAAGCTGGAAGCCTGGGGCTATGAGGTGACGCGCAATGTCGGCGGCCATGGTGTCGTTGCGCGCATGACGGTCGGTGCCGGCAAGAAGAGCATCGCGATCCGCGCCGATATGGACGCGCTGCCGATTACCGAGCAGACTGGTAAGCCCTATGCCAGCAAGGTGCCCGGCAAGATGCATGCCTGCGGCCATGATGGCCACACCACCATATTGCTCGGAGCTGCCGAATATCTCGCTCGTACCCGCCGCTTCAACGGTACTGTAAACCTGATCTTCCAGCCGGCCGAAGAGGCGGGAGCGGTCAGCGGCGCTCCCGCGATGATCAAGGATGGCCTCTTCGAACGCTTTCCCTTCGACGTCATTTACGGGCTGCACAATCATCCGGGTGCGCCGGAAGGTACGTGGCTGCTACGCTCCGGCCCGCTAATGGCCGCCGCCGACACAGTTGAGATCACCATCACAGGCAAGGGCGGCCATGCTTCACGCCCGCATCTGACCATCGATCCCGTCGTCGTCGCCTGCAACCTCGTCGTCAGTCTGCAGACGATCGTTGCCCGCAGTGTCGACCCAACGCAGACGGCGGTCGTGACCGTCGGCGCCATCCACGCCGGCGAGGCTTCGAATGTCATTCCGGAAAGCGCGAAGATGCTACTCACGGTCCGCTCCTTCGATCCGAAGGTGCGTGAGCTGCTTGAAGCCCGTATTCGCAAGCTGACGGCTTCTATCGCGGATGGCTATGGTGCGAGTGCAGAGATCGACTATGTCCACGGCCATCCGGTCGTCGTCAACTCGGAGAAGGAAACGGAATTCGCGCGGATGGTTGCCGAGGAGCTCGTCGGCGCTGATAAAGTCACCACCTGTGGCCTGATTCCCGGCAGCGAGGATTTCTCCCATTATCTGGAGCATAAGCCCGGCAGCTTCCTGCGCCTCGGCAATGGCTTGAATTCGGCCATTCTCCACAGCGCCAAATATGATTTCGCCGACGGAAGTCTCACCGTCGGTGCGGCGATGTGGGCACGCCTGACCGAGCGTTATCTCGACGCCTGAACCTATTCTTATCTCGATCGCACGAGGAACCGGCGACGCGACAATAAACGATAGCCCTGGCAATAAGCCGGGGCTGGTCCGTTTTCTGGAATGTCATGGAAAAAGCGGAATGCGACGCCTTCAATAGCGACGCCAGGCCTGCGAGAGCAGTGCGATTCCTGCATTCATAAATACTACTTATCGAGCGATCCGCGACTATCGCCCGTTGCAGGCGCCGTATTTGCAGGCGTTTCAGTCCGCAGCCCGGTTTCCAGCTGCACATTCCGAGTCTGCATTACCCGCCATTCATTTTCGAGGCGATCAATCACATACGTAGGAATTTCATTTCTTACGCTTTCAAGCTCTTGCATCACGACCTCCATTGTCATGCGTTACTGGCATGACATGGAGGAGTTTCTTTGTAAATCAAGCTATTAAAATATTTAAACGATTAGAATATTTTCAATCGTTTGAAATATCACCTTCTGTGGAAAAGATCCAAATAGCGTTAATGCGCAATGCGGAGCTTACCGATGCGAAGCCGGATCATCGATGGTGCCAAAGCCGGGACGGCGAGCAGCCGGCGGTTGCAATCGCCCTTCGAGCTCCAGGTCTTGCGCGCGCCAGATTGAATCGTGTTGTTCGCGCATGGCATCGGCCGCCTCACGGACCACTTCGGAAATCTGCAGAAGCTGCTTGGCGAGAGGGCTCGTCCTGCGCCAGATCATGCCGATGGTGCGTGAGGGCTGCGGGCTTTGGAAGCGCACCGTCGACACCGAGGCCGAGCGGGTTTCCACGGCTACCGCCATCTCTGGTATCAGAGTGACGCCGATGCCGGCGCTGACCATCTGCACCAGCGTCGACAGCGAGCTGCCGTCCATCAGCTCCCGCGGCAGGGCTGAGTGGATGTTGCAAAAGGAGAGCGCCTGATCGCGAAAGCAGTGTCCTTCCTCCAGGAGCAGCAGCCGCATTTCGCGAAGCGCTTCCCGGTTGGGCACCGGCTTGCCCTCGTCCTCGCTCGGCCGCACGAGTACGAAGTTTTCCGCAAATAGCGGCACTTCCGTGAGCGATGTTTCGGAGATCGGCAGGGCGACGATCGCGGTATCCAGCCTCCCCTCCTCCAGCTCCTCGACCAGTTTCGAGGTCAGGGTCTCACGCACATGGATATCAAGCCCGTCATAGATACGGGTGAGGTTGCCGATGATGCTCGGCAAGAGATAGGGCGCGACCGTGGGGATGATGCCGATCCGCAACCGTCCCACGGGCTGATTATGCGATGCGCGGGCAAGATCTCCCAGCTCGTCGACGGAGCGCAGGATGTCGCGGACGCGAATCGCGAAAGCTTCCCCGAAATTGGTCAGCCGGACCTGGCGCGCGCCTCTTTCGAAGAGGTCCGTGCCGAGCTGCTCCTCCAGCTCCTTGATCTGCATCGACAAGGCGGGCTGGGAGATCGCGCATAGATCGGCCGCACGTCCGAAGTGGCCGAGCCGAGCCAGCGCTTCGAAATAGCGAAGCTGTTTGAGCGTGAAGTTTGCCATAAGCCCATCTTATCGTGCCAATCAGGAAATCCAACTTAAATTAATGGAAAGGCTTGGCTATAGTGCCGCAGCAGAGATGAGATGCGGCCGCCTGTCATACGAAGCTCATATTGAGAGCATTGACTGCGTTCAGTCCATCGATGCACGGGCCGGTCGGAAGGCAGGGGACCCAAGCTTTGCCTGCTTCCACGTCTCCGTTTCACGCGAGGCCAGAACAACGAGAGATTCATGCGTCTGACATGTCGCTGCCATACCCGTTTTAGAACCGGGCCATTTTCCGGCGGGCTGGCAAAGCTCCTTCTCCGGTCGTCACAAATCAAATCATCGTAAGGGAGAGTATCATGGATACAAAAGTCGAAACTGCCGGCAAATGTCCGTTTCCGCATGGAAACACGAGCGTTTCCGCACGTTCGAACCGAGACTGGTGGCCGAATCAGCTGAACCTTCGGATTCTTCACCAGAATTCGGCCCTTTCCAGCCCGATGGGCAAGGCGTTCAACTACGCCGAGGAATTCAAGAAGCTCGATCTGGAGGCCCTGAAGAAGGACCTCACCGCCCTTATGACGGATTCGCAGGATTGGTGGCCAGCCGACTTCGGTCACTACGGTCCGCTCTTCATCCGCATGGCCTGGCATAGCGCCGGCACCTACCGCACGGGCGACGGCCGCGGTGGCGCCTCCTCCGGCACGCAGCGTTTCGCTCCGCTCAACAGCTGGCCGGATAACGTCAACCTCGATAAGGCCCGCCGCCTGCTCTGGCCGATCAAGCAGAAATACGGCAATAGCATCTCCTGGGCCGACCTCATGATCCTGACGGGCAACGTTGCGCTGGAATCGATGGGCTTCAAGACCTTCGGCTTCGGCGGCGGTCGTGAAGATGTCTGGGAACCGGAAGAAGACATCTATTGGGGCGCGGAAGACACTTGGCTCGGCGACAAGCGCTACAGCGGCGATCGCGATCTGGAAAACCCGCTCGCAGCCGTGCAGATGGGCCTCATCTACGTCAATCCTGAGGGACCGAACGGCAATCCGGACCCGCTTGCAGCCGCACGCGACATCCGCGAGACCTTCGCCCGCATGGCAATGAACGACGAGGAGACCGTCGCCCTCATCGCCGGCGGCCATACCTTCGGCAAGACGCATGGCGCAGGCGATGCCGCCCATGTCGGCCCCGAGCCGGAAGCAGCCGGCATCGAAGAACAGGGCCTCGGCTGGAAGAACAGCTTCGGCACTGGCAAGGGCGGCGACACGATCGGCAGCGGTCTCGAAGTCACCTGGACCTCGACGCCTACCAAGTGGAGCAACAACTTCTTCTGGAACCTGTTCGGCTATGAATGGGAACTGACGAAGAGCCCTGCTGGCGCGCATCAGTGGGTGCCGAAGCACGGCGCCGGCGCCGGCTCGATCCCCGACGCGCACGACAAGTCCAAGCGTCATGCGCCGTCGATGCTGACGACCGACCTCGCCCTGCGCTTCGATCCGGCCTATGAGAAGATTTCTCGCCGCTTCTTCGAAAATCCGGATGAGTTCGCCGATGCCTTCGCCCGCGCATGGTTCAAGCTGACTCATCGCGACATGGGGCCGCGTGTTCGTTATCTCGGTCCGGAAGTGCCGAGCGAAGAGCTCATCTGGCAGGACCCAATCCCGGCTGCCGGTCCCGCATCGATCGATGCCAACGATGTCGCTGTCCTCAAGGCCGAGATTGCTGCATCGGGTCTCACCATTCCGCAGCTGGTTTCGACAGCCTGGGCTTCAGCTTCGACGTTCCGCGGCTCGGACAAGCGCGGCGGCGCAAACGGCGCTCGCATCCGTCTTGCTCCGCAGAAGGACTGGGAAGCCAACCAGCCGGCCCAGCTCGCTTCCGTGCTGGCGACGCTCGAAGGCATCCAGAAGAAGTTCAACGATGCTCAGACCGGTGGAAAGACGGTATCGCTTGCCGATCTGATCGTTCTCGGCGGCTCGGTCGCTATCGAACAGGCTGCGAAGAAGGCCGGTCATGACCTGGTCGTCCCCTTCGCTCCCGGCCGTACCGATGCGACGCAGGAACAGACCGACGTCGAGGCCTTCGCCGTTCTCGAACCGATCGTCGATGGCTTCCGCAACTACCAGCGGCAGGCCTACACCGTCTCTTCCGAAGAACTGCTGATCGACAAGGCACAGCTGCTGACGCTGACGGCGCCGGAAATGACCGCCCTCATCGGCGGCCTGCGTGTGCTGAACGCCAATGTTGGTCAGAGCCAGCACGGCGTCTTCACCAAGCGTCCGGAAACGCTGACCAACGACTTCTTCGTGAACCTGCTCGACATGGGCACGGAGTGGAAGGCGGTTTCGGATGCCAAAGACGTCTTCGAGGGACGGGACCGCGCGACGGGCGACGTGAAGTGGACCGCCACGCGCGTCGATCTCGTTTTCGGCTCCAACTCGCAGCTGCGCGCGATCGCCGAAGTCTACGGCCAGTCCGATGCCGAGAAGAAGTTCGTCCAGGACTTCGTTGCGGCATGGACCAAGGTCATGAACGCCGACCGCTTCGACATCGCTTGATGCAAGATATCGGGCGCGATCAAAGGTGATCGCGCCCTTTTCAACCGGTCTCAGAGACGGCATTTTGCCGCTTGCTTCTTTCGAACCACGCATTCAATCCCGTGCGTGCCGGCTGCTCGATCAGATAGTAGCTAAGCAACCCGAGGCATACGGCTATGACAAGCGCAGGCAGTTCGGCCAAGCGATCTAGCCGAGCCAGTACGTAAAACGGTTGCTGCCATAAATATATTGAGAACGACATCCGCCCAAGTCGCCGGATGGCAGAGCCTTCAAATAAAATCTTAGAGAAGCGAGTAGCACTCCCGATCGAACATACGCTGATCGCCAGCAACAAGGTTTTAACGCCAAAAAACAGCCAGGCGGCGTCCGCGAACAAGCGTGCGGCCAAGCCGCAGAAAAATATCAAAGGTACCAACCATTCCAGGGATAATCCGCAGCTTCGCTGCCCGATCAGCAGGAACAACGCGGCAGAAATCAAAATTGGCGCTGCCGCCACTTGGCTCGACCAAAAGACGATAAATGGATTTTGCCCGTAAACGTCATATTGCAAAATGCCGGTGGCAAGTGCGGTAAGACCAAGTAACAACAGGGAAAATCCCACGAATTTGTTGCCGGCATCGCGCAAGCCAAAGGCCAGCAGTCCGAGCAGAAGATAGCTGTGCTCTTCGACGCATAATGACCAAATGTGATCGAATATCGAAATGAAAGTATGGCTCGTAATTATAAAGTAGTTCAGCGTGAAAGAAAGCGCGGCGAGCACACCCGCAAGATCGGGTGCAAGCGACGTTGAGGAGAAGATCGCTGCATTCACCAAAACAAATATAAACAAAGTCGGATAGACGCGGCTGAAACGCCGAAAGAAGAAAATGCCCAAAGGCATCTCCCTGACGAAAAGGATCTCGGCCATAAGCCGTCCTGAGAGGACAAAAAATAGATCAACACCGGCGGATCCAAGACCGGGCAGGTAGTTGTCACCGCCGAAATGACCCATCAACACCAGAAAGACGGCCAGTCCACGCCATCCATCTAGGGCCGGAATATGGGGCGGTCTTCCTGCTTCTGACATCGGTAACCATCGGTTGAGCTATCCAACCGCTAGCGTAAGACATCAATATTAATGAAATTACTTTAAGTATTACCGAAATTAAGCACACGCTGGCATTTGGAGTAATGCGACTTCGTTACACTAACTCCTCAAACACGTGCTGGGAGTTCAATCGACGCAGCACAGAGGCGCGGCATTCTGCAACGGCAACGGCAGGGCGATGGTGTGATTGGGAATGGTAAGCGCATCCAGCGTCGCTGTCTGTTCGGGCGAGAGCCGGACTTCGAGCGCACCGATATCCTCATTGAGTTGCTTCAGCGTATGGACGCCGATAATCGTCGAAGATACGCCAAGGCGCGCCATTGCCCAGGCAAGGGCGACGCGTGCGGTCGTCGTACCGAGTTCATCGGCAACGCGGAACAGGGCGTCGACGATTTCAAGATCCTGTTCGTCGGGCCGTTGCATCAATTGCGCCGCATGCCCTGTTCTTGCGCCCGCATTGTTGGCACGCGTATATCGGCCGCTGATGAGGCCGCCGCTCAATGGCGAATGCGAGACGACGCCAAGCCCCAACCCGCGCGCCAAGGGAATGAGCTCGATTTCAAACAGCCGTGCGGCAAGCGAATATTCGATCTGCAAACCGATGAATGGAGCCCAGCCGTTGGACTGCGACAGGAGATGGGCATGCGCTACCTTCCAGGCCGGCGTATCTGAAATGCCGAAATAACGCAGCTTTCCCGACTGAACGAGATCGTGGAGCGCCTCCAGCATTTCTTCCAAAGGCGCCTGTATGTCCCAATTGTTCAGCCAATAGAGGTCGAGATAGTCGGTGCGCAGCCGACGAAGGGTCTCCTCGAAGCCGTCGATCACGGCTTTGCGGCCAAGCCTTTCGCCATGTCGCGCGACATCGAATTTGGCTGCGATGACAAGACGATCGCGCCGGATCGAGTTTTGTGCGACATAGCTGCCGACGACCGTCTGGCCGCCCGCTTTCATCGCTCCGTTGCCGGTATCGAGATAATTGCCACCGAGTTCGAGATAGCGCGTCAGGATCGCCGCAGGTTGATTTTCATGCGAATGCCGGATGAACCCCTTATCGAAAGTCATGGTTCCGAGCGCAAGCGGACTGACGCGCAACTCCGAGCGGCCGAGTGCGGCATAGTCTTCAAGATGCATGCATAATCCCCCAGCCGGCCTGCAACCGTTACATACCCGTGCAGGTTATGTAAAAGCATCCAGCAAAGGAGATAAGCACCAATTTCCAATTTTACAATTCGGGAATCCGGATAATCGGCCCGATATCGTTCAATTTTGCAATGCGAAGAGGGAGGAACAGTTCTAGCGCTTGCGTATGAACTCGGTGCGAAGAACCAAACCCTTGATCCCGTCGTAACGGCAATCGACTTCTTCAGGATTGTCGGTCAGTCGAATCGACTTGATAACGGTACCCTGCTTCAAAGTCTGATTGGCGCCCTTCACTTTCAAATCCTTGATGAGGGTGACGGAGTCGCCATCGGCGAGGACGTTGCCGCTTGCATCGTGAACGACAAGCTCCGTAGCGACGGCAGCCGCTGCCATCTCCGCGGCAGGTCGCCACTCGCCGGTCACTTCGTCATAGACATATTCGTCATTTTGGCTGGTCATGCCAAACTCCATTCTGCAAGTTTCTTGAGTATTCCAAAGCCGGCAAATGCCTAGCTTTCATCTCATTCACGATCTGTGAATGGCATCTACCCGAGACAATCAGCCGATGCAACAAGCGCGAAGTGGTGCGCCGATGCGGATACTCGGCTTTGCTATTTCAGCTCGGATGCCGGCCAGGGATTACGGCCCTCCCGAAGCCACGACAGCGTATCGACCCAGAAACCGGCAGCATGGCTATCGTGAAAGAGGCCGAAATGGCCGATTGCGTCCCGACCAAAATCAGCCGGACGGAGCAGCACCGACTGACGTTGCGCGCCGGTATAGTAATTCAGTGTGCGGCGAATTGCCGGTACGGTGCCAAGTTCGTCGTCCGAAACCGCAACGGCCAGGATCAATGCTTTCACGGCGCTCATTCGCCGTAGCACCTCCCGCCTCTCGCCCACAGGATGGCTGCGCTCGAACCGGGGGCCACGAAAGCTCCACTCGTTTGCCACACCTTTCGGCAGATCCTCCAGCCAGCCAAGCCGCCGGCCCGGGAAATAGCCGCAGAGCGCAGTCATCGCAGGCATAGCCACATGCCATTTGAGGAACAGAGCGGCCCGCCTGCTCGGCATGTAATCGCCCCACCAGGCATATTGAGCTCCGACCGTCAGCATCCTGTCGATCTCCGGAGCATTCTCAGCCAATCCCGGCAGGAATCCGCCGACGCTATGACCCACCACCAAAAGCGGACCGTTGCGACGGTGATCGGACATCAGCCGAAGCGCGGCATCGAAATCCCGCTCGCCCCAATCCCGCCAGCGATAACGGGACCCACGCAGCCGTTGCGGGCGCGACTGGCCGATGCCGCGATAATCGAAGGTCAGGACATCGAACCCATGCCGCACCAGAAATTGCGCATAGCGGTGATAATAGCGTGCGAGAACTCCGGTGGCCGGGTTGATGATGACGCTGCCTTCCGGCCTTTTCGTCTCCGCCAGCCAAAGGCGGCCACCGAGAACGACGTCATCCCGACAGGGGATGGAAATCGAAAGACTGTCTTCATTCAAGGATGGTCGAGGTTGCTGGCTCATGGGCGTCAAGATGGGACGATCGCCGCGTTGTGTATATTCACTACCCGGTATACATTGAGCCATGAGAGACAGTTCCCTGCCGACACGCGAGCGTATTCTTCAGGCCGCCGCAAAACTCTTCCACAGCGACGGCATCCGCGCGATCAGTGTCGACGCCATCGCCGAGAAGGCAGGCGTCACCAAGCGCACCCTCTATTATCATTTCCGCAGCAAGGACGACCTGATCGCCGCCCATCTGCAGGCGCGCGACGAGCCGAACCTTGCCTTCTTCAAACGCTGGTTCGAAGAAACCGAAGGCGACATTTCAGAAAAGGTTGCCGGCATTTTCCGCCAGCTGGCGCAATCGGCACGCAGCGCCAAATGGAAGGGCTGTGGTTTTTTGCGGACTTCGGTGGAACTCATCAACCTTCCCGGCCATCCCGCGCTGGTTGCGGCGCGCGCTCACAAGAAGCGGGTTGAGGAGTGGCTGGGATCGGTCTTCGTGGAGGCGGGCGCGGGCAACAATGCCCTGCCGCTCGCGCGCCAGATCATGCTGCTCCTCGACGGTTCATTTGCGGTGGTCCTGCTCCATCGCGATCCGAGCTACATGGAAACCGCTGCTGATGCGGCGGCACGGCTGATTGCCGAACGATTGTCGGATGCAAAGACGCCCGAGAACCGGCTCTCGGGCGCTGCATAGCAATACGCTCAATGATACTTCAGGCGCTCGCGACCGAGGATGGCGGGCGCGTCCACACCAGCGATCGGCTGGGAAAGATCGCTGGAAATGTCGCCGGCCAGCTGCAGGTCGAGATAGCGGGCGCAGCACACCCGCAGGAACGAGGTGAAATTGCCGAGATCGTGGCCGGCGTCGATGGATTCGTGGTGCAGCTTGGTGATCAGCTGCACCACATTCATTCCGTCACGTCGCGCGATTTCCTCCAGCTTCGACCAGAAGAAATTTTCCAGCCGGACACTGGTCACCATGCCATCGATGCGCAGGGAGCGCGTGGTGCTTTCCCAGAGCCTGGCATCGGCCTTGATGAACAATTCGCACATGCGCGTCTCCCCTCAAGTTCAAGCAGCGTTTGCTGACGACAAGGCATTGGCATCCAGCACGGCCATGAATTGGCGCAGCCATGACGGATGCGCCGGCCATGCGGGTGCAGTCACGAGGTTGCCGTCGGCAACTGCATCATTGATGGCGATGTCGGCATAAATGCCGCCGGCAAGTTCCACCTCGGGCCGGCACGCGGGATAGGCCGAGCAGGTGCGTCCCTTGAGGACACCGGCCGCGGCTAACAGCTGCGCGCCGTGGCAGATGGCGGCAACCGGCTTGCCCGCCTCGAAGAAGTGCTGAACAGCCTTGATGACGTCTGGATTCAGGCGCAGATATTCCGGCGCACGGCCGCCCGGAATGACGAGCGCATCGTAATCTTCGGCGCGGATGCTGGCGAATGTCGCATTCAATGCAAAATTATGACCGCGCTTCTCGGAATAGGTCTGATCGCCTTCGAAATCATGAATGGCCGTTGCCACCGTCTCGCCGGCATTCTTGCCAGGGCAGACGGCATGGACCGTGTAGCCGCAGGCAAGCAGCGTCTGGAACGGCACCATGGTCTCGTAGTCTTCGGTGAAATCACCTGTAATCATCAGGATCTTTGCTGCTGGCATCGTCTTCCTCCCTGAAAACCAACGGACGGCACTTTAGCAAAGTGTCTGCGGTCGCAGGTATTAGGCGAATACTACACGCCGTTTATGGCCCCGCCTATTGCACCGGCGCACGGTTGATGTCCGGGATTACGCAGGCTTCGCCACCGCCGAAGAGGCGCGAGCGTGTGAGAAATCGTTTCTCCCGCCTATTGTCGAGCGAGAACATGCCGCCGCGTCCCGGTACGACATCGATGACGAGCTGCGTGTGTTTCCACGCCTCGAACTGACTGCCGCTGATATAGACGGGCACACCGCCGATCTCGCCGAGCTTGACGTCATTGTCGCCAATCATGAATTCGTTGGCCGGATAGCACATCGGCGAAGAGCCGTCGCAGCACCCGTCCGACTGATGAAACAGGATATCGGGATGGTCCTTCTGTATCTCGCGGATAAGCTCAAGTGCCTTCTCGGTCGCAAGCACCCGCGGTTCCGACCCATTATCGTCCATGATGATCCTCCATCCCCAATGTGCGAATACTCGAAGGCTCCCGGCCGCAGCCGGGAGCCTTGTCAGCTTCCGTTGGGAGGTCTCAGAAGAAGCCCAGAGCCTTCGGGCTGTAGCTCACCAGCATATTCTTGGTCTGCTGATAGTGATCGAGCATCATCTTGTGCGTCTCACGTCCGATGCCCGATTGCTTGTAGCCGCCGAAAGCGGCGTGGGCCGGATAGGCGTGATAGCAATTCGTCCAGACGCGGCCGGCCTGGATCTCGCGACCAAAGCGATAGGCGCGATTGCCGTCGCGGGTCCATACGCCGGCACCGAGGCCGTAGAGCGTATCGTTCGCGATCTCAAGCGCTTCCCTCTCATCCTTGAACGTCGTGACCGATACGACCGGACCGAAGATTTCCTCCTGGAACACGCGCATCTTGTTGTGGCCCTTGAAGATGGTCGGCTTGATGTAGTAGCCGCTCGACAGCTCGCCGCCGAGATCGGCACGACCGCCACCCGCCAGTACCTCGGCACCTTCCTGCCGGCCGATATCGAGATAGGAGAGAATCTTCTCCATCTGCTCGCTCGATGCCTGGGCGCCGATCATGGTTGCGGCATCAAGCGGATTGCCCTGCTTGATGGCTTCCACGCGCTTGACGGCACGCTCCATGAAGCGGTCGTAGACTGATTCCTGAATCAGCGCTCGGCTCGGGCATGTGCAGACCTCGCCCTGGTTAAGCGCAAACATCGCAAAGCCCTCAAGCGCCTTGTCGAAAAAGTCATCGTCTTCGGCCGCAACATCGGCAAAGAAGATGTTCGGCGACTTGCCGCCGAGTTCGAGCGTGACGGGGATCAGGTTCTGGCTGGCGTATTGCATGATGAGCCGACCCGTCGTCGTTTCGCCGGTAAAGGCGATCTTGGCGATGCGCGGGCTGGTGGCGAGCGGCTTGCCGGCTTCGAGGCCGAAGCCGTTGACGATATTGAGTACGCCCGGCGGCAGGAGATCGCCGACCAGTTCGGCCCAGACCAAAAGCGAGGCGGGCGTCTGCTCGGCCGGCTTGATGACGACGCAGTTGCCCGCGGCCAGTGCCGGCGCAAGCTTCCAGGCGGCCATGAGGATCGGGAAGTTCCAGGGAATGATCTGGCCGACGACGCCGAGCGGCTCGTGAAAGTGGTAGGCGACGGTATCGTGGTCGATCTCGCCAATCGAGCCTTCCTGGGCACGGATGCAGGAGGCGAAATAGCGGAAGTGATCGATGGCGAGCGGGATATCGGCCGCCATGGTTTCGCGGATCGGCTTGCCGTTGTCCCAGCTTTCAGCCTGCGCCAGCACTTCCAGCTTGTCTTCCATGCGCTGGGCGATCTTCATCAGGATATTGGAGCGCTCGGTGGTAGACGTCCGCCCCCACTTGTCCTTGGCTGCATGGGCGGCATCAAGCGCGGCGTTGATGTCCTTTTCGTCGGAGCGCGGTATCTCGCAGATCTTGCCGCCTGTTATCGGCGTGAGATTGTCGAAATACTTGCCCGCGATCGGCTCGCGCCACTCGCCGCCAATATAGTTGCCATATTTGAGTTTGAACGGAGATTCCACGATCTTCTGATGCAGCATGCCATCCTCCCTTGGTCGGCAGGTTCAATAAGCGAACCGATGGGAGAAGTCTGAGGGCATATCGCGGCGGGCGATAGAGGCGGCTTGCCGTGCTGCAGCGCACAGTGTCGCAACTCTGCGACAGCTGCCAGATCGAATGCGCGTTGATGGCGCTTCAGTGGAGATTGAGGCGGTTCATCTTCCGATGCAGCGTCGAGCGGCTCATGCCGAGCGCTGCGGCCGCCTGGGAGACATTGCCGTTGGCGCGCGAAAGAGCCCTCAGCAAAGCAGCGCGCTCGGCCTCCAGGAGATCCTCACTCCCGGCCCCCTGCTCGCTAAGAATGTCAGAAGCAGGAATGCCTGCAGCAATGCGGTGATCATCGAGCCGCAGTGCTAGACGGGCCGCGCGGGTCGCACCAAGCACGAGGTCGTTGCGGTCGACGGCCAGCAGTGCTGAGGTGGAAGCCGTATCCGTCGGCACCATGACGAAGCGGGCACCTGCAAAGGCGCTGCGGAAAAGATTGAGTTCGATGCGCACAGCCGCATCGCGCACCGTCTGCGACAGGATCGCCAGTGTCGCGTCGTTCACGTCATCGCGGCAGGTGGAAATGTCGAGCGCGCCGGCAAGCTGGCCGCGATGATCGCGGATCGGCGCTGTGGTGCAGCTGAGATTGATGTTTGAGCAGAAGAAATGCTGGTCACGGAAGATCGCAACTGCCCGCTCGTCGGCAAGCGCCGTACCGATGCCGTTGGTGCCGATGCTCGCTTCCGTCCAGACGGATCCCGTCCATAGACCGAGATCGTGGAAATCCTTGTCGTCGCCGGCAGCACCCCGGCGTTCGAGTGCGATGCCATCCCGGTCGGTCAAAAGCAGGCAGCAACCGGCTTTGCCGACCGCGAGAAAAAGACGATCCAGTTCACTGGCCGCTTCGGCAACCAGCCGTTCCGATCGCTCCAGCGCTGTTTGAAATTCCTGGCTGGTCAAGCGCATCGGCAGACGCTTCTCTTCCGGCGCCAGACGATGCATGACCATGCACCGTCGCCAGGAGGCAACGACCGAAGAACTCGCCGCCGCCGATTGCGCCGACGCGTAAACCTGATCCGCATGTGCGGAATAGTGCTGCATTTGGCTCCTCCCACCGAACGCTAGCCCAATTGTCGCTAAAAAAGGCCATCGAAGCAATCCTCGTGGCGACTTTCGCCCAGGGCCGCGAAATTCGGCGGCTACCTTGTTGATGGCACAGTCTTTTTCGGCACCGTTGTTTCTTCAGCCCATGATTGCACAGTCCGAACATCGAAGCTGTCTGGCAGATGCCGTGCGTTTTGGTTTTGCCGCCTACACAACCGAGATCTGACCCGCCAATCGCGACCTTTCAGGCCGCTGTCAGCGTGTTGCTGTAGCAGCTTCTTCCTAGGGAAACGGAGCGGAAGGCGATTGGTGAGCCCAGCTCCACGAGCGGCTGTTTCGACATTGATGGAAGTCGGCTTTATGCAGGCATGGCAGCGGGGCCGAGAGGCCATAAAAGAAATGCTGGGACGTTCCGCCGACACCGGTCGCAGACGCATGGCTGGCGGCCTTCACTGCTTCTTCAACACCCCGACCATTAAGCCGCCTGCGAATCGCGCATTTCTGGAGCGCCCGATCGTTATCATCGCCATCTTCCTCGCCTTATCATTGCTCGTCATGTGGGCGGCCGATTATCCCTTGGGCATCTGGATGAAATCGTTTCCCGCGCAATTGCGTGGGACGGCGAAATGGATCAGCAGCCTCGGCACCGGGCTTCTGGTGCTCTCATTCAGCGGAGCGCTGCTGATATTTGCGATCCTCGCGCCCGCGCATAAGCTGCGGAAATCCATGCGAACGGGGGCAGATCTCATCGCGACCGCGGCTGCTTTCGTCTTCCTGGCGGTGGCCGGCGGCGGCATTGTCGATTCGCTCGCAAAGAACATCATCGGTCGCGCCAGGCCGGAACTCCTGGATACGAACGGCGCCTTTTTCTTTCGTCCCTTTGCCTTCCACGCCGACTTTGCCTCCTTTCCTTCCGGACATTCGGCAACGGCCGGCGCCATGGCGATGTCGCTGGCGCTGGTCTTTCCCCGCCTTCGCCCCGTCTTCATGCCTGTCGGCGTCCTCATCTGCCTGTCGCGCCAATGGGTCGGCGCACATTGGGCAAGCGACACGCTAATGGGCTGGGGCGTCGGCGTAGCTTTTGCCCTGTGGCTCGCGCATGCATTCGCGCGACGCCGTCTCCTGTTTGCCTATGATTCCAGCGGCCGCTTGTGTCCTGGGGAACAATACAAGGCAATTCTCGCCGTTCTGCGCGCGTTGATCCGGCGCATGCCGCTCATCGGCAGGAAAACGGTGCCTGCAGCAAAATCGTGCCCGGCTCAATCTCGCCTCGCATCCCGAGCCCTTGAAATTCGATCCTGATCTCGCGGCCTGATTCCGCGGTAAGTACAGTTCTCCTGCATCGCTCGCCGGCTTACGCACCGCGTATGCCAGCCTTTCCCGTCCGAATGCAAAATCATCGCTATGCAGCGACGGATTTGCCGCTCGTCCCCGTTCAAGCGCTGAAGGGATAACAGCTTGAAGCTCTTCAAGGACGAATGAGGACATCATGAAAAAGATCATTTTGCTGGCTTTCGCCGCGACCGCCTGCTTTGCGGCCATCTCTCCAGCCGAAGCCCGCGATGGCTGCGGCATCGGCTGGCATCGCAATCCCTATGGCTACTGCCGTCCGGATGGACGGCCTGTGGTCGTCGTGCCGGCGGTTCCGGCCTATGGCATCTACTATCCCGGCCGCGGCTACTGGGATGGGCATCGCTATTGGGTGCATCGCGAGTGGTGGCATGGTGGCTGGCGTTATCGCTAAGCTACTCTTCCGCGATGCGCGCGGCCCGATCTTGCAGATCGGGCCGCATGCCAACCGGCGATCGAACGGCTTGCTTCTCTCGATCCTTCCGCTGCCCAGCGCTGCGATGCAAAGCTCGCGGTCGTTTGCCGGTTTGACATGGCAGCCCACGGAAACGTGCAATTGACGGCGACAATGCAACCGGTCAAAGCTGTGACCAGACGGGTCTACGGAAAACAATGCCGCCAACATGAGCAAAAGCACCATCAGCGACTATCAAGGGCCGATCATCGTCTTTGACGCCATGTGCGTCCTGTGTACCGCCAACGCCCAGTTCGTGCTGCGTCATGATCGCCTCGGCCGTTTTCGTCTTGCCTCCATGCAGAATGAAACCGGCATCGCCCTCTATCGCCGCTGCGGCATGGACCCCACCGATCCGGATAGCCTCATCATCGTCGACGGCGCGAAGGTGCTGCGCGATAGTGACGCGGTGCTGGCCATTTATGCCGGTCTCGGCTGGCCCTGGAAGGCCATTTCCGTACTGCGCATCGTACCGCGCATGCTGCGCGACCCGATCTACCTTTGGCTTGCCCGCAATCGCTATCGCATCTTCGGCAAACGGGAGACATGCTGGCTGCCGACACCCGAGCAGGCGAGCCGCATACTTTGAAAAGAACCCTCGTTCTCGGCGGCTATGGCGGGTTCGGCGCGCGGCTATCGCGGCGCCTTGCCGAAGACGGCTTCGAGGTTCTGGTCGCCGGACGCAATCTTGAAGCAGCAAAAGCAATCGCCGCTCGATTACCCAACGCACTTGCCCTGCAAGCCGATCGAAATGGCGATATCTCTGCGATCCTCGGGGAGCACAGACCCTTTCTGTTGATCGATGCGGCAGGCCCTTTCCAATATAGTGAGCAGAGAGTTCCGCGGTCCTGCATAGAGGCCGGTATCCACTATATCGATCTTGCCGACGCGCGCGATTTCGTCGGCGCGATCAGCTCGCTTGACGAAGAGGCTAAGACCGCTGGCGTCACCATCATCTCGGGCGCGTCGAGCGTCCCGGCGCTCTCCGGCGCCGTCGTAGCCGCCCTTGCCAAGAACATGGAGGAGGTTCGCTCGATAAAAATGTCGATCAGCGCCTCCAATCGCGCGACCGCCGGCGCCTCGGTCGCAGCCGCGATCCTGAGTTACGTCGGCAAGCCGGTGCGGCTCTGGCGCGGCCGGCACTGGCAGGATGCGACGGGCTGGCACATGCTGAAGCGCGAAACCTATGCGGTTTCCGGCCACCGCGCTCTGCGCCGGCTGGTGGCGCTTGCCGACGTGCCGGATCACGATCTTCTGGTCGATAGTTTTGCCGGACAGCCCAGCGTCATTTTCCGCGCGGGGCCGGAATTCGTCTTTCAGTCTTTGGCGCTCTGGCTGTTGTCCTGGCCGGTCGCCTGGGGCTGGCTGACATCGCTTAGAAAGATCAGCCGCTTTCTGCTGCCGTTGCAACGCCTGACAGCGAGGCTTGGCACGGCGCGATCGGCTGTGATGATCGAGATCAAGGGCATAGAGCAAGGCACCATGAAGGCTCGTCGCTGGACCCTGATCGCCGAAAATGGAGACGGCGTGGAAATTCCCACGCTTCCGGCGCAATTGCTGGCGCGGGCCTTGCGCGACTGCCGTCTTTCGCCCGGCGCCCGTCACGCCGGCAGGCTCCTGTCGCTTGAGGATTTCCGGGGCTTGTTTCGCGATCTGGCGGTTGCCGAGGAAACGACGGAAGCACCCTATATGCCGCTCTATCAGCGTGTCATGGGGCCTGCATTTGCTCATCTATCCGAACCGGTCCGTGCCATGCACGAGGTCTTCGGCGATGGCGGCGCCAGAGGCGAGGCGGTCGTCACCCGTGGGCGCTCACCGCTTGCACGGCTGGTCGCGAAAATATTTGGCTTTCCCGCGGCAGGAAAGCACGCATTACATGTGTCCTTCGAGGAAACCAACGGCATAGAAGAATGGACGCGGGATTTTTCCGGCCAGCGCTTCCACAGCCATTTGAACGAAGAGAATGGCCACCTTGTCGAACGCTTCGGTCCCTTCCGCTTTGCATTCGATCTTCCTAGCCGTGGCAACGGGCTCAGCATGGAGATGCGACACTGGTCGTTCCTGCGCATTCCGCTGCCGCGCCTTCTGGCGCCCCAAAGCATCGCTCGTGAATGGGCGGAGGACGATCGCTTCCACTTCGACGTATCGATTGCCCTCCCTCTCATCGGCCCCGTCGTTCATTATCGGGGCTGGCTGCAGCCAATCGAATGATCCAATCCGGCGTCTTGGCGCCGCCCGGCTATCGGCCGATTTGCAGCCGATAGCGCGGGCGGAACAGACGATCGTCAACCGGCCGCACTGGCGGCACTGAGGACCGCCTTGACGGTTGCCGTCGCAACATCGGCATCGATACCGACGCCGAAGAGCTGCGATCCGTCCGGCCGGACGCATTGCAGATAAGCGGCCGCTTGCGCATCGCTGCCGCGACGCAGGGCATGCTCCTGATAGTCCATGACGCTCAGCTCCACTGCGAAGGCCTCGGCAATCGCGGCAAGTACCGCCGAAACGAGGCCGTTGCCGCGACCGCTGACGACGACATCCTGATTGCCATGGCGAATCCGGCCAGTGAAGATGCGCTCGGTGCCGGTTCCCCTGCGAAAACCACCTTCGTAATCGACGAGTTCGAAGCGCTCGAAATCGTCAACATGATAGGCGTCGACGAACGCCTTCCAGATATCTTCGGCCGTCAGTTCGCGCTTCGTCTCATCGGCGAGGAGCTGCACCCGCCTGCTGAAATCGACCTGCATGGCGCGCGGCAGCTTCAAGCCCTTGTCCTGCTCGATCACCCAGGCAACCCCACCCTTGCCCGACTGGCTGTTGACGCGAATGACGGCCTCGTAACTCTCGCCGATATCGGCGGGATCGACCGGCAGGTAGGGCATTTCCCAGACGCCGTCATTGCGCCGCTCATGCGCGGCAAATCCCTTGCGGATCGCATCCTGATGCGAGCCGGAGAAGGCCGTGTGCACGAGTTCGCCCGCGTAAGGGTGGCGCGGATGAATGGGCAGACCGTTGCAATATTCCACCGTCTTCACCACCTCACGGATCGACGGAAAGGTCAGGCCGGGATCGATGCCCTGCGTGTAGAGGTTTAGAGCCAGCGTCACCAGATCGACATTGCCGGTACGCTCGCCATTGCCGAACAGGCAACCTTCGACCCGATCGGCGCCCGCCAGCAGCGCCTGCTCGGCCGAGGCCACCGCCGTACCGCGATCATTATGCGGATGAACGCTGATGATGACGGCATCGCGGCGCGAAATATGGCGGCAGAACCATTCGATCTGGTCTGCATAGACATTCGGCATCGCCACTTCCACCGTTGCCGGCAGGTTGAGGATGGCTGGGCGTTCCGCAGTCGGCTGCCAGACATCGAGCACGCGCTCGCAGATTTCGAGCGCGAAATCCGGCTCGGTGAAGCAGAAGGTTTCCGGCGAATATTCGAAGGTCCAGTCGGTCTCCGGCTGCTTCAGGCTTTCCTCCAGCATTGCGGTAACACCGCTGATGGCAAGGTCGACAATCTCGTGTCGCTCCATGCCGAAGACGACGCGGCGGAAGAGTGGTGCGGTCGCATTGTAGAGATGGACGATGGCTTTGCGGGCGCCGATGAGGGATTCGAACGTGCGCGCGATGAGATCGGCGCGCGATTGGGTCAACACCTGGATCGTCACATCCTCGGGGATGCGGTGTTCCTCGATGAGCGCACGGACGAAATCGAACTCGATCTGCGAGGCCGACGGAAAGGCGACCTCGATCTCCTTGAAGCCGGAGGCGAGCAGCATGTCGTAGAAGCGCAGCTTGCGCTCGACATCCATAGGATTGGCAAGCGCCTGGTTTCCGTCGCGCAGATCCGTTGACAGCCAGCGGGGTGCCTTGGCGAGGCGCCTGTTGGGCCATCGCCGATCCGGCAATTCGATGGGCGAGATGAAAGGACGATATTTGGTTTCAGGATTCTTCAGCATGATCCGTTCCGTTGCATGTCGGTCAATTGGGGAGAAAGCGGACAGCAGAATACGGCCGCCGGGATGCCGTCAGGCCCGACGACCGCGGCTAAGTCGCAATGCAACGGAAAACTGAAGAAAAACGGGTATGCAGGACGAGGTGTCGGCATCCATCCGCACGCGCAGCGATGCGACGGCAGCGCCATGCGGCCGATCCGATCGATGCAGATTGTGGGATGCGGCAGACACGAAAGTAGATATCCTGCTGGAAAGGAACTCTAGGTTACTGTCGACATCTTTGATATTCTCGCGCGTATGGATCATTCATCGTCGCAAAAGGATCAGTACTATCTTCAGCACGGCACCGATGTCGCTGAAGGTGTCGCCGTCATCGCACATGACGATCATCGCTTCACCAGTTCTCGCCACAGCCATAGGCAGGCGCAACTGCTCTACGCCGTCAGCGGCGTGATCTCCTTGACCACGGATAGCGGCACCTGGGTCGTACCGCCGAGCCGAGCGGTCTGGCTGCCGCCGCAGCTCGAACACGTGACGGCAAGCCATACGAGCGTGCAGTTTCGCTCATTATTGATCGATCCCAATGGCAGAGATGCGTTACCGAATGAGTGCACGGTGGTGGAAGTCACCCCGCTGCTGCGCGAACTCATCCTGCGGCTCGCCGGTCTTGTCGACAAACCCGATCAGAAAGAGGTTGTGGAGGCAGTCATTCACCTGCTGCTTCTCGAACTTACCTTCTTGCCGGCACAGCCGCTGAAGCTCCCTCTACCGAAACATCCGGGGCTTGCGGCGTTCTGTGAAACCTTGCTCGGCGATCTTGCGAGCACAATCTCGATCGAAGAGGCGGCCAATGGGCTGCATATGAGCCGGGCAACCCTCATGCGGCTATTTCAGCGCGAAACGGGACTGAGTTTCGGCCGGTGGCGACAACAGGCACGCATGCTGAAGGCTCTCACCTTGCTCGCGGAAGGTCGAAGTGTTCTCGATGTCGCGCTGGACTGCGGCTATGAGAGCCCAAGCGCCTTCTCGGCCATGTTCCGGCGGGCGCTCGGGCGCTCGCCCCGAGACTATTTTCAAACCGCAACACTGACCGGCGAAATCAGCCAGGGGACTGACTAGGCTAGTTCTGTCGGTCGCTGGCCAGGCAGCCAAACATGCGGAAATCATGGAAGGCCTCTTTGAACCGCGCCTTCTGCCGCAGTGTGCCCTCATATTGGAAGCCCGCTTTTTCCAGAACCCGATCGGAAGCTGTGTTTCCCGGCAACGTCCAGGCTTCGATGCGATTGAGCGAAAAATCGTCGAAGCCGCACCGGACGATAGCCTTCGCCGCCTCACTCATCAGCCCCTTGCCCCAGGCCGAAGGATGCAGCTCATATCCAAGTTCGGCGCATTTGGCACGCCGATCGATGCTATTGAAGCGGATCGCGCCGAGCAAGTGGCCTGAAAGCCAATCCTCGATGATCCATGAACAACCTGCTCCCTTGGGGAAGATTTTGATCATCCATCGCAGGGAACGTTCAATCTGCGCCATTTTGGGCGCATCAACCCAATTCGAGAACCGCGTGACCTCCGGAATCGAAATCAGCGCATGGAAGTCGTCGCGATCGGCCATACTCGCTTCGCGAAGCCGCAGCCGCTCGGTGACAAGGGTGGGGAACTCGGCCTTTGAAGGCGCCATCGTCACGCTTTCAGCAGATTGGCAAGGATGATTTCGCGCCAGACGCGGGTGGGCGTGATCCAGGCGTCCCAGGAATTATACTTGCCGGAGTAGATGACAGCGGCGATATCCGCATCGGGCATCAGCCAGAGCCTCTGCCCACCATTGCCGAAGCCAGCATACCATGGACGCGGCCCATCAAACGCCGGCACCGGCGCGTCGCCCGAGAACCATAACCTGCCATAGCTCAGACCGTCCCCGGTCGAAATCGCCGGCGCGAGAGATTGCGCGATCCACTCTTCCGAGACGATCCTTTTGCCGTTCCACACGCCCTTCTGGAGGAAAAGCATCCCGATCTTCAGCAAATCGGGAGCGGTCAGGCGTAATCCGGATGCAGGCGACGCCACGCCGTCACGCCCGGCGTTCCAGTGGAATTTTGCAATCCCCAGCGGTTCGAAGAGAACCTCTCGCGCAAAATCGGGCAAGCGCTTGCCCGTGCCGCGCTCGATGATCGCCCCCACCAATGCGACGCTGCCGCCGGAATAAATCCAGTGCGTTCCCGGCTCGGCGATCACCGGACGTTCCAGAACAAAACGATATCGGTCCGGCGCATTCTCCATCGCAATTTCGCTGTTCAGCGGGTCCGTATAGGGGCGATCCTCGTCCCACTCCATCCCCAGCGTCATCGTCAGGGCATGGCCGACAGTGATCTTGGCGCGCGCAGGATCTCGGGCGAGATCGCCGTATTCCGGGAACTGCTCGTAGAGCGATGCATCCAGTGGCGGTACCAATCCCCTGTCGAGCGCGATGCCATAAAGAAGGCCGGCAATGCTCTTGGTGACCGAACGAAGATCGTGCAGCGTATCGGCGTCGAAGGCGACATCCCCAAGCGGATCTCCCCAATTTTCGTCGGAACCAACGGCGTAATATTCCAGGCATACGCGCCCGGAACGGGCGGCAAGCACGACATGCAGATCGCGCAGCAGGCCAGATTCGATGCCGGCTTCAAATTTGCGGCCGAGGCCGGGATCAAAGCCCATGGCCTGCAAGGTCTCGCGATCAGGTAACAAGGATGAGTTGCTCTGCGTCACGGCCATGAAATCACCTTCCTCCGCCATGCGACCTTCAGCTCAGGCTACAATCCAAGCATGTGTTCGGCAAGGTGACCACACCGCATTTCGCCGCCGCTGTCGTCCGTCGAAATCAGCTCCGTTCCACCCGCAATTCACCGCCCGCCTCCACGACGAACGCCGCCACTGTCCGATTGCGGCCGTTCAGCTTTGCCTTCAGCAAAGCGCCGTCCGCGCGGTTGATCAGGGTCGTGGTCGGTCCCGACACCGGGGAAGAGGCGATGCCGACGGAGACGGAAAGCGGCCCAACAATCCGCGCGCGATAAGAAAAAGGCGTGCCGAACACACTCGTACGCAGCTTCTCGGCAAGCGCAAAACCTTCCTCGTCGGTCATATCCGTGGCAATGACCGTCAACTCCTCCCCGCCGAAGCGGTAGACTGTACCGGCCTCGCCAACCGTATCGGCAACGATCTGCCCGACATGCCGCAGCACCTCGTCACCGGCATCATGGCCGAACTCGTCGTTGAAACGCTTGAAGTGATCGATGTCGATCATCATGCAGATGACCGTGCGGGCGGATTGATCCCTGTGAAGGTTGTTGAGCGCCTCGTCCAGGGAGCGCCTGTTGAGCAGGCCTGTCAGCGCGTCGCGCACGGCGAGATTGATCAACCGGTCGCGCAGCTGCAGATTGGCGATCGCAAGGCCGATATTCTCGGCGATCAGCTCCAGATAGAGTCGCGGCGCATCGGCGGCCGTCGCATCCTTCGTGCGGTCCTCGAAGTAAAGCAGGCCGATCGCCTCGCCGAGCGCGGTCAGGGGGACGCAAAGACCCGGCACGCGGGAGTGGTCCAGATGCTGACAGGGAATATCGGTATCCGCCACGTGGCTGACGTGCGGGCGACCACGGCGCAGGCCCCAGCAGGCGGAAGCAGCAAAGGACGGCTCGGTATGTTCTGGCTCCAGCCACCGGCTGACCTCGCTCAGCGCCGTCCTGCTTTCGTTCATCGTGTAGAGGCATCCCGCGACACCGGGAAAGATCTGCGGCACGAAGAGTGCGACGACTTCGGCAAGCTCGTTCTGGGCATAGCAGGCCTGGAGGCGATGCATCATCTGCAGGATGAGATCCTTGGTTTCCAGATCGCGCTTGCGCTCGGCGTCGAGACGGTTTCGCTCCAGACCGTTCTCGCGGAAGATCTGGATCGCGTCGTTCATCTCTCCGATCTCGTCACGGCGGCGGTCGGTCGGCACCTCGACGGCATAATCCTGTCTTGCCAGCCGGTTGACGATCCCGGTCATGCGCACCAGCGGCAGCGCCACCCGGCGCCGCAGGATGAAATAGAGCACGCCGAGGAATATGACCGCAGTCAAGGCCAGCATCACTTTGGCAATGTTGGCCCAGAGATCGCTGCGTGCCTGCGCGGAATGGAAGGAGGCCTCGGTGCGCGCCGTCGCCAGGGCGCGAAACTGATTGACGCTGTTGAGCAGTGCCGTCTGGATGCGCTCATGTTCAGGGCCGAACAGCGTATCGCGCGCACCGGTCTGATCGCCGCCGGTATAGGCGGCGACCGCCGCCGCCTCCACTTTATCGAGCGCCTGCGCATTGACCGCCACCTCCTCGATGACCTGACGCTCGGCATCCGGAATGCCGGGGCCGCGCAGAGCATTGATGGCCGCATCCCGACGACGCTCTTCACCTTCATCAACGGTGAAGGCATTCAGATGCCTCTCCTCGCCGCGCACGACATAGAGGCGAGCTTCGTCCGTCGTCTCCTCCGCGCCGAGTGCAAGCTCCTCGCCCATGCTGTTCAGCAGCAGATGCTGCTCCACGGCCTGCCGCTCCTGCACAGCACTTCGGGCCGAGAGAATGAATGCCACAGCCGACAGCACGGTCAGGACCACGGTGATACCGTAGGCCCAATTCGTAATTGTGGTAATTCTCATCTGCCGTCCTCTATGCCTTTTTTCAGGCACCCCTAAAGTACATGCCGTGCCGAGCCCTCTATTAAGAAAAGCAGCCGCGGGATCAAGCGAGAATATGCAGCGTGGAAAGCTCATTCCCGGCGCACAGGCACGAACCCTCGTCTGCATCGCGCGGCGCGGAGAGCTGTAGGCGTCGCGACCTTCTGACGAGAACCTCGGTTGCGGCCGAGCGGCCGCTTCCGAGATTCCCGGCTGTCGTCAGGGGTGAGTACGACAGCCGCGTCAACAAATCGATTTTCAGACCCGCAATCCATAGGCCGACTGGAAGCTGGGAAATATATGCTTAAGTTCCACAAGTGACTGCCCCATTTTGAGACATCTTTCACGCAATGCTAAAATTTATCCTGCCCAGATTGGCCTTGCGCACGGCAATTGTTGTTCAAATCTCAGACAAGTGCGATGATTTGAACTTTCCAACCTAACCCATTTTCCTGAATAGCTCCTCGGCTTCTGCACAGATTCTGCAAAGACGGGCGCCATCGTCGCGCCATGAATAACACGCCCGAGACCATCACCGCTCCGCCCACCCGCTTGCCACGCAGCCTTCTCAAAGAAGGCTGGTGGCTCGGGGACGATCATCATCCTCAAGTCGATCCGCCCGCTCAAGGGGCCAAGATCATACCTTTCGCCGAATATCTCGCACGGAGCCGATACCGATGAGCCTATCCGATGCAGCGCCCCTTCCCTTAAACTCCACAAATAAATCCCATCGCAAACTCCTCACATTCATTGCCCTTGTCGCCCTGGCAGACCTTCTCCTTTTCGACAGACAGCCCGGCCTCAATCTTTTTATCTTCACCAATGCCGTTGCCGCCGGTCTGCTCAGCTCCTTCCGAAAAAGACCATCCGTTCAAAAAATCGCGGCGCTTGTCGCCCTCGGCCTTGTCGCGTCCATTCCGCTTGCCGAAGCCACCTCCTGGATGGGCATCGCAATCAGCCTTCTCGGCCTTTGCTTGATCTCGCTCGGCATCGGCGGATTGATCCCCTCGCAATGGACTCGCCTGCCGCTCGTGCTGCTGCGTTTCCTTCTGGACGTGCCGGCGCGGCCTTTTCGCCGCGCGAGCTATCGCTGGCTGCAGCACCTGCAAAAACCGTCACCGCGCGGCGTCCGGCATCATCTTCGCAACTGGATCATGCCGCTGGTTTTTGCAACAGGCTTTCTTGCCCTCTTTGCAGCCGCCAATCCGCTGATCGACAAGACGCTGCGCAGCATCGACCTTACCTTCCTGCTGCAACTGTTGAGCATATGGCGGATCGGCTTCTGGCTTGCCGTTGCAGCCTTCCTGTGCTTGCTGCTTCGCCCACGCCTCATGCGGCGGCGCCTTCGCCGACGGGATGTTCCCGATATCGCAACCGGAGCTGAAGATGCGCTATTCAGCCATGGTGCCCTGCTGCGTTCGCTGCTGGTCTTCAATGTGCTGTTTGCCGTGCAGACGCTGCTCGATCTCACCTATCTCTGGGGTGGCGCCAGCCTGCCAGATGGCATGAGCCATGCCGAATACGCCCATCGCGGCGCCTATCCGCTGATGCTCACCGCAATCCTCGCTGCCATCTTCGTGCTTGCCGCCATGCGGCGCGGCGGGCCAGGCGACAGAAGCCCCATGCTTCGCGGCCTGGTGCATCTCTGGATCGCGCAGAACATCCTGCTTTGCCTTTCCTCCATTCTGCGGCTCGACCTCTATGTCGAAGTCTATTCCCTGACGGAACTGCGCATTGCTGCCGGCATCTGGATGGGGCTGGTTGCGGTCGGTCTCTGCCTCATCCTTCTGCGCATCCTGCTGGATCGCTCCAACGAGTGGCTGATCGCGTTAAGCTCCGCAATGCTGGTTCTTACGCTCTATGCCGCCGCGCTCGCGGATATTCCCGCCTTCATCGCCCGCTTCAACGTTGCCCATAGCCGCGAGATATCGGGTGAAGGCATCGTGCTCGATCTTGATTATCTCTTGACACTTGGCCCAGCAGCCATTCCGGCGCTCGACACCTATCTGGCATCGCTGCCCGCCGACGCGGATGCTCGCAGGGTGCGCGAAACACTACTATGGCAGCATCTCGGACGCTCGCACGATTGGCGAAGCTGGACATATCGTGGAGCCCGCCTCGACGGCTACCTCAAGCGGACGCAACTCTTGCAAGATCAGGCGGAAACGAAGAAAACGAATGGGTGAACCAGGATCCTTACAGCATGGCCCAGCGCATCCTCGTCGCCGACGACGAACCGAATATTCGCGACGTGATCTGCTTCGCGCTCGACCGCGCCGGCATGAAGACGACGACCGCGCGCAATGGCACTGAGGCCATGATGGCCTTTCACAAAGGCGGTCTCGACCTCATCGTCCTTGATGTCGGCATGCCCGATATGGATGGACTGGAAGTCTGCCGCCGCATTCGCAAGACATCGAACCTTCCGATCCTCTTCCTGTCGGCGCGCGACGAAGAAATCGACAGGATCCTCGGCCTGGAAATCGGCGGCGACGATTATGTCACCAAACCTTTCAGCCCGCGCGAACTGGTTGCCCGGGTAAAGACTATCCTGAAGCGAACCGGCCATGGCTCTGAGCCGGATGCGGCCAATAGCTCCGTGTCCGTGGGATCTCTGCGGCTCAATCGCGGTGGCCGCACCGCCAGTTTTGCCGATGTACCGCTCACCTTGACCGCACTTGAGTTCTCGATCCTCGATACGCTGCTGTCGCGCCCCGAGATCGTCTTCAGCCGCGATCAACTGATGGAAGCGGCCTATGGCGCTGACATGCAGGTCGCTGACCGCACCATAGACAGCCATATCCGCAATCTTCGCGCCAAGCTTTCGGCCGCCGGCGGCAAGGGCATCATCGCCACGGTGCACGGCATCGGCTTCAAGCTGACATCACCAACGGAAGGAAGCGTCTGATGCATGCGCCAAGGGTAAAGCCGAAATGGCGGCCGCCGCTTGCCCTCATCGTCTATGCCGTGCTTCTGACCGTGATGATGCTGCCGCTGCTGACTGTCATCTGGTTTCGCGCCGTACGCGCCGCCTCGGGAGCCATGGCACCGGCGGAGATCGCCACCCTCGCTGCCGTTCTGATCCTCACCCTCATCGTCGCCTATGTGCTCACGCGCACGCTGACTACGCCGATCAATGCCCTGATCGCCCGCACCGAAGAGATCGCCCGCGGCGGACGATCCGCAATCCGGCCGCTCGACATCTACGGCACGCGCGAGGTCGCAACCCTTTCGCAGAGCTTTCTCGATCTCGCCGGCAAGCTGGTCGATCATTCCGATTATGTGCGCTCCTTTGCCACCCATGTTTCGCACGAACTGAAATCGCCCCTCACCTCGATCAAGGGAGCGGCGGAACTGCTGCGCGACGATGACGATAGCAATCCGATGAGCCAGGAGCAGCGCAACCGCTTTCTCGCAAACATCATCGCAGACACCGAACGGCTGGACAGGCTATTGTCCCGCCTGCGAGAGCTGGCGAAAGCCGAGCTTCCGTCCGAGCAAGGTTCAAGCAGCCTTCGCGACGTTATAACCGAGCTAAAGATGCAATTTCGCCAATTGACCATTAGCGACGAGGGCAGCGTCGTCATGATGCTGCCGTTGCCAGTCGAGGCCGTCGGTATTGTCTTCGCCAATCTGGCAGAAAATGCCTCTCAGAACGGCGCCACAAGCCTTACAATCAAGGCAAGCGACGAAGGGCGGAGAATGACGATCCAAGTGCGCGATAATGGTCGCGGCATTGCCGATGGCAATCGGGATCGTGTCTTCGAGCCCTTCTTTTCGACGCGGCGGGACGATGGCGGCACGGGCATGGGCCTCGGCATCGTGAGAGCAATGCTCGCCTCGCATGGCTGTAGCGTCGAGTTGTTGGATAGCGGCAAGGATGGCACGACGTTTCAGATCATCCTGCCAATTGCCGCCTGAAACGAAAGTGATGCACTCCGCCATGAACTGGCAGCAAAAAGCGGCCGATGGCAGAAACCATCGACCGCTCCACTGCTTCAGGATCCGGAGCTTACGCCGCCTGTGACTGCGCTTGAGCTTCCAAAGCCATGGCACGCGCCGTCACGAAATCGACCTTGCCGGAGCCGAGAACCGGCACCTTGCCGACGGTCACTTCGGCGGGGACCATCATTTCCGTGGCCCCCTTCGATTTGGCGAATGCTAGGAAATCGCTTCGCGTCGCACCCGGCGCATCGGTCAGGAGCACGAGACGCTCGCCCTTCTTGACGTCGGGCACCGCCGAGACGACGCTGAGAGCACCCGGCCAGAGCTGTGCGGCAAGCGTTTCCACCGCGGCAAGCGAGATCATTTCGCCGCCGATCTTGGCGAAGCGCTTGGCGCGGCCGCGGATCTTGACGAAGCCGTCCTCATCGATCGTAACGATGTCGCCGGTATCGTGCCAACCCTCAGGCAGCGGCTCGAGGACGCCGGGATTGTCGGCGCGCAGGTAGCCGGCCATGACGTTGGCGCCGCGGATGTGAAGACGGCCGCCCTCGTCGATGCCGGGAACCGGCTCGAGCTTCCATTCCATGCCCGGCATGATCTTACCGACCGTCCCGGTGCGGTTGTACATCGGCGTGTTCAATGAGATGACCGGCGCGGCTTCGGTCACGCCGTAGCCCTCCAGGATTCGCAGGCCGAACTTCTCCATGTAGACCTCGCGGGTCGATGCCTTCACCGGCTCGGCGCCCGAGAAGATGTAGCGGATCGACCGCAAATCATAAGGATGCGCTGTGCGGGCATAGCCGTTCAGGAACGTATCCGTGCCGAAGACGATGGTGGCGTTCGACACATAGATCAGCTCCGGCACGATGCGGTAGTGCAGCGGCGACGGATAGAAGAACACCGGCACGCCCGAGACCAGCGGCAGGATCGTGCCTGCCGTCAGGCCGAAGGAGTGGAACATCGGCAGGACGTTGAACACCTTGTCACCAGGGTGGAAGTCGATGCGCGAGGCAGCCTGGGCCGCATTCGAGAGAACATTGCGGTGTGTCAGCACCACGCCCTTCGGCGCGCCCTCGGAACCGGATGTAAAGAGAATGACGGCCGGGTCGTCGGCATTACGCCTAACCAGCGGTCGGTACTTGCGCATGAGGCCGAGGATCTTGTTCACGAAGGTGACCTCAGTGCGCAGCTCGTCCAGCCAGACGAAGGTCACATGCTTTTCGAGCTCCTCGACCACAGGGCCGAGTTTGGCCTGCGCGATGAAGGCGCGCGAGCAGAGCACATGCTTGACTTCAGCTGTCCGGCAGGCCGACAGGATGTTGGCCGCACCGGCCGTAAAGTTCAGCATGGCCGGAACCTTGCCCGCCGACATGACGCCAAGCACAGTCGCGGCCGTGCCATTGGCATTCGGCAGCATCACGCCGAGCGTCTTCTCGTTCGGAAACATCTTCCTGAACTTCGCACCCAATACCGCAGCGCCTGTCAGCAGCTTGGCATAGGAGAGCTTGCCGGCAATCGGATCCTCCACAGCGAGTTTCTTGCCGCCATATTCATGGGCGCTGTCGATGACGCGTCCAAGGACGGTATTATTGGTGTCGGCGGTGCGGAACATCAGCGTCGACATGATCTGGTAGAGAGCGGCACCCGCGGCGATACGGCGCTTCCTGCCCTTGAGTTCTGCGGATACGTCGAGCTTGACCGGCTCTAGGATCGTCACCTTGACCTTGGGGAAGAGGCGGCGGCGGACATGGCTTGAGGTCAGATAGGAGGCATAGCTCTTCTCCAGCCCATCGATGCGAACGGGCACGATCATGGCGCCGGTCTTGTCGGCCACCATGGCGGCACCGTCGTAAACCTTCATCAGCGTGCCGGTGACGGTCAGGCGTCCCTCGGGGAAGATGCCGACCGGGCTGCCGTCCTGGATGACCTTGATCAGCGAGCGCGTCGCCATCGGCTTGGTCGGGTCGAGCGGCAGGAACTTGCACATCTTCAAAAGTGGCCGTACCCACCATTTCCTCGCGAAGGCATAGTCGATGGCAAAGACCGGCTCTTCCTCGGTGATGGCGAGCGCGAGAGCACCGTCGAGCAGGCTTACATGGTTGAGCGCGATGATCGGTGCGGGGCCGGCCTTGCGGATGTTCTCAAGGCCCTCGACCTCCAGCCGCATGAAGGCGCGGAAGATGATGGAGATGAGATCACGGAAGGCATTGGTTGGCAGCATTTTCAGCACGAGCCAGGCGATCGCCACGTTGAGCACGGAGATGCAGAGGATGATCATCGGGATCGACAGGCCTACGGCCTGAAGCACCGCCACAAGCGCCAGGCCGACGGCAATGAAGAGAGCGGAAAGCACATTCGACGCGCCGATGACGCGAGCGCGGCGATCCTCATGCGCCCAGCTCTGCATGGCCGAGAAGGTTGGAACCGCCAGGAAGGCACCGCCAATCGCCATGCCGGCGAGGTCGATGGCAACGCGGATGGTCTTTGGTCCCTCGAAGAAGGCGAGAATGGTTTCGGCATGAGAGGTCGACTGCAGACCCCAGAGGTTCCAGCCGAGATCGAGGCCGAAGAGCGCGACGATCAGCATGCCGATCGGCGCTGGCAAGAGCACGATGCGGCCGGCCGCCATCCATCCGGCAATGGCCGAGCCGATGGCAACCGATATGGCGAAGATCGCCAGATAGGCGGGAACGACGATTTCCGAGCCGCCGAGAATATCGGTGACCATGACCGGCAGCATCGACATGATGAAGGCGCCGACGAACCAGAACCAGCAGTTCATGAGCGAAGCGCGCCAAATGCGGCTGTCAGCGCGAAGCTCGTTGACCAGCCGGTAGCTCGAGCGCACGACATTGGTGTCGACGATGAGATCAGGTGCCTTGGAACCGGTCGCAGGAATCAGACGGGCGGCGAACCAGCAGAGGATGGAAAGCCCCATCATCATCGGCCCGAAGATCCAGACATTTTCGCCCTCGCGGAAGGCGACCGCCGCAACCATCGTGCCGGTCAAGATGGCAATGAAAGTACCGCCCTCGATCCAGGCATTCGCCTTTGGAAGATCCCGGCTTTGCAGGTGATCCGGCAGGATGCCGTATTTGATCGGCCCAAAGAGCGAGGAAATGACGCCGAAGCCGAAGAGGGCAAGCATCAGGATCCAGATGGAGGAGAAGGCGATGCCGACAACGGAGATCGCCGCGACACCGAGCTCGCAGCGCTTCAGAAGCTCTGCCATCTTGGCCTTGTCGTATTTGTCGGCAAGCTCGCCAGCAATCGCCGACAAGAGCAGGAACGGGACGATGAAGATGCCGCCGGCAAGCGTCACCAGCGCCGCACCCTCCGTCGCCATCTGCGCGAGAATGACGAAAACCAGGGTCTGCTTTAAGAAATTATCATTGAAGGCGGTCAGGAATTGCGTCCAGAACAGCGGCGCGAACTTCCTCGATCTCATCAGGTGCGTTTGCATGGCGTATCCCTCATTCGGCCAACAGGACGCCATAGAGTTGTTACGCAAAGGTTGAGCGCGGATACAACTCTACGGCGTCGTTAATAAAGACTAGTCCTGACCGTCACGATTGAACTTAACCAGAAGCTTTTCCGTACGGGCATCTTCTACCTTGCGGATCAGTTTGTCAGCCTCGCTATTGTCTCGGATCGTCTTAGTGACGTTGACCGCCGTCTGCACCAGCATCAGGATGCCCATGGCGAGATAGCCTTTGCCCCAGAGATCGATTGGCATCATGTAAAGGCCGATGAGGAGCATGAAAGCCGCGGCCGCAAAAGAGATGTAGGAGAAGCTGACCCAAGCCTGGGAATGTTTCTGAAAGCTGTCATTCATGATTGTATCCTCTCAAATGTGTTCGTTGTGTTCGGTTTCAGGCTGCTGAATTCATGCGCTCACGCAGGCGGGTAAGCACGTCGTCGGCTGAAGGGCCTAACGGAGCGCCGCAACCGGCATTGGCGAGTTTTTCGATGATATGTGCCTGCCGGCTCGCGGCATCCATCTCCTTCATGGCCGAGGCTGCGATCTCGCAGCGGCTCTGATAGGCCTGAAGACGGGCAAGCGTCTCCTCGGCGTCATCAAGCGTCGCCAGGCCGGAATTGTCGTCGCAGGCGGCATTGAGCTTCTGTGTCTGCTCGGTGGCGCGCGCCAGGCGTTCGCCCCGCTGCAGTTCCTGCAGCCGCGCTTCCGATGTGCGAACGGTTGCCTTGAGTTTGCCGATCGTCTGAGTGAATTGCGCCTGTGCCTTCTCGGATGCATCGCGCTCGGCTTCGAGCTGGGCGATCGCCTCGGCCGCCTCTCGCGCAAGTTCGTCGCTTCCCTTCTGCAGGGCGGCGACGGCGCGTGTTTCCAGGTCCGCAATGCGGCCGATGATCGCTGCGTGCCGGTTCTTTTCCTGCTCATTCTGCGCGATGGCAATCGCCACGGCCCGCCGCGCCGACTGAATCGCGCTGGCCGCCTCGCGGATCTGCTGGGCCAGCAGCGGCACCGCGTTGCGATCGATGAATGCCTGTTCGGCATCGTAGGACCGACCGCGAATGAGCGTCAGAATTGAATTGAACATTTGTCGTCTCCCGTTTATGAACGATGTTCACAAAACGACTTATGCCAGAATTATGAACGTCGTTCAAGAAAATTTTGAACGACGTTCAAAAAATCGAATTGGAATTGTCAATGGCGAGAAAAACTCTGGAAAAGCGCGAGGATCTGAAGCTCAGGTTGATCGAGGCGGCGCGCAATCGCATCGCAGCCGACGGGCTTTCCAACCTGAGAGCGCGCGACGTCACACAGGATGTCGGCTGTGCTCTCGGAGGTCTTTACACTGTCTTTGCTGACCTTGACGATCTAGTCATTCACGTCAATTCGGCAACCCTGAAGGCGCTGGAAGCATCGCTGACACTCGCCGAAGTCAAGGATCACACACCGACGGACCGGCTGCGCAATCTCGCGCGCGGCTATCTGCGCTTTGCGGTCACCCATCGCAATCTGTGGAAGGCGCTTTTCGATCACCGCCCGCCGGATGACCGCCCGAGCCCCGAATGGCATCTGGAAGAGCATATGTTCCTGATGGGCGTCATTGCCGAGCCGCTCGCGGAATTGCAGCCGAACATGTCGGAGACGGCACGCGCCATCCGGGCGAGAACGCTCTTCGGCGCCGTGCATGGCGTCGTCAGCATCAGCCTCGAAGGGCGTTTCGTCGGCTTGCCGATCGAAAGCCTGGAACAGGAGCTCGACGATTTCATCCTGACGGTCGCAGCAGGAGCTGCGGCGAGGTAAGGCTAACATCCGTTGTAAGGGAAACGCGCTCCGTCGTATGGTGCCGTTCAGACCGCCGCTTCAACGAACGGTTTCCTGACTGCCTCGATATCCTCGTCGACTCCTTCTGTCAGCTTGGAAGTTCATTAAGGGAGCACTCAGCCCCCCGTCGCTCATAGCAACTCTACCCAAGACACGATCGCCGAGTTCACATCGTCCTTGCGGTCCTGCATGATCCAGTGCCCGGCGTTCTTCCAGACATCGACCTTGGACTTCTCGTTCGAGAACCATGTGCGCATCCGTACGGCCTGGCTCTCGTCGCGGCAGAGATGATAGAAAGGGACTGTGATCGTCTTGCAGAAGGTTTCGCTATTGCTGCCAAGGCCGACTTGATCAGATCCGAAGAATAGCGGTCCGAAGGATTCTCGAACAGGATGCTCCGGCATTCCCTGAAGTCGTCTCGCATGCCAGCGCTTGATTGCCGGATCGGTTGAAGGGTCGTAGACGCTTTCGAACAGGGCCGGACCGACCACGCCGGGACTCTGCGTCTGGAGGCCGTCGACGGTTTTCTTGAAGATCGGCCCAAGGCTGTCCGCAAAGCCGAGAGAACCATCGACTGATACAACCGCATCGACAAGATCCGGCCGCTTTGCCGCAAGGCGCGCGGCGACCTGCCCACCCATGGAATGTCCTATCAATATAAATCTCTCACCCTCGAATTTCCTTTCGATCAGAGCTTCGATGTCACGAACATAGTCGCCAGGCATGTAGCTGCCTGATGGCATGATCTCGGACCAGCCATGGCCGCGCAGATCGACGGCAACGACCCGATAGCGGCTTTCAAGGGCGGGCAATTGCCAACTCCAGTCATGGGAATCACACGTCCAGCCATGCAGCAGCATTACGTTCCGGCCCTTTCCGGAGACCGTATAGAAAAGCTTGGCGGTGCGCGGCGGCGCGGCAAGGGCAGCACCGGGGCCTGCAGCAGCAGCCGCAACCGTCATTCCAAGGATGGTCATCAGACCGCGCCGCGATAGGTCGAAATTGCTCTCTGCCACTGATAGTCTCCTTTGAAATCTCTGGCATGTCCGCCAGCTTCCCGCTCGGCAGCCCGGTGTTGATTGCTCGGGTGACTTGTAGATATACATTGGAAATCTACGATCAATTACGCACCTTAAAGTGCGTAGATATACCGGAGGATATCCAGATGCCCGGCAAGGTGGACAACGTCTTCTTCGCGGACTGTGCGGCGCGCTCGTTCTTCGATCAGGTCGCGAACAAATGGTCCGTCATGATACTGACCGTGCTTGAGGAAAAGCCCACCCGCTTCAATGAGTTCATGCGCAGGTTGGAAGGAATTACTCACAAGGCGCTGACCCAGGCATTGCGACGGCTTGAAAGAAACGGGCTGATTTCGCGCAGAGTGCTGGCAACCTCACCGGTCGCGGTGGAATATTCGATCACCGATCTTGGCCGGACGCTTCAAGTGCCGTTCGGCGCGGTCTACGAATGGGCGATCAACCATCTGCGGCACATCGAAGAGGCACAGGAAAACTATGACGCTCGCGCGAATACATAAGGCGAGCATATTCGAAAACGACGATCGCTTCTGTCTCGAGCCTTCGCCCTGCCGCGCAAACATGCACGGTGATTTCACGCTATGTCCGAGAGATCACAGACCCGAACCTGAAGACACAGAAGTGTTCAAGGTTTCGAGGGCGCATAATTCCTGATGTCGCCGAAAGCGTAGCCGCGCTCCCTAAGCTTGCGGATCAGCGACTGCAGGTTTTCGCGACCATTGAACTGGTCCTGAAACATCTCGTCATGCATGAGCAGGATCATCTTTCCACGCTGCGTGAAACGACCGTATTGAAAAAGGTGGTCGATCTCGTTGACGAGATGGTCCACCGATTGGACCGGCTTGCCGTCGTCGCTATGCACCCATTCGAAATCCCAGCCATAGAGATAGAAGCCTGCTTCGGCGACGAGCTCGTAATCCAGCCACTCGCGTTCCCATTGGGCAACGTTGATGGATAGATCCTCCCGCGATACGGTCGGAAGCCGGAAGACGTCCCTGCCCGGCAGTCGCGCATTGACGATCGGCGTCAGACCCAGCACCTCATTGGCGTGTAGCATGTCGGCAACCACGGCCTGGGTATTGGAATAGTATCGTCTATAGCGATTATTGGCGTGGCTGTAGCTGTGATTGCCGACGGTCACCAGCGGCATCGCCTTGGCTTCTGCCAGGAGATCACGCCCGGCTGGAATAGTTTCGACATGCTGGCCGACCATGAACATGGCGGCGGGGACATTTTCCTGACTTAGCACGGAAAGAATGTTCTTCGTTCCAGGCAAAGGGCCGTCATCGAAAGTCAGAAAGATCGTCTTATCGGCAGCGCGAGCAGAGACGGCGTAGGCCGCAACCAAGAGGCTGGCGAGCAGCCATCTGAAGATCGCATTCCTTCGATAATTCAACCCGCTCAAGCCAGCCGCCTCCCGCCTCATCGCTGCAAACTGGCATATCGCATGGAACAAGAAAAGCATCAGGAATGCGACAAAAGCAAAGGGCGCTCTACCCATTTCTGGGGAGCGCCCTTGCTTATTGACCCGGACAGCGAACACCGGCTCGACACAGAAATGTCAACGCGGCAGGCCATCGATACAGGTGATGGGCTGCAAATAATCGCGAATCGCACCCTTTGCAAGAGGCGGCTGCGAAAATTTTAGCAATTCTGTCACACGAGAATTCCATGTGACAGAATTCGCACATTTTACAAGCGCTGATCTTTCGTCAGGCAGCCTGCAAGGCCGCATCACGCGGGATCTCGACATCGATCTCCAGCATGGAGACATCCTTGTCGCGATCCATCTTCACCTGCACCTTGTCGCGATCGACCTGCACATGCTTGGCGATGACGGCGAGGATTTCCTCCCTCAGCACGGATACGAGATCCGAGCCTATCGAGGCGCGCTCATGGGCAAGGAGAATCTGCAGACGCTCACGCGCCATAGGTGCAGATCTCTGCTTGCGGAACAGTCCGAAAATGCTCATGCGGCCCTCCTTGCGAAGATCTTGCCGAAGATACCCCGCTTCTCGCCGGGGATAGTGATCGGCACCTGCTCGCCGGCAAGACGGCGTGCGGCGTCGAAATAGGCAAGCGACGGCGCGCAGCGCGCATCGGCAAGCGTCACCGGCGAGCCGAGGTTGGACGCGCGCAGGACATCAGTGCTTTCCGGGATGATGCCGAGCAACGGGATGGAGAGGATCTCCAGCACGTCGTCGACCTTCAGCATGTCGCCGCGTTCGGCGCGGCCAGTATCGAAGCGGGTCAGCAGCAGGTGCTTTTCCATGCGCTCGCCGCGCTCCGCCTTCAGCGTCTTGGAGTCCAGCAGGCCGATGATCCGGTCGGAATCGCGTACCGAGGAGACTTCCGGGTTGGTGACGACGACGGCGACGTCGGCATGGCGCATGGCAAGCGTGGCGCCGCGCTCGATACCGGCCGGGCTATCGCAGATGACCCAGTCGAAATAGTTCTTGAGCTCGTTGATGACGCGCTCGACACCCTCGGGCGTCAGATTGTCCTTATCGCGCGTCTGCGAAGCCGGCAGGAGGAAGAGCGTCTCCAACCGCTTGTCGCGGATCAAGGCCTGCGGCAGCTTGGCATCGCCGTGAATGACGTTGACGAGATCATAGACGACGCGGCGTTCCGCGCCCATGACCAGATCGAGGTTGCGCAGGCCAACGTCGAAATCGACGACGACGACCTTTTCGTTTCTCTGTGCCAGAGCCGCCCCCAATGCGGCCGTCGAAGTCGTCTTTCCAACTCCGCCCTTGCCTGATGTGACGACGATTACCTTGCCCATCTTGCTCTCCTGTTTTGGCCGGCTTCGGCTCAGATTAGTTTTTCGGCCATGATCGTTTCACCATCCAGCCAGAGCTGGACGGCTTGCCCCTTGAGGCCGGGTGATATGTCTTCCGCCATCTTGTAGATGCCATCGATCGCCAGCAGCTCGGCCTCGAGCTTGCGGCAGAAGATTCGCGCCGAGGCATTGCCGATCGAGCCCGCCATGGCGCGGCCGCGCAGGGCGCCGTAAATATGGACCGATCCACCCGCAATGACTTCCGCGCCCGATGCCACCGAACCGATGACAGTGACATCGCCTTCGGGAAAGATCACCGATTGGCCGGATCGTACCGGCTCGCGGATGATCAGCGACTGCGTAACCGCACGAACTTCCGGCGGCGGCGCCTTGGGCTCGCTATTGCGGCGCTCCACGACCGGTTCGGCCTCGGAGACTTCGAAATCGGCAGCCGGACGCCCACCCTTCAGGATCGGCGGCATACCAGGCCCCGATATCGACGGGCGACCGCCCTCGATGCCCATGATGCTGACATTGCGGGCCGAAAGCTCGGCAATCAGCTCCTTGAGCTGCGCCTTGTCGATCGGCAGATCGGTGATATCGAGCACGACCGGCCGCCCCAGAAAGAAGCCGGCCGAACGGGCTGCGAGGTCGTCAAGCCTGGTCAACCACTGATCCAGCGGAAGATCCGGCGAAAGCATGACCGCAAGAAAAGAGCGGCCCTTGATACGGATCGAACGAGCGTCTGTTAGCACTTTGGTCATCTATGTGAATAAATCGTTGATCCTGTGTACCGTTGATATGGTTAACAAATGGTTAATTCGGGGCTCGATTGGGGCCCGAACCGCCCCACAAAACGGCGAGGCTCGCAAGCGCCGAAGGCTCGTTGGAGCTGGGGTCGTAGACGCAGGGAGCGGCAAAAATCGCAGCTCCTGCAAGGAGAAGAATGATTGGTCGCATGAGATCCTCCAGAGGGAAAAGCAGGCGCCGGCCTGCTTGATAGTCAATGCAGAAAAATTAACGATTCGGCGCGCCGCACCTTCCGGAACGACGCGCAATATCGACGCTTGAGCGATTCTCAGGCGAGCTTCAGCTCGACATTGATGTTGCCGCGAGTCGCCTTCGAATAGGGGCAGGTCTGGTGAGCTTCCTCGACCAGCGTACGGGCAAGCTCTGGCTCGATGCCGGGCATGCTGATGGTCAGGCGCGCCTGCAGGAAGTAAGCACCATCCGTGGTACCCAGATCCACTTCGGCATCGACGGCGAGATCGGCAGGAAGCTTGATCTTGCGCTTGCCAGCGGCCAGGCCCATGGCTCCGATGAAGCACGCCGACCAGCCGGCGGCAAAGAGCTGCTCGGGATTGGTGCCGGCATGGGCGCTGCCGGGAGGCGAAAGCTTGACATCCAGCTGGTTGTCATCGCTGCGCGCGAAGCCGTCGCGGCCACCGATGGTGTGGGTCTTGCCGGTGTAGAGAACCTTGTCGATCTTGGTCATGGAACACTCCTTTGTTGCGCTGCCCGATCTGTTATGTCGTGGGAGCAACGTCTGTTGACGGAGTTGTTTTTGATGGATCGACGTATCCGGCATGTTTCCGGAATCGCCGGAAGTGTTACAAAACGTAGGCCTTAACACGCCGGATACAAATGCTTACAAAGATCCTGAAGATCTTTTGAGGACTGATCAGGAAATAACAACTTCGGCGGCCAGGCCGCCGCCCTCGCGGTTATAGAGTCTGACGGAGCCGCCGAGCGTCTGGGCTAGCTGCTGGGCAATCGCCAGACCAAGCCCAGTGCCACCGGTGTTGCGGTTGCGTGACTGCTCCAGCCGGAAGAAGGGCTGCATGGCCGCCTCTATCTGGTCCTGCGGAATGCCGGGACCGCGATCCAGAACGGTGATCGCAATCTGGCCCGTATCCCGCCGCTCCACGGCGATCTCCGCCGCACCGGCAAATTTCAGGGCATTGTCGATGAAGTTGGTGAGGATGCGGCGGAGCGCATGCGGCTTGGTCGTCGCCGTGCCCTGGATCAGGCCAAGAATCTCGACGGACTTGCCGGTGTCCTGATAATCGTAGCTGATGCTTTCGATGAAGGAAGCGAGATCGATGCGGGCGCTCTTCTCGCCATTGCCGTGCGCGCTGCGTGCATAGACGATCCCATCCTGCACCAGACGCTCGATCTCGCCGAGATCCTGCAGCAGCTTGGTTTTCTCTGGCGAATCATCGGCAATGTCAGCGCGCAGGCGCATGCGGGTGATCGGCGTCTGCAGATCGTGCGATATCGCCGCAAGGATCTGCACGCGCTCTTCGAGATAATGCGCTATTCGATCCCGCATGGCGTTGAAGGCCCTGGCGGCATGCGCCACTTCGCTCGGCCCCCGATCGCTCAAGGCCGGGCTCTTGTTGTTCGGATCGAGCGCATCGGCCGCAGCAGCAAGCTCGGCGAGCGGACGTGTCGCTTGGCGGACGGCAAACCAGGTACAAAGCACGATCAGCAGCATCTGTACAACGAAGACATAGGGCAGCCAGGCCGCGATCGGCATGACGCCCTTGGGCGTAACATCGATCGTCAGCGGACTGCCATCGCTCAAATTGAGATGTGCCTGCAGCCGCGAGATCGGGCCTGGTATCGATTCCATGCGAATGGGAAAGCGATGGCCGACCGCGTCCTCTATCTTGGCGGCGATCTCCGCGCCGTGCGCAGAGGTATCGGGCACACCAGGCAGGCCCGTCCCAAGCTCGAAATTGTAATTGCCGCGGCTGAGCCAATCGACGAAATTCGCCCTCTCATCGGCCGGCAGGCGATCAAGAACCGCGATCGAGGTCGCAACGTCGTTCTCCAGCGTGCCGAGCATGACCGCCTTTGCCGACATATAGCGCTCGATATAAAGCACGCTGAAAGACAGGCCGTAAGCAATTGCGAGGCCAGCCAGCAGGATCAGCGAAATGCGAGCACGCAGGGTACTCGGCCACCATGGCCGGTGACCCGGAAGGTCGATCACCGTCATGGGCGAAGCTCCGCAATTTCCACCGGCACGGAGAAAACATAGCCTTCGCTGCGCACCGTCTTGATATACATCGGCTCCCGCGCGTCATCCCCCAGCCGCTGACGAAGACGACTGACGAGCAGGTCGATGGAGCGATCGAAGAGATCGGCGTCGCGGCCCTGGGTGAGATTCAGAAGCTGGTCGCGGTTGAGCACCCGCTGCGGATGATCGATGAAAACGCGCAGCAGGCGGTATTCCGCACCGCTAAGCGTGATCTCCGTGCCGTCCTTATCGAGCAGATGACGGCCGACCGTATCCAGCCGCCAGTCTCCGAAGACCAACAATTGACCGGCTTCGCTGATCTGCAAATTGGGCGGCAGCATGCGGGTGCGCCGAAGAACCGCCTTGATGCGGGCAAGCAGCTCGCGGGCGGCAAACGGCTTTGCCAGATAATCGTCCGCGCCCATTTCCAGGCCAAGGATCCGGTCCATTTCGTCGCTGCGCGCCGTCAGCATCAGAATGGGTGTCGCCTTGTGCTTTCCGGCACGAAGCTCGCGACACAGCACCAGGCCGTCATCACCAGGCATCATCACGTCGAGCACGATCAGATCGACCGAATTGGCCTCGAGGAAACTGCGCATCTGCCGGCCATCGGCGGCCGTTGTCGCCCGCAGACCGTTCTTTTTCAGATAGCTCGACACCAGTTCGCGGATTTCCCGATCGTCATCCACGATCAGGATATGGTCGATATGATCCATTTCGATTTCCCACTCATCATCGTAAGCATCGAGCTACGAACATTCCCTCATAGCACCAACGACAGGAGGCGCCAGCTTACGCCGGCACCCTCCCACACGCTACCGCTGAACTAGAAACGATCAACATCTATTACAGCCTGGGCGAAAGCCTGCGGCGCTTCCTGCGGCAGATTGTGGCCGATGCCGCCGGTGATGGTGCGATGCTCGTACTTGCCCGAGAACTTGCCGCGATAGGCCGCAGGCTCCGGATGCGGCGCACCGTTGGCATCGCCCTCCATTGTGATGGTTGGGATCGAAATCACCGGACCTCCGGCGAGCTTCTTTTCATAGGCATCGAACTTCGCTTCGCCTTCGACCAGACCGAGGCGCCAGCGGTAGTTATGGATGACGATATCGACATGGTCGGGGTTGTCGAATGCTGCGGCCGAGCGATCGAAAGTGGCATCGTCAAAAGCCCATTGCGGCGAGGCGGTGTGCCAGATCAGCTTTGCGAAATCGTGCCGGTTTTCCTGGTAACCAAGTCGGCCGCGCTCAGTGGCGAAATAGAATTGATACCACCAGGCAAGCTCCGCCTTCGGCGGCAGCGGCTTGCGGTTGACCTCCTGGCTGCCGATGAGATAGCCGCTGACCGAGACCAGCGCCTTGCAACGCTCAGGCCAGAGAGCCGCCATGATGTCAGCGGTGCGGCCACCCCAGTCGTAGCCGGCAACGACGGCCTTATCGATCTTCAGCGCATCGAGAAGGTCGATCATATCAGCGGCAAGTGCGGCCTGCTGGCCATTGCGCGGCGTGTCCTTCGAAAGGAAGCGGGTGGTCCCGTAGCCGCGAAGATAGGGGATGATGACCCTGTAACCGGCACCAGCCAAGAGCGGTGCGACATCGACGAAGCTATAGATATCATAGGGCCAGCCGTGCAGCAGCAGCACGACCGGGCCATCGGCCGGGCCGGCTTCCGCATAACCGGCATTGAGCACGCCGGCATTGATCTGCTTCAGCGCGCCGAAGGACGTGTGAGTGCCGGCCTTGATCGCCGGCAGGGTCGATGCGGAAGCCTTTGTTTCTTGTGCGCCGGCAATGGCAGGCAGGCCGAATTCGGCGGAGGCGACGGCGATGGCGGCCATGCCGAAAAAGCGGCGGCGGGTGTGGTTGATTTCCTCGGACATCTCTATCTCCTGTCGATTGGATCGTGAGCATAAGAAAGCCAGCCGCATGTATCGCCGATGTGTCGCAGCCGGTGGCGTTTTGAATGCCTTTGTAGCTTCAGGCGGCACAGATACAGTGTGATACAATCCACTAGGCCTGACCCGCAAACAATCGATAGGCGCCGAGACCCCCGTCCAAATCGGCTCGCGACAATCAATTTGTATCGCAATGTATCGCAGCCCGAGACGTCGACGTTTCGGTACATTCGGCCATCCAATCAGACACATTTGAGATACGTCGCCACCGGCAGATAGCGTCACTGCTGCACACGGCACCTGGCCGTTCGCAGCCGCTCAATCGCTTCTAAAGGAACAAGAACGATGACGCTTCTTATCATAGCTTATCTCGGAGGAGCGCTGACGATTCTCAGTCCGTGCATCCTGCCTATCCTCCCCTTCGTCTTTGCCCGTGCAGGACAGCCCTTCGTCCGCAGCACGCTTCCCATGCTTGCGGGCATGGCGCTCACCTTTGCTGTCGTCGCGACGCTGGCTGCTGTCGGCGGTGCCTGGGCGATCCGCGCCAATGAATATGGCCGCCTCGCGGCGATCGTTCTGCTCGGCGTCTTCGGCCTGAGCTTGATTTCGCCGCGTATCGCCAGCGCCCTCTCCCGACCGGCCGTCGATCTCGGCAACAACCTGCTGAACGCCGCCGGGGCCAATCGGGCAACAGCGAGCGTCAGAAGCTCCTTCGTGCTTGGCATCGCAACCGGCCTGCTTTGGGCACCTTGCGCCGGCCCGATCCTCGGACTGGTCCTGACTGGTGCGGCTTTGAAGGGCGCCAATCTGCAGACGACATTCCTGCTGCTTGCCTATGGTGCCGGTGCCGCGACCTCGCTTGCCGTTGCTCTCTTTGCCGGCGGCAAGATCTTTGCCCGCATGAAGCAGTCTCTCGGCGTCAGCGAACGCATCCGCCAATTCGCTGGCGCCGCCGTTTTGGCCGGTGTTGCAGCGATCGCCCTTGGCCTCGATACCGGCCTGCTCGCCCGCCTCTCCTACGCAAGCACCGGTTCCTTCGAGCAGGCCTTGCTAGAGAAGCTGCACCCCAAGACCTCAGCCCCGGAAACCGAGGTTGCCAGCAACAGCGCCGTCAAGGTTGCGACAGACGCGGTGCGCCCGTTCCACAGCGATCTTCCCGTCGAAGGCCCCGCTCCGTCGCTCGATGGCGCGGTCACCTGGCTGAACTCGCAGCCGCTGACGACGGCCGAGCTTCGCGGCAAGGTCGTCCTCATCGATTTCTGGACTTATTCCTGCATCAACTGCATCCGCACCATCCCCTATGTTCGTGCCTGGGCGGAAAAGTATAAGGATCAGGGCCTCGTCGTCATCGGCGTCCATGCTCCGGAATTCGCCTTCGAGAAGAATGTCGACAACGTCAAGAAGGCGGTCGCCGACTTCAAGATCAGCTACCCCGTTGCGATCGACAACGACTATCGCATCTGGCGAGCCTTCGAAAACAACTACTGGCCTGCCCATTATCTGATCGATACCAAGGGACAGATCCGCTACCAGCATTTCGGCGAAGGCAACTACCGCCAGACCGAACAGGCAATCCAGGACCTCTTGCGCGAAGCAGGCAGCGACATGGCCCAGAGCGCCCCTGTGGTTCCGAATGCAAAGGGTGCGGAAGCAAGCCCGGACCTCAGCCATATCCGCTCCGGCGAAACCTATATCGGCTATAGCCAGGCAACAGGCTTCGTCTCCCCCGAAGGGCTGAAGGCAGATACGACCGCCGACTATTCCATTGCCAATCCCGGCCTCAATCAATGGGGCCTGACGGGCACCTGGACAATCGGCCCGGAACAGGCATCGCTCGATAAGGCAGGCGGCGGCATCACTTACCGCTTCAGCGCCCGCGACCTGCACCTCGTCCTCGGTCCCTCGGCAGATGGAAAGCCGATCCGCTTCCAAGTAACCGTGGATGGAAAGGCGCCCGGCGCCGACCACGGTTCCGATATCGACGCCGACGGCAACGGCACAGTGACGGCCACCAAGCTCTATCAGCTCGTCCGCCAGTCCGGCGACGTCACCGCCCGCAACTTCGAGATCCGTTTCCTCGATCCCGCGGTGCAGGCCTACGCCTTCACTTTCGGCTGAAATTCCCCTTCACCCCCCCCCAAGCATGAAGCTCAACTGACAGGAGTTATACCCATGAAGACCCGTTTTCTCTCCATCATCGCTCTCGGCCTTGCCGCAAGCACCTTTGCCTTTGCTGCACAGGCAGCCGAGATCAAGAACATCGTTATCGTCCACGGCGCCCTTGCCGACGGTTCGGGATGGCGCAAGACCGCCGAGATCCTTGAAAAGGACGGCTTCAAGGTCACGGTCGTGCAGGAACCCATCACCTCGCTCGCCGACGATGTCGCCGCCACCAATCGCGTGCTCGACCTTCAGAACGGGCCGAGCCTGCTCGTCGGCCACAGCTATGGCGGCATGGTCATCACCGAAGCGGGCAATCGCCCTGATGTTGCCGGTCTCGTCTATGTCGCAGCGTTCCAGCCCGACAAGGGCGAGAGCCTGATCAGCCTTGCGAGCTCAAAGCCGGCAGGTAGCATGAACATCCGCGAAACCAAGGACGGCCAGTATCTTTATCTCGATCCGGCGACTTTCGCTGCTGACTTTGCTGCCGACCTGCCGAAGGATGAAGCCAATTTTCTGGCGAAGTCACAGGTTTTCGCGTCGAAGGCCGCCTTCACCGCCAAAGTCGGCGATCCCGCCTGGAGGGCGAAGAAGAGCTGGGCGGTCGTCGCAACCAACGACCGCTCCATCAACCCCGAGCTTGAGCGCGACATGGCAAAGCGCGCCGGCAGCAACGTGACCGAAATCAAGGCGAGCCATGCCGTCTTCGCCTCGCAGCCGGAAAAGGTCGCCGCCGTCATCGAAAAGGCAGCCAAGGACGCCGGCAAGTAAACTCAAGCAGGCGGCGGCTCAGGAATGAACCGCCGCCTGCCTCCAGTCCTTATACAGGATCGTAGCGGCTAACTTCGATCCCGGAACCGACGGGCAACAGAACAGAGGTAATGCCAGGTTTGGCGCGAACGGCTTCGCCATAGCGTTTCACATCCTCATTCCCGGGCATGAACATATTGTCGGCCACAATGATGGCGCCGGCATTGAGCTTCGGATAGAAGGCCTCAAGACATGGGATGTAGAGATCCTTCCACAGGTCAACGAGCACGAAATCGACGCCGGACGACAGCGCCTTGATCATCTCCACCGCATCGCCGATCTGGAAATCGATATGCGCCGATAACCCCGCCTTTTCAGCCATCTCTCTGGCAAACTCGGTCTTGTAGGCGTGCAACTCCATGGAAATAAGCTTGCCGCCGCTGGCGCGCGCGGCCTCGGCAAGCCAGATACCTGAATAGCCGAAGGATGTGCCAAGCTCCAGAATGGTGGGCGCCTTCAGGCTCTTCGCCAGAATGTTGATGAAGCGACCCGTCTCCGGTCCGACCGCCCTCAACCGACGATCCTGACCACCGTCACGCCCGCCCGGCGGCATTTCCCTCGGCTTGCTGTGCTCTTCGCGAATTAGCTCATGATAGGCTTCGAGAACGGCTTCGATCTTCTGGTCCATGACACGCTCACCTTCCAAGCAATCATCTCGACGATATCTCAGGCGATATGGCTACATCTCGATATGGCGCCACTCAAGCGCTATGGAGATTCATGTCTGAAACTTAATCTTTCACCGACGTTCAGCGGGACGCATTGTGCTCGCGGATCAGATCAATCAAGGCCCGCAATCGGGCCGGCATCTGGCGGCGCTCGGCGAAATACAGGCTGAGCCCCGGATAGGGTGGGCTCCAATCCTCCAGCACCGCGATCAGATTGCCCGCCGCTATGTGCCCGGCAACGGAGGCTTCGCTGATATAGGCCAGCCCCGCCCCCTCGAGCGCAGCGCTTAACATCAGGTCGGAAGCATCGAGGGTGAGGCTTCCCGGTGCATCGACAAGGATGGACTGGCCGTGCCGCTCGAACTCCCAGCGATAAAGCTTGCCGCTCGCCATGCGAGCACGGATGCAGCGATGTCGCAGGAGATCGCCCGGAACAAGCGGGTATGGCCTGTTGCTGAAATAGGCAGGTGAGCCGACGACCAGCGAGCGCAGCGTCGGAATAATCGGGATTGCGACCATATCGGTCGGAACTGCCTCGGCAAGCCGGATGCCGGCGTCAAAGCCCTTGCCGATGACATCGACCAAGGCGTTATCGGTGACGATCTCGATTTCGACATCGGGATAGCGCCGGCCATATTCGAGAATAAGCGGCGTCAGTAGTATGCGCGCTGCGCCGGGCGCCATATTGAGACGAAGCGTACCTGATATCGTACCGGAAGATAGGCCTGCATTTTCGATCGCCCTGTCGATTGCCACGAGCGCCGGCGCCACTTCCGCCACGAAGCGCTCGCCGGCATCCGATAGCGTGACACTGCGCGTCGTCCTGTTGAATATCCGTACGGACAGGCGCTCCTCCAGTGTTGCGACCGCGTGGCTGAGCGCCGAGGAGGACATGCCGAGTTCGCGGGCGGCCGCGCGAAAACCGCCATGGCGGGCAACCGCAGCGATCGCTTCAAGCTCCGTCAGACTGGCCTTCATTGCGCGATTTTCCTTATCAGCCTGTCCCACTTTGTCCTACTAGACCGAACAGATAGCGCATCTTACCTCTGCCGTGAAGATGAAGGAGACGCTCATGCGCGCGATAGATACGATTTACATCAATGGCAGCTTCGTTCGGCCCCATGGCAAAGAGGAAGCACCTCTTTTCAACCCGGCCACGGAAGAGCAGATCGGCACCGTATGCCTTGGCGACGAGCAGGATGTCGACAATGCCGTCAGCGCTGCCAAGGCAGCATTTGCGAGCCAGTCGCAAAGCTCGAAGGCCGAGCGCGTCGCCATGCTGCACAGCCTGCACGACGCGGTTGCGGCCAGAGCCTCAGACCTCACCGACGCCATGCGCGAGGAATATGGCGCGCCGGCATCCTTCATCGGTTTTTCGGTGCCACATGCCGCCACGGCATTCCTCAACATGGCCAAGACACTCGAAACCTATGAATTTCGCCGCCGTATCGGCCATGCGGAAATAGAGATGCGCCCGGCCGGCGTTGCAGCCGCGATCACGCCCTGGAACAGCAATTATGGCTTCATCTGCAACAAGCTGGCCACAGCCATCGCGGCAGGCGCGACCATGGTCATCAAGCCCTCCGAGATGAGTGCGATCCAGACGCAGCTCCTCACCGAGTGCCTGCATGCGGCCGGCCTGCCGAATGGGATTTTCAACATCGTCAACGGCTACGGCCATGTGGTAGGCGCCGCTCTCAGCAGCCACCACGATATCGCAAAGATCAGCTTCACCGGCTCGACGGTGACGGGACGGGCGATCCTTCAGGCGGCGTCGGCGACCTTTAAGCGCGTGACGCTTGAGCTTGGCGGCAAGAGCCCAAACATCATTCTCGACGATGCCGATCTCGATCTTGTCATCCCGCAGGTCTTGGCAGCCGGATTTGCCAATAGCGGCCAGGCGTGCATCGCCGGCACACGCATTCTCGCGCCCGAAGGCCGGCTGGCGGAAATCCACGATCGTCTTGCTCAAGCGGTTGCGACACTCAAGGTGGGCGATGCAAGCGATCCCGCCGTCAGGATCGGCCCCATGGTCAGCCGGAAACAATGGGATCGCGTGCAGTCCTATATCCGTCTCGGCCAGGAAGAAGGCGCGTGGCTGCTCGCGGGTGGTGAAGGGCGGCCGGAAGGGGTCGATCGCGGCTGGTTCGTTCGTCCAACCATCTTCTCCCGCGTCAATAACGACATGAGGATCGCTCGCGAAGAGATTTTCGGACCGATACTCTGTGTCATCCCTTATCGCGATGACACGCATGCACTCGAGATCGCCAATGACACCGTCTATGGCTTGCAGGCCTACATCTTCTCCGCCGATGTCGACAGGGCAAAGCGGATGGCGGATCGCATCGAAGCGGGCCGCGTCGTCATCAATGGCGCGCCGCATGAACCGACTGCACCCTTCGGCGGCTTCAAGCAATCGGGCATAGGCCGAGAATTCGGCGCCTTCGGCCTGGAATCATTTCTCGAACCGCGCGCGGTGCTCAGCTGATGTGAGGAAGCCCGGAGCCCCGGAAGAGCTTAACAGCCTTCCGGGCATCTCCCTAGCCGAACGCGAAGGCTGGCGCCCTCAGGATACCGCCAGGTATGCGCCAGGATATGAGGATGCCGAACGAAGTACGCTGGAAGGCTCGCATTCAGGTTCTCGTTAGAATCATGTTCTACCTTTAGAACAATTCCAATTTAAGGAGACCCGATGCCTGCCAGATCGACCTACTCTGCTCCGCAACGCATTCTTCATTGGCTCATGGCCATTCTCATCTTTTTCAATCTCCTGTTTCCCGATGGCATGAACGCGTGGCGGCGTCTTGTGCGGCATGGCCAGGTGCCAACACCGGCCGATGTCGCCAGTGCCAACATCCATGCCTATGCCGGTATCGCGATCCTGCTGCTGGCTATCGTGCGCCTTTGCCTGAGATTGGTGTCCGATGTCCCAGCATTGCCCGACAATCAGCCCGCATTTCTGCATTACATCGCAAACATCACGCATTTCCTGCTTTATGCACTGATCTTCGCAATGCCCCTATCGGGAATGGCAGCCTACTATTTCGGTATCGATACAGCCGCCTTCGTCCATGGTGGGCCGATCAAGACGCTGCTTTGGATCGCTGTCGTACTGCACATATTCGGAGCGTTTGTTCAACACTTCTATTTCAAATCGGATGTCCTGCGACGCATGACGATCGGCTAGGTCATCTGCGAAATTGGCGGCTAAGCGGGTTGGCCGCCAAAGTGCTTTTCGAAGGAGAACAGAGCAGTCGCCAGCGCGCTGCCGCCTTGGAGCGCCAGATCGGCGAGAATCTCGCCGACCACGCTCGTAAACTTGAAGCCGTGGCCGGAACAGGCTGACGAGACCACCACATTCGGCTGTCCAGGCACTTTATCGATGAGAAAATCTTCGCTCGGCAGCATTGTATAGCGGCAGGTCGTCGCCCGCACGCGATATGACGCGGCATTCGGCAAGCGCTTGCGGGCGAAGCTGTCGAGCAGATCGGTGTCGGCGTCATTGACCGGCGGATTGGGCATGGCGGGATCGATCGGCTCCCTGAAGTGAGCATGGCGGCCGATTTTCACACCATCGATGCCAATGGCCGGAAAGCCGAAATAGGAGCCTTCGGCGCCTTCATCCCGCAGGAAGCAGGGCATGCGCTGCGGCTCAGCAACAAAACCGTCCCTCGGCTGATACCAGGCAACCACCTGGCGGATCGGCTGTGCGTGCGCCTTCAGCTGTGGCACGAGTTCGGCAATCCATGCACCTGTTGCAACGATCACCTTGCGGGCGCGATATCGTCCCGTCGAGGAAACGACCGTCACGCCCGTATCGTCGGGCTCGATCACGACAACGCGCTCGCCGAAATGCAAAACGGCACCATCTTCCGCCGCAAGCTTCAAATAGCCCATGATCGCTGCTTCAGGCCTGACATAGCCGCCCTGCGGATCGAGCACGCCGACCTCCCCTTCTTCCAGCGCAAAAGCCGGAAAGCGCCGCTTCATGGCATCGCGATCGAGTATCTCGTGCGGCAATCCATGCATGTCACAGGAGGCGCGCGTGCCGCTGACGATCTTGCTGTCGGGCGTGCCAATCTGCAGAACACCCGTGACGGTCAGGATTTCGGCCCGCAGCCGCGCCTCCAGTGAGCGCCAGTTTTGATAGGCACGCTTCAGCAGCGGAACATAGGACGGATCTTCGAAGTAGCCGAGGCGGATCAGGCGGCTGTCGCCATGCGAGGAGCTGAGCGCATGGGCGGGAAAATGTGCCTCGATCCCGATCGCCTTTGCACCGCGCGCTGCGGCGAAAGACAAGGCTGCACTTCCCATTGCGCCGAGGCCAATAACGGCAAGGTCGAATTCCGCAGTCATTTCATGCTCCAGTTTCATCTTCCGCAGGTGGCGCGATCTTGGCGATCATGGCCCGCAAGGCTTCCATATCCGCATTCAGCGGACGGTCATCGCCATAGATGGGCACGCAGGAACGGGCGGCCGCGTAGATACGCTCGGTTCCTGGCGCCCGCGTCCCGTGCGAGGTAAGAAAATCATGCGCCTGGGCCGCCGCCATCAGTTCGATCGCCAGGATGTATTCCGCGTTATCGAGGATCGCGAGCAGCTTGTTCGCCGCCGCTGTCGGATGGGCCAGAAAATCCTCCTGCAGGCCGGAGGTCAGTCCGCCGTCAAGCGATGCGGGCGCGGCGAGCCGCCGGTTGTCGTTGCTCAGCGCGGCAGCCGTGTATTGCGCGATCATGAAGCCGGAATGGCTGCCGGCGTCGCTCGCAAGGAACGGCGGCAGGCCGCTGACCAGGGGATTGACGAGACGATCCGTCCGCCGCTCGCTCATCGCGGCAATTTGGGCGATCGCGATCCCCAAACTATCGGCCGCCTGGCCGAGAGCGGGGGCAACGGCATGGGCTTCGGACGAGACGATAGGCTCCTCCGGCGTGCCCGAGACGGCCGGATTATCGGTGACCGAAGCCAGTTCCTGATCGACAATGCGCGCCGTCTGCTCGAAGACATCCCAGGCTGCGCCATGGGCATGAGGTACCGATCTCAGACTCAGAGCATCCTGCGTCCGCCGCCCAAGGGCAGCAGCGACAAGGCCGCTGCCATTCAAGCGGCTGCGAAGCCTGCGCCCGACCTTGGCGATCCCGGCCGATGGACGCAGCGCAAGCACATTTTCCTCGAAAGCTGCCATCTGGCAGCCTACGGCTTCCAGGGTCAGCGCGGCGATGGCATCGGCCCAATCGAGCAGGCGTTCGGCACGCGAGACTGCAAGCACCGACAATCCCGTGGCGCATGCCGTGCCGTTAACGAGGCTCAGACCTTCCTTGGCGCCAAGCACCAACGGGCTCAAGCCGATTGCGGCAAGCGCATCGGCGCCGCTCATCGACTTTCCTTTGACGACAGCCCTGCCCTCGCCGATCACGACAAGCGCCGTATGGGCATTGTGCGTGAGATAGCCGGCAGAGCCTTTGGACGGGACTTCCGGAATGCAGTCATATTCGAGAAACGCAGCAAGATGCCTGACGATCTCGGGCCGCACACCGGAATAACCATGGGCGAAATTGGCGATCTGCGCCGCAATGATCGAGCGCACCTCGCGCGCCGGCAGAAGCGGACCGACACCGCAGGCATGGCTCAAGATGATGTTGCGCGAGAGCCGGCTCTGGGAATCGCGATCGACCACCGTATCGGAGAGCGCGCCGACGCCGGTGTTGACGCCATAGGCGCGCACGCCCGTTTCGACGATACGCTCGACGATGCGGCTTGCCTGCTCAACGCGCTTCCAGGCTTTGTCGGACAGGGTCAGCGGCTCGCCGCCGCCAACACGAGCGACGTCGCGCCAGGATAGCGACTTATCGACGATGACGGTCATTGCCCATTTCCGAAATGGCCGATGAATTGACGGAAGGCCGGCGAGGCGCCGCTGCCGAACATCTCGTCCGGCGTGCCGGTGCTTTCGACGAGGCCTTCCTTCATGAAGACGACGCGGTTGGAGACGTTGCGGGCAAAGCTCATCTCGTGGGTGACGACCAGCATCGTCGTGCCTTCTTCGGCAAGCGAGCGCATGACGCGCAGCACTTCGCCGACAAGCTCGGGATCGAGCGCCGAAGTCGGCTCGTCGAACAGCATGAGCTTCGGCTTCATGGCAAGCGCGCGGGCAATCGCCGCACGCTGCTGCTGCCCGCCGGAGAGATGCGCGGGATAGGCATGGCGCTTGTCGGCAATACCGACCTTTTCCAGCAGCACTTCCGCCTCGGCGATGCATTCTGCGCGGGGACGCTTCAGGACATGAACCGGACCTTCGATCACATTCTGCAGGATCGTCATATGGGACCAGAGATTGAAGCTCTGGAAGACCATGCCGAGTTCGGAGCGGATATGATCCACCTGCTTATGGCTCGCCGGATAGCTCTTGCCATTCTTGTGGACCATGCGGATCTGCTCGCCATCCACCCAGATCTCGCCATCCGTGGCGATTTCGAGGAGGTTGATGCAGCGAAGGAAGGTCGATTTGCCCGAGCCGGAAGCGCCCAGCAGCGAAATCACATCGCCATCCTGTGCATCGAGGGAAATGCCGCGCAAGACCTCGTGAGTACCGAAGCTCTTGCGGATGTTGCGGACGGAAAGTCGGGTGACACCTGGCATGATTTGCCTGCTCCAGTAAGCTTTAAGCCTTCAGCGCCGGCGGGATCGCACGGCGATGGCGGGACAGAGAATATTCCAGCAGGGCCATGGCCTGCAGAATGATGAAATTCAGCACGAGGTAGATGATCGCCGCGCAGATGAAGACCTCCATCGTGCGGTAGGTTTGCGAGATCAGCCGCTGCGCAACGCCCGTGACCTCCCAGACCGTGACGAGGCTCGCGAGCGCGGTCGACTTCATCATCAGCACGATCTCGGTCGAATAGGCCGGGAGCGCATGCCGGAAGGCGATCGGCGCGATGATGCGACGCACCAGCAGGAAGCCGGACATGCCGATCGAACGGGCGGCTTCGATCTCCTTCGGCGAAACGGCACGGATGCCGCCGCGGAAGATCTCGGCCGAATAGCCGGCGGTGCAAAGCGCCAGCGACAGGATCGCGCAGACGACCGGCTCGCGCAGGAAGGGCCAGAGGAAGGAGTAGCGAATGATCGAAAATTGCGCCAAACCGTAGAAGACCAGGAACATCTGGATCAGCAGCGGCGAGCCGCGGAACACGAAAATATAGCCCTTGGCAAAACCGGAGAGAATCGGATTGCCGCTGACGCGCATGGCGACGATGACAAGCGCCAGAATGCCGCCAAAGAAGATCGACAGGAAGAACAGCAGCAGCGTCATTGGCACTGCCTTCAGCAGTGTGACCATCGTGCTCGAAAGGAAATCGAAATCCATACCGTCCTCCTCAAGCCTGGCCGATCGTCGCAGCCGGCATGCTGCGATTGGCGCGACGTTCAGCCTTGTTGAAGATGCGATCCGATAGGCTGGTCAGGACCAGATAGAGAATGCCGCCGGCTATGAAGAAAAGGAAATACTGGCGGGTGGAACCGGCAGCCACCTGACTGGTGCGCATCAATTCCGCAAGGCCCGTGACCGAGATCAAAGCGGAATCCTTGAGGCTGAGCTGCCAGACATTGCCGAGCCCGGGAATGGCGAAGCGGAAGACCTGCGGAATGATGATGCGACGCAAACGCAAACCGCGATGCATGCCGATTGCGGACGCCGCCTCAAGCTCGCCCTTGGAAATGGCGAGATAGGCTCCACGGAAAACCTCTGCCTGATAAGCGCCGGAAATGATGCCGACAGCGAGAGCACCGGCGGCAAAGGATGGCAGGCCGAGAAAGCCTTCATAGCCAAGCCATTTGCCGATGGAGGTTACCGCCGACGACCCGCCGAAATAGATCAGATAGATAATCAGAAGTTCGGGCACACCGCGGAAAACGGTGGTGTAGATATTGCCGAGCGTCTTCAACACCATGCTTCCCGAGAGCTTCGCGAAGGCAATGGCCGCGCCGAGGACGGCGCCGATGGCCAAGGCGGTCGCCGTCACGGCCAGCGTCATCAAGGCGGCAACAAGCAGCAGCGCGCCCCACCCGTTCGAGCCGAAGCCCAGCAATTGCAAGCTTGCCATAGATCCAATCCCTGTCCGTGGCAGTTTTAGGCGTCAGGATACCATAGGGTCTCCGGCCGCAAAGCCGGAGACCGATGATAACGGCCCAAAGACGTACTCATCAATTCGGGCTGACGTCGACCTTGAACCACTTCATCGACAGGGTCTTGATGGTACCGTCGGCAAGCGCGGACTTGATCGCCTCATTGAACTTGTCGCGCAGGTCGGTATCCGCCTTGCGGATGCCAAGGCCTTCGCCTTCGCCCCAGATGGAACCGGCGATTTCCGGGCCGGTGAAGGCGAGCGAATCATTCGCGCTGGCAAAAGCGTTCGCGAAGTAGACGGCATCGTCGAAGCCGAGATCGATGCGGCCGTTCTGCAGGTCGAGATCGCGGTCGGCGCCGGTCTTGTATTCGCGGATCGTGGCGATCGAGCCGAAATTGTCATAGACGAACTTGGCATAGACGGTTGCGGCCTGGATGCCGATGGTCTTGCCCTTGAAGGCTTCCTTCAACACGTCGATTTCCTTAACGCCGGTCTGGCCGGGGGTCATCTTGATCGTGGTGCCGGTGCCGGCAGCATTGGCAAGGGGGCTGTCCTTGGCGGTCGCAAAAGCGGCAGGCGTTGCAGCATAAGGAATGGTGAAGCCGATGACCTGCTTGCGCTCGTCGGTGATCGACAGAGCATCCATGATGACGTCGAACTTGCCGGCGTTCAGCGCCGGGATCATGCCATCCCAGTCGGAAGCGACGAGCTTGCAATCGATCTTGGCGCGTTCGCACAGAACCTTGGCAAGCTCCGGCTCGAAGCCGCCGAGCGTACCATCGGCGTTCGTCATGTTCCACGGCGCGTAAGCACCTTCCAGGGTGATCGTTGCCGTCTTCCAGTCCTTGGCGAAGGCCGGCGCGGCAAAAGCGGCGGCAGCCACGACGCCTGACAAGAGAATTGCACTGAATCTCATCGTGTAGAGCTCCTCTGAGGTTGAAATAAGCCTTGCAGCATTTCCTACCGATCTTCGCCGGCTTGCCCGCTTTCCCAATTAATTTTTAGGATTGATTGCGAGGTTGTATAGGGTACCATATGTGATAATTTATGATATGCAAGTGGGAAAGTTGTTTTCGAGGCAGATTCACTCTGTGCAAAGGAAATAGGCAATGAAACGTTCCGGCGAGATGAAACGCGAACTGGCGGAAAATGACGCCGCGCCCCTCTATGCCGGCGTCAAGCAGATGATACTCGACCGCATTCATAGTGGCGAGTGGCCGCCCAAATATCGCGTTCCCTCCGAAAACGAATTGGTGGTCGAACTTGGCGTCAGCAAAATGACGGCCAATCGTGCGCTGCGGGAACTGGCCAATGAAGGCGAGCTCGTTCGCATCCAGGGCGTCGGCTCCTTCGTCGCCGAGCGCAAGGGCGCCTCCGCCCTGTTCGAGGTCCGCAACATCGCCGAGGAGATCGCCGAACGCGGCCATTCCCATCAGGCAAGCGTAGTCGTTCTCGCCCGGGAAGCCGCATCGCCCGACATTGCCGACGCGTTGGAACTCGACATCGGATCGCCGGTTTTCCATTCGCTGATCGTGCATAGCGAGAACGGCGTGCCCGTGCAGATCGAGGACCGGCATGTCCATCCGGACGCCGCACCCGACTATCTGCAGCAGGATTTTACCGACATGACGCCGAACGCCTATCTCTCGGCCGTTGCTCCGCTCAGCGGATCGGAACATGTCGTCGAAGCCGTCATGCCGCAAGCCTGGGAATGCAAGCTGCTGACGATCCTGAAGACCGAACCCTGCCTGACGATCTGGAGGCGCACATGGTCGGCGCGCGGCATTGTCTCCACAGCGCGCCTCGTTTATCCTGGGCATCGCTATCGGCTGGAGAGCCAAAGCGGCAAGCCGTCTGATCGTTAGTTGTATATGGAAGATATGATCATTCATTCGCTTTGAGAAGGCGCAAAGGATGCAAGGGGGGTCGAATGGGCTGGGTGCTGTCGGCAAATTACGATGCCTGCAGCATGCACTCCATAAATAATGCGCCCAAAAGCAGGCCCGAAACCGTAGCAAGCACTTTCAAGATCGCGCGCTCGATCCTGAGGCACTTCTGCGGCAGGATGAGCGCGAGCGACTCGCTTGCAGCTGCAACCAATATGCACACAAGAGCAATGATGCGGCGGTCTTCCGGGTAAGCCATGACAAACAAAAACCCCAGAAGGCCGAACGGGATGACGCTATCGATACTCGCCATCGCCATGAACGGATACCTCGTCCCGACCGGAACGACCGTCGTCACGGCGATCAGACCAAGCACGATCCAGGCAAGGGCATGGGCAAGCAGAGCAAGTTCCATACGAAAATCATAACAACAAGCCGCGAGTTTTCAAGCTGCGGGGCACGGCCTGTCTGCGCTTCCGTTCGACAGCGCGAGAATCCATGATGGCTGGCTGTATGCGGTTCGCATCGGCCACATCCGCCAACGATGCCTCTCACAGGCTGCTCAGCAAAAGGCTTGTCTCGCTGTTCGCAACGCCATCGATCATCCGCACTTCGCGCAAGACCCGATCAAAGTCCGACAAGCTGGTCGCGCGGATATTGGCGACCAGATCCCAATTGCCATTCGTCGTATGCAGCGAATATATTTCGGGAAGGCCGCGCAGTTTACGGATGACCTGCGTCGTCGATTTCCCGACGACTTCGATCATCATGACGGCATGCACGGTCTGCTCCTCATAATCTTCCCGAACCCTTACGGTGAAGCCAAGCAGCGTGCCGGTCTCTATCAGTCGATCCAGCCGGTTCTGCACCGTACCACGCGCGACGCCCAAGACATCGGACAGTTTGGAGAGCGAAGCCCGCCCGTCAGCGCGCAGATGAGCGATGATACGCCGGTCGAGATCATCGGGAATATATTTGGCGAGCGTCATCGCACGATCCTGATCTTGTTCAATCCGTCAAAAATTATGGGTAATTTGTGCAAACCCATACCAAAACTGGCACAGTTTTGCGATTTCAGTCAATCGATCCGCTTGATACCCTATGGGAAATGATTTCCATCGAGGATACGAGAATGTCCGCACCGCTCCCATCGGAAAGAGCTTTCATTCCCTTCGTCAGCGTCGAGAACATGATGCGGCTCGTCCATCACATCGGCATCGAAACCGTGCTCATCGAACTCACCGACGCCATCGAAGCGGATTTCCGCCGCTGGGACCTCTTCGACAAGACGCCCCGCGTCGCTTCCCATTCGCATGACGGCGTCATCGAGCTGATGCCGACATCGGATGGCGCCGTCTACAGCTTCAAATATGTAAACGGCCATCCAAAGAACATGGCGCAGGGCCTGCAGACGGTGACCGCCTTCGGCTTGCTTGCGGAAGTTTCGACCGGTTATCCCGTGCTGCTAACGGAAATGACGCTGCTGACGGCGCTGCGCACTGCGGCAACCTCGGCGATGGCGGCGAAACATCTGGCGCCGGCCAATTCGCGCCGCCTCACCTTGATCGGCAATGGCGCACAGGCGGAATTCCAGGCGCTGGCGATGAAGGCCGTCCTCGGCATCGAGGAAGTCCGCCTTTACGACATTGATCCGAGAGCCACGGAAAAGACGGTTCGCAATCTCGCAAAGACCGGCTTGAAGCTCGTGCACTGCACTTCGGCCCAGGCCGCCATCGAAGGTGCCGACATCATCACGACCTGTACGGCCGACAAGCAATTCGCGACCATTCTGACGGACAATATGGTCGGTGCCGGCGTGCACATCAACGCCATCGGCGGCGATTGCCCCGGCAAGACGGAGCTCCACCGCGATATCCTGCTGCGCTCCGACACTTTCGTCGAATATCCGCCGCAGACCCGCATCGAAGGCGAAATCCAGCAGATGGATCCGGATTATCCGGTCACCGAACTCTGGCAGGTCGTGAGCGGCCGGGCACCCGGCCGCAGCAGCGACCGGCAGATCACGCTGTTCGACAGCGTCGGCTTCGCGATCGAAGATTTCTCCGCCCTGCGCTACGTTCGCGAGAAGCTGGCGGGCACGAACTATTTCCAGAAGCTCGACATCATCGCCGACCCGGACGATCCGCGCGATCTCTTCGGCATGCTGCTCAGGGCAGCCTGACGAAAGATAATGGCGGCCATTTCCACGGTCGCCATCAAACACATCCGTCCTTCAGGCTAGGCGAATTCAGCCTTTGCTGCCGTAAGCAACCAGTTCCGGCTCGCGGACCCGTCCATTCAAAGAGAAGGCCAGCAGGGCCGACAACAGCATCAGTGCGCCTACGATAAACATCGGCAGCTCATAGAGGCCGGTCGCATCCTTGACGAGACCCGTCACATAGGGTGCGGCAAAGCCTGCGATATTGCCGATCGTGTTGATCAGGGCTATGCCCGCGGCAGCCGCCGGCCCAGTCAGGAAGCGCGACGGAATGGCCCAGAAATTCGGCAGGGCGGAAAAGATCGCGCAAGCCGTCAGTGTGATCATCACGATCGTCGCTTCAGGCGAGCCCATATAAAGCGCGGCCGGAATGCTGAAGGCGCCCACCAAGGCCGGAATGCCGATGTGCCACGGCCGCACACCACGTCTGGACGCATCGCGGCTCCAGAAGAAGAGGGCAAAAGCCGCAGGCAGGTAGGGGATAGCGGTAATCAGCCCCTTGTCGAAGACATCGAACTTGGTGCCAAATTTCGTTTCGAAGCCGGCAATGATCGTCGGCAGGAAGAAGGCCAGCGCATAGAGGCCGTAGATCAGGCCGAAATAGATGACCGACAGCAACCAGACGCGGCCGTCCGTCAAGGCAAGGCCGGTCATCTTGCCATGCGCCGCCGCCTTTGCCTTTTCCTCGCCGGCAAGCGCCCGGTTCAGCCAATCCTTCTCGGCCTGGGTCAGCCATTTCGCATCATCGGGGCGATCAGCGAGGTAGAACCAGGTGATGATGCCGACGATGACAGCCGGAATGGCAACGCCGAAGAACATGACACGCCAGCCTTCGAGGCCGAAGAGGCCATGCATCTGGATCAGCGTGGCCGCAAAGGGCGCTCCGACGACTGTTGTCAGCGGCTGGGCAAGGTAGAACAGTGCCAGGATCTTGCTGCGATGCTTGGCCGGCACCCACATGCTCAAGAACAGGATGGCCCCCGGGAAGAAGCCGGCTTCGGCAACGCCCAGCAGGAAGCGCAGCACATAGAGCTCCGTCGCGCTCGATACCCAGGTGAACAAGATCGCCACAATGCCCCAGCTTACCATGATGCGGGCAAGCCAGCGGCGCGCGCCGTATCTGTGAAGCGCGAGGTTGCTCGGGATTTCGAGAACGATGTAACCGAAAAAGAAGATGCCGGCGGCAAAGCCGAACTGCGCCGCCGTCAGCGCCAGATCCGTCGTCATGCCGTTCGGCCCGGCGAAGGAAATCGCCGTGCGGTCAAGAAAGTTAATGAAGAACATCAAGGCGATGAACGGCACCAGCCGCTTCGAAACCTTTGATATGGCCGAACGCTCGACCTGTGACATTTCCTGATTTGCGGGCTGCAATGAAAATCCCTCCCCCGTGCTGAAATCTTGACAACGCAGCGATCCGCTTGCGTCGCTGACAGGACGGAAACTCCGACTTCCCCTCCAGTCCCTGCCTTCGGCCGCATGCGCCTTCGAATGACCTTGATCTCTAGCGGGATGGACAAGCCGCAAGCAAACGATTTAATCTCCCTATCATGTGAGGAAAAATCACATCACGGGATAGCAGAATCTAAAAAATGAGCGGCCCTCTTCCATCCTTGAATGCGCTGAAGGCATTCGAAGCAACCGCGCGGCACAGGTCGATGACGCTTGCTGCCGACGAGCTCTGCGTTACGCATGGTGCGATCAGCCGGCACATTCGCGGGCTAGAGGAGACGCTCGGCGTCATCCTCGTGACCCGCCGCGCCCGTTCGACAGAGCCGACGCCGGAAGGCTCGCGGCTTGCTGAAGGGCTGGCAAGTGCTTTCGGCCTGATGCAGGCAAGCGTCGAGCGCGTCCGCCCAAGCCCGCTGACGCTCTCCTGCTCTTCCTCGATCATGATGGGCTGGATCATTCCGCGCATCGGCCAGTTTCACGAGCGCCACCCGCATATCGCCCTTCAGTTCAACATGAATTACGATCAGGTCGACTTCGTCCGAGACAAGATCAGCCTCGCCATCCGCTCCAGTGTCATCGATCCGCCGAAGGATGCGATCATCCGGGAGCTCGGCGGCGAGGCCATCGGTCCTGTCTGTTCGCCGGAATATCTGAACCGCTCCGGCATTTCGCGTCCCGACGATATGGAACATGCAGCGATCCTCTCCACGCAGACACGACCGCAAGCCTGGAGCGACTGGCAGGCCATAGCCGGACAGGCGGATCTGCGTCTGACACCACAGGCGGCCTTCGATCATTTCTATCTGCTGATCCAGGCCGCCGCATGCGGCCTCGGTATGGCGGTCGTGCCGCAAATGCTCGTGCTCGATCAACTTGCTTCCGGGCGGCTGGTGGCACCTTTCGGTTTTCTACCCGGCCCGCGCCGCATGGTGCTTTGGATCGCGCCGCACATTGCCGGAAGGCCGGATGCCCTAGCGCTCGAAAGATGGCTGACGGCCGAAATGCATGCAAGGCCGGACACCTGACAACTCACTCGGAGCCAGGGGCGGATTGCGCTCGCCTCGGATGAGAGGCTTTGCAACACCACCTCGAGCAATCGGAAATAGTCACGACGGAAACGCTGCTTATGTCAGCTAAAATACATTGAAATCAGCAGTTTTTCTCTCTGCACTTCGTGAGGGATAATATGCTATGAATTCTCGCAAGCATAAGACGAACCGGGCAATCCGTGCGGATTACGGTCGCCAAAGAGAGGATGCATCCTGAATATCGTGCCGGAACTGTCGAGACAAACGAACGAGATGGCTGCACTTATCTCTAGCTACGATTGGGCAGCCACCAGTCTTGGCCCCAGATCGGCGTGGCCCATGTGCCTTACCGCTGCAGTCGACCTCATGCTCCCTGCCCAAGCACAGATCGTCATGTTCTGGGGCGAGGACTTTATCGCACTCTACAACGATGCATACGCGCGAACCATAGGCGACAAGCATCCGCGAGCGCTCGGACGGCCTGCGCGGGAAAATTGGGCCGAACTCTGGAGCGATCTCGAACCGCTTCTTCGCTCCGTCCTTCATGATGGCATGGCGGTCGTTGCCAAGGACCGGCCCTTCTATATCGAGCGCTACGACTATCCAGAAACGGTTTACTTCGACATTTCCTATTCGCCCGTCCGCGGTACGGACGGCAAGGCGTTGGGTGTATTCTGCATCGTCAACGAGACGACGGAACGGGTCCGAACGGAACAGGCGCTGCGTGAAAGTGAAGAGCTGTTTCGCGCCGTCATCTCGCAATCGACGACAGGGTTTGCCCAGTGCGAACTCGACGGCCGTTTCGTTCGGGTGAATGAGCGTTTCTGCGAAATTGTAGGCTATTCCGAGAGCGAGCTCCTCGGCATGAAGACATACGACATCACCTATCCGGACGATTTGCATGAGAATACTCGTCTGTTCGAAGCGATGATGGCGACGGGAGAAAGCTTCGAGATCGAAAAGCGCTATGTTCGCAAGGATGGCAGCCTCGTCTGGGTCGCGAACTGCGTTTCCGCCTTGAAAGACGGTTCGGGACGCATCCAGCAGGCTGCCGCGATCGTCACCGATATAAGCGAGCGCAAGCGTGCACAGGAAGTAGAGCGGCAACTCGCGGCGATTGTCGCCTCATCGGACGACGCTATCCTCAGCATCGATCTCAACATGATCATTACAAGCTGGAATAGCGGTGCTGAGAGGCTTTACGGACAATCGGCCGAAGAGGCCATCGGCCAATCCGTGATGATGCTCGTTCCGGAAGACCGCAGCGACGAAGAGCCGGCGATCCTGGCGCGGATTCGTGCGGGCCAAAAGGTAGAGCCTTACGAAACCAAGCGACGCAACAAGAACGGCGCGCTTGTCGATGTTCTGCTTAGCGTTTCCCCGATCTATGACGTCTATGGCAGAATCGTGGGGGCGTCCAAAACTGCTCATGACATCAGCGCCAAGAAGGAGGCCGAGCGCCTGCAGACCGTGCTGGTGGGCGAGCTCAATCATCGCGTCAAGAATGTGCTCGCAACCGTGATGGCCATCGCGCGCCAAACGCTCGGGCGGGACGATGTGGACAAGGCATCCGTCGAGACATTCGAGGCGCGGCTGTCCTCGATGGCACGCGCCCACGATCTGCTGATCCACGGCCAATGGGAGCAGGCGGAATTGACTGCCGTCATTGCCCAGGCGCTATCCCCCTATCCGAAGGACAGGTTCGAAATTTCCGGACCGGCAATCAAACTCGCGCCGAGAGCTGTCGTTTCCATATCGCTTGCGCTGCATGAGCTTGCGACGAATGCCGCCAAATACGGTGCGCTTTCGGTGGCGGATGGCCGTGTTGCGATCACGTGGTCACTGGAAACGGGCAGGACGGATCACCTCAAACTGCGCTGGCAGGAATCGGGAGGGCCAATCGTAAAGCCTCCGACCCGCAAGGGCTTCGGCTCCCGCTTGATCGAAAACCTGCTGGCGGCGGAATTGAGCGGCAAGGTCCAAGTCCGTTACGAGCCGAGCGGCTTGATCTGCGCGGTGGATGCCGCCGCAGGGATCGGCTGGGATCAAGCTCACGACAAGGCAGAGTAACGCCGCACCCGGTGCTCAATCCCGGTCGATTCAACGCAGTCCTTTCGGCCGCGTCGCAAGCACATTGCGGATCGAGAAGCTCGAATGGATTCGCAGCACTCCCGGCATGGTCGACAGAATATCCTTATGGATGCGTTCGAAGTCGCCGGGATTGGCGACCTCGACGCGCAGCAGATAGTCGGAGCCGCCCGTCATCAAAAAGCACTCCTTGATCTCGGGATGTTTGCGTACCGCCGCCTCGAAACGATCGAGATGCTCCTCCGTTTGCCGCTCGAGCGTGATGTTGATGATGACGGCGATCGATGCCTCTGCCTGGGACGTGTCCACCAGGGCCGTATAGCCCCTGATCACGCCCGCCTGTTCCATCAATTTGATACGCCGCAGGCAGGCCGATGGCGACAGCCCCACCTCGCTTGCCAGCTTGGCGTTGCTGACTCGGGCATCGAGGCGAAGCAAGCGGAGAATATTGCGGTCGATGGCGTCGAGAGCGGGCATGTGGATTCTTTCAAAAATTCGCAGATCCTTTCAATATCAATGCATTTAAACAATAATCAATCACTGTTTAGCAAGCAATTTCGCGATCCTTTCAATAATCTTATATTGAACGACGAGGGCGGACATGGACGACGGTATTGTGGATTCTCTGGCGCCAAAATTGGCGATCGATAGTGGAGCGTGTGGCTATCTGACGATCGATCTGGCCGCGCTATGCCGGAACTATGACAAGCTATCCACTATCGTCGCACCGGCGCGGGCCGCCGCCGTCGTCAAGGCGGATTCCTACGGACTTGGCGCCAATCAGGTATCGAAAGCACTCTACGAGCGCGGTTGCCGCCACTTTTTCGTCGCCCACTTCATTGAAGCGCTACGGCTGCGTCCGCAACTCCGTGGCGATGCAACTATTTTTGTGCTGAACGGCCTTTTACCCGGCAATGAGGCTGCCTGCGCCGATGGCGGCATCGTGCCTGTGATCAATTCGCTCCAACAGTTGCGGCAGTGGTCGGAGATGTCACGCTCTCTTCACCGCAGGCTCCCCGCGGTTCTCCAATTCGATACCGGCATGTCGCGGCTCGGCATACCGCCGGAGGACAGAAGCGCCGTGGCAGCTCATCTGCAGACATCCGACGACGTCGATATCCTGTTCATCATGAGCCACCTCGCCTCCGCAGATGAGACCGACAGCAGGCAAAACGGTGATCAGCTTGCCGAGATGTGTCGCGTCGCAACGGAGTTTCCGCAATACGATGTTTCGTTCGCCAATTCCGGCGGCATCTTTCTTGGCGGAGATTTCCATGGCGTACTGGCACGGCCAGGCATCGCTCTTTATGGCGGCGCTCCCACCAGTGGCGTTGCCAACCCCATGGAAGCGGTTGTCCGGCTCGAAGTTGCCGTGGTGCAGACACGGACCGTTTTGGAAGGCGCTCGGGTCGGCTATGGCGGCGTGCATGTGACGAAAGGCAAGACCCGGCTCGCGACGATCGCCGCCGGCTACGCCGACGGCTTGCCGCGCAGCCTCAGCGATCGCGGCGCCGTCTATTACGACGGCGTGCGTCTGCCCATCGTCGGCCGCGTGTCGATGGACAGCACGACAATCGATATCAGCGCCTTGCCCGAAGGCGCTCTCTCTTTCGGCAGCATGGTGGAAGTTCTGGGAGATCATCAGACCGTGGATGATCTTGCGCGCGACGCCGGCTTGATTTCCTATGAAATCCTGACCAGTCTCGGCCATCGCTTCCACCGTCAATATCGCTGACCTTCCCATCTCTCAAGTCTCTGAGGACATCATGAAAGTCGTCGTTCTGGGTGCCGGCATCATCGGCGTGACGTCAGCCTATCAGCTTGCCAAGGCGGGCCACGAGGTTACGGTCATCGACCGGCAGCAGGGCCCGGCGCTGGAAACGAGCTTCGCCAATGCCGGCGAGGTTTCCTTCGGCTATTGCTCGCCCTGGGCGGCCCCCGGCATTCCCATGAAGGCGATCAAGTGGTTGTTCATGCACCACGCGCCGCTCATCCTGCGCCCGAAGGTCGATGGCGCCATGCTCTCATGGCTCGTCAAGATGCTGTCGAACTGCACGTCGGAGCGTTACGCGATCAACAAGAGCCGCATGCTGCGCCTTGCCGATTACAGCCGCATTTCGCTCGCTGAGCTTCGCGAAGAGACGGGTATTGCCTATGACGAGCGTATGCAGGGCACGCTCCAGCTCTTCCGCACGCAAGCGCAGCTCGATGCATCCGCCAAGGACGTCAAGGCTCTTGCGGCCGACGGCATTCCGTATGAGGTGCTTGATCCCGATGGCTGTATTCGCGTCGAACCGGCCCTTCGGCATGTCCGCGGCAAGATCGTCGGTGGTCTGCTGACACCGAAGGACGAGACCGGCGACTGCTTCAAATTCACCAATGCGCTTGCTGCAAAAGCGATTGAGCTTGGCGTCCGGTTCCAGTACGGCACGACGATCAAGGGGCTCGACATCGAGGGCAGCCAAGTACGTGGCGTGGTGACCAATCGTGGACGCCTGGATGCCGATGCGATCGTTGTCGCGCTCGGCAGCTATTCGCCGCTGCTGCTGAAACCGCTCGGCATCAACCTGTCCGTCTATCCGGTCAAAGGCTATTCGCTGACGATCCCGATCACCGATGCCTCGCGCGCACCGGAATCGACCGTCATGGACGAAACGTACAAGATCGCCATCACTCGCCTCGGCGACCGCATCCGCGTCGGCGGCATGGCGGAAATCTCCGGCTATACCAATGATCTCGGCCTTGCCCCGCGCCGGACGCTAGAGCATTCCGTGACCGATCTCTTCCCCGGCGGCGATGTCGCCAAGGCCTCGTTCTGGTCGGGCCTGCGGCCGATGACGCCGGATGGCACGCCGGTCATCGGACCGACGAGGATCAAGGGGCTTTATCTCAATACCGGTCATGGCACGCTTGGATGGACCATGAGTTCCGGTTCGGCACGCGTCATCAGCGATCTCGTCAGTGGCCGCAAGCCTGATATCGACGCGACCGACCTCGCGATCAGCCGCTACGCCTGACAAAGGGGTCTCAACGCGGGCGCTCAAGAACAGCGGCGGGGCTGATCGCCCGCCGGTTTCGATCAATGCCGCGGAATTCGTGGCAGGAAGATCGTGAATAATCCCAACAACGGCAGATACGAGCAGAGCGTATAGACGAAAGGGATGCCACGCGCATCGGCGAAATCGCCGAGCCAGGCCGCACCCAGTCCACCCGCCCCGAAGGCAAAGCCGAAGAAGATGCCGCCGATCAGTCCCACGCGGCCAGGGATCAGCTCCTGCGCAAAGACCACGATCGCCGGGAAGGCCGAGGCAAGCACGAGGCCGATGACGACGGTCAGGACGCAGGTCCAGAACAGGTTCGCATAGGGCATCAGCAGCGCAAACGGGATGACGCCGAGGATCGAGAACCAGATCACGAAACGCGCGCCAAAACGGTCGCCCACCGGCCCGCCCATGATCGTGCCGACCGCGACCGAGCCGAGGAAAAGAAACAGCATCAGCTGCGCATCCCGGACATCGAGATGGAACTTGTCGATGACGTAGAAGGTGAAATAGCTCGAAATGCTCGCCATGTAGACGTTCTTCGTCGCCGTCAGCAGGATGAGGATGGCAAGCGCCCACATCGCCTTGTTGCGCGCGATCGGCAAGGCGCGGCTCGGTGCAGGGCGGGCCGACTGCTGGCGGCGATGGTTGATGAACCAGTTGCCGACCCAGCTCAGAACGATGAAGCCAATGACGGCCAGCACCGAAAGCCAGGCGACGCTCTTCTGGCCATGCTGGAGGACGAAGAACGCGGCAATGAGCGGCCCGATCGCCGAGCCGGCGTTACCACCGAGCTGAAACAGCGACTGCGCCAGCCCGTGACGTCCGCCCGAAGCGAGACGTGCAACGCGCGAAGCCTCCGGATGGAAGACGGCCGAACCGAAGCCGATCAGGCTTGCAGCGATCAGGAGCACGCCGAAACTGCCGGCATAGCCAAGCAGCACCAGGCCTGCAAAGGTGCTGACCATGCCCACGGGCAGCGAATAGGGCATCGGCCATTTGTCGGTCACGATACCGACCACTGGCTGCAGCAGCGAGGCGGTAATCTGGAACATCATCGTCAACAGGCCGATCTGCACGAAATCGAGCGCATAATTCTCTCTGAACATCGGATAGAGCGACGTCAGCAGCGATTGCATCGTATCGTTCAGCAGATGACAGGTGCTGACCGCCATAACGATCGACATCGTCGTCTTTTGATATCGGGCCTGCGTACCCGCCACTTCCGCAACCATGTGGGGAATCCTCCTGCGCCGGCGAGACTTGCCGACGATATGACTTGATCCGCCTTTAGCACGGCTTGCGAATGTCCTTCTTTCGTGTTTTGGTCCAATAGTTTCTCGATTGGGCCAAAATGGAAAAGCTATCGAAACAGTTGCTGGCGACCCTCGACGACGACCATGTGCGAAACATGCGTTGGATGGAGGAATCGCCAGCCGACGTGCTCGTCCATAGCGCCGAGCCGCCGCAGGGCTACACGGTTCCCTGGCATCACCACCGCCGCACGCAGCTGCTTTGCATCTTCGCCGGCGTCGCCCTGATTATGACGGCGCGCGGCCGCTGGATGGTGCCGCCCGGCCATGCCCTATTCATCCCCGTCGGGCTGGAGCATTCGATTGAGATCCTGAGCGACGTCAGCATGAAATCCGTCTACGTGACGCCGCGCGGCCAGCCGCCGAAGGGTGAAGCGCCGCGTGTCGTCGAAGTGACCGATCTTGCCCGCAGCCTGCTGCTCGAAGCCATCCGGCTGCGGGAGGCGCCGGTCAGCCATCGCAAGGCCAAGCTCGTTCTGTCGCTACTGGTCGAGGAAATCGCAACGTTGCCCGAGCGTCCGCTCGGCCTGCCCTTCCCGTCCGACCGCCGATTGACTGCGCTCTGCCGCAACTATCTCTCCAACCCATCGCCTAATGCCAGGCTGGATGATTGGGCCGAAAAGCTTTCGGTAAGCCGCCGAACGTTCACCAGGCAGTTCCGCAAGGAAACCGGCATCAGCTTCACCACCTGGCGCCAGCAGGCAAGCGTCTTTGCCTGCCTGCCGCAACTGGCGGAGGGCCAGCCCGTCACCAACATCGCGCTCGAAGCAGGCTATGAGAGCGTGGCGGCGTTTACCACCATGTTCCGCCGCATGCTCGGCACCTCGCCGCGCAGCTATATGGCCAACCGCTGGACCCTTGAGCGGCAATCAGCTTGAAGCCTCCTCTTGAAATGAGCAGGCGCTTCCGGCAAACAGCGCTGAAGAGCGAGGCAAAGCATATGCGGCATATTCACATCGTCGGTATCGGCACGGGAAACCCCGAACATCTGACCGTGCAGGCAATCAATGCGCTGAACTCAGCCGATGTCATCCTCATTCCCAGCAAGGGCGCGGCCAAGAGCGAGCTTGCCGACGTCAGGCGCGAGATCTGCCAGCGCTACGTCACCAATCCAGCCACCCGCTACGTGGATTACGACGTGCCATCACGCCAGACGGCGGACCGCAGCTATGTGCGGAGCGTCGATGAATGGCATGACGCGATTTCCGCGACCTACGAGCGGCTGTTTCTGGAACATCTGACGGAAAGCCAAAGTGCTGCCTTCCTCGTCTGGGGCGATCCCGGCCTTTATGACAGCACGCTCCGCATTCTCGAGCGTGTCGTCGCCCGCGGCAATGTTGCGCTCGACTATAGCGTTATTCCCGGCATCACCAGCATCCAAGCGCTGACAGCAAGTCATCGCATCCCCCTCAATCTGGTCGGCAAGCCGGTTCAGATCACCACCGGTCGGCGATTGGCCGAAAGCTTTCCCGGAATTGCCGAAACGGCCGTCGTCATGCTCGATGGCGAGCAGGCCTTCAGCAAGATCGACGATCCCGATGCCTATATCTATTGGGGCGCCTATCTCGGCACCAAGGATGAAATCATCATCGCCGGCAGGCTGGCGGACGTTTGCGAGCGGATTCTTGCGACCCGCGCCGAAGCCCGCGCCCGGCATGGATGGATCATGGATATCTATCTTATGCGTAAGGGTCGGGACTTCGACGATCTCGAATAAGCGCCAAATACCAAATCGTTTGCCCGCCGATCCGGTTTGTGCAAGAAAATGTCCCTTATGAAGGGCAGTCTTATGGTTGCGGTCGACGCGCAGACAGTGGAGGAACAAGCGTGCTTCTCTCAGGGGGGAGCTGCCGAGGACGGCGTTGCATCGCCCCTGCCCTCTATGGTTCGCGGTGCCTGCCCCTCGCTGAGTGCACCGATGCAGACCGGCGACGGCCTTCTTGTTCGCTTGCGGCCGTCGACCCCGGGGCTGACTATCGCGCAATTACGCCTCTTGGCGGAAGCAGCCGAGAGACACGGCAATGGCCTGATCGAGATCACTGCGCGCGGCAATATTCAGCTACGTGGCATGACGCTGCAAAGCATGCCTGGACTGGCCGCCGATATCGATCGGGCCGGCATCGTGCCAGAGAGCGGCGTCGCGATCGAAGTCCCGCCGCTCAGCGGTGTCGATCCGTCCGAGATCGCTGATGCACGCGGGCTTTCTGAGCGTCTGCGAAGCGCCATCGATGCACTTCGTCCCAAGCCATTGCTCGCTGCAAAGCTCGCCATTATCGTTGACGGCGGCGGCCGGCTCGTCCTTGACGAACTCTCGGCGGATATCAGGCTGAAGGCTGTCACTGCCGCCGATGGCCGAAAGCTTTGGACTCTTGCCATTGCGGGAACCGAGGCGACGGCCATACGGCTTGTCGTCCTGCCTGGCGAAGAAGCGATAGCCTGTGTCATGGCATTGCTCAAAGCCTTGGCTGCAATCGGACCCCGCGCCCGTGGCCGTGACCTGGACATCGCCGCTTTAGGACTACAGTTTCCTGCCCCTTCCAGCTTCCCACGACGAGAAACTAACTCATCCGCCCTTCCTGTCGGTGTCATTCCGCTCGACAACGAACAGACCGCACTCGGATTGCGGCCCGCCTTCGGTCAAATCCACGCTCAAGAATTCATCCGATTTCTTGACCATGCAGAGATGGCGGGGGCGCATGAATTACGGACCGGCCCCGAACACAGCCTGTTGCTGCTCGGCCTCCCGCGCGAGCGGATCAATGGCATTCTCGCCGCGGCAGCTGATTGCGGCTTTCAGACACGCGCCGATGATCCTGCAAATTATGCCGTTCCCTGTTCCGGTGCCGGCGCATGCGCCTCTGCCCACTACGCCACGAAAAAGGCGGCCGCCGATCTGGTCGAAATCGGGCCTGAGCTGCTGGATGGTTCGCTCAAGGTGCATCTATCCGGCTGCGCAAAAGGCTGCGCCCATCCTTTCCCGGCGATGCTGACCATCGTCGGTGCTGCAACGGGCTATGCTATTGTCGTAAATGGGTCAGCATCATCAGAGCCCGTGGCTTACATCCATAAGGAATATCTGAAATCGGCGCTGGCTGCGCTCGGGGAACTGGTGCGAAACAACAAAGCTGCTGGCGAATCGGCACAGCAGTGTCTTAAACGGCTCGGCCGGGACGCAATCGCGACGGCCTTACGACAGGGATAGAAATGCCTGACTATGACTATATCCGCGAAGGGGATGCGATCTACGAGCGCTCCTTTGCGATAATCCGCAGCGAAGCCGATCTCCAGCGTTTCCCTGAAGCCGAGACCGATGTCGCCGTCCGCATGATTCATGCCTGCGGATTGGTGGAAGCGGCAGAACATTTTCTCTTCTCTCCCGATTTCGTCGCATCCGCCCGCAAGGCGCTGACTGACGGTGCACCGATTTTCTGCGACGCGGAGATGGTCGCTCGCGGCATCACGCGCGCCCGTCTGCCTGCCGCCAACGAAGTGATCTGCACCTTGCAGGACCCGCGCACGGCGGAGATCGCCAAGTCCATTGGCAACACGCGCTCGGCGGCCGCCATGCATCTTTGGACCGATCGGCTGGCGGGCTCCGTCGTTGCTATCGGCAACGCGCCGACGGCCCTCTTCCACCTTCTCGAAATGCTGCGCGATGGCGCGCCGAAGCCTGCTGCCATCATCGGCATGCCCGTCGGTTTCGTCGGCGCGGCGGAATCGAAGGATGCGCTTGCCGAAAACTCCTACGGCGTTCCCTTTGCCATCGTGCGCGGCCGGCTAGGCGGCAGTGCCATGACGGCAGCCGCCCTCAACGCGCTTGCGAGGCCGGGCCTATGAGCGCACCATCCAACGGAAATCTGATCGGTGTCGGCACCGGGCCTGGCGATCCCGAACTGCTGACGGTCAAGGCCGTCAAGGCTTTGGAGCGCGCCGATGTCGTCGCCTATTTTGCCAAGCAAGGCAGAAACGGCAACGGCAAGGCCATCGTCAGCGACCTGCTGAAAGCGGACGTCACGCTGCTGCCGCTCTACTATCCGGTGACGACCGAGATCGAGAAGGACGCGCCGGAATATCTCCGTCAGATCACCGCCTTCTATGACGCCTCGGCCGAGATGGTGGCGGCGCATCTTCGCGAAGGAAAGACGGTTGCCGTACTCAGCGAGGGCGATCCGCTGTTTTATGGCTCCTACATGCATCTGCATGTGCGCCTTGCCGATCGCTTCCCCACTGAAGTCATCCCGGGCGTGACAGCCATGTCCGGTTGCTGGTCTCTTGCAGGATTGCCGATGGTGCAGGGAGACGACGTTCTCTCCGTGCTCCCCGGAACGATGGCGGAGGCCGAGCTAACCCGCAGATTGGGTGATACACAGGCTGCCGTCATTATGAAGGTTGGCCGCAATCTGCCAAAAATCCGCCGCGCGCTCGATGCCGCCGGCCGGCTGGAGGAAGCGATCTATGTGGAGCGCGGCACGATGGCGAACGGCGCCATGACGCCGCTTGCCAGCCGCGACGATGCCGAAGCGCCCTATTTCTCCATTGTGCTGGTTCCCGGCTGGGAAAGCCGGCCATGAGCGGACGTCTCTATGTAATCGGCACCGGCCCCGGCAATCCCCAGCAGACGACGCCAGAGGCGCTTGCTGCCGTCACGGATGCTCATGAATTTTACGGTTACGGCCCCTATCTCGACCGCCTGACGTTGCGCAGCGACCAGATCCGTCAGGCATCCGACAATCGCGAGGAGCTGGACCGCGCCAAGGTGGCGCTGCAGCGGGCGGCAGCCGGCGTCAATGTCTGCGTTGTTTCCGGCGGCGATCCCGGTGTTTTTGCCATGGCGGCCGCCGTTTGCGAGGCGATCGATCATGGTCCGGTTGAATGGCGGACGGTAGACCTTATCGTCGTGCCGGGTATCACGGCCATGCTTGCCGTTGCGGCCCGCATCGGCGCTCCCCTTGGGCACGATTTCTGCGCGATCTCGCTTTCGGACAATCTGAAACCCTGGCCGCTGATCGAGAGTCGCCTCCGCGCCGTTGCCGAAGCGGGCTTTGTGATCGCGCTCTACAATCCGATCAGCAAGGCGCGGCCCTGGCAGCTTGGCAAAGCCTTCGAGATCCTGCGCGCCGTGCTGCCCGGCGAAACACCTGCCATCTTCGGTCGGGCCGCCGGTCGTCCCGACGAGCGCATGACAGTGGCTCGGCTCGCCGATGCCGAGGCCTCGCAGGCGGATATGGCGACCTGCGTCATCATCGGCTCGGCCGAGACGCGCGTCATTGCCCGCGAAGGACGCCCCGATCTGGTCTATACGCCGCGCTTCATCAGGGAAGAGACGAAATGATCGATCCGATCGAGCGCAGCGTCTACCGTTTCGACCACCGGCAACCCGGCGGTATCCGCGCGCTCGACCATGATCACCTTGATTCCGAGCTGCCTTGCCGCCTCTATCTTCCCGTAGGTCGCGTCACCGCCGCTGTTCTTGGCGACGACCGCCTCGATTCCATGCCGTTGCAGCATCTCCAGCTCGTCCTCCAGGCGGAACGGACCGCGGCTGTGGATGTAGCTGACGTCAGGCACGGTCAGCGGCGGCTCGACGGGATCGACGCTGCGGACCCAGTAATGATGCTGCCGCGCCGCGTTCGCCTGATGCGCCTCCTGCCGGCCAGTCGCAAGGAAGACACGCAAAGGCTTGGCGCCAAGTGCAGCGATGGCTTGCGAAACGCTATGTACGGAAAGCCAGTCATCGCCTTCGACCGGCATCCACGCCGGACGGCGCAACGCAAAGGCCGCCACAGCGCATTGAACAGCCGCTTGCGCGGCATTGGCGGAAATGCGGGCCGCGAAGGGATGGGTGGCATCGATCACCAGATCGATCTTTTCATCGATGACATAGCGGGCAAGCCCCTCTGCGCCACCGAAACCGCCGCTGCGCACCGGAACGGGCTGCGGCGCCGGATCGGCGGTTCGTCCGGCAAGGGACAGAACAATGTCGAGATCAGTGCGCGGGGCAAGCGCCGCCGCCAGCGCTCGGGCCTCGGTCGTGCCGCCGAGGATCAGAATGCGGACCTTGCCCATGGCTGAGACACCTTCAGTTCAACGCTGGCTTACTCTTATCGGCATCGGCGAAGACGGTCCAGCCGGTGTCGGCGACGAGGCCAAACGGCAGATCGCTGACGCGCCGTCGGTCTTCGGTGGTGTACGCCACATCGAGTTGATGAGGTCACTGATAACAGGCGAAACCCATCAATGGCTTTCGCCATTCGAAAAATCCGTTGAAGCGGTTCTTGCCCGGCGCGGAGAACCGACAGTGGTTCTTGCCTCCGGCGATCCTTTTTTCTACGGCGTCGGCGCGACACTTTCGCGGCACATTCCGGCCGCTGAAATGACCGTTATCCCAGCACCCTCCTCCTTCAGCCTTGCCGCGTCGCGCCTCGGCTGGCCCCTGCAGGAGACGACGGTTCTGTCGCTCCATGGCCGGTCCATCGATCTGATCCGGCCGCACCTGCATTCGGGCCGCAAGATCCTGGCGCTGACATCCGATGGCAAAGGCCCCGCCGAATTGGCCGCCCTGCTGCGCAGCTCTGGTTTCGGTCCGTCAGAACTGACGGTTCTGGAAGCGCTTGGCGGTCCATACGAAAAAGTCTCCCGGGAAACTGCGGCTAGCTTTAGCCTCTCCGGCATCAACGATCTGAACATCTGCGGCGTCGAGGTCAAGGCGGAAGCCGGCGCGCGGATTTTGCCGCTAAGCGCAGGCCTCGCCGACGAGCTTTTTGAACATGACGGCCAGATCACCAAGCGGGAGATCCGCGCGATGACGCTATCCGCGCTGGCGCCACGTTATGGTGAGCTGCTCTGGGATATCGGTGCCGGCTCCGGCTCGATCGGCATCGAATGGATGCTGGCCGATCCGTCACTGCGCGTCATTGCCATTGAGGCTTCCGTTGAACGCGCCGCTCGAATCCGCCGAAACGCAGCGAATTTCGGTGTACCGGGCCTGACCGTTGTCGAAGGCGAGGCGCCGGCTGCTCTTACCGGCCTGCCGGCACCGGATGCGATCTTTATCGGCGGTGGCGGCAGCGATGCCGGCGTGCTGGAGGCCGCCATCGGCCAATTGAAAAGCGGCGGCAGGCTGGTCGCCAATGCCGTCACGACCGAAATGGAAGTCCTTCTGTTGGCCGAACAGGCACGCCGCGGCGGCTCGCTGATCCGTATCGACATTGCGCGCGCCGCACCTGTCGGCCGCATGACCGGCTGGCGGCCGGCCATGCCGGTGACGCAATGGTCTTGGATCAAGCCATAATTGAGAATGAGGTAGAGTGATGACAGTGCATTTCATTGGCGCAGGCCCAGGCGCCGCCGACCTGATCACGGTGCGCGGCCGCGACCTGATCGGCAAATGCCCGGTCTGCCTCTATGCCGGCTCGATTGTCTCGCCGGAACTGCTGCAATATTGCCCACCCGGCGCCCGCATCATCGATACGGCGCCGATGTCGCTTGACGAGATAGAGGCCGAATACCTGAAAGCCAATGCAGCGGGCGAGGATGTCGCGCGCCTGCATTCGGGCGATCTCTCGGTCTGGAGCGCGGTTGCCGAACAGATCCGCCGGCTGGAGCAGCATGGCATCGACTATACGCTGACCCCAGGCGTTCCCGCTTTCGCAGCCGCAGCTTCGGCGCTCGGCCGCGAACTGACCATACCAGCCCTCGCCCAAAGCCTAGTTCTGACCCGCGTTTCCGGTCGGGCCTCGCCGATGCCGAACAATGAGACGCTAGCGAAATTCGGCGCGACCGGCGCGACGCTCGCGATCCATCTGGCCATCCATGCACTCAAGGAAGTCGTCGAGGATCTGACGCCGCTTTATGGCGCGGACTGCCCGGTTGCGATCGTCGTCAAGGCATCCTGGCCCGATGAGCGGATTATCCGGGGCACGCTTGCCACGATTGAGGCAAAGGTAGCGGCGGAGCCGATCGAGCGCACCGCATTGATCTTCGTCGGCCCGTCGCTCGCCGCTAGTGATTTCCGCGAAAGCTCGCTCTACGATCCCACCTATCAGCGTCGTTTCCGTGGCCGCCAATAACGCCTGATACCGTTGCAAATCGCTTCGAAATTTCCTCTAGTCGATGTCAACCGCTGCGTGGAACGAGGATCAGGATATGCAACGCATAACCATCACCATCGACGACGATCTTTTGGAGACGATCGATAAGATCAGCGCGCAGCGCGGCTATGCCAGCCGCTCGGAAACCTTGCGCGATCTCGTGCGCGATGCCGTGACCCGCGCGCAGCCGACCATAGATGGCGAAGCGCGATGCTACGCGGCCCTTGCCTACGTCTATGAACACGAGACCCGCGACCTGTCGCGCCGGCTGACGACGGCGCAACACGATCACCACGATCTTTCAGTCTCGACGCTTCATGTTCATATCGATGGGCAAGATTGCCTCGAAGTCTCCGTGCTGAAGGGTAAGGTGGACGAGATAAAGACCTTTGCCGACAGCGTCGTGACGCAACGCGGCGTACGCTTCGGGAACTTGCACATCATTCCATCCGACAACGGCGCAGACCACCCCGAACCCCATTCGCATGACTGAGTGGACGGCAAGTTGCCCGCGGACTACCCAGTTAGAGCTGATGACTTAGGCTATACTCCTTGAGAGCGGCAACCAAAACCAGGCGGCTTCAACAGGGCCAGTGATGCCGGCGGCGGCCAGCATCGGCTTCAGCGCCGATCCGGGTCATGCCTTCCGGGCGGTAAGCACGGTCAAACCGAAGTTATTGCTCACCACATAAGATTCCGTCAGGCCTTGACGAAGGACGGCGAAACATAAATGTCTTCCCATCACGGCAAATGGGGGAAGCGATGAAGATACTCGGCATATCGGGCAGCCTGCGTAAAGGCTCCTTCAACACGGCCCTGCTGCACGCGGCCGTCGAATTGGCACCAAACGGCGTCGAGCTGATCGCCCGCACCATCCATGGCGTGCCGCTTTACGATGCCGATCTCGAGGCTGCGGATGGCATTCCGGAAAAAGTACAGGAACTCAAGGACCTCGCCATTTCAGCCGATGGGCTGATCCTGTTTACGCCGGAATACAACAATTCGCTTCCGGGCGTTTTCAAGAACGCAATCGACTGGATGAGCCGGCCCTCCACAGACATCGCTCAGGTTTTCGGCGGAAAGCCGATCGCCGTCCTCGGAGCTTCGCCGGGCAATTTCGGTACCATCCTCAGCCAGAACGCCTGGTTGACGGTGTTGCGCACGCTCGGCGCCGAAGCCTGGTTCGGCGGTCGGCTCATGGTGTCACGTGCCGGCAGTGTCTTTGATGCCGATGGCGCAATCGTCGACGAGAAAGTGAAGCACAATCTTGCGGCTTTCATCGATGGCTTCACGGCCTTCGTCGCGGATCGCAAAAAGGACTGATGCGTGGCTCTGCGGATGGACCGGACCGCAAACATGGAGCCTATGATTGAACCGATGAATGACCTAATGTGAATGTGGTGCCGGGTCCCGGCGCCTCCGGGGCCCCGCACATCTTCTTCCTTCGAAAGCCATGAAATCCAATAGTACCGGTTACGTCTTCACGCTGTTGGCAATCAGCATATTCGCCATACAGGACGGCATCTCCAAGCACCTTGTCAGCGCCTACCCGCCGCTTCTGGTGGCGATGATCCGCTATTGGGCTTTCATGCTTTTCGCCATCGCAATGGCTTCGCGCGCGCCTGGCGGCTTGCGGCGCAACGTCAGGACCAAACGCCCTGTCCTACAGATTGCCCGGGGCTTGCTGCTCGCCGCGCAGATCGTCGTCGCCATCTCGTCCTTCGTCGTCGTCGGCCTTGCCCATTCTCAGGCGATCTTTTCATCCGGTCCGCTGATGGTGGCCTTGCTGTCGATCCCCATCCTCGGCGAGAAGGTCGGCTGGCGGCGATGGCTGGCGATCTGTTTCGGTTTCTTCGGCGTGCTGTTGATCCTGAAGCCGGAAAGCGGCGTCTTCGATGCGCGCTTCCTGGTGCCGCTCTTCGGCGCATTGCTATTTTCGCTTTACGTCGTCCTGACACGCTATGTCAGCCGCGAAGACGGCGCCATGACCAGCTTTTTCTATACGGGTGTGGTGGGCGCGATCGCCATGACCTGCATCGGGCCGTTCTTCTGGACACCGCTTGCGCCCCATGACTGGATCTTCATGGGCATTCTTTGCCTGACCGGCGTTTCAAGCCATTATTTCCTCATCCGAGCCTACGATATGCTGGACGCGGTGGTGATCCAGCCGCTGACCTATCTGCAGCTCGTCTTTTCCGCCATTATCGGTGTCATGATATTCGGCGAAAAGTTGAGCGCGCCCATGATCTTAGGCGCGCTTATCGTTGTCGCGGCGGGCATATTCACGATCTGGCGCGAACATGCCCTGGCGAGAACCCGGCTCAAGACCGGCAAGAGACCGGCGGGCTAAGCATCCACCTGGGCGCGCGGCTGCACCTCGGTATAGTAGCTCACATATTTCTGCCGGTAGCGCTCCGTTCCGCCGAAATCGCTGTAGCGCGGCAGTTCCGACATGTCGGTCTTGTTGAGGATCACACCGAGGATGCGCGAGTTGATCTGCGGCTCCTGCTCGAGAACATCACGCACCAGATTGGTCGGCGTTGCGCCCCATTCGGTCACCAGCAGGAAGGCATCGACCTGCGGCGCGAAGGCCTTTGCGTCGATGACGGGACCAAGCGGCGCAAGATCGACGATGATGTAGTCGAACATCTTGCGGGCATTTTCCATCAGATGCTGCATGCCCTGCGAGGACAGAAGCTCGCTGGTGTGCAGCAGATGATCACGCACGGCGACCGGAAGAATGGCAAGCTTGGTGCGCGGGTCGACCTTCACGGCATTCGTCCAGGGCACCTCGCCAAGCACAGCCTCGATCAGGCCCGCCTGCGGCGGCGTCTTCAGCGTGCGGCTGAGGCCCGGATTGCGCAAGTCGGCGTCGATGAGAAGCGTGCGCTTACCGCTGCTCGCAAGCAGGGCGGCAAAATTGGCAGCCGTCGTTGACTTGCCTTCGCCCGGCAGTGCCGAGACGACGCCGATGACACGGTCGGCACGGCCTTGCAGCATCACGTCGCTGGCGAGTTTCGCATTCCTCAAGGTCTCGGCGAAGATCGAGCGCGGCGCTTCGACGGAGATGCGCATTATGCGCTCGAAGGCGACGCCGTTTTCTCCCTCTTCCGCCGTTATCGGCTCCGCTCCGGCATCGGCCCTGCGCGACTTCTTCTTGCTCTTGCTCTTGCTCTGCTGACCGAGCAGCGGCAGATAGCCCAGGAATTTCAAACCGAGAGCAGCCCGCACGTCGGCCTCGACGCGGAAGTAACGGTCGCGGAACTCCTGGAATGCAGCTACACCGCAGCCGACCATCAGACCGAGGATGACCGAGAGCGCCATGACGAGCGTCTTCTTCGGGCTGGACGGCGCAGTGGGCACGCCGGCCACCGAAATGACGCGAGCCTTGGCGATGGGGAACGAGCGCTGCTGGGTCGCCTGTTCGAAGCGGCCGAGATAGGACTCGTAAAGCGTCTTCAGCGCCGATGCCTTCTGGTTCAACTCATTCAGGTGAACCAGCGACTTGTTGGCCTCGGAATTCTTGCCGACGACCTTGTCGATGCTTTCGCGCAGCGATTCCGCCCGCGACTGAGCGACATCATACTCGTTCTTGTAGCTGGCGGTGAGCTGCTGAAGGACCTGATAGATCTGCCGGGTGATGTCCTGCCGCTCGGCCTTGAGCGCCACGGCCTGCGGATGATCGGCGCCGAAATTCTGCGTGACATCCTGTTCGCGCTTTTCGACGGCGAGATAGCGCGTCTTTAGATCCTGCAGCACCGAATTGTCGGTCGAGCTCGACGAGATGGTCGCGTTCTTGACGGCGTTATCAGGGCCTTGGTCAATGATCGACTTATACTGATTGTAGCGGGCGGCGGCGCTGGCCGTGTCGGCCTGGGCGATGATCAGCTGCTTGTTGAGGTCGGAAATCTGCTGTTCCGACATCAGTTCGCCGCCGGTTGACGTCAGGCCATTGTCCGCCTTGTATTTCTCGACTTCCAGCGAAGCCTCCTGAGCGCGCTGGCGCAAGTCGTTCAAGCGTTCCTGTAACCAGACGGAAGCGCGTTCGGTTGCGTCGAAATTGGCGTTCAGCTGGTCGGTCAGATAAGCGTCGGCATAAGCGCTCGTAACCTTGGCGGCGAGACGCTTGTCCGTCGAACTGAAGGAGACGGCTACGACCGAGCTTCGCGTGACGCGCTCGACCTTCAGATTATCCTGCAGAACGGCAGCAACCTTCTGGCGCTGGGCTTCCCGCTGTTCCTCGGGCGTCATAGGTGGGCGGCCAGGTGTGAAGACGCTGACGATCAGGCTAACGCCGGATTTGAGCAAGGCCGCCGGAGATACGGGCGGATTGAGCAAGGTATTGTTGTCCGCGAGGCCCGCCGTGTCGACGACACGCAACGCCATCTCGTTCGATTTGAGGATTTCGACCGCACTGGCGATCTCCATGTCCGCCTGCTGGCTGCTTGCCGCCGGCGGCTGATCCTCGGCATATTTCGTCATGGTTTCGTCGAGCAATATCTGCGTCATCGACGTATAGCTCGAGGTGGCCGTCAACAGATAGACGACGGCCAGGATGACAAAGGCGGCCACGGCGAAAATGATGGTGCGGATGCGCCGGACCACGACGGCCATCAGCCGGTCGAGATCGATAAAGCTATCCTGCGACTCCGCTTGCGGAAGAGCGCTGTGGAAAGTGAAGTTCTTCTGATGCATGGCGACCACCTTGTCGGAGAAGCCCGAATGAACAATAGCCATGGCCCGCGGCCTTACCGGCCGCAGGCCACAATGTGAACAGGCTTAAGCGGCGGTCATCTGCGCTTCGTGCGAGACGACCATGTTGCGGATCGAGTCATAGACCAAGCTGCCGATATCGGAGCGAGCGAGCGCGAAGGCGACGTTCGCTTCGATGAAGCCGTGCTTGGACCCGCAGTCGAACGTGCGTCCGTTATAGACCTGGGCATGGAAGGTCTGCGTCTCGGAAAGGCGCAGCATGCCGTCGGTCAGCTGGATCTCATTGCCGGCGCCGCGCTCCTGACGGGCCAGAATGTCGAAAATCTCGGGCTGCAGAATATAACGGCCATTGAGGTAAAAGTTTGAAGGCGCCTCGGACGGATGCGGCTTCTCGACCATTTTGGTCACGGCGAAGCCATGGCGCACGGACTCGCCCTTGCCGATAATGCCGTATTTCGAGGTTTCTTCCGGAGCGCATTCCTCGACAGCGACGATGTTGCCGCCGGTCTCATTATAGAGGTCCATCAAGCCGGCCATGCAGCCGCGAATGCCGTAGCAGAGCATGTCAGGCAGAAGCAGCGCGAATGGCTCGTTGCCGATCAGATCGCGGGCACACCAGACAGCGTGGCCGAGGCCGAGCGGAGCCTGCTGGCGGGTGAAGCTGACAGCGCCCGGCCGCGGCAGGAGGCGTTCCAGCTCGCTGACCTGGTGGCTCTTGCCTGCCCTTTGCAGCGAAGAAATCAGCTCCGGCGTGTCGTCGAAATGGTCTTCGATCGCCGACTTGTTGCGGCTGGTGACGAAGACGATGTGCTCGATGCCGGCTTCGATGGCTTCATCGACGGCATATTGCACGACCGGACGATCGACGATCGTCAGCATCTCCTTTGGCATCGCCTTGGTGGCGGGCAGGAAGCGCGTTCCATTGCCGGCAACCGGGATGACTGCTTTTCTCACACGACGTTTGGGGTCCATGGCTCTATCCTTTGTTAGAGTGAGGGCCTGCGCCCATGTTGGGCAGGGGGGAGGAAAGTTGGGAGGTAGGCGACGGCTGGCGACCGCTCCGCAGAGATGCGGCCAACCGACGAAAACGCGCAAAGATCGGCATGCTGAGATGGCGCACCGCCCGCGGGTTGAGGCATGCGATCTTGAGCATCGCCTGCAATTCACGTTCCTTGATGCTGTCGACCAGCTTCAGGAACGCGATGACGTCCTTCAGATTGCGCGTGCGTCGCCGCTGTGCGGCAAGGGCAGCAGCCCCGAAGGGATGTTCGGCGAAGAATCTGGTATCTGCGGCAAGCATGGCTTCGACATGGTCTTGCCTGAGAACACGCGAGATCGATCCATCGCGAATGTAATACAAGTAGCCTACGGTCGGCTCGACGACGCAGAGGCCGCCACGAGCGAGCGCGGAAGCCAGGAAAATGTAATCCTCGCCAATCCGCAGGGTTTCATCGAAGCGCAGGCGATGCTTCTCGACGAAGGCTCGCTCGAAGACCGGCTTCATATAGCCGAAATTGTGCTCGGACTGGAAAATCATGTTGGAGGCGATGAACTTTGCCAGCGTCAGCGTCGGCATGCGTGCCAGCATCGCCTCGGGGAACATCGGCAGCATCGTGCCCACGTCCTCGCGGATGACGTCGAGATTGTCGACCGCGATCTGCGCCTCGGCCTTTTCCGCCCTGGCGATCAGGCGGGCCATGCGGTCCGGACGCAGGGCATCATCAGAATCGAGCACGGCCACCCAGCGACCCCGGGCCGCATCGAGCCCGGCATTGCGGGCAGCGCCCGGGCCACCATTGCGGGCCATGGCGACGAGTCGTACGCGCGGATCGGGATGGTTGCTGGCGATCTCGCGCGTGCCGTCCGTCGAGCAATCGTCGACGACGATGACTTCCATGCTGACGGCACCTTGCGCCAGCGCGCTGTCAATGGCGCGCTCGAGCGTTTCCTCGGCATTATAGGCAGCAATGACGAAGCTGACATCGGGGATGAAATCCGTCATTGCGGTGCCTTCTCCAGATTTCCGTATTGTTCTATTTCGCGAACTCCGAAGAGGCCGCTGACGACGCCGGCATGCATGATGCCGCGCAGGCCATAGCGATGGCGCTTGATGGGCGATGCCGAGAGCAACGCCGCGGCAACAAAGCAATAGGCAGATTTCGTGCCTGCAAGCGCGATCGCGCGCCAGCGCCCGAAGCCACCCCTGGCTTCCAGCAGCATGCGACCATGCGTCTGTCCCATGCGATACCGGCGCTTCGAGAGCCAAGAGACGGTTGCCCGACCGTTGGGAACGGGTTCGTAGACCAGCGCATCCGCGGCATAGGCGATCCTGCCGCCCGCCTTGTGCATATGGGTGAAGAACTCGGTATCTTCGCCGCCGCTGCGCCCGAGGGCGATATTGAAACGCCGCCCGGCAAGCGAAGGCGCGCCGCGGCGCAGCAATACATTGCAGGTGTAGCCGGTCAGGATTTCTCCCGCGACCCAGACCGGCAGAGTCGAATGGAAATCGCCCTGCTGCATCCATGCCGGAGCGACATTCGCGTAAACCGCCTGCACGGGGCCGAGAACGGCGTCGGCGCCGGTCGTGTCGGCCATGATGAGCATTTCCGTCAGCCAGTCTTCCGAAGCAGTCTCGTCATCATCGATGAAGGCAAGGAAATCGCCGCTTGCATGATCGAGGCAGGCATTGCGGGCAATCGAGATGTTCGATGCCGGGCAATGGACATAGACGATCTCGAAGGGTACGGCCGAACGCATGGCGTCGACACGGCCCCGCGCGCTCGGCGTCACATCATTGTCGGCGACGATGATCCGGATGACCGCACCTGTGGGGACGTTGAGCACGGCAAGCGACAGCAGCGTCTGATCGAGCTCTGCCCGCCGATAGGTGCAGACCGCTATGTCGATCTTAATGGGGCGTCGATGGACTTGTGTCATGACGCGACCCTGCGATTGCGAAAGCTGAAAACTTCCATCCAGAAGCCCATGGACCAAGCGAAATGCATGACCATGGCGGAAATTGCGGCCAGGGGGCCGTAGGGGTTCTTCTGGCCGAGAGCGATCCAGAAACCGTAGGCGATGCAGGCCACAGCCCACAGACCAACCGGAATAACCGCAATCCAGTTAAGGACCGCCAGGAAGGCACCGATGAAAATCGGCACGACCGCAAGCGGCAGCATCTGGCGCAGGCTCGGCATGCTGCGATGCTTGAGAATATTGCGCGCGCGGCCACGGCCATAACCGAGATATTGCTTGAAGAGCGTCGGGACGCTGGAGCGCGGATAGTAGGTCATGGCAGTCTTGTCCGTCAGCCAGATCCGATACCCCGCCTTGTTCAGCCGATAATCCAGCTCGGCATCCTCATTATGGCTGAAGGTTTCGTCGTAGCCGCCGACGGCACGGAAGGCGGCAACGCGCATCAGCGCATGATGCCCATGCTCCGCCCAATGGCCCTTGGCTCCTTCGCGATGTTTGGAGCCGCCATTGCCGAGCTTGGAGTTCTGCGCGACGGCCGTTGCCTTCTGGAAGGCGCTGAAACCCATGGTGCGCATAGCAACGACGACGGAATCCGCGCCCGTCGCACCGGCCTCTTGCACCAGCGTCTGGCAGTAATCGTCGGGATAATCGCCATGGGCGTCAATGCGGATGAAATACTCATGATCGTCGCCGAACGTCTCGATGGCGAGATTGATCGCTGCGCTCTGCAGCCGCTTCGGATTGTCGAGCAACAGAACGCGGGGATCTCTTACAGCTATATCCCGGACGATCTCGCGCGTGCGATCGGTGCTGCCGCCATCAGCCACTACGATCCTGGCGTCGAGTTCGTCCAGAGCCTGCCCGAGTTTGGCGATCAGCGGCTCGATATGCTTTTCCTCGTTGAGGCAAGGAATAACGATTATGCAGCGCATGTCCCCAGAGCTTTCAGTCGTCATTGCAATCCACCTCTATTGCGATGCAGTTGTGGGAGGGCCTGTACTTCGGCAATCTGCTCATTGGCGTGCGTCAGCGACGCCAGCCGCTGCACCAGCCCCTGACAGTCGGCGCGATCCATCATCCATTGCTTGCGATCCTGGGAAGCCACCGCCTCGAAGGCGTCGAGATAACGCCTCATGTCCATCTCACCCAAAAGCGCCGTCAGATGTTCGGCATCAGCCTGGTCGAGCGTAAGCCCGATCTTTCGGCTGGCAAGAAATCTTGCCGTCTCCGTATCCTTGATCGCAATCGGCACAGCGCCATAAAGACCGCCTTCATAGAGGCGGTTCGGCAGCAGCCAGTTGGAGTTCAAGCCTTCTTCGAAAAAATCGATCGCCCAGGAGAATTGGACTTCGCCATAGATCGCCGAAAGATCCTCGGGATTCTTGTAGGCGCCGGCAAAATGCATGAAGGGTGCATCGCGGACGGTGCGATCGAAGTCCTCGAACTCGGAGTAGGCCGGGCGACCCCGCAGGACGATCTCGAAACGGCCCTCCATCCGCCGCGAGAATTGATCGAGCAAGGCCAAGGACTTGCGGCAGCGAAGAGCGCCGAACCAGCCTATCTTCCAGGGCTTGCCCGCAGCCGGCGGTCTTGCTGTCGATGCGATGGCGCGCGCCGCAGGTTCAAGCGCCAGCACCTTGTTTTCGAGCAGCATGACCGGCACATGCAGCCCGGAGCGCGGGCGGAAATAACGTTCGATGAAGGCTGGCGAACTGGTCACCAGCAATGCCGCCTGCGAACCGAAATGGCGTTCCGCACTGCGAAGCGCGCTGCCCACGACATCGTCGCGCAGCAATAGCCGGTGGATATCGAGGCATTCATAGACAACAGGCATATCGCCGCCAAAAATGGACTTGGCGCGATGGGCCAGCGCCAGCATTTCGAGATTGCGGCCGATGATGATGTCCGGCCTTGCGACCGAGCGCAGCGCACCACGCAGTTTCGCCGCCGATTTGGCCACCGCCGCGATGCGCTGCGCAAACTGGGCGTCCCGCGTCTTGCCGAGCTCGATCGGCTCGACACCCTGGATGGCAGCCAGCGCATTGTCATCGCGCCGGAACCCCGCGAGCGTCACGAGTGCCCCGCCGGCCTGCAGCATCAGCACCCGCCTGCGCACAGCCGGGTCGGCAAGATCATGGACGAAATACAGTATATGCAGCATCAAAATTTCCGCTTTTGCGCCCGGCCACGACCGGGCGCCTTGTGTGGTTGGTGTTGCATGGTGGCATTGCAACCGACCGCGCGAGATGCCACGCGGCCGGCCATGTTCAATCGAGCTTGCAGGTGATCGATTCCGGGAACAGGCACTTCTCTCCCGGCGCAGTGAAGGCGACGCGCTTGATCTCCATGGTTGCCGGCTCGCCGCTATAGGCGAACTTGCCCATCCAGCCGCTGAGCGTATCGGTGCCCCAGAGACTGAAGAAGATCTTCTGCGCGTTCGTCGGTATCTTCGAAGGATCGGTGACTTCCTGAACGAGCTTGCCGTTCACGTAGTAGCGCAGACGATCCTTTTCCCAGACGAAGGCATAATCGTTGAAGTCCTGGTCGGCGCCACCTGCAACCGGCACCAGCTTTTCGTTGCCGCCCTTGGCGGAAATATATTGGTTGACCTGAACTTGGCCGGGATTCTTCCCGAGCACTTCGAAATCGATCTCGTCATGCGGCTTCTTGTCGGTGGGACCGATATAGGTGAAGAAGGCTGAGTTGAGGCCAGGCCCCTTGGCTGTGCGATAACGCGCCTCGTAGGTGCCGTATCCATAGCGTTTCATCGTCTGGATTTCGCCACAAGCATAATTGCGATCGCCAGTCTTGGACTGGGTGAACTGCAGTTGCAGCGTCCCATCCTTGACGTTCACCTGTTTCCGCGACCAGGTGCAATTCTGATAAGCTCCATTGTTCCAGCCATCGGAAATATACCAGCGGCTGGTATCCAAACGTTCGAAATTGTCGACGAATGACTGGCCGGTTGCCTGATCATCCTGGGCAGACACGGCCTGTGGCAGGAAGCACGCGCTCAGGAGAGCGATTGAGACAAGACCAAGTCTTTGCATGTAACTTCTTTTCGATGTCGTCATGGCATCACCTTTGCTTCGAACGCACTTGCCGACCTTCGGCGGCGCGGTTCTGGACAGCACGGATTCCGGTTTGCGGGCGTACCCGGCTGCCAGTCAGCAGGTTGTGGAAGCTTGGCAGGGCGTAGCGCGCCATGCCGTTGGTCAAGGGCAGCAGCAGTAAGGCAAGCGCTGCCGCCAAAAGATAGAAAATCGGATAGAGTTCGCTGCCGCCGCGGTTCCAAAGAACCCATAGACAGAAGAGCAACGGATAATGGGCGCAAAAAATCCAGAAGCTGAGGCTGCCCGTTCCCGCCAGACCCATCCCGATCCGGCTGCGGATGAAGATTGCCGATACTGCCCAGAACCCGGGAATGCCCACCAACACCATCAGATTGCGACAAACCTCGAGCCACAACGGCAATCCAGGCCCTGTCATATAGGCAGCCGTGGCCAGAAGCGCGGCAAGCGCAATGAAGGCGGGCGCGATCAGGGCGGCATAGCGATCTATGAGCGTCACGTCGATACGATGGAGGCTCAGGTAGATTCCAAAGCTGAAACTGAAGAGGATCGAGTTCCGCAACACTATCCCGATAGATATTGGCCATGCCGCCAGCAAGAGCAGAAAGATCAACGTCGGTAACGGAGCACGACGAATAAGAAAAGCCAGCACCGGCGACAGCAAAATGCAAACAAAAAGATCGCGCAGGAAATAGAGCGGCAGATTTATCGGTTCGCCATCGATAGCGAGCAGGAGATTCGATATCGTGTACGGATTAGCCTCCGACAGATCCGGCAGGTATCCATCTCCGATACCATAATACTGAAGAAGAAGTACGAAGAGGAAGAACGCGCTATTCCACAACAGGAACGGCAGAATAATTGTCTTTGTCTTCCGGCTAATGGTCTCTGTATAGCTCTGCGGTGCCTTTCCATTTCGAAACAGCAAGTATCCGGAGATTACGCTCAGGCAGGGAACACCTACACGGAACAAGCTGTCACGCAGGAACACTCGCAGCCAATCGAAAAAGCCATAGGCGCCGTTGAATGGGCTGCTATGCGGATCGAACGGTATATGAACAAAGATTATGCCCGAGATGAGCACGATACGCATGAGGTTTATCCGCGAAGATACGTTGGCAGTCACATTCACGATGTCTGTCACCCCTTCTTCGTGCTGCATCCCCCCTTGCAGCCATTTCAAACAGAGCACAGCAGAGCTCGCAGACTTAACCTAGGGCGCTCTTTGGAAAGGGAATATGGCACCGCAGCAAAAATGAGTAAAAAATCATATGCGGACCAGTGCTGAAAACACCGGTCTGCATGCCTTTGAGCATGGAATAATCGATTTGAATTGGAGAAAAGCTCTGCTGCGAAAGGCACTTAGACGCCCGCGCGAACTTTCGATGCCGGCTTCCGAGGAAGAGTTCGACCCGTCTTGTTTTTTTACTGGAAGGTGAAGATTTTTTGCAGCGCAGCAGAGTTTGGTAGGCGAACCATGACCAAAATGCGACAGCATTTCAATCCATGTGAGAAAAGCGGCTTACGTCGCTCCCCTCATGGGTGCATAAATGTAAGATCATGGCGCGCAATGTGTCACAATGATCCCTCGCGAGATGGTCTGGGATCCCACGGCGGGATGGTCTGGATGCCGTCGCGCTGGGATAAAGTTTCAGAAAATCTCGTTTCTCAACATTGCTCGACACCGATTGGACGCTACCTGTTGGCGTCACAACGACCTCCGTTATGGGTCAATCGGCCGGAAAATTGCCGCGGATGCCGTTGGAAAGCCAATGATCATGCCCTCGGGGATGAGACCGCAAGCCCCTGAATCAAAACCGTAAAGGCGGGAAAATGGCGTCTATCACAATTGTTATTCCGTTCTATCAGAAGCAAACCGGCGTTCTGCTGCGCGCGTTGAAATCAATATCCCGGCAGACATTTCAGGATTTCGACATCCTCATCGTCGACGATGCATCGCCGCTTCCGGCGGAAGACGAGCTGCAGTCGCTGAGCAATGAAGAAAGAAAACGCATTCGTGTGATCCGTCAGACCAACGCGGGTCCCGGCGGGGCCCGGAATACCGGCCTTAACAGCGTGCCAGCTGAGAGCCGGTTCGTGGCCTTTCTGGATTCCGATGACGAATGGGCACCGGAACATCTCAGCAACGCCTTCGGAACGCTGACCCATTACAATGCAGATTGCTACTGGGACTCCATCGATGGCGGCAAGGAGTTCTATTATCATTTCAGCATCGCCGAACTCGGAAAGTCGGCCGATACGATACGATTGTCGGACAGGCCCGCCGTCGTCGAAATTCCGAACATTGCCAGCGTCATGCTGCAGGATTGGAGCTTTTTGCATATGTCCTGCATGGTGATCGGGCGGCCGCTCTTCGAAAAGATCCGTTTCGAGCCGTCATTGCGGCTGGCGGCAGAGGACGTCTTGTTCTTCTGCGACTGCGTTCTCGCAGCCAAGCGGGTATTGCTATGTGAAAATGCCGGTGCACTGCGTGGCGAAGGCGTGAATATCTTCCACAGCATCGATAACGATTCCCCCGAATTCCTGCGTCAGCAATTCAACACGTGGACGGCGCTCAACACGCTGGAACAGAGATTTTCGCGGCGGCCTCAGGATGTCGAGTCCATCCGCCTCTATAAAAATCGCGCCCGGCGGCAGGCGCTCTGGAGCCAGGCGCGGCAGGTGCGGCAGCGGCGTCTGCCGCAATTTGGACTGCTGGCAAAATGGGCCTTGCGCGACCCGGCGATTTTACAAAGCGTCATGCAGCTTGCCGTCGGCAAACTCGCGCCCTAGATTTTGCAGCGCAGCATGAGCTGCGCATGCCGCATCGAAGAGCCACGGCGTGCCCCGCTATCGTTTGGATCAGCAAGGAGTCCTGTATGAAGCCGTTCCACTGGGAATCCACCCATGGCAATTTCGGTGATGATCTCAATCTCTGGCTCTGGGATTTCCTACTTCCCGGCCTTCGCGATGTTCACAAGGAAACACTGCTGGTCGGCGTCGGAACCGTCCTCAACACAGAGATCCTGCCCGACGAGGGACGCAAGCTCGTCATCGGCAGCGGCTTCGGCTATGGTTCCCTTCCCGACATGCGCGACACATCGCAATGGGACATTCGCAGCGTACGCGGCCCGCTGACAGCGGAAAAGGCTGGCCTGCCTGCCACAATGGGCATTGTCGACCCCGCCGTCCTGGTGACGGAAATGCCCGAGTTCCAGAGCATTTCGAAAAACGGCAAGCGCACCTTCATTCCGCATTGGGAATCGGCTGCCGCTGGTCTCTGGCCTGAAATCTGCAAGACCGTGGGCCTTTCCTATCTCGATCCCCGCGGCGAGGCAAAGGCCGTGATCCGCGAAATTGCCGCCTCAGAAATGATCGTTGCGGAGTCCATGCATGGCGCCATCCTTGCCGATGCTTTCCGCGTTCCATGGATTGCAGTCAGCTCCTCGCGCTCCATCAACAGCTTCAAATGGAACGACTGGGCGCGCTCGCTCGGCGTCACCTATCAGCCGAAGCACATCCCCGTTTCGACCCGCGCCGAGGCGATCGCCAAGGGCGCGAAGTTCTGGGGAGTCGGCTTCGAACGCAGCAAGCTGGCAGCAGACGAGCTCGGAAAACAGCGCTACGGGGAAAACGTGATGCTTGCCGATCCCGAGCAGACTACGCTGCGCATCATGGCAAAGCAGGCACTTGCCATGCCTTCCGCCCTGGCTCTGTGGCAGGCAAGCAAGGCGAGGCCGCAGCTGAGCAAGGATAGCGCGCTCGCCGCCTGCAAGGAGCGCCTCCTCAATGTGGTCGAAGGCGTTCGCCGCGATTATCTGTAAGCCGCGATACCGCTATTTCGGAGCGGCCTGCAGAAGATAGCGCAGGCCGTTCGCACCGGCATGGGCAATGGGCGCACCGCTCCGCTTGCGGAAGCGCTCGGTCTTATCGGCCAGAATGCCGCCGGCAATCGCCGGGACGGCGAAGGGATGCGAAAGCGCATAGATCGCAGCAGACAAGAGCCCCGATTGCGACTTGATGTCTAGGAAATGCCTGAGCTCGTAGCGATCGCGGATATGCTGCTCATGACGGCGGATTACCGCAGCATCTTCCGAAGAAAGCCCGCCCTTGGCAAGAATGGTCCGGTCAGCCTCATAGAGACGACGCAAATCCTCCGTCCTGTGCCGGCCGCTCAGGGAATCGCTGCGCACCACGGCGCCGTAACCGCAGCTATGGATGACCTTGTAACGTGCACGCTTCGCCAGCGCGCGGACGTAAAGGTCATAGTCCTCGCCGAGGCGCAGCGCCTCATTGTAGCGCAGGCCATGCGCATCTAGAAAGGAACGCCGCATCAAGGGCTTCAGGAAGCCGATCTCGCCGCGGCGCACGCCTCGCTTGGAAATATTGCCCTCGACGAAAGCAGCAAGATCAAGAAACCGCGGCTTCGCATCGAAATGATCGAGCCGTGCATGCGCGTCAGGAACGGTGTCGGCACTGACGAAGGCGATGTTGTCGGCGACGAAATCCCAATCGTCAGCGGCAAGCAGCGCAGCAAAACGCCCCGGAAAGAAGAAATCGTCGGCATCGAGAATGCCGATCAGCGGAGCCTTGGATATGTCGATCGCGTGGTTTCGTGCTGCGGCGGGACCACGGTTCTTCTCGAATTCCTGGATCGTCAGTCTGCCGCTGCCGTCATCGGCCTTGGCCGCCGCGGCAGCGGTCCCATCCGTCGAACCGTCGTCGATGACGACGACTTCCGCCACTTCGGGCTCGCGAAGGGCCGAGGCAACGGCCAGCCCGATGGTGTCGCTGGCATTCTTTGCGGCAATGATTACGCAGACACTTTTTTCTGCACTGTCGATCACGTCAGCCTCCAATGGTTCAGGCGGAGACTTAGGACATGGCGCCGATCCGGCAACTACCGGATCATCAAAAGATCTAATCGTCTAGCCGGTTCAGGGGTTGAACGGTTCCGAACGCTTTAAACTGGAGGCGGACAGACCGGCGACCTTGCTGTCCTCCTGGGCCGATGACGGCACCTTATCTTCGCTCGACAGGGCTTCATGCGCCTTGCGCTCTTTCCAGACAAGGTAGAGCACACCCAGGAAATAACCGACCTGCAGAAGGACGGCACAGATGACCGTTTCGATCAGGGTGGTCGAAAGCGAGTTCGTCAGGAAATATGTTGCGATGGCAAATACGATCAGCGTGCCCAGCATGCTGATGAAAACGCGGGGCGCATACATAATCTTACCCCGCCCGCTCGACCATCAAATGAAAAACGATCAAGGTCTTTCCTCCCTTATCAGACCTAAGTCTTAAATATATTTTATGATTCATTGAGATTCAACCAAGTTACCCAGATCCGTTGCGATTTGAGACGACCCTAACGCCGGGCCTGTTAAAACTACACCTCGATTATAATTACAATTGAATTTGTTCATCTTTCTCTTTGCAATTATATGGAGATGTAATGAAATAATGCAATTTTTACGAAGCATGAGGTCAGCCGCGCCTCCATCGTTTCATCGTCAATCCAATCAACTTTTATTACAAAGTCCTGAAAAATCCGATCTCAGTATGTGCGCTGCAAAATATTGCTGCAGCGCAATATATCTCATGAAGAAATCGGGATAGCATATAGCTGAAGGGAAACCAAACACAGGCTATCGAAGCCAATGATAATGAACAACTTACCGTTCGATGCCTATAACATCCTTAGAAATCGTCGACTATGACGCGGCAGAGCTGTCAACCGTGACATTATACGCAACACGATACAGTACAACCCATCTATAGTTGATCACTAAATTAAACCAATTCACCATCGGTGCGGTAATTCTATACCGCCATGCCATATCGCTACAAAAGTTTGGCTTAAAAAGTCCAAATCGGAACCTACACTCCGATCATCCCGGCTCTAATTACGCGTCCGAGAATTTCCGACCAATCGTCAACATGAATGGAGTTTTCTCTATGAAGTCTGCGACGAGATCGGCCACATCGGCTTTTTTCAGCGCCGCGGAAAGCGACGTCTTTCCGCCCACTGGTGGAGTACTGAAGCGCGTTTTCGACGTCTCTACCGCTATGCTCGCTTTGGTTCTCATCAGCCCGCTCTTTCTGATGCTGATGCTGCTGGTAAAACTTACAGACCGCGGCCCCGCTTTCTACGGTCATCGCCGTATCGGCCATAACGGCAAGACCTTCCGTTGCCTGAAGTTCCGCACCATGGTCGTCGATGGCGACAAGGTGCTGCATGCCTACCTGCAGGCCAATCCGAAGGCAATGGAAGAGTGGCGCGCAACGCGCAAACTGCAGAACGACCCCCGTGTCACCACCGTCGGGGCCGTCCTGCGCAAGCTCAGCCTCGACGAGCTGCCGCAGCTCATCAACATCATCCGCGGCGAAATGAGCGTCGTCGGACCACGCCCGGTCGTGGAAGACGAGCTCGAACGCTACGAGACCGCGGCAATCTACTATTTGCAGTCCCGTCCGGGCCTGACCGGTCTGTGGCAGGTCAGCGGCCGCAACGACGTCTCCTATGAAAGCCGTGTCGCCTTCGACACGCATTATGTGAAGAACTGGTCGCTCAGCAGCGACATGGTGATCATCGCCAAAACCATTCCTGCAGTCTGCCTCTCGCGCGGCAGCTATTGATGATGACTGACAGATACCGCGGGAGGTTTCCTGCGGTTCTCCCGCGTCTTGCGGGTTGCCTACCAATAACAGGGAAGATCCTGCATGATTGAATTTCGGCCTTCCAAGAGGCTTGTACGCGTCAATACATCGCTACGCTGCGCAACTATCGTTGCTCTCAGCCTTTGCGTAGCTTCCGTCTCGGCCTCGGCCGAAAACCTTCCCGGATATCATCTGGGCGTCATGGACAAGCTGCATGTGCGCGTCGCCGAATGGCAGACCGCCGAAGGCACGGTTCGTGACTGGTCCACCATTTCGGGCGATTATACGGTCGGCCCTTCCGGCTCGATATCCATTCCCTTCATCGGGGACATGCCCGCAGTCGGCAAGACCACGGATCAGATCGCCGAAGCCATCGGCCTCGGGCTGCAGAAGCAGTTCGGCCTGCGTGATCGCCCATCGGCTTCAGTTGAAATGTCGCAGTTCCGACCGATCTACCTTTCAGGGGAAGTGCAGAATCCGGGTGAATATCCGTTCGTACCCAACCTGACCGTGCTGAAAGCCGTAAGCCTCGGCGGCGGCATGCGCCGTGCCGATGCCGGACAGCGCTTTGCGCGCGATTTCATCAATGCCAAGGGCGACGCCGTCGTCTACATGGCGGAGCGCAGCCGCCTGCTGATGCGCAAGGCGCGGCTGCTGGCCGAATTGGCTGGCAAGGATGACATCGATGTGCCGCCAGAGCTCAAGCAATTGCCCCAAACGGCAAGTCTGCTCGCAAGCGAGAAAGCGCTGATGGACACGCGCGCCAAGCGCATGACGACGCAGCTAAAATCACTGGAAGATCTGAAGGCGCTCCTACAGAACGAAGTCGAGGCGCTTTCGAAAAAGAACGACACGCAGAGCCGCCAGCTCGATCTGGCCAAGGCCGATCGCGACAAAGTCGAAAGCCTGACGGAACGCGGCCTGGAGCTTGCCTCCCGCAGGATCTCCGCTGAACAACGCGCCTCCGATCTGGAAGCGACGCTTCTCGATACGGAAACCGCGTCCCTGAAAGCCAAACAGGATATCAACAAGGCCAACCAGGACGAGATCACTCTGCACAACGACTGGCAGAGCTCGTTGGCCCAGGACATGCAGGATACCGACACGCAGCTGGAAACGCTGCAGCTGAAACTGTCGACCAGCCAATCGCTCATGCAGGAAGCCGTGGCCCAATCCGCCGACGCCAGCAACCTCGATCCAAGCGGACCGGGTGTCAGCATCTCCTACACCATCATTCGTGACGAAAACGGCCAGTCGAAGGAAATTCAGGCTCAGGAGAACACGCAGGTACTGCCGGGCGACCTAATCAAGGTCACTACCGGCCTTGCCATCCGATAGGAAAGTCGATGCGGATAGCCAAATCGATCTTTGTGCGTCCAGGCAGCAACGCCACCTACGGAGCGGTGGCGATTGCTCTCTCCTTCTTCGTATTTGCCTATTCCTCCCGCTTCGGCCAGCCCTCGATTCTGCTGTACTATGCCCTCTGGTTTCCGCTCGTCATGATCGATTACCGGAACGTGCTCGGCAGCTATAATAGACAGCTCTGGCTCTTCGCATTCGGCGTTTTCACCTGCCTTTCGATTTTCTGGTCGGTCGTGCCCTCCGTGACGGCGCGCGCGGCGATCCAGTACATGACGCATATCTTCTGCGCCTTGGTCGCCATGCGCACGCTCGATATCCGCACGCTGACGCGCGGCGCGATCGCGGGCACCGCCATCGTGCTCATCTATTCGATATTGTTCGGCTATTACGCCTATGATCCGATCGACGGAAGCTACAGCTTCGTCGGCGCCTTCGATTCCAAGAACCAGCTCGGCTTTTATGCCTCGCTCGGCATCTATTTCGCCTTCGCAGCCGTCTTCGTCCTTGGCGAACGTCGGATCTGGATGCTGGGTGCAGGATTTGCCGGCCTGCTGTCCGCCTATTGCCTCCATGCTTCGGCATCGGCAACATCGGTGCTGACGACGGGACTGGTCGTAGTGTTATGCATAAGCCTGCGCGTCATCCTGTATCTGTCTCCCAAGCAGCGTAAAAGGCTGTTTGTGACAGCGGCCGTCTCCGGCGTCATCCTCGCGGTTGCCGGCGTCTATCTCGGTGCGGTCGATCTTGTTCTCGGTGCGTTTGGCAAGGATTCCACGCTTACCGGGCGTACCTATCTTTGGCAGCAGGGCATCGCGGCCGCACAGCAGAATCCTTTCTTCGGCGTCGGCTATCAAGCTTATTGGGTCCAGGGTTTCTCCGAGCCCGAGCGACTGTGGGATGAGTTCTTTATCGCCTCCCGCGCTGGCTTCCATTTCCATAATACCTATATCGAAACTACGGTCGAAACCGGACTCGTCGGCGTCTTCCTGCTCGCCTCGATCCTGCTGACGGCTTTCATCGGCCATATCAGCCGCTTTCTGAGCGACATCAGAAACGATGAATCCTACATCCTTCTGGGTGTCGCGACCCTGTTGCTGATCCGCTCTTTCGTCGAGATCGATATTCTCAATCCGTACCATGTCGGGTCCTTCCTGTTTTACTTCACAGCAGGAAAGCTTTCCATGCGAGCGCGCATGCCGGCGAACATGCCATTGCGAACGGATGAGCAGATACCATTCGCGCCGCCTGTCAACTGGGAGCCGCGAACGGGCCAATGAAGACACTCTACGGCATTCAATATCTCCGTGCCTTTGCAGCGCTCGCGGTAGTGTTCTTTCACGCAGCCGAGCGCAGCGGCGGCCATTTCCGCATCGGCGCCGCTGGCGTCGACGTCTTCTTCGTCATCAGCGGATTCATCATGTGGACCATGAGCGAGCGTCGACCGGTGACGCCGCTGCGCTTTGCGCTCGACCGGCTGCAGCGCATCGCGCCATCCTACTGGATCGTGACCGCCATCATGATTGCCGGCGCCGCCATCGGCCTGTTTCCGAACATGAAGCTGACGGCAGGTCATATCCTCGGTTCGCTGCTGTTCATTCCTGTCCGCTCGCCAAGCACGAGCGGTGATGAGATCTGGCCGGTTCTGGTGCAGGGATGGACGCTGAATTTCGAAATGTTCTTCTACGTCATCTTCGCGGCCTGCTTGTTCCTGCCGCAACGGCTGCGGCTTGCCAGCATGACGGCGATCTTCCTCGCCTTTGTCCTTGCCGGCGGCATCATCGCCTCACAGTCCCCGCTGCTTTTGACCTATACGCGGCCGATCATCCTGGAATTCGTCGCCGGCGCAATCCTCGGACGCCTCTGGCTATCCGGACACGTGCCGGGGGCGGGCCTCGGTCTTGCCCTGATCGCCGTCGCATTGTCGGGCTTTGCTGCGATCCAGATTCTCGGCCTGGACTTCAACGAGGTGACCTGCGGACCCCTCGCTGTTGCCCTCGTACTCGGCATGGTGTCGGTGGAACGCAGCGGCAAGTTGCCCTCCATCCCGCTCCTTACCTATCTCGGCAACAGCTCCTATTCGATCTACCTCTGGCACACATTGGCCATTTCGGTGGTCGTCAAGCTGATGGCGCGGATGCAGATACCCTCCGACGCCATCACCTTCGTCGCCGTCATCAGCGGCACCATTCTCGGCATCTGCGCCTACGAAGCTGTCGAAAAGCCGCTGCGCAATCTGCTGAGAAACCTGAGCTGGCAAAGATCGCGCCCTTCGCCGGCCTGAGGCCCGCGCTGCGCACACCCGTTGCGCAATATCGCGCATACGCTTGAGGACGCCTCGGTAGACCTCTCCTAAAGGACAGTTGGTTCCGGCGCAGCTTGTGCGCAGACTGATGCCTGCTTCTACCTGCAAGCCTCTAAACTGGCGCCTGCCCGGATAGGTCTAGGCCCACAGCGCTCCAAAGCGACCTTCCTTGACGACAAGCATGGGCAACAATCGAACGGGGATAGCGTCCCGCTCGATTGTCGCCCCATGCCTCGCCCTGTCCCTTTCCTAGGCCCGGCGGCGCCGCAGCTGGTCGAAATAAACGATGACGATGATCAGGACACCGGTGATAATGCGCTGCCAGAAGGAATTCAGGTTCAGCAGGTTGGCGCCATTGTTGATGGTTGCCAGGATGAAGGCGCCGATCAGCGGGCCGTAGACCGTTCCGACGGCGCCGAACAGGCTGGTTCCACCGATCACCGAAGAGGCGATCGCCTGCAACTCCCAGCCGTCGGCCTGCGTGGCATTGCCGATGGCGATACGCGAGGCAAGAAGAATGCCGACGAACGCCGCACAGGTCCCTGAAAGGATATAGGCGAGATAGATCATCCAGTTGACGTTGACGCCGGACAGACGTGCAGCCTCGCGGTTTGAGCCGACGGCGAAGAGATAGCGCCCCCAGCGGCTCAGATGCAGGAAGATCACGGCCGGGATCGCCACGAGGATCACCATCCAGAACAGGCTCGGGATTCCCAAGAAATCCGAGACAGCGAAATTGGTGAAATCATCATTGACGATATTGATCGTCGAACCGTTGGTAATCAGCAGGCCGATACCGCGAAGCGATGTCAATGTCGCGAGCGTGATGATGAAGGGTGGCAGGCCCATGCGCACGATGCCGAAACCATGGAACGCCCCGATCAGAACCCCGAACAGCAATGTGATCAGGATGGCCGCCCAGACCGGAAACCCGGCCTGCAGCAGCCAGGCGATGATGACGGTGCAGAAGCCGACGATCGCGCCTACGGAAAGGTCGATGCCCGCGGTGATGATGACGAAGGTTTGCCCAAGCGCAAGAATGGCCGTCATAGAGCCCTGACGCATCAGATTGGTGATGTTGAGCGGCGTCCAGAACTTGTCGGTCCAGAGTCCGAGCACGACCCACAGTGCCAGCAACAGCAGGATCAGCGTCAAGCTGAAGAGGATGTTCATCTTGCGCCGGGGCGCAACGGTCGGGCCTTCTGTCGTATTCGCGGCCATTTTTGTTCTCCCTCTTTAGACTTGTTTATTGTTCAGACGCCGATCGCCTCGCCGAGGACTTCTTCATGCGTCGCGGCATGGAAATCATGGCTGGCGACCAGCTGGCCGTGGCGGAAGACGTGCAGACGGTCCGCGAGCTCGTAAACCTCGGGCAGATAGGACGAAATGACGATGATGCCGGCGCCGGCGCGCAGCAGCTTGGCAAATAGCCGATAGATCTCCGCCTTCGTTCCGACATCGACGCCGACTGTCGGCTCATCGAAGATGAAGAGCTTGGCACCGTGGCTCAGCCATTTGCCGATGACCACTTTCTGCTGATTGCCGCCGGACATGGCTGAAACCAGAACCCGCCGGCTCGGTGTCTTGATGCTGAGATCGCGGATCTGCTTGTCGGCATTCGCAGCTTCACTCTTGTTGTTGATGATCGGACCGTGGCTCAGCCGCCGGAACACGGGGAGATTGATGTTGAGCCCGATCGGCAGGTTGAGGCAGAGGCCCTGATCGCGTCGGCTCTCCGGTGCCAGGGCAATACCGAGTTCCATCGCGTCACGCTCGTTGCGGATGTCGACCTTGCGTCCCTGCCAGTAGATTTCGCCTGCAGAAAGCGGCTGGCGACCATAAAGACCCAGCGCGAATTCGCTTCGGCCGGCGCCGATCAGTCCGTAAAGACCGACGATCTCGCCTGCACGGACGCTGAGCGAAACATTCTCGAAGCCGGGGCCGGAAAGGCCGCGGGCATCGAGGATGGTATCGCCGATCGGGATCTCCTCCTTGTGGTAGATCTGCTCGATGGAACGATTGATCATCAGCTTGATCAGCTCGTCCTCGTTGGTTTCGGCGATCGTGCGGGTGCCGACATGCGTGCCGTCACGCAAAACCGAGACGCGATCGGCCAGCTCGAACACCTCTTCCATGCGGTGGCTGATATAGACGATCGTTACGCCTTCGCCCTGCAGACGGCGGATCAGCTTGAACAATTGCGCCGATTCCTGGCGGGTGAGATAGGCAGTCGGCTCGTCGAAAATCAGGAATTGGGTGCCGCGCATCGCGGCTCTTGCCGTTGCCACGAGCTGCTGCTGGCCGATGGTGAGCGAGCTCAGGAGTTCGCCGGCCGGCAGTCCGAAGCCGAGATCATCGAGCACGGTTTGCGCCATCGCCACCATCTGCTTCTTGCGCATCAGGCCGAAACGATTGACTTCATCGCCAAGGAAAAGATTGGCAGCGACGGTCAGATGCGGGCAAAGCACGACTTCCTGATGCACCGCATTGATGCCGCGGGCGATTGCCTCATTCGGCGTTGCGAGCGCAACCGGATGCCCACACCAGAAAATTTCGCCCGCCGTCCTGGTGATGACGCCGGTCAGGAGCTTGATGAGGGTCGATTTGCCCGCACCATTTTCGCCGACGATCGCATGAATCTCTCCAGCCAGAAACGTGACGGTCGCCGGCTTCAGCGCCTCGACGAAGCCATAGCGTTTCTGCAGGCCCTTGAGTTCCAGGATTGGCGAGCCTGGCGGAATGCGGTTTGCTTCCGTCTTGACGGTATCGTCGTGCCGATGGCTGATTTCTTCAAGGCTCGTCATGAGGTCTCCTCCCTCTCGCACCGCCGCGCGACCGCCTCGGAGAAGCGGCCAGACGAAAAGGCCGCGCCCGCTTTGTGCAGGCGCGGCCTCAAGCCTTACTTGACCTTCGGGTTCAACAGCGCGTCGATCTTCGGATCGCTCATGTTCGCCTTGGTGACGAGGTTGGCGCCGGTGTCGACATTGGCCTCGACCTTTTCCTTCTTGGAAGCAGCGAGCGCCGTTTTGATGCCGTCATAACCCATGCGGTAAGGGTCCTGCACCACGAGGCCGGCAAGAACGCCCGACTTCAGGAAGCCGACCGTCTTGTCGTCATTGTCGAAGCCGATGACCTTGATCTTGTCGCCGAGCTTGTTTTCCGCAATCGCTTGGCCCACACCCTGCGCCATGATCAGGTTGGAAGCGAAGACGCCGACCAGCTTCGGATTGGCCGTGATCAAGTCGGTCATGATGTTGAGACCGGTCGTGGCCTGACCGTCCGCATATTTGTCGGCAACGACCTTCAGGCCCGGGTACTTGCTCTTGACCTCTTCCAGGAAGCCCTGACGGCGCTGGTCGAGAGAACCGACGCCCGGCAGGCTGGTGATGATGGCAATCTCACCCTCTTCCTTGCCGGTCATGCCCTTGATTGCGGCCGCAAGACCGTCTGCAGCGATACGGCCGCCCTGGACGTTGTCGGTCGTCAGGAACGAGACGAAGGACTTGGAATCGGCAGCAGAGTCGATACCGACGACCGGCACGGACTTGGCGGCTTCATCCACGGGCTTGCCGAGCGCCTTGAACTCGGTCGGCGAAATGACGACAGCAGCCGGCTTACCGGCAACGGCGTTTTCGAGAATGCTGATCTGACCGTTGATGTCGGATTCCGACTGTGCGCCGAGTTCCGGCACCTTCACACCGAGATCCTTGCCCGCCTGGCGAGCGCCGGCAAGAACGATCTGCCAGTAGAAGGATGTGGTATCCTTGACAATGATCGGAATGGTCACGTCGGCCGCGAAGGACTGCACGGGCATCGCCATCGCTATGATGGCAGCGCCGGCAAGGCCGGTAAAGCTGCGGCGGGATAGAAGTGACTTGGCAATTTTCATCTGCTTCTCCTCTCAACGCGCTCTGTTCTCCTGCACACCCGCCGCTGAACGCTTACGGCTCGGTATCGCAACGCCTTGCGGCATTACGCATCGCGCGGCGGAAAGGCCACCGACGCCAAAACAGGCTTTCCTCCTCTTCGAGGCCGTCTCTCCCGACGGCTCGATAGCTCCCAATCTGCTAGACTCTGACCGCCTCGTCTCCCAATGGAGGCGCGACCACAGTCAAACCTTCGAACTCCGCATAGAGACTGTCGGGAAGCCTTGGCTCCACGAGCTGCATGTTGCGGACAAGACTTTCCGGCTTCGCCGTACCGATCAGTACCGACGCCACGCAAGGGCTGCGCAGCGGGAACTGAAGCGCCGGCTGGGCAAGCGGTACACCGTGCTTGCGGGCGATCTCCTCCATCGCCCCCACCTTGGCCAGAATATCCGGCGTCGCCGGCAGATAGTCGAAATGCGCGCCAGGCACGGGGCCAGTCGCCAGAATACCGGAGTTAAAGACGCCGCCCACGATGAGCGACGTTCCCTTCTTCTCGCAAAGCGGCAGCAGCTCGGCAACGGCCGAACGATCCAGCAGGGTATAGCGGCCTGCAAGCAGAATGCAGTCGATATCAGCCGCGTTCATCACATCCAGGCAGACCGGCACTTCGTTGACGCCGAGACCATAGGCCTTGATCGCGCCGGACGACTTCAGCTCCCCCAGAGCTTTCAATCCCGACCCCAGGAGCTGCCCAAGGTAACGCTCGTTCAAGGCTTTGCCGTGCGTATAGCCGCCGATATCGTGGACATAGAGAATATCGATGCGATTGAGTCCGAGACGGGCATAGCTGAACTCGACTGAGCGCATGATGCCATCATACGAGTAGTCGTAGTCGGCATCGAAGGGCAGAGGATCGACATAGCCGTAATTCGGCACCTTGTCGGTCGGCACCGGGCGCATGAGACGACCGACCTTGGTCGACAGCACGTAACTGTCCTCGGGCTGGTCTCGTAGAAAATCACCAACGCGGCGTTCGCCAAGGCCAAAGCCATACCAGGGCGCAGCGTCGAAATAGCGAATACCGCTGTCCCAGGCGGCCTGGAGGGTTGCCATTGCCTGGTCGCGCGGACAGGCACGATAGAGGCCGCCCAGCGCCGCAGCGCCGAAGCTGATCTCCGTGACCTTGAGGGCCGTCCTGCCGATTGTTCTTATTTGCATCACCTCTCCCTTGTGATGGCTGTCACGCAATTTCCCATGAGCGCATTTCCGGCGCTCTTGTATCCCTATCGGAGCGATCCAAGCGGGCCGCTCCCATTCCTCCTTCGTCATTGGTGGCGGTCAGCTCCCGATAGTCCATCCACCAATTGATTTTGTTTTTTATCTACAATAAACATTTTGGTGTCAACGAGCAAATCGCCTGACGCCTTGGAGGAAGGTGGCCAGTGCGCTCCATCAACACTCCTGCAATTGACTGCCATTCGATCATGGTTCAGACAGCGCCGCCGGTAAAGAGCGGCGACGATACGCGAGGGGGAAATGGCAAGGCAAAACACGCTCTTCAAGGAGGCGTATAATCGCTATGCGGCGCGCCTGAAGCCCGATACCGAGCTGCCAAGCGAGCCGGAAATCGCCGCCGAACTCGGCGTCAGCCGCAGCACGGCGCGCGCGATCCTAATGCGTCTAAATGACGCCGGCATCATTCTCTGGAACAAGCGGCAGAAGACGGTTCTGCGCCGGCCGACGGAGGACGATTTCTTCCCGAAGGAAGAGACCGATTCACTCCATGACATCATCGAACGCAGTTTCATGATGCGCATCATGTCCGATGAAGCACAGCCCGGCATGCAGATCAACGAGCTGGAACTGGCGCGCGAGATCGGCACCGGTACCTCGGTCGTGCGCGAATTCCTCATTCGTTTCAGCCGCTTCGGCCTGATCGAAAAGCGACCAAACAGCCATTGGATCCTCAAGGGCTTCACCAGCGAATTTGCGCTTGAGCTCGCCGACGTGCGCGAAATGTTCGAGCTGCATTCCGCCGCCGAATTCGGCCGCCTGCCCGCCAATCACCGCGCCTGGGAGGATCTCAAAGCGATCGAGCAGGAGCATCACGCCCTGCTCGAGGATTTCGACGCGCATTACCGCGATTTCTCGCGTCTCGATGAAAAGTTTCATCTTCTCATCCATCGCGCCTCAAGGAACCGCTTCATCGCCGATTTCTACGACGTCATCGCCATCATCTTTCACTATCACTACCAGTGGAACAAGACGTTCGCCCGCGAGCGCAATGCCCGCGCCGTGACCGAACACCTCGACTATATCGAGGCCCTGCAATCACGCGACCAGCGAAGGATCGAGGCCGCGTGCCGCCGGCATCTCGCCTCGGCGCGGCAGACGCTGTTACAGTCGATCCCCCAGGGTGCGGGGGAAATTGCCGGCTCGGTCGCCTGACGGCAAGAGCCGGCTGCTCGCTCACCTCGCAGTAAAACTCAAGCTTTGGCTGGCAAAGCGCGGGGACGAGACTTCGAGGTTGATCGTCCCAGACTTGCCCGTCGCCTGCAGCCAGAAGCCCGTGGTTCCACCCTGGAATGCCACCGTTTGCGGTCCGAGGACCTTGCCCGGGCCATCGATCTTGACCGTGATGGCTTCATTGAGAAAAGCCAGACGCGAGCCGGCCTGATCGAGGGCACGCACGATGACACGCACCGTGTCACGCTCACCCGCGCGCAGAGTATCGGCATCGGCTTCCACCTGCAGCGAGGTCGGCAGCGGATTGGCGACCATATGTTGCTGCGCTACCGGCTTGCCATTGATGTAACCGGTGAAATGCACGTCCTCCCACTCCATCCCCCATACGCCGAGTTCGTCCGGTGTGAAGGATCGATGATCGAAAACGACAGGCGGGTGCGGCAAATGCGGGAAAGTTTCCCGGTCCGGGCCGAGACGCTTGGTCAGCGACCCATAGCGCAGTTCGACCTCGTCGCAGTTCGTCAGCACGATCAGCGGCAGCGCGCCGCCGATGTTGCGCTCGCCCCGCGCCCAGATCGTTACCGGCTTCATGACGATCTCTTCGGCGGGCTCGCACTGGCTGGCATAGACATAAGCGGCGAATTTCGGCTCGCGGAACATGTCCATGACGCCGTGGTAGCAGATCCGGTCACCCGAGCCGAAATCGCTATGCGTGTTGTAGTCGAACATGCACCAGCCAATGGCGCCCGATATCGACGGATCACCATAGGCGGCATTCAGGACTTCCAGATGCCGGCGGACATGCTCGGCCTGGCGCTGCTCCTGGTCATAGATTTTCGTCGGATACATATGGCCGCCGAATTCGGTAATCAGATAGGGCACATCCTTGGAGAGACCGGTATTTTCCTGCTGCGGCCTCAGCGGCGTGCGCGGCCGGTTGGCACCCGGCAGTTCCTCGTTGCCGAGGATGAAATCGTTCATCGTATAGACGTCCTCGAGCATTTCGCTCTCGGTGATATAGCGCACCCCGCCCGTCTGGCGCGTCGGATCGAGCTCGCGTGCCAGGCGGTTCGTCTCGGCGTAGAAATCGTGAGAATCCTGGGATTCGTTGATGCGCACGCCCCAGATGACGATCGAGGGATGGTTCCAGTCGCGTTCGATCATCCGACGCACGTTGCGGATCGATTCCTGCTGCCATTCCTTATCGCCGATATGCTGCCAACCGGGGATTTCCTCGAAGACCAAGAGGCCGATACGGTCGCAATGATCGAGGAACCATTTCGATTGCGGATAATGCGAAGTGCGTACGATGTTGCATTTCAGCGTACGCTTCATGATTTCGGCATCACGCTCTTGGGCGGAACGGCCCATCGCATAGCCGACATAGGGGAAGGCCTGATGGCGATTGAGACCGCGCAGCTTCAGCTTTTTGCCATTCAGCAGGAAGCCTTCCGCTGTGAAGCTCGCGGTACGGAAGCCAAAAGTCGCAGCAAGACGGTCCGCGCCGTGCTCGCTCGCAAGCTCCACTTCCGCCGAATAGAGGACGGGGTTGTCGAGCTCCCAAAGCGCAAGACCGGAAAGGCCGCTAAAGCTGAGCTTGACGCTTTCACCTGATGTGTCAGCCTCACCCGAAGCGATGGCTGCTCCGTCGGCAGAGCGCAGAGTAACAGTCACCGTACCCTTGAAAGCGAGATTTTGCGGATTGGAGATGTCGCAGCGCACCGTCGCGGATTTGTGGTCGGAAAGGACATCTGTCGTCTCGATCTTGATGTTGGCGACCGAGACGGGCGCAGCGACCTTCAGCCAGACATCGCGATAGAGTCCGGCATAGGTGAGATAGTCGATCCGACCGCCGAAAGGCGGGATCTCGGGATTCTCGCTGCCATCGATCTTGACCGTGATCAGGTTCTCACCCTTATGCAGGCGACCAGTCAGCCGCGCCTCGAACGGCGTGTAGCCATCCTTGTGGGCAACGATTTCCTCGCCGTTCAGATAGACGACGGCATCGGCCATGGCCGCATCGAAGATCAGCGATACCTCACGGCCTGCGAAGCTTTCATCCCAATTGACGATTTTCTGATAGGTGAAGGCGCGCTGATAGGATTTCTCGTCGAAATAATTGAAGGGCAGTTCGACGGCCGTATGCGGCAGAGTGACCTGCTGTCCATCCTGCGGGCGGCCGGCATCTCCGGGCGAAAACCCTTCATGAAACGTCCAGGATTCATTGAAGGCGACAACAGAACGCATATTCAATCCTATCGATTAAGCCCGTCGCATCGGATGACGAACAGATGTTGCTGGGAAGTCAGACGCGCGGCGAGGCAGGCGGGACGCCGCGGGGCGATATCTATACAGGCTCGCCGTCGTTGCGCAATGCGACGGGTTGGCGGATTTCCATTTTCAAGACAGGCAAGCGATAGCAAGAACGTCGACCTATTACGGTTCTATCGGCTCCGTGCATTCTTCGTCTCCTCGACTGGACTGCGCACCGCGGCATACATGCCCGTCGTGCGGAACTCCGTCGGATTGATGCCGTAGATGCGGCGAAACACCTTGGAGAAATAATTGGCATCGTCGAAGCCCGACATGATCGCGACTTCCTTGACCGGAATGAAGGCAGCCTTCGTCAGCAGCTTCGCCGCGCGCTGCATGCGCTGCTGTAGAACGAATTCCGCGGGTGGCACGCCTTCGCTCTCGGCAAAAACGCGCGAAAAATGCGCGCGACTGAGGCCGCCCACCTTCGCAAGCTCTTCGACCGGCAGCGGCTTGTCGAGATTGGCATTGATGTAGTCGATGACGATCTGCATGACGGATCGGTCGGCGGCAAAGGCATGCGAGCCGAAGACGTCGTCATAGAGCGCCATGGCCGCCTCATAGGCGATGGCCGAAGCCGAAGCCGGCGTCGTGGCGCCCTTGACGAGCCGAAGGCTGCAATCGGCAAGATGATCGATCGTCGCCTGCTGCAGCTTCAACACAGGACCGGCTGCGGCGAGAATCAGCCGATGAATGCGCAGCGCTTCCTCGCCGTTCATGGAAATCCAAAAATATTCCCAGCGCTCCCCCTTCTCGAGCCAGTAGCGGTGATTATGCGGCACGAGAACGAGGAGCGTGTCGCCGGCATTGACACGATAATTGCGGCTTTCATAGCGCAGGCGCCCGGTGCCACTGATCGTGTGCTGCAGCACGGTGAAGGGTGTCAGACCGCGCCGTCGTCCATCCCAATCATAGGGTTCGTCATAGCGCACTTCATATCCCGCACTGGTCGGCATGGCGTGCAATCGGTGGCGTCCGCGCGGCAGCGAAACCGTCCGCATGACCTGTCCGTTGTCGATCAATTCTTGCAGCACAAAATTACCCTCAAAAGCATAATAGTTCTCTGTTCGCCTCGGCGATTATAGGCATAATCCCGCCAGAAAACAGCGCATGCTCGCCGGCGAGGAACGGCGATCGGAGGAAAAATCTCGATTTCGGCCTGTTCCGCAACCGATACGACACTGGACGAAAATGCCGTCGATTTCCCTGCCGCTGCTTGTTCGATCGACTTGAAGGTGAGGATCATGAGTTTCAAAATCGCTATTATCGGCGCCGGCAGCGTCGGCTTCACGAAAAAGCTGTTCACCGACATTCTCTGCGTGCCGGAATTCCGCGACGTCGAATTCGCGCTAACCGACGTGAGTGAGCACAATCTGACGATGATCAAGGCGATCCTCGATCGGATCGTCGAAGCCAACAAGCTGCCGACACGCGTCACCGCCAGCACGGATCGGCGCAAGGCACTGGAGGGCGCCCGCTATGTCATCAGCTGCGTGCGGGTCGGTGGTTTGGAAGCCTATGCCGAGGATATCCGCATCCCGCTGAAATACGGCATCGACCAGTGCGTCGGCGATACGATCTGCGCCGGCGGCATTCTCTACGGCCAGCGCAACATTCCGGTCATTCTCGATTTCTGCAAGGATATCCGTGAAGTCGCCGAGAGCGGCGCCAAATTCCTGAACTATGCCAACCCGATGGCGATGAACACCTGGGCGGCCATCGAATACGGCAAAGTCGATACGATCGGCCTCTGCCACGGCGTCCAGCACGGCGCCGAACAGATTGCCGAAGTGCTCGGCGCCAAGGACAAGCGCGAACTCGACTATATCTGCTCCGGTATCAACCACCAGACCTGGTTCGTCGACCTGCGCCTCAACGGCCGCAAGATCGGCAGGGACGAGCTGATCGCGGCCTTCGAGGCGCATCCAGTCTATTCGCAGCAGGAAAAGCTGCGCATCGACGTGCTGAAGCGTTTCGGCGTCTATTCGACCGAGAGCAACGGACACCTGTCGGAATACTTGCCCTGGTATCGCAAGCGCCCCGACGAGATCAACAAATGGATCGACATGTCGGACTGGATCCATGGCGAGACCGGCGGCTATCTTCGCCACTCCACCGAGACGCGCAACTGGTTCGAGACGGAATTCCAGCAGATCCTCGACAGCGCGTCGCAACCGATCGATCCCACACGCCGCTCCAACGAGCACGCCAGCCATATTCTCGAAGCGTTGGAAACCAACCGCGTCTATCGCGGCCATTTCAACGTCAAGAACAATGGCGTCATCACCAATTTGCCTGCCGATGCCATCATCGAGTCACCCGGCTTCGTCGATCGCTTCGGCATCAATATGGTGGCGGGTATCACACTGCCGGAGGCATGTGCGGCCACCTGCATATCCTCGATCAACGTTCAGCGTATGTCGGTTCATGCCGCCATTAGCGGCGATATCGACCTCCTGAAACTTGCCGTCCTGCATGATCCGCTGGTCGGCGCCGTCGCCACGCCGGAAGAGGTCTGGCAGATGGTCGACGAAATGGTCGTCGCGGAAGCGCGCTGGCTGCCGCAATATGCACATGCCGTGGACGAGGCGAAGGAGCGCCTGTCGCGCGGCAAGGTCAAGACACGCGACTGGAAGGGCGCGGCGAGCCGCAACATTCGCTCGATCGAGGAGTTGCGCGCAGAGAAAGCAGCCTTGAAACAGGCTGGCTGACGAGCAGGCAGGCCGGAAGGTGGAGGTTGAGGCGGGATCTTAAGGGGATATCCCGCTTCAACCAGCCATCTTTCGTTTCAAAGGAGGAACGCGAGGTCTCGAACGGAACGCTCGCGATTTAGGGAGAGAGAAAAGATGAGACATTTTCGACCGATCGGCCTTTTGGCTGCGTTGACGATTGCCACATCCGCAATCGCGATCAGCGCCCATGCGGCCGACCCGACTGTGCCGCCCGTTCCACCGGTCTTTCCGGCGGAAGGAAAAATCAAATATGTCGAGCGCAACTCCATTCTGGAGTTCAAGGCGCTGCCGGAATATCACGAGCCTGCCTGGGTGACGGAGAAGTTCGTGAAGACCGGCAAACTGCCGCCCGTCAAGGATCGCCTGCCGAAAGAGCCGCTCGTGTTCAAAACCGGCAACATGCCCGACGGCATCGGTGTCTATGGCGACACGCTGCGCCATGTCATCGGCGGCCGGCCGGAAGGCTGGAACTACGGCGCCGGCCAGACGCAGGGCTGGGGCGGCATCGACATCGGCCTTTCGGAGTGCCTGACGCGCACGGCTCCCCTCTTCCAGGTGGAAGCCAAGGACACCGAACCGCTGCCGAACCTCGCCAAGAGCTGGGAATGGTCGTCGGACGGCCATAAGCTCACCATGCACCTGATCGAAGGTGCAAAATGGTCCGACGGCGCGCCCTTCAACGCCGATGACATCATGTTCTACTGGGATGACGAGGTCATCGATCCGAACGTCTCGCCGCTTGGCGGCGGTGCATCTCCGGAAGCTTTCGGCGAAGGAACAACTCTCAAGAAGATCGACGATTACACAATCGAATGGACCTTCAAGGACGCCTTCCCGAAACAATATCTCTACACGATGGCCTATCCCAATTTCTGCCCAGGCCCGTCGCATCTTTTGAAGCCGCAGCACCCGAAATATTCCAAGAACACCTACGACCAGTTCAAGAACGCCTTCCCGCCGGAATATATGAACATGCCGGTCATGGGTGCCTGGGTCCCGGTCGAATACCGTTCCGACGATATCATCGTCATGCGCCGCAATCCCTATTACTGGAAGGTCGACGAAAAGGGCAACCAACTGCCTTACCTCAACGAGCTGCATTACAAGCTCTCGACCTGGGCAGACCGCGACGTACAGGCAGTTGCCGGCTCTGGCGACCTGTCGAACCTCGAGCAGCCGGAAAACTTCGTCGCCTCTCTGAAGCGCGCCGCACAGCCCGATGCTCCTGCCCGTCTCGCCTTCGGTCCCCGCCTCATCGGCTATAATTTGCAGATGAATTTCTCTGCCAATGGCTGGGGCAGTCCGGACGAGCGTGCACAAGCGGTGCGCGAGTTGAACCGCAATGAGGATTTCCGCAAGGCCGTCACTATGGCGCTCGATCGCAAGGCGCTTGGCGAGTCACTGGTCAAGGGACCGTTCACCGCGATCTATCCGGGCGGCCTATCCTCCGGCAGCAGCTTCTATGATCGCAATTCCACGGTTTATTACCCGTTCGATCTCGCGGCGGCAAAGGCCGAGCTTGCAAAAGCGGGCCTGAAGGACACGGACGGCGACGGCATCGTCAACTTCCCGGCCGGCATCAACGGCGGCAAGGATGTCGAGATCACGCTTCTGGTCAGCAGCGACTACACCACCGACAAGAGCCTTGCCGAGGGTGTCGTCAGCCAGATGGAAAAACTCGGGCTTCGAGTGATCATAAACTCGCTCGTTGGTCCGAAGCGCGACGATGCCAATTATAGCGGCCGTTTCGACTGGATGGTCCGCCGCAACAGCACCGAGCTTGCCTCGGTCGTGCAGAATACCGAACAGCTTGCACCGGTCGGCCCCCGCACCAGCTGGAACCACCGCGCCCCGGAAAGCGGTCAGCTGGACCTGATGCCCTTCGAAAAAGACATGGTCGATGTCGTCAACAAGTTCATCACGTCGAAAGATAACGACGAGCGCGTGGCCTTGATGAAGCAGTTCCAGAAGATCTCGACCGGGCATCTCTACAATATCGGCCTGACCGAATATCCAGGCGCTCTCATCATCAACAAGCGCTTCTCCAACGTTCCTCCGGGCACGCCGATCTTCCTGTTCAACTGGGCAGAAGATTCGATCATCCGCGAGCGGCTCTGGGTGGCGGCAGACAAACAGGGCAAATACGAGCTGTTCCCAGAGGAACTGCCGGGTGCCCCAGGCAGCGCCGGCCCGATCAAATAAGGTTCCAACCAACCCCATGGCAGCCTGTATGATGCAGGCTGCCATGGGACCTGAAACATCCAGCGATCAGCTATCGCCGGGTTAAATGAAGCGCTGGCGATGTCGTTCCTGGAGAATGGGACAGTCGACAGCATCAAGAGAAGCGAACCGTCCCATGTTACGATTCCTGCTCGTTCGCATAGCCTCCGCCATTCCCGTGCTCCTGATCCTGAGCGTGGTGACGTTTGCCATCATCCAGGCGCCGCCGGGCGATTATGCCGATTATATCCGCTCGCAACTGATGAACCAGGGCGGCGCGTCCTTCGAACAGGCCGACGCCCAGGCGCAGGCCTATCGCAAGGAACATGGCTTGGACAAGCCGATGATCGTCCAGTATTTCAACTGGATCGGTGGCATCGTCACCAAGGGCGATTTCGGCTACAGCATGGTCTACAACAAGCCGGTGGCCGATGTCGTCGGCGAGCGCCTGCCGCGAACACTGGCCTTGGCGCTCGTGTGCCACATCCTGGCTTCCATTCTCGGCATCGGTTTCGGCATCTGGGCCGCAACGCGGCAATATAGCTGGATTGACAATCTGCTTGCCGGCATCTCCTTCCTCGGCATGACGGTGCCGCGCTTTCTGATGGCGCTGATCATCGTCTATCTCCTCGTCTTCCAGCTCAACGTCTCGGAGATCGGCAGCTTCTTCTCGCCGCAATATGGCGGTGCGCCCTGGTCCTGGGCCAAATTCGTCGATCTCGTCAAGCATGTCTGGCCGGTCGTCGCGATCGCCACGTTCGGCGGCCTCGCCTACAACATGCGCATCATGCGCGGCAATCTGCTCGATACGCTGAATGCCCAATATGTGGAAACAGCGCGAGCTAAGGGCCTTTCCGGCGGAGCCGTCATTATGCGCCATGCCGTGCCGAATGCGCTGCATCCTCTGATCATGTATCAGGGCGTGGTTCTGCCCTATATGCTGACGGGCGAAATCGAGACCGCGATCATCTTCACGCTGCCGACCGTCGGGCCGGCGATCGTCGGCTCGATGGCCGTCGGCGACGTCTACGTGACCGCAACCTTCATGATGGTGCTTTCGGCAACCCTCATCGTCGGCAATATCATCGCCGACGTGTTGCTTGCCCTGCTCGATCCACGTGTGCGTCAACAGGGAGGAATCCACTGATGCTCGCCTTCAGCAACTCCCCGCCGCCGCCCGAAGAGAAAATCAAGCAGAAGAGCGGCAATGAGAGCTACCTCGCCCTGGTCTGGCGTCGCCTGAAGCGCTCCTGGACCGGCATGGGCGGCCTTACTCTCGTCGTCCTGCTGCTGCTGATGGCGATCTTCGCCGAATTCATCGCACCGCTCGACCCCAAGGCGACCGACACCGGCTTCGCGCCGCCGCAGGTCATCAGCTTTCACGACAAGGACGGCAATTTCGTCCTCCAGCCTCGGGTCTACGCGCTTGCCGAGACCAGCGATCTCGATCCGGTCACGTTCCAACCGATCGTCGGACCGGATTACGATCACCCTCGCCTGCTTGGTCTCTTCGTCAAGGGTGACCCCTATCATCTCTTTGGCCTGATCCCCGGTGACCGGCATCTCTTCGGCGCCACCGACGGCGGCCCCGTTCATTTCCTCGGCACGGACAAATTCGGCCGGGATGTGCTGTCGCGCGCCATTTACGGTTCGCGCATCTCCTTGATGATCGCCTTGACGGTAGTCGCCATCGTCACCGTCGTCGGCACTGCGGTCGGCATGATATCTGGCTATTTCGGCGGCACGCTCGATGCCTGGATCCAGCGTTTCGTCGAAGTGGTACTGGCTTTCCCGCAACTGCCGCTCTACCTGGCACTGACCTCGCTGATCCCTGTGACGGCTCCGACCAACGTCTTCCTCGCCTTCGTCATCGTCGTCATGTCGGCGCTCGGCTGGGCGCAGATGTCGCGCGAGGTGCGCGGCAAGACGCTGGCTCTGGCGCGGATCGATTATGTCCGGGCGGCCATGGCGGTCGGCGCGACCGACCGGCGCATCATCCTGCAGCATATTTTCCCGAACGTCATGAGCCACGTCATCGTGACGGTCACGCTCGCGATCCCGAGCGTCGTGCTGCTGGAATCCTTCCTCGGCTTCCTCGGCTTTGCCGTCAAACCGCCGCTGATCTCCTGGGGTCTGATGCTGCAGGATACGTCGACCTATTCGGTCATCGGCTCCTATCCCTGGATCCTGACGCCCGTCGCCTTCGTTCTCGTCACCGTCTTCGCCTTCAACGCCCTTGGCGACGGCCTGCGCGACGCGATCGATCCCTATTGAGAGGAGAACGGATATGGCTCTTGCACTCGTCAATTCCTTCGCTCCCGACAGGCGACTCGATGCTGCGAACAAGACAGCCGCACCTGTCATCGACGCTCGCAATATTGCCGTCAAGTTCAAGGTCGAGGACGGCATGGTCGATGCCGTCAAAGACATCACCTTCCAGCTTTATCGCGGCGAAACCATCGCCATCGTCGGCGAATCCGGCTCGGGAAAATCGGTGACCGCCCGCACGGTGATGGGCCTGCTGACCAAACGCGCCGTCGTCTCCGACAAGTCCGCCGTGCATTACGACGGCAAGAACGTGCTGAAATTCTCGGAGCGGGCGCGCCGGCAATTGCGTGGCGACCGCATCTCGATGATCTTCCAGGAGCCGATGAGCTCGCTCAATCCGATCTACACCATCGGTAGCCAGATCGTCGAAGCGATACGGGTCCATCGCAAGGTCAGCCGCCGCGACGCGGAGAAGCGGGCGCTCGATCTCCTGAAGCAGGTTCAGATTCCCGATCCGGAAGCGCGGCTGAAACAATATCCGCACCAGCTCTCCGGTGGCCAGCGCCAGCGCGTGATGATCGCCATGGCGCTCGCCAACGACCCGGACGTACTGATTGCCGACGAACCGACGACAGCGCTCGATGTCACCGTGCAGGCGCAGATCCTGAACCTCATCCGCAACCTGCAAAAGCAGCTCGGCATGGCCGTGATCCTGATCACTCACGACCTGACGGTCGTGCGCCAGTTCTCCGACTACGTCTATGTGATGCAGCATGGCGAGATGCGCGAGCACAATACGACGGAGGCGCTCTTTGCGCGCCCGCAGCATCCCTATACGCAGCACCTGCTGACCTCGGAGCCACGCGGACAGGCAAAGCCGCTGCCGCCGAACTGCGACACGATTCTCGAAGGCAAGTCCGTCAAGGTGGCGTTCATGCTGCGGCACGGCAGCTTCTTTAAACCCGACATGCGTGAGCTCGTCGCCGTCGACAGCCTCAATATCGAGCTGCGCCGCCACGAGACGCTCGGCCTTGTCGGCGAATCCGGCTCCGGCAAGACCACCTTCGGTCAGGCGCTGCTGCGGCTGATCGATGCCGATGGCGGCGAGATTTTCTTCGACGGGCAGCCGATCCATGGCCGGTCTCGCGCCGAGATGCGGCCGTTGCGCTCGCGCATGCAGATCGTCTTTCAGGATCCTTTTTCGTCGCTCAATCCGCGCATGACCATCGGCCAGATCATTTGCGAGGGGCTGATTGTCAACAATCTCGGTTCCAACAAGGCGGAGCGCCTGGAGCGCGTCAAGGAGGCACTGGTCAGTGCCGGCATGCCGGCCAACATTCTCTCGCGCTTCCCGCATGAATTTTCCGGCGGCCAGCGCCAGCGTATCGCCATTGCCCGCGCCATCGCGCTCGAGCCGGAATTCATTCTGCTCGACGAGCCGACCTCCGCACTCGATCTTTCCGTTCAGGCCCAGATCATCGACCTCCTGCGCAAGCTGCAGGATGAAAAAGGCCTGAGCTACCTTTTCATTTCCCACGACCTCAAGGTCGTCCGCGCCCTTTGCCATCGCGTCATCGTCATGCAGCATGGCAAGATCATGGAGCAAGGGCCGGTCGAAGAGGTTCTGTCCCATCCCAAGACCGCTTACACAGAACGCCTTGTCAGAGCGGCGTTCGAAGTAGCTTCGTAGCATCCCAGGAGATTTTGACATGACAGGTACTCCCAAGATCACCTTCATCGGCGCCGGCTCGACCGTCTTCATGAAGAATATCATCGGCGACGTCTTGCAGCGGCCCGCCCTTGCCGACGCCAGGATCGCGCTAATGGACATCAATCCGCAGCGGCTGGACGAAAGCGCCATTGTTGCCCGGAAGCTGGCCTCGACGCTGGGCACCTCCGCGACGGTCGAAACCTTTACCGATCAGCGCAAGGCGCTTGACGGCGCGCACTTTGTGGTCGTCGCTTTCCAGATCGGCGGCTACGAGCCCTGCACCGTCACCGATTTCGAAGTGCCGAAGAAATATGGCCTGCGCCAGACGATCGCCGACACGCTCGGCGTCGGCGGCATCATGCGCGGCCTGCGCACGGTTCCGCATCTGTGGAAGATTTGCGAGGACATGCTCGCCGTCTGCCCGAACGCGATCATGCTGCAATATGTGAACCCGATGGCCATCAATACCTGGGCGATCGGGGAGAAGTACCCAACGATCAAGCAGGTCGGTCTTTGCCATTCGGTGCAGGGCACGGCCATGGAACTGGCGCACGATCTCGACATTCCCTACAACGAGATCCGCTACCGCTCGGCCGGCATCAACCACATGGCCTTCTATCTCGAATTCGAGCATCGTCAGCCGGATGGTTCCTATCGTAATCTCTATCCGGATCTCGTTCGCGCCTATCGCGAAGGACGCGCGCCGAAGCCCGGCTGGAACCCGCGCTGCCCGAACAAGGTGCGCTATGAAATGCTGACCCGCCTCGGCTATTTCGTCACCGAAAGCTCCGAGCATTTCGCCGAATACACCCCCTACTTCATCAAGGAGGGCCGCGAGGATCTGATCGAGAAGTTCGGCATTCCGCTCGACGAATATCCGAAACGCTGCATCGAGCAGGTGGCGCGCTGGAAGAACCAGGCTGAGGAATACCGCACGGCGGAAAAGATCGAGGTCAAGCAGTCGAAGGAATATGCCTCCTCGATCATCAATTCGGTCTGGACCGGCGAGCCTTCCGTCATCTACGGCAATGTCCGCAACAATGGCTGCATCACCTCGCTGCCTTATAATTGCGCGGCGGAAGTCGCCTGCCTCGTCGATGCCTCCGGCATCCAGCCGACCTATGTCGGCGATCTGCCGCCGCAGCTGACGGCGCTCATCCGCACGAACATCAACGTGCAGGAGCTGACCGTGAAAGCTCTGATGACCGAAAATCGCGAGCACATCTACCATGCCGCCATGATGGATCCGCACACGGCAGCCGAACTCGATCTCGACCAAATCTGGTCGCTGGTCGACGAGCTGTTGGCTGCCCATGGCGACTGGCTGCCGGAATGGGCGCGCGGCAATCGCAAGGTTCAGGCCGCGTAAAGCCACTCTCTCCCGGCTTGCGGCCCAAAAGGCCTCGCGGTGGCGCCGCGGGGCCTTACATTTTTAGCTTCCAGGAAAAGATGAAAATCCAAAATGCAGCGAATGATGCCGTCATAACAGATGGCAAAGCGGGATCGACTGCGCTAGAAACGCTCGCAGTTTGGAGGAGACGAACGACATGGCCAGCTCGAACACATTCACCACCGGAACATTCGTCGGCCGCATCTGGCGCCCGGATGTGCAAGGCCCCGCTCTCGTCACCCTTCGCGACGGCACGCTCTATGACATCACCTCGAAGGAAACGCCGACCATGCGCGACCTTCTGGAAAAAGATGATCCGGTGGCTTTCATTCGCACGCAGAAAGGCGAAGCCATCGCCAAACTCGATGATCTGCTGGCCGCCAAGGCCGACCACTCGGCCATCCACCTTCTCGCCCCCATCGACCTGCAGGCGATCAAGGCCTGTGGCGTCACCTTTGCCCGCTCGATGCTGGAGCGCGTCATCGAGGAGCGCGCAGCCGGTAATCCGGACCTAGCCGAAGCGATCCGCGGCAAGGTGACCGCACTGATCGGCGACAGTCTGCGCAATTTGAAGGCCGGTTCAGCGGAAGCGGCCAAGGTCAAGGCGGCGTTGATCGAGGAGGGTGTCTGGTCGCAATATCTCGAAGTGGGCATCGGACCGGACGCGGAAGTCTTTTCCAAATCGCAGATAATGTCGTCTGTGGGACAAGGCGCCGATGTCGGCCTGCATCCGATCTCCAAGTGGAACAATCCCGAGCCGGAAATCGTGCTGGCGGTCGACAGCCAGGGCCGGGTCAAGGGCGCCACCCTCGGCAACGACGTCAACCTGCGCGACGTGGAAGGCCGATCCGCCCTGCTCCTTGGCAAGGCCAAGGACAACAACGCCTCCTGCTCGATCGGGCCGTTCATCCGTCTGTTCGACGAGACCTATAATCTTGATGACGTGCGCAACGCCGATCTCGACCTCAAAGTCGAAGGTGAGGACGGTTATGTGCTGCACGGCCGCTCGTCGATGAAGGAAATCAGCCGCGATCCGCTCGATCTCGTCTCCCAGACCATCGGCCGCCATCATCAATATCCCGACGGCTTCGTGCTATTCATGGGAACGCTTTTCGCCCCCGTCGAGGATCGCGACACGCCCGGCCAAGGCTTCACCCACAAGGTCGGCGACATCGTCACTATTTCCAACGACAAGCTCGGTTCGCTGCGCAACCGCGTGCTTTTGTCGACCGAATGCCCGCCCTGGACCTTCGGCGCCTCGCATCTGATGCGCAATCTGGCCCGGCGGGGATTGATCTGAGACTTCAAAGGCGAATTGGCCACACCGACCCTATGCCTTGAAAGATCCCGCTCTCCCGGAAAGCGCCGCCAGATCCTCGGCAAGGCGCACGGGCAGGTCCATGCGCTCATGCAAAATGCTCATCACGCCAAGATCGCCGTTATCGAGCTCCCGGAAGAAGACATAATGATGCTCGTAGCGACTGAAATACGCCTCGTGTTTCACGTCGGCGGGAACTGCAAGACGCTGCGGAAGCTTGCGCCATATCGCCCTTTCCTCGCATAGCCGCTGCAAATGGGTATGCAAGCCGGTGATATACGTCACCGCCTGCTTCTCTCCCCATGTCTCAACTGTATCCCGCCAAATCTTGTCCTGCGCCGCATCCGCGCGCGGATAAAAGCGATACACCACCATGATCAGCGACGCGTATTGCGGCGAATGACATCTTCGGCGGAAACTGCGATAAACTCGCTGTCATCCGCGCGCATGGCCGGTGCAAGCTCCTTTTGCAGCGCATCCCACGCCTCATTACGGGTTTGAAGGTCGCGACGTATCAAGGCGCGAATGTATTCGCTGGCGTTCTCATAAAGACCAGTGTCGCCGATCTGCTGCTGAATGTGGTCTTGCAGCGCACCGCTGACCTTCACATGAATGCTACCCGACGCCATCGGAACTATCCTTCCATTCCACCTCAATTGTGGAGTTCGTAGCATATATTGTCAATATTCTTCACGGGTAAGAGCGCGCCGTATCATCGCGACGACTGTCCGGGCCACCAGCAACCTTGCCGTCGGAGCCGACGAGGCGGCAGAAAAACCCCCTCGCGAAAAAGGACGACGCAACGCCGCACCTCCCTCCGATTGGCTTGATTGGATCGCGCTGCCTACAGTGGGGCTTCTTCATTGCCTGCGAGATCGTTGACGACTAAGCGCAAGATCCGAGCGACACCAGTCTCGCCGAGAGTTGCGCAGCATCGATAGAAGCAAGATTGCCACCGGTGAAAAACGGATCGTCTGAAACGTCGCGTCCAATCCAGTGAGGCAATGCATGCGCTTCGAGCAAGGCGACGGATTCCGCCTCGATCTCGCATAGAACCAGGCCGACAAGCTGACCTTCGAAAACATCCAGGCAAAGGTATTCGGAAGAGGCGATATTGTACCGCCTCTTCCGAATACCTTTGCCGTTCAACGCTGAAAGAAGATCATATTCCTGCGATGTCAGGTAGATATTGACGATTGCGAGGGGATTGGCGCTCGGGCCAGGGTACCTCTTGCAGAGCTTGTATTGCTCGTTTCCATCCTCGCAGATGATCTTGCGCAGGCGCAGCCGGGTGCCGTCGAGATAAAGATCTTCGATCAGCCGGAATGCTATACCGGAAAGATCTGGAATGTCGCCGACAAGAAATCGGCGTTCATATTCGGGCCGCGCATATTTCGGAATTGCGTTCGCCATATTGAAATGGGGCGCCTGCCTCTCAAAAGCACGAGCACCGGCTCCCTCAATCTCAATGAGTGGACATCGACTGCGGCTGGTCGAGGCGGCTGCGCACAGCGGTCAGTTCCGAAGTCGTGTGGTTGAGGCGATCTGCGAGCACGCGCATGATCTCGACGGCCATCTCCGGGAAATCGCTAAGCAGCTTCAGGAAATGCTCCTTGCTGATCTTCAAGGCTTCCAGCCTGGAAGTCGCTTTCACCGTGGCTGTACGGGAGACATCGCAGAGGATGGCAATTTCGCCGACGATGGAATTGAGGTCGACTTCGGCAACCTTGATCTCGCCGGCTGGGCTATCGACGAGAATATCAGCAGTTCCTGAAAGAACAACATAGGCCGCATCACCTTGATCGCCCTGATGAAACAGGGTTTGGCCAGCATTGTAGCTGACCCGATCGGACGTAAACGCCAAGAGTTTCAATTTCGCGGGTGCAATGCGCGAAAAAATCGGCACCCGCTTCAGCATTTCAACTTCGTCCTTCAGAAGCATGAGCTTCGGTACCCCCAGTGTTCGGCCCCAGACGCCACTGTCGAGATAGGATATTACGATAACAGTTCTTTGAACATACCGTTTTTCTCTAAAAGATCGGTGGTAGAGCCATTTTCGACGAGGCTGCCGTGATCGAAAACCATGACACGGTCGAACAATTCGGCAAAACTGGGGTTGGAGAGAACCCAGATGATCGCCGGCGCATAATCGCCGCTATGGAGTTCGCCCAGAATGGCTCTCGCGATCTGATCCTGGACGCGATGGTCGAGTGCCGGCAGCGGGCGATTGCAGATGATGTAATCGGCTCGTTTCAAAAGGGCGCGACCGAGATTAAGTTTCTGGCGCTGCACGTTGGTCAGGCGCTTGCCGCCCGAGCCGACGTCGAAATCCAGCCCGATCGACAGAACTGCATCATGCATGCCGAGACGCCCGAACACATCATACATGATCTGATGGATACGCTCAGGCGCATTCGCCTGCTGATGCGCGATGCGCCCGAACAGCACGTTGTCCATCAAGGTGGCAGACGCAGTGAAGCGCTCCGGATCGTAGCGCTCGATGACCTTGGCGAGATCGGCCGGAATATTCTCGTAGAATTTCGCGCGCGCCTGCACGATCTTTTCCATGAGCACCTGCGTCAGAAGACCGAAGCGGTGACGCGGTTCGATATAAGAAAAGCTCAGCCGGATGATGGCCGCGCGCTCGTCGTCGGTGGCCGCCTCATAGCCCTTGCCGTTCAGCTTCTGCAGCAGCGCCTCATAGGTCGGGATGTCTTCCGCCGTCATGAAGGTCAGCTGCTGGAAGAACGGATGGTCCGGCGGCAGGTCCGTGAAGAGTTCGACTGCGTTTTCGGCGATCTCCAGGCCCATATCATATAAATCGGAGACCAGACCCGTTTCGGCGAATATCTGCCGAAAATAGGGATGAGCCGCCAGTTTGCGATTGGTCATCTGCGGCCGCTTCAGCGTACCGAAAAGCAGATTTTCACCAACGGTCGCCTGCGGATTATAAGCATCGAACTCGAAGGGAACCACGAGATCCGCGAGTTTTTCCTCCTCGAGCCGCGACCGCAATGCCTGCCGCAGCTCGACGATGCGCGACGTCAGATCCTGATGTGCCGTGGCATCGACATTCGAGCGCAAGGCCATGTCGAAAATATCCTGCGACATGGCGACGGCATCGAGAACCGGACGGATGGCGGAATAGATATCATCCGGCCCCGTCGCCCCGGCGGCGGCATAGTCCACCCAGTCGCTATTGAGATCGAATTCTGGATTGGCCGCACGTCGTGCCTCGGCCATGCTCCATTTGACCTTTGCCGCCTCATCCTCGCTGTAGACAGGGGCAACGAGCGGTGCGTGCTTGAGACCATAGAGGAGATTGCTGCGCAAAGTGCCGTGAAAGAAGAAGGTCTCGGAGGAGGCGTAGGCGATGCGTCGCCCGATGAGCGATTCCGGCAGTTCCAGAATATCGTGGCCATCGATGGAAATGCGGCCGCTATCCGGCCAGATCAGGCGTCCGAACGCCTCTGCAAGATATTCGCCGCCCGCACCGCTGTCGCCGACGATCGCTACCCTTTCGCCCGGATGAATCTCAACCGAAACGTGGTCCAGCACACGCGCGCCGCTGTCGTCGACGATGGTCAGATTGGTCGCGACGAGAGAATGGGTGATGCGGGCGGCGGGCGCGGGCGAAACCGCCTGGATTTTCGGATCGATCAGATGCTCGACACTGAACTGTTCGACTACCTGATTGTATTTTACCTGGACGTCCTGACGCGACTGGTCCCAGTCGATCAGCTCCTTCAGCGGTCCTGGCAGATCCTTGTAGGCATTGATGACGGCGACGAGCTGACCGATGTCCAGTCGGCCCTGCAGCGCCAGAAAGCCGCCGATCAGATAGAACAGGAACGGTGTTACCTGAGCGAGGAAGTTATTGATGAATTTGACCAGGAACTTCCATTGGTAGAGATCGTAGCGGATCGAGAAGATCAATCCGAGCCGGTGCGCGATATCGGCGCGCTCCAGGTTCGTGGTATCGTTGGCGTGGATAGTGCCGATACCATCGACGATCTCACCGACGCGGCCGGAAAGTTCGCGCGCCGTCAGCTGCCGCTGGCGCCCGAGTTCCAGGAGCCGCTTGCGCATACGCGGAATGACGATGGCCTGCACGGCGACGATGGCCGCGGCAATCATGCCGAGCCAGAAATTCTGCATGATGATGAAGACGAGCGCCGTCACCGCCTGGCCGCCGAGAAGGGCGGGCTGCACGAAGGCATCGCCCGTAAAGCCGCCCATCGGCTCCACCTCGTCCTTGATCATGGTGGCGATTTCCGCGGGCTTGACGCGCTTGAAGTGCGCCGGCGGAAACCGCAAGACCCGGTCGATCAGCTCAAAACGGATACGGCGAAGCATGCGCTCGCCCAGACGTCCCTTATAGGTGTTGATATAGAGCTTGAAGAGACCGTTGAGGACGACGAGCGCCAAAAACACCATGCTCAGCGCAACGAGCATCCACATGCGCGTCAGCTGCACGCCCTGAAAAATCTCGACATGGCCGATGAGCGGCACATTGAAAGCAATGTGCATGAAGGTCTGCGTATCGCCGGGATGTTCGAAACCTTTGCCCTGGATAGGCCCGTTGACGATCTGCTTCGGCAAGTCGAAGGACAGGAAGTACGGGATCATCGAGGCCGCGACGACGAGCAGTATCCAGACCTGCTCCAGCCGGGTATTCGACCAAATGTAACGCGCTAGGCTTTTTTCCATTGCTTACTGCAGGCTTTCAAATTCAACGCCCAGCGCCAGCGCGATGCCGGCACCGATGTTGCAGAGATGCGGGAAGGTTTCGTTACGGATACGTGGCCCCATATGTGAAAGGGGACTCCGCCCGGTCTTTCGTCCACGCTCCTCCCGATTCATCGATTTTTCGATTTATATCACAAGATTGCGGGAATCCAGGAGGATAAAACGACAGGATGTCTCCGATATCAGCCACACACGTCGCTACATGACCTCACGCAGAATGGCGGATGTTCTGGCGGCGCCGCCAAGATCGATATCCGGCTTGCCTGGCTTGGGTCGGGACAGCGCCGTCCTCACGGCCTCGACCAGCATGTCCGTCGTCAATCCCGCTTCCGGCAAGGCCAATGCCAATCCCAATCTCTCCAGCCGCTCGGCTCGGACGGATTGCTCCGTCTCGCCGCCGGCGGTGAAAGGAACCAGAATGGCGCGGCAACCGGCCACGAGAAGATCGCCGACCGTATTATAGCCGGCCTGCGAAATCGAAAGCTCGGCGCCGCGCAGAAGGGAGGGAAAATCCTTGCGGAAGCGAACCAGTTCGACATTACCGGGCGCGTCGCTGGCGAGCTCAGCATAATCCCGCTCCGGGAGGTTCGGCCCGGCGATCAACAGCCAGCGGCGATCGCTCGCCACTCGGCTTGCCGCTTCCAGCGAGGCGCGGATAAGGTCGCGCCCGACAGCGCCGCCGCCGGCTGAAACGACGATGTCGAAGGTTTCGACTGGTTCCGGTGGCAAAGCGGGTGCGACAAGACCCGTGTAGACAATCTTGTCCGCGATCGCCTCGGTCAGGGGAAAGGTCTCTTCCAGCCGGACGAAATGCGGATCGCCATGGACAAGCACACCATCAAAATGATCGCGAAGCAGGCCGACCGTCTCTTCGTCGCGCCCCGGTTTCTTCTGCTGCTGCAGAATGTCCCGCACCGAGGTATAGAGCCTCGGCTTCGGATCGGCTTCAGAAATGACATCGAGCAGCGGCAGAAGCTCGAAACGCATCTGTCTGCGGCCGAAGGGAAAGGCCTCGATGATGACGACATCGGGCGCCGCCTGCCGGAACGCCTCCAGCAGCAAGTCGCGGCGCCGAGACAGGAACTCCTCGCCGGCGGCATTGCCAGACTGATCGGCAAGACCGGAGAAGCCGGCGCTGCTCGCGACCACGGCCGGCAATGTGACGGAGGTAACATCCGCCCCCGGGAAGCCGTTTACCGGCAGGCCGCCGGTGACCACCGTCACTTGGCAGCCGTCTTTCGCCAGCGCGCTGGCGATGCGGCTCGCCCGCGCCAGATGGCCGATGCCAAGCAGATGCTGAACGTAGAAAAAGACCCGCAACGGTAGGCTATGCGAGGTTGTCATGCGGATTTCCGCCATTGATCTTCTCTCTGCCATTGCTCCTCGAACAGCCCCGTCAGCTGCCGGATGCTGGCGTGATAGTCGAAATGCTCGCGCACCCGCCTTTCGGCCGCTTCGCCCAGCCTGTGGCGCAGCGCCGGGTCGCGAATGGCGGATTCCATAGCGACGGCGAGCGCCTGCGGATCCTCCGGAGGAACGACAAGACCGTTCGCACCATCTTCGAGGAGTTCGGGAACGCCGGAGACATCGGTGGAAACGCAGACAAGGCGCTGGCTAGAGGCTTCAACGAGCACGTTCGGCAGCCCGTCGCGATCACCGTCGGCGGCCACCCGGCAGGCGAGCGCGAAGATATCGGCCTGGCGATATTGGGCAAGCACGTCTTCCTGTGCCAGCGCACCCTTCCAGGTGATGCGGTCGGCGATGCCAAGCGTATCAGCCAATGCCTTGAGTTTCGTCAAGCCATCTCCGCCGCCAATGTGGGTAAAGCGCCAGTTGAGATCGCCGGGAAGCAATGCCAGCGCCTTCAACAGCACGTCGTATCCCTTTTTCTCCACCGCACGTCCAACGCTGAGGATAAAAGCGGGATCGGAAGCGTCCTTGCCGTCGCGGCTGGAATGTTCGCCAGTGAAGGAGCCGAAGCGATCCAGATCCAGCCCGTGATAGCTCAGATGAACCTTGTCGTCCGCTCCGACCAGATCGCGCATGTGCTCGAAACCGGTGCGCGTGCAGGTCACAGTCCAGCGGGCGCGGCCGAGCTTTTCCGAAAGCTCCCAGTCCGGTGACGTCCAGATATCCTTGGCATGGGCCGAACACGTCCAGGGAATGCCGGTCATGATACTGGCATAGGATGTCACCGAGGCCGGCGTATGGATGAAATGCGCATGCAGCCATTCGCCGCCATCGGGCCATTCATGCGCCAGCACCAGGGCCTGACCGAAGCGCCGCACGCGGTTCGGCGTGATATCCCGCTTGAGATCGGTCCAGAACTGCTTTAGGAGCGGCTTGAACCCGGGCTTGCCGATACCGGCAAAGAACGCGCGAAGCACCCTCAACGGTTCGTTATGCAGATATTCGGGCAGATAGATGACGCGCGCCTTGATCTCGTCATGGACGGGGTGGCGCTTCTTGTCCGTAGGCTTGCGCATCGAAATCAGCGTCAGGTCGAAGCCGGCCTTTTCCAGGCCGAGCAGCTCCTGCGCGATGAAGGTTTCCGACAGGCGGGGATAGCCTTTCAGGACCACCAGTATTTTCTTCCGCATCGACAGGTTCCGGTGATCTACTCGGCAACGATCGATAGCGGCGTATAGCGCTCGCGGTCATCGAACCATTCGCCGACGGTGCGCGAAATATGCACGAGCCCTTCCAGGCGCATGTTGCTGTTGCTCGCCGAAGGTGGCGCCCTGTTCGGCAGGCGCTTCAGCGCAGCGGCAAGCTGCTTCGGATCGGCCGATTCTTCCGGCAGCAGCATGTCGACGAGGCCGAGTTCGCTTGCCCGCTGCGCGCGGATGAGCTGCTCCTCGCGCGGCCGCGTGCGCGGAATGATCAGCGCCGGCTTGTCGAAGGACAGGATCTCGCAATAGGTATTATAGCCGCCCATGGCAACAACGGCCTTGGCGCCGGCGATCAGCTCTTCCATCTTGTTGTCGAACTCGATGACCTGCAGACAGTCGATCTTGCTCGCGCGTTCCAAAAGCTGACCGCGCTCCTTGGCTGGCATATAGGGGCCGAGCACGATCAGCGTCTTCTGCGTGAGAGAGCTATCCTCCTCGAAAGCGGCAATGACATCGCTGACGAGATCGGCGCCGTCGCCGCCGCCGCCAGTCGTCACCAGGATATAATCCTCGTCAGGCACATGTTCCGACTTCGTGCCCAGGGTGGAAACGCTGCGCTGCAGGAAGCCGACGAACTCCATCTTCCGGCGCACGCCGGGGGGAACATCGAGGCCGACGAGTGGATCGTGAAAGTCCGGCGGGCCATAGACCCAGACGCGATCGTAGAACTGATCGATCTTCTGCAGGGCGTTGTTCTTCTTCCATTCGGCTTCCAGGAGATGCGGCGCATCCATGACGTCGCGCATGCCGAGTACGAGCGTCGTGCCGCGCGCCTTGAGATAGGTCAGCGTTTCCTCGACCTCACCTTTCAGCCCCATCGGCTCCTTATCGACAATGAAAACATCGGGCTGGAAGGTTTCGGCCGTGTGGCGAATGATCGATTGCCGCATCTTCAGCGTTTCCTGCAATGCGACATGGCTCGCCATAGACGTGTATTCGCCGTCGCGCAGCTTGATGACACTCGGCACTTTGACGAAATCGACACGGGCGCGATAATCGAATGCGCCGGCGATCGTCGCGCCGGATATGATCAGCACATTCAGGCCGCGATAGTCCTCGACAAGCGCATGGGCAATCGTTCTGCACCGCCTCAGATGGCCGAGACCGAACGTGTCATGGCTATACATGAGGATTCGAGCATCTTCTAAGCGCCGCTTCATAGGCAAAAACCTCTGGGGGTGAAAGTTATACGCGGTATGTCGGCAAACGACATCCGCGGGCCGCTTCTCGAATTGCAATCCTGTCTTCGCCGTTCATCCTGCTATTTGTAGGGATCGGCGGCATCGCGCAAGCCGTCTCCTAAAAAGTTGAACGCCAGAATGACCAAAATCACCGGGATCATAGGGAAAAGGAGCCATGGATAGAAGGCGATGACGCTGACGCTTCTTGCCTCGGTCAGCAAAATGCCCCAGCTCGTGATTGGCGGGCGAAGCCCCAATCCGAGAAAGCTAAGGGCGGTTTCGCCGAGAATCATGCTGGGAACAGAGATCGTCGCCGTGGCAATGAGATGCGACATGAAGCCGGGAACGAGATGACGGCCGATGATGCGGCGTGTGCTTGCGCCCATCAATTGCGCGGCGAGCACGTAGTCTTCCTCCCGCAGGGACAGAAGCTTCGAGCGCACGGCGCGTGCAAGGCCGGTCCAGTCGAGAATGCCGAGAATAATGGTAATGCCGAAATAGACGATGATCGGACTCCAGCTCACGGGCATGATCGCCGCCAGCGCCATCCACAATGGCAGGCTCGGCAGTGATTGCAGCACCTCGATCACGCGCTGAACGAGGAGATCGAAAAGACCGCCGTGATAGCCCGCCAGACCGCCGATGACGACGCCGAGCACGAAGCTGATCGCTATGCCGATCAGCCCGATCGTCAGGGATATGCGCGCGCCGTAAATGATGCGCGACAGCACGTCCCGGCCCAGGCGATCGGTTCCAAGCAGATACATTTGCCCGCCGACGGAAGGGCAGACCAGATGAAGGTTCGAATCCACCAAGCCCCAGAAACGATAGGAATCGCCGCGACAGAAGAAACGGATCGGCTGCACGTCGGAAGGATTTTCGGTATAGATCCGACGCAGCGTATCGATATCGAGCGTCATTTTCCGGCCATAGACGAACGGTCCGACGAACTCGCCCTTGTCGAAGAAATGAACCATCTGCGGCGGCGAATGAATGTAATCGACATTGCGGCTGTGCAGACCGTAGGGCGCCAGGAATTCCGCAATCAGGATCATGCCGTAGGCGAGCAGCAGGAAGATACCGGAGGCGAGCGCAAGCTTGTGCTTTTTGAACTTCCACCACATCAGCTTCTTCTGCGAAGCCATGTAATAGCGCTGCTGGCCGGCCGACATGGCTTCGAACTGATCCGGATCGAAATCCGCGTTCGAGACGTAATGCTCCAGGGGAGCCCCGGGTTTTGGCAGAGATACGCTCACTTTGTACTCCTGCCTTGCAAGCGGATGCGGGGATCGAGAAAGCCGAGCGCGATATCCGAGATCAGCACGCCGATAACATTGAGGAAGGCGAGAAACATCAGAAATGAACCGGCAAGATACATGTCCTGGCTTTGCAGGGCCCGGATCAACATTGGGCCGGTCGTCTCCAGCGACAGCACGATGGCGGTGATCTCAGCGCCCGAAATGATCGACGGCAGGATGGAGCCGATATCGGCGACGAAAAAGTTCAGCGCCATGCGCAGCGGATATTTCACCAGAGCCTTCAGGGGGTGCAACCCCTTTGCCCGTGCGGTGATGACATATTGCTTCTGCATCTCGTCGAGCAGATTGGCGCGAAGGCGGCGGATCATGCCCGCCGTTCCTGCCGTGCCGACGATGATGACCGGAATCCACAGATGCGACAGGATCGAGCGCGCCTTTTCCCAGCTCATCGGCTGCGAGAGATATTGCTGATCCATCAGATGGCCGATCGACACGCCGAACCACACATTGGCGAAATACATCAGGATCAGCGCCAGCATAAAATTCGGAATGGCGATACCGAGCAGACCAAGGAAAGTCAGGCCGTAATCGCCCCAGCTATATTGATGAGTCGCCGAATAGATGCCGATCGGGAAGGCGATCAGCCAGGTCACGAGAATCGTCGTCATCGATACGAGAATGGTCAGCCACAAGCGGTCGCCGACGACATCCGAAACCGGCAGCTGATATTCGAAGGAATAACCGAAATCGCCATGCAGCATTCCGGCAACCCAATGGACATATTGAAGCGGCATAGGCTGATCGAGGCCGTATTCGTGACGAAGATTCTCGATCTCCTGAAGGTTCGCCGTCTCGCCCTGGGCGCGCAGCTCGGCGATCTGGCTTTCGAAGAAATCGCCAGGCGGAAGCTGGATGATCGTGAAGACCAGCATCGAAATGACGATCAGGGTCGGGATCATCACCGCGATGCGCCAAAGGATATATCTAAGCATTCCGGCGATCCTCCTTCATCCAGAAGGTATCCGGCATGTAGACACCGAGAAAACAGGTTGGATCGAAACCGTAAAGCGCCTTCTCCGGCACGTTCTGCATGCGCGCCGAATGCACGATCGGCTGCAGCGTGGCGTTGATGAGGCCGATGGAGAAAACCTGGTCCGTATAGATCGACAGCATTTCGTGCCAGATCTCGGCGCGCTCGAAGGAAGAGGCGGCCGCCTCCCATTCGCGGAGCAGCTTGACGAGCTTGGCCGCCTCCGGAACATCGGGCGCAACGCCCTGCGTCTCACGCGAAAGATAGTACATGCCCCAGAGCGGCCACTGCATCTGGTCGTCGGTTGTCGGCGCCAGTTCCGCCGGGTTCATGTCCGCTGTCGGCACGCCATTGTCCAGGCCGTACCACAAGGACATCAGGATACGCCCGCCCATGGCGCGGCTGCGGAAAATGTCGCGTTGCGATACACGCGTGAACAGCGCAATGCCGACCTTGCGCCAGTGATCGGTGACGAGTTCGAGGACGTCCGCATCCAGCGGGCTTTCGCCCGGTGTTTCAACCGTGATCTCCATGCGCCGCCCGTCGGGCAACAGGCGAACGCCGTCTTCATCGCGTTTGGCAAGACCGGCGGCGTCCAGCAGCACATTGGCCTGATCCGGATCGTACGCAATCCAGGCCGCCGCATATTCGGGCTTGAAGAGAGGGCTGTCTGGCAGGACCGTGTTGGCGCTTTCAGTGCCGAGGCCATAGAAGACGGCCATGTTGATCTCATGGCGATTGATCGCCAGCGACAGGGCCCGCCGCACCCGGACATCGCGCAAAACGTCTCGCCATACGGTATCCGCGCTGTTCAGATTGGGAAACAGTGCGACCCGCGACCCACGCGCCGCCTTCCAGAGATTGACCTTGATCGGGTGCAGCCTCTCCGCTTCCTTGAGGAAGGTATAGTCGTTGAAATCTATGCCGTTTGCCTGCAGATCGCTTTCTCCCGCGCCGGTCTTGGCAGCGATGATCGCGGAAGAGCTGATGTTCAGGATCATCCGGTCTATATAGGGCAACTGGCGGCCGTTTTCGTCGACGCGATGGAAATAGGGGTTGCGCTCGAAGACGAACTGCTCGGCCGGTGGGGCGGTCGTGTTGCGCCAGGGATCGAGTACCGGCAGGTTGGGATTTTCAGGCCGGTAGGAACGGGCCATCTTGATATGAAGGTCCTGCCATTTCTTGGCGCGGTTTTCCTTCATCAGCGAGGAAAGGCGAATGCTGTCCTGATATTTCTTGTGAAACTGCTTCAGATAATGCGCAGGGCCGGCAATGACGAGCGGCTGCGGCGCCGCAAGGATCGGCAGGAAATCGGGATTAGGATCATCCCAGGAATAACGCACCGTCAGTTCGTCGAGCAGCTCGAAGCGCGGCAGGCTGCCGTGCGGGCGCAACTCCAAGGCGCCGCCGCCCGGTGTCAGTTCCTTGTTGAGGATGACGTCTTCCCACCAATAGCGGAAATCATAGGCCGTGAAAGGATGCCCATCCGACCATTTATGTCCGTCGCGCAGCTTGAAGGTGAAAACCATGTCGTTGACGGAGGTGAATGACTCCAGAATATCAGGTTGCAACGACAGGGTACGGTCATAGCCGACGAGACGGGCATAGCCGTATATCGTCATGAAGCGGATATCGTTCTGGCTGCCGACAATGGTGCGCACGGAGCCGCCATATTGACCCGGCGTACGGCCCATGGCCGCGACGTTGACGATGCGCGGGAATTTCGGCAAACGCTTGGCAAGGTGCGGCATCTGACCCGCCCTCAGCCAATCGGCAAAATATTCCGGCTCGTTGTCGATGTCGGCTGCGAGAACGGGCTGAGGCAGAACGGTAGAGGCCAAAAGGCCAAGAAAAGTGCGCCGATTGATCATTTGCGCAGCTCCCGGGCACCGAGGCCCCGGCGGGCGCGCACGAAATGCCCCCCGCCCAAATCGGCATAGGCCAGATCTCCGTCTGATCCCTCGGAGAATTGCGGCCCCCATTTCTGCTTGGCCGCGGCGCCTTCGCTGCCCAGGGCGGAGAAATCCAGCGGCCGGTCCAGGTCGGGGAATGGCACCGCCGCAAGCAGCGAGCGCGTGTAGGGATGAACGGGATCGCGCAGGATGATCTCGCGCGGCGCGATTTCGACGATGCGTCCACGCGCCATGACGGCAATCCGATCAGCCATATAGTCGACCACCGCCAGATTATGCGAAATGAACAGATAGGTCAGGCCGAGTTCTTTCTGCAGATCCTTGAGGAGATTGAGAATCTGCGCCTGGACGGACACGTCGAGAGCCGAGACGGGCTCGTCGAGGATCAGAAGTTTTGGCCCAAGCGCCAATGCGCGCGCAATTCCGATGCGCTGGCGCTGGCCGCCGGAGAAGCTGTGCGGATAGCGGCTCAGATAGTGCTTGTCGAGCCCGATCGCCTGCATCAGCGCCGTGACTTTCTCCTTGCGCTCGTCGCTTTCGCCCCGCCCGTGGATTTCCAGGGGTTCGCTCAGGATGTTGCGGATGGTCATGCGCGGAGAAAGCGAAGAGACCGGGTCCTGGAAAACCATTTGGATCTTCGTGCGCAGATCCATCAATTCATCGCCCTTGACGGCAAGCACATCGATCTTGCCGCTGCCGTCATCGAAGGTGACGGAACCGCTATCGGCGGTAACACCCCGCATCAGGATCTTGCTGACGGTCGTCTTGCCGCAACCGCTTTCCCCGACCAGGCCGAGACATTCGCCGCGGCGAATATCGAAACTGACATCATCGACCGCACGGAACTTCGTGCCATCCCGCCGCCCGAACAGCCCACCGGCCTTCGAGGTGTAGGTCTTGGTCAGATTGCGCACGCTGAGCAGGACATCGAGTGCGGTGCCCGCAGCCGGCACACCGTTGCCGATAAGCTTCTTCTTCCCCGAGAAAGTGCCGAGATTGACCGGGACATCCCGCAAAGATTTCAATCGCTCTCCCGGCTTCATGTCGAAATGCGGCACCGCCGACATCAGCGCCTTCAGATAGCGATGCTGCGGCTGACGGAAGATCGTCTCAACGGGACCTGCTTCCATGATCTCGCCGTGATAGATGACCACGACCTCATCGGCCATGTTCGCAACCACGCCGAGATCGTGGGTGATCAGCAACATTGCCATGTTGAACGTCTGCTGGAGATTGCGCAGCAGTCCGAGAATTTGCGCCTGAATGGTGACATCCAATGCCGTCGTTGGCTCGTCGGCGATCAGCAGCGCCGGATTGCAGATCAGCGCCATGGCGATCATCGCGCGCTGACGCATGCCTCCGGAAAGTTCGAAGGGATACATGTCGAAAGTGCGAACCGGGTCCTGAAAGCCGACGAGGTTCAGCATCTCTTCCGTCTTTTCGCGCTGCTCAGCTCTACTGGTGCCTGCGCTGTGAATGCGAAGCGCTTCACTGATCTGGTTGCCGACCGTATGCAGCGGCGACAGCGAGGTCATCGGCTCCTGGAAGATCTTTGCCATGCGCGCGCCACGCAGCCCGCGGATCGCGGCGCCGTCGCGCGGCAGCTGGAGAATATCGGTCGTCAGACCGTTGAGCGGATCGGTGAAGAGAATCCGGCCCGTCGCCTTTGCCGCCGTTGGGAGAATGCCCATGATCGATTGGCTGATGATCGACTTGCCGGAGCCAGATTCGCCGACGAGCGCCGTAACCTTGCCTGGAAGCACTCTCAAGCCGGCATTCTTGACGACGCGCAGACTATCTCCGTAAAGGGAAAACGAGACGTCGAGGTTCTCGATACGCAGTAGATCAGTCCCTGACGCCATACATATTACTTCCCGCTCACATGACCTTTGTGGCCTTGGACGGCACACTAACGTAGGCCATAACGGGTGTCTAGCTGGTCAAAGCAATGCGGAGACTGTAAAAAAACTGTCGCCTTTCCAGTGATATATCGGCTTATGCTGAAGCGCGAGGCATGCGCAGTCACGGAGTCAGGTTTTCGACTTGAAGACGGCTCTCGAACTTCTTGGCGTCCCTATGCAAGAGAATGACCTGTTCGGCCTCGGAGAGGCTGTCTGGTGCCGTCTCCTGAAAGGTCTCGAGCGCGCCATTGGATGGCGTCGCCGCTTTCGGGGAGACGACGGTGAAGCGCTGACGCACACCGCGCAGCTTCTCCTCTCCAAGTTTTCCCCATTCGCAATCGGTGTAGCTGGAAAATGCCTGGCTCGCGACGACTTCGGTCCCATATTTCTTGGTCAGCGACTGTAGGCGCTCGACCTCATTGACCGCCGCGCCGAATGCGGAAAACGTCAACCGGTCCCTCAAGCCGACATTGCCGAACATGACGTTGCCGACATGCAGGCCGATCCCATAGCGAACTTCGCTCAAATTGCGCGACTGGCGATCGCTGTTGAGTGCCTTGACACGGCGTTGCGCCTCGAAAACAGCCGAAAGTGCGGCTTCGCAAGCCACCTTTGACGGGTCCTTGTGCCGCCCGCATGGGTAGACGGCGAGAAATCCGTCGCCAAGGAAGCTCAGGATTTCGCCGCCATTGCGATTGAACGGCGCCGCGATCGCGTCGAAGAACTCATTGAGCGTATCGATATAGGCCTGGCGCCCTTCCTTTTCGGCATAAACTGTGGATTGCCGCATGTCGCCCATGACGAGGGCTGCGCGGATTGTCTCGCCGTCTCCGCGGCGAATCTGGCCGTTCAGCACGCGCTTTCCGGCATCGCCGCCGAGATAGGTGGTCAGCATATTGTTGGCGAGCTTGCCGAGGACCGCCATCTTGGCGGCCATGGCCAGATGGTTCTGCATGCGCATCAGCGCGCCGATCATCTCTTCGCTGAAACCGCCGATGCTGTCGGTCGACCAGGAACCCATCATCCCCTGCACCGAGCCCGCGCCGAAAGTCTGCACGAAGGCCATATAGTCGGTGACCTTCTCCTTGCGCAGATCCTCGAAAATCGGAAATTCGACCGCACCGTCGACATCGATCCGGCGACGCAGGTGCTGAAGATTGTTGGACAAGAGATAGTAGTAGGGGCTCTGCACGAAGCGTTCCGGTTTCTCGTTCCCATGCCGATAGCCCTCGATCATCAGACCGCCGGCACGCCGCCAGGTAAAGCCGAGCGCATCATAGAGCGGATGAAGCATGGAAAAGGTCAAATGCACGCGCTTGAGCGGCATCCCCGTCGCAGCCATGCGTTCGCAGAAGCCGCGAATGATGGTCTCCAGGTTCTCGCCCGTGAGCGCCGCCTGTGTCAGCCATTCCGCTACTTTATCGAGAAGAAGATCAGAAACACTCGAATGGATAGTCATTGTCCCCGCGGCCTATCTTGCAATGCCCGATGTCTCGCCGGCCATGGAGCACCGGCTCTTTCGCCGACGTCCACTTCCGGAATTTCCGGCCTATTGTTCAAGGCTGGATGAAACAATCATTCAACGGCACCAGCGCGTTCCCTTGCTACCCCTGGATCGCGCGGACACCAGAAAATCGACTGCATCTCTCACGCCCCCGCACCAGAAATGCAGCACAACGACAGCCGTCGCAATCGGCGACTCTCGTTTTGTTCTCTTTCAGATAAGGCGCATATTCAGCTGAAACAATGGGCTAAACCGAAATGGGTCGATAAAAATCACGACTGAAACCCATGGCCAGCTGCGCGTGGCAATCGAAGATCATTCGCTCGCGGCAAGCTCGGGCGGCCTCTTTTCCCGCAGCGCCATGGCCGCCATCGCATAACCCCCGCTCGCCCCGTCGATGAAATGCATGTGGTCGCGCATCAGCGGGGTAGGCACGAAACAGGTCATCAACGCGCTATCCTGGCGATGCAGACCAAAACGGCAGACACCCTCCGCCTCGGCCTGACGCAAGCGCGCCTCGATACGCTCAAGATGCATGGCGTCGACATCGATCGTCATTTTCAGACCGTCGTCGAACTTGCGGAAATCGGAATTCGCTGCGAGATCACGCCGGTAGATCTTGACATCAAAGCTTCCAGCCCTCGCTCCGAACTTAGAGAGAACCCACAACAGAATGACCTGCGCGTCAATTGCAAGCTTTCGCCACCAGCGATTGGCCGGGGTGGCCAAAGCCCGCGCTTCGATATCGGCGCCACCGAAACTCAATGCCGGCGTCGGACCTTCGACCGGGACAGGGTGGCCGTCGCGGCTCTGCTCTGCAGAGATCGCGATGATATCGGCGACCAATTGCTGAAATTGCGGACCGTTTCCACCCTCGCCGGGAATGGCGATGATGGAGACGATCTCGCCATTTTGCGCCTTGATCGGGTTCCAACGACAGGAAAGGCCCGTGAGATCTGGCTCCTCCTTCTCCGGCTGGTCTTCGACGATGAAGCGTCCTGCCTTCATTTGTCGTTCCGCCCAGCTCGTGCCGCCGCCGGAAAACATGGCGTAGGAAACATGGTCGCTCGGGTTGAACCGCGCGACCTGCACGTCGAACCCTTCCCCGCGAATGGCGCTCATCGGCACCAAAGCCGTGCGCAGATCGAGTTGCAGCTCCTCCATCACCCAGCCTCGTACCGCCACAAGCGCCTGTCGCGCCTGCTCCGCGCCGGAAGGCGGGACGGCGACCAATGCACCATCCCCGCCGAAGGCGAAGGGATAGTCGCCTCGGTCCAAAGCGTTGAGTACGGCGGAAATCACGCTGGCGCCTGCCATATTGACCGATTTGTAATGTCCGGCGGCAATCGCCTTCGTGGAGCTGACGATATCGGCGATCGCAATCAGCCAGTCATCCGGTAGGGGCTGGTAATTGGCGCTGTCCGTCACGCCTTCGAAACGCGTGAAACCCGCAAGCTTATGGAAGAAATCATCATTGGATGGCTCGGCCATGATGTCCCCCTTCATTGAGCGCCGCGACAATCTATCCCTACAGCAAATGCGCCGAAAATCTAGCGGGTGGTCGACGCCGCAATACCCGCCGTGCTACGCCCACTGCGGGAGAGGCACAAGACGCCAAGGATACTTCAAATACGATGAGCCGCCTCGATAGTTTCATTCGCCGCCTCAGCGCGCAGCGCGATATCTTAAATACCGTTGCCAACGAGGTGAGAACGCTTGCCGGCCCCGTGCTGGAGCTCGGTCTTGGCAATGGCCGCACCTTCGATCACCTGCGCGAACTTTTTCCCGATCGCCGCATCATTGCCTTCGACCGGACGGTCAATGCCTACGGTCCTTCGATGCCATCGGCCGACGATCTTGTGCTCGGCGAAATCAGGGACACGGCGAAAACCTTCATCGGCGCCAATGCCTCGCTCGCCCATGCCGATATCGGCACCGGCTACGAAGACAAGGATGCAATAACATTGACCTGGCTGCCCGAGATCATGGCTGGGGTGCTGGCACCGGGCGGGCTTGCGGTCAGCGGCCTTCCTCTCGATCATCCAGATCTCGAGGCGCTGCCCCTGCCCTCGACCGTCAAGGACGGCCGCTATTTCATCTATCGGCGCAAATAGGCTCAGTGCAGAAACAGAACGTCGAACTGTTCGCCTTCGACCGGCAGTTCGACCACCTTCATGACCTGCTCGCCGTCTTCGAAGAACGCAAGACATTCGCTATAGTGTCCGGCGAGATCGGCGATGAAGTCTTTGGTCTGATCCTTGCCGTAGAAGGCCGGGGTGAATTCCATATAAAGCGGCACTTTGCAGGCCATCAGCGCACCCATCGAACGACAGGCAACCGGCTCATAGCCCTCGATGTCCATCCAGATCAGCCCGATATCGGCGGAATCGACGCCCGCCTGCAGGAGAATATCGCCGACCGGCTGGACAGGCACCGAGATCTTCTCGTCGGTCGCGCTCTGCCGCAATGCGCTGCTCTTGCCATGATTCTTGTGGTTGAGATAGAAATCGAGCTGCCCCTCGCGATCGCCGGCGGCGCAATTGACCGCCGTCACCATATTCTGCAGGCCATTGTCGGCGATATTGGCCTCCAGCAGGCGAAAATTGCGCGGATCCGGCTCAACGCTGACGATACGATCATAGGCGCCGCTCAAGGCAAAATAGCAGGTCTGCGTGCCGATATTGCCGCCGAGTTCCAGCAGCGCCGAGCCCTTGCGTAGTAAGCCGCGCTCGCGCAATACGCTCAGCAAGCGGTCGACATGGTCGCGCTCGAAATGCCCTTTGCGAAAAACCTTGCGGCCGATATAGTCGGCCGGCGAGAAACTGAGGACGTGATCCCCGCAATCGACCGTCATCATCTTGACGCGAGGCCCAATCGCACTGACGAGGATATCCCGGCCCAGCCTGGTGTCGAAGAAGCGCGTGGCGATCGCATCCCGCTTGCGGCGAAAAGCCCGTCTCCAGTATTTTTTTGTGAGAATCCTACGATCGAACATGAGCGCCATCTCTACACCGGCGCCATTGCATTGCAAACGGACAAGGTCGACGATGCCGCTACGCTCTGAAAATCAGGCAAAGTGGGCGCTCGCCTCTTTCGAAACGATGTAGACCCGCAAGGGCTCACCCCGGCCTCTGACGGCAATCTCCCGGCTTTCTGTGCCGGCAATATCTGCTTCCGAAAGCTGCGCCACCGGTTCTGAAAAGACGAGCGCGGTATTGAACTCCTTGGCGACGCTCTCAAGGCGGCTGGCGACGTTGACCGTATCGCCGATTGCCGTCACGTTCTTGACGGTGCCATACCCCATCGAGCCCACCACAGCGAGGCCGGTATGGATGCCGATGGCGATTTCGAGTGGGGCAGCCAGTTCATCAGCGAGCTCCGCACTGAGCTTGTCGATCTCGCGGATGATCGCCGCGGCGGCCTTCAATGCCTGGCGATTGGCCTCCTTCGGGGTCGTGCGAAGGCCGAAGAGCGCCATGGCGCCATCGCCGATGAACTTGTCCATCCGGCCACCATTTTCTTCGATGATACGGCCGACGATCGCGAAATAGCGGTTGAGCAGGAAGACGATGTCGAAAGGCAGCCGCGATTCCGTCAACGACGTGAAATGGCGCAGATCGCAGAAGAAGACGACGATCTCGCGCTCGCGGCCGGGACTTGCCGTTTGCGTGTAGACCGGAATCGTCGCCTCGGCCATCGGCGTCAGCAGCGGCACAACGCTGACGTTTCCGGTCGGACGCAGTTGACAGGCAAGCCTGACATCCGGCGTGGCGCCGATACGGTTCAGGGTCTTCTGCTCCAACGGCTCGGGCGGCGGCAGGTTTTCCGCTCCCTCGATGATTTGCACGCGGCAGGTGGAACATTGCCCCTTGCCGCCGCAGACCGAATAATGCGGGATACCGCCGAGACGGCTTGCCTCGAGCACGCTGAAGCCGCGCGGCGCGTGCACGACTTCCCCGCCCGCGTAACGAATGGCGACCTGATATTGCCGCTCTTTTAGCCTGCGCTGTGCCCGGAAGGCGAAAAGGGCGGCGATCGACAGGCTGAAGGCGCCATAGAATCCGGCGCGGTACGGCAACAAGTCTTCCGCCATTTTACTGCCAGGCGCCGAGCCTGACTCGCCAAAGCTTCGAACGTCGCTGTAATAGCCGCCGGGATAGCCGCGCTCATCCTCCTGGGCGACCTCATGTGCCACCGTCTTGCCCATTGCGGCAAAGCCGAGCAAAGCGAGGATCGGCAGAACAATGGCGAGCGACAGCATGACGGGCGCGATCACCATGTACCAGGGGCGGTAGCGCAGCCAGAAATGAACGCCGATACACCCATGAAGCCAAACGATCAGAAGGACGAGCGACTGGCGCACACCGTTGAATGGCGACGTCACCCACAGGCTGCGCACGATCGCCTTGTAGGTATCGTGATAGCCATAGACCTCATGAACGATGCGCGTCGCAACGATATGGTCGATCAGCAGGAGGGGGACCAATAGACCGGTAACGATCTGAAAAGCCTCGCCCGCGGGCATGACAAGCGTCCTGCGCTTGTAGAGCATTCGCAACACGAGCAGGATATGCAGGATCAGTGCCCCATAGAGCAGCACGGTTCCGACCGGATTGCGCCAAACCGCCATGAACCAATGCTGCGCACGTTCGGCCATGCCGAGCGAGATCAGACCGAGGGAATGGTTGGCCAGATGCATGATGACGAAAGCAAAAACGATCAGACCGGAGCCGAGACGGAGCTTTCGCACGAGGCGATCGGTTATGATTGGCTTTCTTGCCTCGATGGTCATCAAACCCAATGTATATTGCCCGTTCACAACAGATCCGAAAACGGCTATCGCCTATTTATCTACAGCGGCGCGCGTCATATATGACGCGCAAAAATCGCTGAAGCACTTTTAACCTGCTGCATAATTTTATCCTCAAATCGATTCCGATTTAAGGAATTATGCAGTAGCCGCAACACCGCATACTGTCGAGGATGCGGCTTTTTGAAGCAGGGACCTTATTGTCACGCAACCGGTCGGAATTCGGGCAATCCTCTCACGATTCGGGTTCCTGCCATCACTTAATCGTCAACTGTGCGACGACATCATGAAGATTGCCTTTTATGCTCCCTTGAAGTCGCCTGCCCATCCGGTCCCATCCGGCGACCGGCTGATGGCGCGCCAGATCATCGCAGCATTGAAGATGGCCGGGCATGAGGTCGAAGTCGCGTCCGAACTGCGCAGCTTCACGCTTACCCCGGAAGCCGACTCACGCGCGGAGATCGCCCGGCAGGCGGAGAGCGAGATGGGCCGACTGCGGGAGCAATGGCGGGACAAGGCGGCACCCGATCTGTGGTTCACCTATCATCCCTACTACAAGACACCCGATCTCATCGGTCCACGCGTCGCCAGGACGCTGGGCATTCCCTATGTGACGGCCGAGGCCTCCTACTCTCGCCGTCATGACGAGACCGGCTGGAGCGAGAACCAGCGCCTTATCGCCGATGCGGTAAGGCTTGCCGCCGTCAATCTGTGCTTTACCGAGCGGGACCGGCTTGGTTTGCTCGATGCGATCCCCGATGCCCGCTACGAGCGCTTCCTGCCCTTCATCGATACCGCACCCTTCGCCCGCTCGTCCTCCGATCCGCGACGGCTGATTACAGTGGCAATGCTACGGAAGGGCGACAAGTTTGACAGCTACGCCATGCTGGCGGGTGCGCTCGATCTTATCCGCGATCAGGATTGGATCCTGACCATCATTGGCGACGGGCCGATGCGGGCCGAGGCAAGGTCGTTGTTTTCCACATTCGGCGAAAGCCGCATCATCTGGCGCGGAGAGCGTTCCACCCCAGAGATCGCGCAAGAACTGGCGGCCGCCGGTCTTTATGTCTGGCCCGGCTGCAACGAAGCCTATGGCCTCGCCTATCTGGAGGCGCAGGCGGCGGGCCTGCCCGTCGTCGCGCAGGCAACGGCCGGCGTGCCGGAGGTGGTGATGGCGGACAAGACCGGACTTCTAACACCAGAGGGCGATATCGAGGCCTATGCCAGTGCCATCGCTCGACTTTTGAACGATCAGAACCTGCGGCAGACCATGGCAGACGCAGCCTATGACTTCGTGCATCAGGAGCGCTCGCTGACCGCCGCAGCGCGGCGGTTGGAAACCATTCTTCGAAACCATTTGGGAGACACCTATTATGAGCGATAGAGCCGATTGGCAGCCCGTGCGTGACGAACTGCGGCGATGGAGCGAGGCGGGACGGAAGGTGAAATTCTGGTTCCGCGACGACGACGCCATCGAGCCGACCCCTGCCCTCGACCGGCTTCTGTCGCTTGCCAATCGTTTCGACATGCCGATGGCTCTGGCGATCATTCCGGGACCGACGGGCGAGGCACTCGCCGAACGTCTGACGCGGGAAAGCCACATCACCGCCACGGTGCACGGCTGGACGCATCAAAACTATGCTCCTGACGAAACCAAAAAGCAGGAGCTCGGTCTGCATCGGCCGCAGTCGATCGTGCTCGACGAGCTGCACCGCGGCTTCGATAAGCTGAAGACCCTTTACCCACAACAGTTCGTGCCGCTGTTGGTCCCGCCGTGGAACCGGATCGATGATGCGCTGTTGCCACATCTCGCCCCCTTCGGCTATCGCGCCGTCTCCGTTTTCGGACTGGCAAAACAGGCCCCCATCGGCTTGATCAACACCCATATCGACATCATGAGATGGCACGGCGTACGTGGTGGTTTACCGCATGCCGAAGTAATCGGACGTCTCGTGGAAGAACTCCGGATCCGTTTCGACGGCCATGACGAACCGATCGGGGTGATGACGCACCATCTCGCCCATGACGATCTCGCCTGGAATTTCGTGGAGGCGCTGTTTGAGGAGACGGCCGACCATGCCGCCATCGAATGGCGGCCGGTCGGCGACTTCGTACATTAGTCGTTCAGCTACGCGCCGAGTTCCTGGGCGAGCCCGATGAGAAGTCCTTCAGGTCCGCGGATATAGCAGAGGCGATACGCGTCGCCATACTGGACGACTTCGCCGACGAGCTGCGTGCCACGCGCGCGAAGCCTTTCAAGGGTGTCGTCGATGTCGTCCACGGCAAACATGACGCGGAGATAACCCAAAGCGTTAACCGGGGCGTTGCGATGATCCGCGACGACGGCCGGCGCAAGGAAACGGGAGAGCTCGAGCCGGCTGTGGCCGTCCGGCGTGCGCATCATGGCAATTTCGACGCGCTGATCGCCTAGGCCGGTGATACGCCCGGCCCACTCTCCCTCAATCGTCGCCTGCCCTTCGAGCTCGAGGCCGAGTTCGCGAAAAAAATCAATCGCCCCTGCCAGGTTTTCGACGACGATTCCGACATTGTCCATTCGCTTGACGGCCATCTCTTCAACCTCCCGAAAGCCGTTTCAGTCAAAGGGTTGTTACCCCGTGTAATAACGGACACTTCTAGCCAAACGGTGTCTCAGAGCTGCAGCGATTGCCCGTCAAAGGCGAAGAACGCTTCGGGGAAGCTCTTCTGCGCATCGCGCTGCATGTCATCCAGTTCCCGGTCCGTCCGGCCGGGCGCATGATGGAACATGGCAAGCCGCTTGGCACCGGCCTTCTTCGCGAGCTTGATGCCCTCCTGCCATGTAGAATGGCCAAAACCGAGATATTTCTGCATCTCCGTTTCGAGATAGGTCGCATCGTAGATGGCAAGATCGGCATCCGCCATCAGCTCAAGCGCCGCCTCGTCGAGACGGCCCGCCACATGCTCGGTATCATAGACCATGGCGATCACTCGCCCCGACCACTCGATGCGATAGCCGATACAGCCGCCGGGATGGTTCAGCCTCGTCGTATGAATGACGATGCCGGGATGCGGCTTCAACGTGTCGCCGGCGGCAAAATCGCGGAAATTCATCGTCGCCCGACAGATGTCGGGTTCGACGGGGAACCATGGCGGCCGCATGAATTGGCCGATCAGCTGCCGCGTCGTCGTTTTGCCGGCCAGATGGCCCGACCAGAGATCGACGCTAACGCGTGGATCGTATATCGCGTTGAAGAAAGGCAGGCCGATGATGTGGTCATAGTGCGAATGGGTGAAGAAGAGATCGATGTTGCGGACCTCCTCCTTGGCAAGGGATGCCGCCGCTTCGCGCAAACCGGTCCCTGCGTCGAACAAGATATGCCTGCCGTCATGCCGTAACTCAATGCACGACGTGTTACCGCCGTACCGCTCAAATTCCGGTCCCGATACAGGGATGCTCCCCCGCACGCCCCAAAATTTCAGCTCAAAACTATCGTTGTTCATGGAAGTTTTTACACCATTCCCCTTTCGGTCAAAAAAAGCACACTTTTGCTATCGTGCGAAGCCAGCAATTTCTAAAAGTCGTGCAGTGGTAAAAACTGGATCTCATCGGTCAGCCGACACAGATCGTTGGGCGGATTGTCGCCAACGGATCGCACAGGCCTAATATAGGTATGAAATGGCAGAATAGATAAGAGGGGGAATTTGCGTGTGGTCCCGATGGGCTAATCTATATTAGACCACAACAAGATGCGAACCTGTGCGAGAGACTGAGAAGATTTGGCCGAGACTTGCGCGCGTCTATCCTAGAGCGTGGCGGCCGACCGCGCCGCCTGTTCGTAATAGCCGGACAATGCCCTTAGATGCGAAGCGATATCGGAGAGATCGTCTTGCGAGAGACCCGATACTTTCGTTGCCTCAACCAATAGCCGCTCGCGAATTTCGGTATAGCGCTTCAGCGCGTCCAAGCCCTTATCCGTCACCCGGATGGTCTTTTCCTTGCCGGCCTTGCCGCTCTTGACGAGGCCTGCCGCCTCGAGCTTCTTGATGGCGTAATTGGCAACATGCGTGTCTTCAATATCGAGGACGAGGCAGAGATCGGCGAGCGTCTTCGGCCGGTCGCGATGCCGCACGGAATGGATGATCAGGATCTCGATCGGTGAAAGACCGGGCACGCCGGCCGCTGCCATGCAGCGCACTAGCCAACGATTGAAGGCATGGGAAAAGAGGATCGACCCGTATTCCAGCTCCGACAAGGCTGGCGAGCTGCCGCCGGCAAGATGGGCCGATGATACGATCAACTCGCGTCGTTTGCTCTTTTCCTCGGACGTCACCTGAAAACTCCTTCGAACCGGATCAAGGCCCAGCAGATTCGACGGGCCGAGCGATCAAGGCCGCTCGACCCGGCATCACATTGCTATTCCTCCCGTTTTCCGTAGCCGCCGCCGGTGGGAGTGACGACCGTAAAGGCTTCGCCAGCTTCGAGCACGGTATGGGCCGAGCCGATCAGCTCTTCAATCCTGCCATCGTTGCGGCGGACATAATTGCGGCCAGTCTGTCCGGCTTCGCCGCCCTTGATGCCGAAGGGCGCCACACGCCGATGGCCCGACAGGATCGCGAATTCCAGCTTCTCACGCGTGCGGATCGTGCGCTGCGTGCCGTTGCCGGAGTTCCATTTGCCGCGCCCGCCCGAATTCGGACGAATATGGAAATCCTCCAGCACGACGGGGAACCGCGTCTCAAGGATTTCGGGATCGGTGAGGCGCGAGTTGGTCATGTGCGTATGCACAGCATCGGCGCCGTTGAAGCCCGGTCCTGCCGGCGCGCCGGAGCAGATCGTCTCGTAATATTGATAGGCATCGTTGCCGAAGGTCAGATTGTTCATCGTGCCTTGGGCTGCGGCAAGCGCCTCGACCGCGCCGAACAGGCAGTTGGTCACGGCCTGACTGACCTCGACATTGCCGGCAACGACGGCAGCCGGATATTTCGGCGTCAGCATCGTGCCTTCGGGGATGATGATCCGGATCGGCCGGAGGCAGCCGGCATTCATCGGAATATCCGCCTCGACGAGAACGCGGAAGACATAGAGGACGGCAGCGCGCGTGACGGGCTGCGGCGCATTGAAATTGTCGGGGCGCTGCGCCGATGTGCCGGTGAAATCGACCGTCGCCTCGCGCTTGTCCTTGTCGATCGAAATCTTGACGACGATCTTGCAGCCCTGATCCATCTCATAGCTGAATTCGCCGTCCGACAGACGATCGAGGACACGCCGCACGCTTTCCGCCGCGTTGTCCTGAACATGGCCCATATAGGCATCGACGACATCTTCGCCGAAGAGCGCGATCATCTTCTTCAGCTCGGCGACGCCCTTTTCATTGGCGGCAACCTGGGCCTTGAGGTCATTGATATTCTGCGCCAGCGTGCGCACAGGATAGCGGGCACCCGTCAGCAGCTTGGTAAGCTCCACCTCGCAGAACCGGCCCCGATCAAGCAGCTTGAAATTGTCGATATAGACGCCTTCCTCCTCGATATGGGTGGCAAGCGGCGACATCGATCCCGGCGAGATACCGCCGATATCGGCGTGATGGCCGCGGCTGGCAACCCAGAAGCGGATCTTCTGACCGGCATCATCGAAGACAGGGGTGCAGACGGTGAGGTCAGGCAGATGCGTGCCGCCATTATAGGGCGCATTGATCAGGAAGACATCGCCCGGATGAATGACGGCATTTTCGCGGATCGCGGTCGCAACGGAGGCATCCATTGAGCCGAGATGAACCGGCATATGCGGCGCATTGGCGACCAGATTGCCTTCGGCATCGAAGACGGCGCAGGAGAAATCCAGCCGCTCCTTGATATTGACCGAATAGGCGGTGTTCTGCAGCGTCATACCCATCTGCTCGGCGATCGACATGAAGAGATTGTTGAAGATCTCCAGCATGACGGGGTCGGCCTTGGTGCCGATGGCATTGCGCTCGGGCAGCGCCTTGATGCGCTTGAGAACGATATGATCCTTTGTGGTCAGCTGCGCCTGCCAGCCATCCTCGATGACGATCGTCTGGTTCGGCTCGATGATGATGGCCGGGCCGGTGACAGTCTGGCCCGGCTTGATCGCCTCACGCAGGACGACGGCCGCATCGTGACTTTCGCCGTTTGAGTAGAAGGCGGTGCGCCTTGCAGCTTGCGCCTCACCCTCGGCCGCCGCTTCAAGCTCGACTGCGATATCGGCAGCAGCACCGCCGATCGTTTCGATCTCGACGGCTTCCACGACCAGAGGCTTGTCCTCGGCAACGAAACCGAAGCGGCGCTTGTGCAGCGTTTCGAACTGGCTGCGCAGCCGCGCGGGATCGTCGATTTCGGGGAAAGTCGTCTCGACCGCCAACAAGGTATCGGTGCCGGCATAGCGGATATGGGCGCGCTGGACCGTCTTGATGTCGCCCGTTGCGACGCCCTGGGCTTCCAACTCGGGCACGCATTCGCCGCGCAATTCGCTACCGAGCGCTGCAATGGCGACGGGTGCGGCATCATCAAGCGAAACGCCGAGCGCTTTCTGGCGCGTTGCCCTGATATCGGCAAGGCCCATACCATAGGCCGAGAGAAGACCGGACATCGGATGCAGAAGGATGCTCTTCATGCCGAGCGCGTCGGCAACCAGGCAGGCATGCTGCCCGCCGGCGCCGCCGAAGCAGTTGAGCGCATAACGCGTCACGTCATAGCCGCGCTGTACCGAGATTTTCTTGATCGCCTCGACCATATTGGCAACGGCGATGCGGATGAAGCCGTCGGCGACGTCTTCCGGGCTGCGGCCATCGCCGATTTCGGCTGCGAGTGCGGCGAACTTGGACCGCACCGTCTCGACATCGAGCGGCTGGTCCTGATTGGGTCCGAAAATGGAGGGGAAGAATTCCGGCAGCAGCTTGCCGGCCATGACATTGGCGTCGGTGACGGCCAGCGGACCGCCATTGCGATAGCAGGCCGGACCCGGAAAGGCGCCGGCCGAATCCGGGCCGACGCGGAAGCGATCGCCATCGAAATGCAGGATCGAGCCGCCACCGGCGGCCACGGTATGGATCAGCATCATCGGCGCACGGACGCGTACGCCGGCCACTTCCGTCTCGAAGGCGCGTTCATATTCGCCGTCGAAGTGCGCCACATCCGTGGAGGTGCCGCCCATGTCGAAGCCGATAACATTGGCAAAGCCCGCCTGCTCACCGGTCTTCGCAAGGCCGACAACGCCACCGGCGGGGCCTGAGAGAATGGCATCCTTGCCCTGGAACATGTCTGCCGCCGTCAGCCCGCCCGACGACATCATGAACATGACGCGCGCGCCGGTCCGCTCGACATCGAGCTCATCACAGACCTGGCGGATATAGCGTCCGAGAACCGGCGAGAGATAAGCGTCGATCACAGCCGTATCGCCGCGGCCGACGAGCTTGATCAGCGGCGAAACCTCATGGCTGACCGAGACCTGCTCGAAGCCGATCGACCTTGCGATCCGGGCAACGGCCGCCTCATGCGCCGGAAATTTATAGGCATGCATGAAGACGATGGCGACGGAGCGATAACCTTTGGCGAGAAGGTCACGCAGCGCCATTTCGGCGGCCTTTTCGTCCAGAGCCAATTCGACGGTACCGTCGGCAAGCACGCGCTCTTCGATCTCGACGACATCTTCATAGAGCGCTTCCGGTTTGACGATCTCGGTCGCGAAGATTTTCTTGCGTTCCTGGTAGCCGATGCGCAGCGCGTCACGGAAACCCTTTGTCGTTACCAGAGCGAGGCGCTCGCCTTTGCGCTCGAGCAGAGCATTGGTGGCGACCGTCGTGCCCATGCGGACCTCGCCGATTGCACCTTCGGGAACCGGCTCACCTTTGCCAAGACCAAGATGCAGGCGGATGCCGTGAACGGCTGCGTCGCGGTAAGCCTCCGGATTTTCAGAGAGGACCTTGCGGGCGTGGAGAGCGCCGGACGGATCGCGCCCGACAACGTCGGTAAAGGTGCCGCCGCGGTCGATCCAGAAATCCCAACGACCCGAAATATTCTCCGACAAACCCGCCTCCAGCAGAACGACACCAACAACGATGACAATATATCGATAAATCGTCAACGTTTTGTCGTCAACATAAATCGCCGATAGCGGCGCGTTTCACCACTAGTATGTCGAGTCGGCCAAGAGGCAAGCGAGGGCAAAGTCGCGATCAGCCAGACCAGATAGGCTGGCGGCGCAACCGTTCCCGGAGCGATGAACCGTCATGAAATGCAAGGGCGCGAGGCCGCTGTAAAAGGTGCTAGTGCAGGCCACCAACGCCGAGCAGGCGTTCAACCGCGTGATGATCCGCGGCCAGCGCCTCGGGTGTACCCTTCCAGGCCAGCCGGCCGCGCTCCAGAATAATGACATCGCTGGCAAAATCCAATGCGCTCTGGATGCGCTGCTCCACCAGCAGGATCGTCATGTCGCCCGCCTTGGCGAGCTTGGTAAAGGCCGCCATCAGTTCCTCGCAGATGACGGGGGCAAGCCCCTCCAGCGGCTCGTCCAGAAGCAGGACTGAGGGCCGGCCGAGGATGGTGCGGGCCGTCGACAGCATCTGCTGCTCGCCGCCGGAAAGCTGGCCGCCGAGGTTTCTGCGGCGCTCCTGCAGGCGTGGAAACATGTCATAGGCTTCCTGCAGGGCGGCCTTCGGCCGCCCCTTCAGCCCGACGGACAGATTTTCCTCCACCGTCAGCGTCGGAAAGACGTCACGCGTCTGCGGCACATAGCCGAGGCCCTGATGAGCGCGGCGTGCGCTCGGTAAGCCGGCGATATCGGCCGAGCCGAGCCGGATGCGGCCATCATAGCGCCGGGTCTGCCCGGCGAGCGTGGCCAGCAGCGTGCTCTTGCCCATGCCATTGCGGCCGAGCACGGCGAGCCGTCCGCCTGCCGGCACGGAAAAGGAGACGCCTTCCAGCACCCGTGTCGGACCATAACCGGCCGACAGATTTTCGACTTCAAGCGGCGTGGCCGGCATTGGCGTAGCTCCCCAGATAGGCTTCGCGCACCCGCGCATCCTGCGTCACGTCTTTCGGTGATCCGTCGAATATGATCGTGCCGGCCGCAAGCACCACGACGCGCTTGGCAAAACGGAAAACGAGGTCCATGTCATGCTCGATCATCAGCACGGCGAGATCGGCAGGCAGATCGGCCAGCGCCTGCTCGATGCGGCCGGTGTCGCTCTGCGGCACGCCGGCGGCGGGCTCGTCCAGCAAAAGCACCTTCGGCTTCAGCGCCATGGCAACGGCAATTTCCAATAGCCGCTGCTGGCCATAGGCAATCTCGCTGACTTTGCGATGCGCAAGCGCGCTGAGGCCGAGCGTTCCGAGTAGTTCCTCCGTTTCGGCCATGACATCGCGCATGGAGAGGAAGTTACCGAACATGCGACCGGAGCGACCCGTCCGCTGCAGCACCGCCATGCCGACATGCTCGGCCGGCGTCATATCCTGAAACAGCCGCGTCACCTGGAACGAGCGCACCAGCCCGCGTCGCACACGACCGATGGCATCGACCTTGTTGACGTTCTGACCGGCAATGCGGACTTCACCGGAATCCGCCTGCAGATTGCCCGTCACGAGATTGACGAAGCTGGTCTTGCCGGCGCCGTTCGGGCCAATGAGAGCGACGCGGTCGCCCGGCGCCATCGACAGGCTGACATTGTTCGTCACCGTCAGCCCGCCGAACGCCTTCTTCAGATTGCTGACTTCGAAAATCACGCTCATGCCCGCGCCTCCCTACGACGGGCCACATAGGCAGCCGCCGTGCCGTAAATACCCTTGGGCGCGAAGAGAACAACGAGGATGAGAAGCCCGCCGACGATCGTCAGCCAATGGAAGGGGTTGGCGGCGGAGACATAATCCTCGAAAAGCATGAAGATCAGCGTGCCGACGAGCGCACCAAACAGCGATCCGGTGCCACCGAGCACGAGCATGACCAGAGCCTCGGCCGATTGTGTGAAGGAGAGACTGTCGAGACCGACGACCTGCGTAGAGATCGCATTCAGCGCACCGCCGATGCCGGCAACAGCACCGGAAATGACATACATCTTGATGAGAGCTACTTTCGGCGAGGCACCCATAGCGCGGATGCGCAAGGGATCCTGCCGGATGCCGCGGCAGAGCATGCCGAAGGGCGAACGCACGAGAAAGCGCAAAAGCACGAGCACGATCAGCAACAGTGCCACGCCATAGAAGTAGGCCGTGTGCCCATAGAGATCGAATTCGAAAACACCGAACAGCGGATCAGCTGAAATACCCGACAGGCCGTCGCTGCCGCCTGTCCAGCTCGACGCCTTGTTGGCGAATTCGTGGAAGAGATAGATCAGCGCAATCGAGAGCACGAGCTGCGGCAGGCCATGAGCTCTCAAAATGACAATGGAGCAAATCAACCCGGCAGCCGCGCCGCCGGCGATGCCGGCAAGCGTCATCAGCAAGGGATCGTTGATGCCGTAATGGGCTGACGCAATGCCGGCTGCATAGGCACCCGCGCCGAACAACGCCGCATGGCCGAGAGTCGCCACGCCGCAATAGCCGGTGACAAGATCGAGCGATAGGACGAGAAGCGCGATCGCGATCAGTCGGGTGAGAAGAGCGAGATTATCCGGAAACAGCAGGTAGCCGGCGGCAGCCAGCAGGACGATGACCGCCACCGCGATAAAATCCTGTCCAAGTGTGCGATGTCTGGTCACGATCGAAGCGGCCTCTCTTTCAAGCGTCAGCGCCATGTTACTTCATTCTCCCGGCAAAGCCGCGCGGGAAGACGCAGACAATGGCAATGACGGCCAGATAGAAAAAGAATTCCCCATATTCCGGCATGAGGTAGCGGCCAGTCGTATCGATGCAGCCAAGAATGAGGCAGGCGAGCAGCGCACCGGAGATCGAGCCCGCGCCGCCGACCGAGACGACAACCAAGAAGGTCACCATGTAGCGCAGGGCATAATAGGGCTCGACCGGCAGAAGCTCCGCACCCACCACGCCACCGAAGGCGGCCAGCCCGACGGCAATGGCGAAGCTGACCGCATAAACGATTTCCGTCCTGACGCCGAGAGCGGCCGCCATCGCGGCATTATCGACGGAGGCACGCAGCTTGACGCCGAAGGAGGTCTTCTCGATCGTGTACCACAAGGCCAAGGCGACGATGAGACCGCAGGTGATTGCGAAAATGCGATGCGTGCCAATGGTGCGGAAGCCAAGATCGACGGAGCCCTGCAGACTGCCCGGCAAGGGGATGGTTTTCAAGGTTGGGCCGAAGACATAATTGGCAATGCCGATGATGCAGAAGGTGATGCCGATCGTCATCAGCACCTGCGTCAATTCAGGCGCGCCATAGATGCGCCGATAAAGCAACCGTTCGATCGGGATGGAGATGATGACGGTGCCGACGACCGCCAGCAATACGGCGGCGCCATAACCAAGCCCTAGATCGCGCGCCGCATAGGAAGCGATATAGCCGCCGATCATGGCAAAGGCGCCGTGGGCCAGATTGACGACGCGCATCAGCCCCATGGTGACGGAAAGGCCGATGGAGATGACGAACAGCACCATGCCGTAAGCGAGGGCATCGACTGCTATGCTGAGCACGGTTTGCATTGATATCGCTGGTCCGGTTTGTGTAGCGCGGCCGCTGCCATCACACGCCTGAGGATGTCTACACTCAGGCGCATGAAGTTTTGGCGCAACTTACTTCGCAGCGGCAAGGCCGGGATCGCCCTGCTTCTCGAAGGTCTGGATTTCCTTGTTGTAGTACTTGCCGTCATCGCCCTTGGCGACCTCGCGCAAATAGATGTTCTGCGTGATATGTCGGCTTTCGGGATCGATAGTAACGGGACCGCGCGGGCTGACCCAGGACAGGCCCTTCACGGCATCGACCGCCTTCTGCGCATCCTGCTTGCCGCCGGTCGCCTCGATCATCTTGTAGATGACATGCATACCATCGAAGGCGCCCACGGCCGGGAAGGTCAGCTCGGCCGGATTGCCGATCGCCTTGTCGGCGGCTGCGACAAAAGCCTTGTTTTCGGGCGAGTCATGCGAAATCGCGTAATGGAAGGTCGTCTGCATGCCGAGCGCGGCATCACCAAGCGCCGGCAGATCGGACTCCTGTGTCAGGTCGCCCGGCGCAAAGAGCTTGATGCCGGCGGACTTCAGGCCATTCTCATTATAGGCCTTGACGAAGCCGAGCGTAGTCGGGCCGGAGGGCAGGAAGGCGAAGACGCCCTGCGCGCCGGAATCCTTGATGCGCTGCATGATCGGGCTGAAGTCATTGGTCGAGAGCGGCATGCGGATCGCCTGCACCACTTCGCCACCCTGCTTTTCGAAGCCGGCCTTGAACGCGTTTTCGGCATCGACGCCCGGACCGTAGTCGCTGACGACGGAGATGACCTTCTTCACGCCGGCATCGTAGGCAACCTTGGCGATCGGCGTCGAGGTCTGCCAAGTGGTGAAGGACGTGCGTACGACGAGCGGGCTCTTGGTGACGATTACCGAAGTGGCAGCGTTGAAGATCACCATCGGCACATTGGCCTGCTTGAGGATCGGCGTCACGGCCATCGCATCCGGCGTGAAGTAGAACCCGGCGAGATACTGGACCTTCTCCTTGACGACGAGCTCCTGGGCGAGCGACTTCGATTGGGCGGGATCGGCCTGCGGCACGTCGCGATAGATCACCTCCACCTCATCATTGCCGACCTTCTTGCCATTGACGGCCATATAGGCATCGATGCCAGCCTTGAAATTCTTGCCCTGCAGCGCGAACGGACCCGAAAACGGACCGATGACGCCGACCTTGATAGTATCGGCATAGGCAGCACCGCCAAGAGCAACGGCCGCAATGGCGGCCAAGACAAACCGTTTCATTTTCTCTCCTCCCGGCAGCCGTCTTTTTGAGCTGCCCTTGATCATTCAAATTCTGATCATCGCCAATTTCTCATGAGAAATGGTGATGTAAAATGAAATAAAACCTTGCTTCCATACCGATTCAGTTATGGATGCGACGAATATCCTACTCAGCCGTCGTTCCCAAGCGCTTGATCGAACCGACCAGTTGCAACGCGTGGCGCAATGAAGCTGCCGTTGCCACCACCATAGGCGGCAATAGCAGCCATTCCAATGTCCAGGCGGCGCCAGAGCGCTCCTGCTCGTGTACCAGCGACTGGTGAATGCCGGAAAGCTGGACGGCATTGAAGCGAGCTAGCGTGACAAGCGTTTCAGCCGCGACCGGATTTTGCTTGTGCGGCATGGCGGAGGAGCCGCCGCCGCCGGCGAGTTCGATCTCGTCGCCCGCCTGCGCCAGAAGTGCCACGTCCTGGCCGATCTTGCCAAGGCTGCCCGAGATCATGGAGAGCAACCCCGCCAGCTCGGCAATGCGCGCCCTTTGGCTCTGCCATTGCGGCTCGTCCGTAAGCCCAAGCGCCTGCGCCAGCGCGCTCCTTACTTCGGCTGCCTTCTCGCCGATTTTTTCGAGCGTGCCCGCCGCGCCGCCGAACTGCAGCGGGAAGCTTTCCTGCGTCAGCCGATCGCGATACTGATCGAGCGGATGCTGCCACGCCCGCAGCCGATCGGACACGGTGATTGCGATCGCGGCCTGCATCCGGGTGCGGCCCATGAGCCGGTTCGAACCGAAACGCTCATCCAGTTTGGTAAGCGCGGACGATACCGCGAAAAGACGACCAATCAGGACAAAAGCGGCCGCCTTCAGACGTAGCATCAGGCTGGTGTCGATGACATCCTGGCTGGTGGCGCCGAAATGGACATGCTTGCCTGCATCCTCACCGACCGCCTCGCGCAACTGCCGAACAAGATCGGGTACGACGACGCCATCGGACGCCGTTGCCGTCTTCAGGCTTGGCAGGTCAGGCTCGAAAGTCGTGCAGACCTCCGCGATCCGTCCAGCCACCTCCTGCGGGATCAAACCATGCTGCGCCTCGACCTTGGCAAGTGCCGCTTCGAAAGAGAGCATGGCGCGGATATCAGCCTCGGCGGAAAAATATGCCGCCATCTCCTCGTCACCGAGAAGACCAGACAGAAAAGGGTGGTCGAAGGGAGAAACGCTCATGGCCTATATATCGAGGAAAACCGTCTCTTTGTCGCCCTGCAAATAGATATCGAACGTGTAGACGGAACCTTCCTTGTGGGCGATCAGCGTTGCCGCACGATCCTTATGTTCGATCCGTTGCAGCAAGGGATCCTCGGCGTTGGCGGCGGCCTCTTCGGGGAAGTACATGCGCGTGTGCAGGCCGATATTGATGCCGCGTGCCACGATCCAGACGGTGATGTGCGGCGCCATCTTGCGGCCGTCCTTGAAGGGAACACGGCCCGGCTTGATGGTCTCGAAACGGAAGACGCCGTCGGTCGAGCTGGTTGGGCAACGCCCCCAGCCGGTAAAATTCGGATCAGCCGTGCCGCGCAGCTCCGAGGGGCTGTTGTAGAGCCCGGCACTGTCGGCCTGCCAGATTTCGAGAACAGCATCCTTGACCGGCGCTCCCGCGCCATCGAGAACCCTGCCCGTCACGGTGATACGCTCGCCGAGCGTCTTGTCGTTCAACATGACGGAGCCAAGGTCGGTTTCGTAGACACCGCCGATCTCGCTATAGTTCGGCGTCAGACCGATATGGACGTAAGGCCCTGCCGTCTGCGACGGCGTTTCCTTGAGATAACCGAGATCCTGTACCATCAATTGCCCTCCAGCCGGTTTTCGAACAAGGTCGACCGGCGACCACGCAGCACGATGTCGAATTTATAGGCGCGGGCATCCATCGGGATCGTATTGCCCCAGTCGAGCGGTGCGATCAGCTGCTCGATCGCCTGTTTGTCGGGGATCGTGCCGACGATCGGACATTTCCAGATCATTGGATCGCCCTCGAAATACATCTGCGTGATCAGCCGCTGCGCAAAGCCATGGCCGAAGACGGAGAAGTGGATATGCGCAGGGCGCCAGTCGTTGACGCCGTTCGGCCAGGGATAGGCGCCGGGGCGGATGGTGCGGAAGGCATAGCGGCCTTCATCATCGGTGATGGCGCGGCCGCACCCACCGAAATTCGGATCGATGGCCGCGAGATAGGTTTCCTTCTTGTGGCGATAACGGCCGCCGGCATTGGCCTGCCAGAACTCGAGCAGGACGCCCGGCACCGGCCGGCCGCGCTCATCGAGCACGCGGCCATGGACAATAATCCGCTCGCCGATAGCGCTCTCGCCCGGCTTGGCAAAATTATGGATCAGGTCGTTATCGAGCTCGTTCAATATGGAATGGCCGAAGACCGGCCCGGTGATCTCCGAGATCGTGCCGTCAAGCGACAGCAATGCGCGCTGCGGCGAGCGCAATACGGACGTCTTATAGCCGGGCGCGAGGGCCGGCGGATGCCAGGCGCGGTCTCTCGCGAAAAAGGCGCCCGTTTCGGGCTTGCTGTTGCTTCTATCGGACATGTCTGCCTCGCTTCATGCCGCCTGTTCGGCGTCCATCTGTTCGAAAACCTGCTTGGCGATCTTGATCGCGTGGTTTGCCGCCGGCACGCCGGCATAGATCGCCACATGCAGAAGCGCCTCGCAGATATCGTCGCGCGTCGCGCCGGTGTTGCGCGTGGCGCGCACATGCATTGCCACCTCGTCATCCTGGCCGAGTGCCGCCAGAAGCGCGATCGTCACGATGGAGCGCTCGCGACGGCTGAGCGTCGGGCGCGACCAGACGTGCCCCCAGGCCGCTTCGGTGATCAGCTCCTGGAAAGGCTTGTCAAACTCTGTCACGCCCTGTTGCGCGCGATCGACATGCTCGTCGCCCAGGACTGCGCGGCGCGTTCCCATGCCCTGCAGATAACGCTCGGACGGCGCGGTGGGATCATTCATCAGGCTTGTTCTCCACGCAGGACGACATCGATGAAGGCACGGATGACTTCGGTCAACGCCTCGGGTTGTTCGACGCAGGGGATGTGGCCCGCGTCTTTGATAACTTCATAACGCGCATTCGAAATAAGCTTTGCCGTCGAAAGCACCAGCTCCGGCGGCGTCGAGCCGTCCTGATCGCCGACGATGCAGATGGTTGGCACGGCGATCTTTGCCGCGGCTTCGGTCAGATCGGCATCGCGAAGGGCCGCGCAGGTAGCGGCATAGCCCGCAACCGGCTGGCGGATCAGCATGTTGCAATAGCCGGCATAGGCGAGGTTTTCCAGACGACGGAAGGCGGGCGTGAACCAGCGCTCCATGATGGAATCGACGATGGATTCGATACCATCAGCCTCGACCTTGGCGATGCGGGCATTCCAGCTCTCGGTCGTGCCGATCTTGGGGGCAGTATCGCAGAGGATCAGCGCCCGTACCAGGTCCGGTCGCCGCTGATAGAGCGACTGCGCGATCAGCCCGCCGACCGACAGGCCGCAAACGATCGCATTTTTGACCGAGAGAAAATCGAGCAGGCCGGCGAGGTCGGTCGCATGGTCCTCAATGGTATAGGGCATCTGGCCGAGATCGGAGAGACCATGGCCGCGTTTGTCGTAAAGCACGATGGCGAAATCGCCGGCGAGCCGCACGATCACATCCCGCCAGATCCGGAAATCGGTGCCGAGCGAATTGGCAAAGACAAGAACCGGCTTGTCGGCGGGGCCGCCAATGATCTGGTAATGGATCGTGACGTCGTTGATGCGGGCAAACTGCACTGGAAATCTCCTCGGGTGCGAGATTGGATGTATAATCTGGTTAGGTAAAATGATATTTCTTTGCTCTACGATAACTCCGGGGTTATGGGTGAGCATGCTCGACGCACGCATCAAGTTCCGCCATCTGCAGACCTTTGTCGAGGTTGCGCGCCAGAAAAGCGTGATCAAGGCGGCTGGCCTGCTGAATATCAGCCAGCCGGCGGTGACGAAGACCATCCGCGAGCTGGAAGAAGCGCTTGGTGTCGCCGTCTTCGAGCGCGACGGGCGCGGCATCCGCATCACCCGCTACGGCGAAGTCTTCCTTCGCCATGCCGGTGCCGCATTGACAGCACTCCGACAAGGGCTGGATTCCGTCTCGCAGGAGCGCTCCGGCGAAGCGCCGCCGATCCGCGTCGGCGCATTGCCGACGGTTTCGACGCGGATCATGCCGCGGGCAATGGACCTGTTTCTCAAGGAAGAGACCTGGAGCCGCATCAAGATCGTGACCGGCGAAAACGCGGTCCTTCTGGAGCAGTTGCGCATCGGCGATCTCGATCTGGTCGTCGGCCGATTGGCAAGCCCCGACAAAATGACCGGCTTTTCCTTCGAGCACCTCTACTCCGAACAGGTCGTCTTCGCCGTCAGGGCCGGCCATCCGCTTCTGTCCGACAGGCAGTCGCTATTTTCCGATCTCAATCGCTATACAGTCCTGATGCCGACGCGCGGCTCGATCATCCGACCCTTCGTCGAGAGCTTTCTGATCGCCAACGGCGCCGGCGGGCTGCCCAACCAGATCGAGACCGTCTCCGATTCCTTCGGCCGCGCCTTCGTGCGCTCGAGCGACGCTATCTGGATCATCTCGGCCGGCGTCGTTGCCGGCGATGTCGAGGACGGACTATTAGCACTTCTGCCGATCGATACCAGCGAGACGAAGGGGCCGGTGGGCTTGACCATGCGCACCGACGCCATCCCCACCCTTCCCTTGTCGATCCTGATGCAGACCATCCGGCAAGCGGCAAGCGAGATCGCCAAGAAGCTCTAAAAGCTCGCTCAGAACGGCAGGCCGACATAATTCTCGGCGAGCGCGGTCGACGCGGCACGCGAATGGGTGAGATAGTCGAGTTCGGCTTCCTGGATTTTCTGGTCGAAATCGCTGGTATCGGGAAAGCGATGCATCATCGTTGTCATCCACCAGGAGAAGCGCACCGCCTTCCAGACCCGGGCGAGCGCATGAGCCGAGTAGGCATCCAATCCGGTATTGGAGCGATCCTGATAATGCTCGACAAGACCCGAAAACAGGTAATGCACGTCGCTTGCCGCCAGATTGAGCCCTTTGGCACCGGTCGGCGGCACGATATGGGCCGCATCGCCAACCAGGAAGAGGCGGCCAAAACGCATGGGCTCGGCCACGAAGGAGCGCAGCGGCGCGATCGATTTCTCGAAGGGTGGTGCGGTCACCAGCGCCTCGGCATGATGGGCCGGCAATCGACGGCGCAGCTCGTCCCAGAAGCGATCGTCGCTCCAGTCCTCGACCTTCTCGTCGAGCGGACATTGGATGTAATAGCGGCTGCGCGTCATCGACCGCATCGAGCAGAGCGCAAAACCACGGGGATGGTTGGCATAGATCAGCTCGTGATTGACGGGCGCTACTTCCGCCAGCACGCCGAGCCAGCCGAAGGGATAGACCTTCTCGAAGCTGCGGACTGCCTTTTCCGGAACCGATTTGCGGCTGACGCCATGAAAGCCGTCGCAGCCGGCAATGAAATCGCAATCAATGCGATGGGAAACGCCGTCTTTCTCATAGGTCAGATAGGGCATATCGCCATCGAACCCGTGCGCCTGGACGTTGGCAGCGCTGTAGATGGTTAGAGCGCCGCTTTCCTCGCGGCGGGCCATCAGGTCGCGGGTCATCTCCGTCTGTCCATAGATGACGACCCGCTTGCCGCCGGTGAGGCCATGAAGGTCGATACGATGATCACGGCCGTCGAAGGCGAGCGAGAAGCCGTCATGCGGCAAGCCCTCGGCATACAGCCGCGCGCTGGATTTTGCCTCGTCCAGCAATCGGACGGTGCCTTCCTCCAGCACGCCGGCGCGCACGCGGCCGAGAATATAATCCTTGCCGACCCGATCGAGAATGATGTTGTCGATGCCGGCCTCCGTCAGCAGCTGGCCGAGCAAAAGCCCGGACGGCCCCGAACCGATAATGGCGACTTGAGTGCGCATCGTCTCCTCCCATGCGTATTTCTTGCCTCAAGTCTCTTCGGCGCGAGGTAAGTCCGCAATGGACATTTCGGCCACGAAATTGCACAAATCGAACATGGTAAGCGAGGAGTGCCATGACGAAGAATGTGCCGACCTATGAGCTCTATGGCGAAAATACCGGTCGCAAGCCCGATTTCTGGCTACATTGCGAGACGATCTCCTCTCGCAGCAGCCTCCATCACTGGGAAATCCGTCCACACCGGCATGAGAGCTTCTTTCAGATCTTGTACATAGATGCCGGATCCGGCGACGCAATCTTCGACGGAATTTCCCACGCCATTACGCCACCCGCCGTGATTACTATTCCGCCACGCCTCAATCACGGCTTCCGGTTTTCGCGAGACATAGAGGGCTTCGTCATCACGGTGCTGATCTCGCATCTGAAGGCCTCGCCTGGCGATCGCAGCAGGCTCGGGACATGGCTTGCCGATCCGCATCTGACCTTGCTCGACACCGGCAACGAAGATGCCGCGCACGTCGCCAGCACGCTGAAACGTCTGGGCGAAGAATTCGCAAGCCACCGCAGCGGCCGCAACGACCTGCTGGAGGCCTATCTGACCGCGGCCTTGCTGTTGACGGCGCGGATCGCCCAAAACGCCGACGACGGGTCGAACCCAGGCGACGAGAGCGAGCGCCGTATGGAGATGCTGCAGGGCCTCATCCAGCGCCACCTCCGTTCGCACAAGCCGGCCGCCTTCTATGCGGAAAGCCTTGGCATCTCGCCGGCCCATCTCAGCCGCATCGTGCGTGGCAGAACCGGGCATGGCGCGCACGAGCTGATCACACGCAAGCTGCTGGATGAGGCCAAGCGCGAGCTGGTCTTCACCTTCGCGACCGTTCAGGAAATCAGCTATCGCCTCGGCTTTGCCGACCCCGCCTATTTCTCCCGCTTCTTCGTCAAGCAGACCGGCCAGACGCCGCGCGCCTGGCGCATCGAGGAGAGGGAGAGGTTGGGAATGTGAACAGAAATCAATCGGGTAATCACCCGCCCTCGTGGTTCGAGACGGCCTTACAGGCCTCCTCACCATGAGGGCTAATCCTCTCACTTCGCCAAAAAGAGGCTCCAAAGCATATCGAGCGTCGGGCATGCTCCATCCTCATCCTGAGGTGCGCAGCCGAAGGCGGAGCCTCGAAGGACGAGGATGGCCCCGAAAATACACAAAAGCTACGGCAGCACTAGCCGCAGTGCCTTCTGCGTCTCTTTCAGCAGCGACAGAAAGCGCTCGGCCATGTCGGAAGCCGCGACATAGGCGGCCGGTGCGCCGATATTGATCGCCGCCACAGTCTGGCCACGGTCGTTTTCGACCGGCACGGCAATCGAGCACAGCCCGATCTCCAGTTCCTGGTCGATAACGGCGTAGCCCTGTTCCCTCACCCGGCGGAATTCCGCCATCAGCTCCTCCGGATCGGTCCTGGTATTGGGCGTGTTCGCCTTGAGGTCGGTTCGCCCAAGCACGGAGCGCGCCTCGCTTTCCGGCAAAGCGGCCAGCAGAACGCGGCCCATCGAGGCGCAGAAGGCCGGAAGCCGGCTGCCCGGCGTCAAGTTGATCGACATCACCCGGCGCTGCGAGGCGCGGGCGATGTAGACGACCTCCGTGCCGTCGAGCACCGAGGCTGACGCATTCTGCCCGGCGCGCTCAGCAAGCTGATCGAGATGGGGCTGGATGATCGTCGGCAGCGGCGTCGCGGCCAGATAGGCGTGGCCGAGCCTCAGGATCTTCGGCGTCAGCGTGAAGAATTTGCCGTCATAAGTGGCATAGCCGAGTTCGGAGAGCGTCAGCAACGAACGGCGCACGGTGGCGCGATCGAGGCCGGTCAGCTTCGATGCTTCGGCAATCGTCAGGCGCTGCTGCGTCTCGCCGAAGGCTTCGATGACTTTCAATCCCTTGGCAAAGCCGCTGACGAAATCCGTTTCGCGCATCTCTGATCCCCGATTTTGGCGGCATTTTGTGCGATATATGAACAAATGTCAAATATCGCACAAAATAATTGCCGTCCAGCCCTTGCTGATCTATTCGAAAGGAAGAGGACGGGGCGCCTTGGTCCGCCCGCATTGGCAAGTGGGAGTTTGCGCATGGATAAGACAATTGCGAGCACGGCGGCTGCCGTCTCCGAGATCGGCGATGGTGCGACCGTCATGATCGGTGGCTTTGGCGGCTCCGGTGCGCCGATCGAACTCATTCATGCGCTGATCGACAAAGGCCCGAAGAACCTGACCGTCATCAACAACAATGCCGGCAACGGGCGTATCGGCATCGCTGCGATGATCGATGCCGGCATGGTCAGGAAGATGATCTGCTCCTTCCCGCGTTCGTCCGATCCGCGCGCCTTCACCGACCGCTATCTAGCTGGCGAAATAGAGCTGGAGCTGGTGCCTCAGGGGACGCTCGCCGAACGTATCCGTGCCGGCGGCGCCGGCATTCCAGCCTTTTATACCCCAACCGCCTATGGCACCGAACTCGCCAACGGCAAGGTCATCGCCGAATTCGACGGCCGCCACTATGTTCAAGAGCGCTGGCTCAAGGCCGATTTTGCCATCGTCAAGGCTGAAGTCGGCGACGTGCAGGGCAATCTCATCTACAACAAGGCCGGCCGCAATTTTAATCCGCTGATGTGCATGGCCGCGGCCAAGACGATCGCACAGGTCTCGAAAATCGTTGCCGCCGGCGAGCTCGATCCCGAGCACATCGTAACCCCCGGCATCTTCGTCAATGGTGTCGTTGAAGTCGCTGATCCGCAGCAGGAAGAAAATCTCATTCGAGCTGGAGTGGCCTACGTATGACCATCGACACACGCGAAGACATCAAGCTCTCCAACGCCCAGATCGCCTGGCGCGCGGCTCAGGATATCGAAGACGGCGCCTATGTTAACCTCGGCATCGGTTTTCCGGAAATGGTCGCCCGCTATCAGCCGCCGGGCCGCCAGGCGATCTTCCACACCGAAAACGGCATCCTGAATTTCGGCGAGCCGCCGGCGGAAGGCGAGGAAGATTGGGATCTGATCAACGCCGGCAAAAAGGCCGTCACGCTGAAACCGGGCGCGTCCTTTTTCCACCACGCCGATAGCTTCGCCATGGTGCGTGGCGGCCATCTGGATGTCGCGATCCTCGGCGCCTATCAAGTGGCGCAGAACGGCGATCTTGCCAATTGGCGCGTCGGCTCCAAGGGTGTACCTGCCGTCGGCGGAGCCATGGATCTGGTCCATGGCGCCAAGCAGGTCTTTGTCATCACCGAACATGTGACGAAGGACGGCAAACCGAAACTGGTGGAGGCCTGCACCTTTCCGCTGACCGGTGTCGGCTGCATCACCCGTATCTATACGAGCCATGCAGTCATCGACATTGGCAAGCAAGGTTTCGTCGTGCGCGAAAAACTCGCTGCCATGACGATGAACGAGCTGCAAGCGATGACCGGTGCGCCCCTGCATACAGACGGCCCGGTTGCCGACCTGATCGTGCCGACGCTCTAAAGCTCGTTGCGATCTTTCAGATTCGCGCGCAATGCTTTAAGCTTATAATATTTCGCATGCCGTTGTCGCAAATCCGCTGCTCACTTTTGCGCGCCATGCCGTAGGGAGAAGACCATGACCGAAGCCTTCATCTGTGATTACATCCGCACGCCGATCGGCCGCTTCGGCGGATCGCTTTCTTCCGTCCGCGCCGACGATCTCGGTGCAATACCACTGAAGGCGCTGATCGAACGCAACGGCTCTGTCGACTGGGAAGCCGTCGACGACGTGATCTATGGCTGCGCCAACCAGGCGGGCGAGGACAATCGCAACGTCGCGCGCATGGCAAGCCTGCTGGCCGGCCTGCCGATTTCAGTGCCCGGCACGACGATCAATCGGCTTTGCGGTTCGGGCATGGATGCCGTTATCGCAGCCGCCCGCGTCATCCGCGCCGGCGAGGCTGATTTGATGATCGCCGGCGGCGTCGAAAGCATGTCGCGCGCGCCCTTCGTCATCCCCAAGGCTGAAAGCGCCTTTTCGCGCAATGCCGAGATCTACGATACCACCATCGGCTGGCGCTTCATCAACCCTGTCATGAAGAAGCAATACGGCGTGGATTCCATGCCGGAAACCGGCGAGAACGTCGCAGAAGATTACAAGGTCAGCCGCGAAGACCAGGACGGCTTTGCCGTTCGTTCGCAGGCAAAGGCAGCCACGGCACAGGAAAACGGCCGGCTTGCCAAGGAAATCACTTTGGTCACGATCCCGCAGCGCAAGGGCGATCCTGTCATTGTCGGCAAGGACGAGCATCCGCGCGCAACCACCATGGAGGCGCTTGCAAAGCTCGGCACGCCCTTCAAGAAGGAAGGCGGCACGGTGACGGCCGGCAACGCCTCCGGCGTCAATGATGGCGCTGCCGCGCTCATCATTGCTTCAGAGGCAGCTGCCAGGAAATACGGCCTGACACCGATTGCCCGCATTCTCGGCGGTGCGGCCGCCGGTGTTCCCCCGCGCATCATGGGGATCGGCCCGGTTCCCGCCTCCCGCAAGCTCATGACGCGCCTCGGCATGGACCAGGAACAGTTCGACGTTATCGAATTGAACGAGGCCTTCGCTTCGCAGGGGCTTGCCGTGCTGCGCGAACTCGGCATTGCCGATGATGATACGCGCGTCAACCGCAACGGAGGCGCCATCGCGCTCGGTCATCCGCTTGGCATGTCCGGTGCCCGCATCACCGGTACCGCCGCCCTGGAGCTGAAGGAAACCGGCGGCCGCTATTCGCTGTCGACCATGTGCATCGGCGTCGGCCAGGGCATCGCCATCGCGCTGGAACGGGTCTGATCGTTGCGAACAGGCGGGGGTCCGGCGCCACATGAGCGGCGGATCATGCTCGCGGCCGAAACCCGACGCCGGGTCATTGAAGGCTGCAACCAGCGATAAAACTGGAACGGCAAAGGTTCTGGCGCGTTTTTCCTGCTGCTCAGTGGGATCAGTCCATGCCATCACGCCAGAATGTCTTAAAAGCATTTCCGTCAGCCGCCGTTATCATTCTCATTGCCATCACCCTGTTGCTGTCGATTGCGCAATCCGCCTTCGCTGTCGAAGGGCAGAAGGCCAGCCACCCTTCGGAAGGGCTGTTCCTGGTCCAGATCATTCTGCTTGTGGTATCGGGCAGATTGCTCGGCGAATTGATGGTGCGCATCGGCCAGCCATCGATCATGGGTCAGATCATTGCCGGCATCATTCTCGGCCCCTCCCTTTTCGGCTTAATCTTCCCCCATGCACAGGCGAGCCTTTTTCCTTCGGAGGGCGCACAAAAGAGCATGACCGACGCGATCGGCCAGCTCGGCATTCTCTTTCTCCTGCTGCTCGCAGGCATGGAGACCGATCTCGCTCTTGCGAAACGCCTGCGCAAATCGGCGGCCGGCGTTTCGTTGACGGGCATCGTCATTCCCTTTGCGGCCGGCTTTGCACTCGGCGAGCTCATCCCGGACGCCTTTCTTCCCGATCCCGAAAAGCGGCTGGTCACATCACTTTTTCTTGGTACCGCGCTTTCCATCTCTTCCGTGAAGATCGTCGCCTCCGTCGTCCGCGAAATGGATTTCATGCGCCGGAACATCGGTCAGCTGATCGTCGCTTCGGCCATTATCGACGATACGGTTGGGTGGGTCATCATCGCCATAACCTTTGGTCTTGCGGAAAAAGGGACGGTCGATCTCATGACACTGGCGACCAGCGTCATCGGCACACTGGCCTTCATGGCCGTGAGCTTCACTGTAGGACGGCGGATCGTGTTCGAGATCATCCGCTGGACCAACGATAATTTTCGCAGCGACCTGCCCGTGCTCAGCGCCATCGTTGCGATCATGGGCGGGATGGCCATCATCACCAATCTCATCGGCGTCCATACCGTGCTCGGCGCCTTCGTCGCCGGCATTCTCGTCGGTGAATCGCCGATCCTTACCCGACAGATCGACGTCCAGCTTCGCGGCTTGACGACGGCGCTGTTCATGCCTGTTTTCTTCGGGCTGACTGGCCTGCAGACCGATCTTACCGTGCTGGCCGATCCCTCCATCTTGCTGCTGACGGCCGCCATCGTCATCATAGCGAGCATCGGCAAGTTCGGAGGCGCTTTTGCCGCCGCCAAGTTTGGCGGCTATTCGGCATCCGAAGCTCTGGCGCTCGGCTGTGGAATGAACGCCAGGGGATCGACGGAAGTCATCGTCGCGACCATAGGCCTGTCCGTCGGCGTATTGGACGAGAAACTCTTCTCCATCATTGTCGCCATGGCCGTCATCACTACGATGGCGATGCCACCAACACTTCGCTGGGCGCTTGCCCGCCTGCCATTGCGCGAAGAGGAGCGTGACCGGCTCGAACGTGAAGAATTCGAAAGCGAAAGCTTCCTCGGAAATTTCGAACGCATCCTGCTGACCGTGGATGGCTCGCAAAGCAGCCGCCTCGCCACGTGGATCGCCGCCTTCTTCGCCGTGACGCGCAAGATGCCTGTCACCGTCCTGGATATCAGGGAACCACGCGACGCAATATACGATCCAAATGATACAGCGACGACAGGCGCAGCGCCGCAAGGTCGAGCCGTCGCTGACGATTTGAGACAATGCGCGACCGATTTACTGGCGTCGGCTTCCCCGAAGCAGGATATGGCCAGCGAAAGCGATATCCATGTTACGGTCTGGGAGAAGAACGACACGCTGGAAACCATGCTCGAAGATGTCTCGGGTGCCGGCCACGATCTCCTCTTCATGGGCATCGAACCGACCATGGGCGAAGACGGGCGCTTCAGCACGGCCCTGCAAATCATGACCTCTGCCTTCCAGGGAACGTCAGCTATCGTAACAGCACGCGGTATGCTCCCCGAACGTCCCCAGGACTTGAGAATCCTGCTGCCGGTCAGCGGCACCGAACGCTCCGTCCGGGCAGCCGAATTCGGGCTTGCGATTGCGAAGGCGGCGGGAGCCCATTGCGCCCTGCTGCGGATCGTTGAACCGCGACAGGTCAGAGCCATTCCGCGCATCAGCGACCGAGGCAATGACCAATGGGACGTTCTCAACAAGGTCGGCGCGATCGCGGATTACTATGGCGTCGAGATCGAGAAGGTGGTTCAGCAAGGACCGTCACCGGAGCTCTCGATCCTGCGGCACGCCCGAAGCGGCAAATATAATCTGATCGTGCTCGGCGTGAGCAAGCGAGCCAGTGGCAGCCTCTCCTATGGCAGCGTGGCAGACACACTGCTGCAAACGGCAGACAGATCATGCGTCTTCATTGAAACCGACCTGGCCGCCTCGCAGGCAATTCGCGAATAGCCCTGTCCGTCAACGGTGGGATGGATCAAGAGAATCAATAGGCGCCATCAGCACTATTCATTTCTCGAACGTAGCCCCGTGAAGCATATTGACCGGCAGCACGATCTTTTGCAGAGCCCGATATGTCCGACCTTATCCTTTCGCGCGACCATGAAGAAGCCGATACGCGGGAAGGATGGAAGGTCGTTGCCGCCACCCATGTGCTGACGACCGTGACGTTCGGAGCCGCCTACTCCTTCTCCGCCACTTTGCCGGGGCTTGCTGCGGAGTTCAATGCGTCGCGCGGCGAGGTCGCCCTCGTCTTTTCCATTTCCGCATTTCTCTTCTACTCGCTCGGCGCGATTGCCGGGCCTCTCGCCGACAGATGGTCGTCGCGCAGCCTTGTTCTTCTGGGACTGGGAGCAATGATCATTGGCTATATCGCCGCTAGTCGTGCCGGATCCTTGACCGCACTTTACATCTGGTATGGCTTCGGCGTCGGATTTGGGATCGGCCTGTCATACGTTCCGGCGATCGGAGCGGTGCAATCCTGGTTCATCCACAAACGAAGCCAGGCGTCGGGCGTCGCGACGGCCGGGATTGGGCTTGGGACCTTGATCCTGCCCTTCGCCATCGGCCAGGCTCTTCCCTTCATCGGCTGGCGAGGGTGTTTCCTTGCGCTTGCCTGCATCTTCGCCATTTTTGGCATACCGGCGGCTCTGCTTGTCCGCAAGCGCCGTGACGGTACGATCTCGTTCCCGGCGCACGCCGGCAATCCCAAGCTCCCCGCTATATGGCGCGACGGACGGTTCTGGCTTTTCTATATAGTGCTTCTCCTGTCCTCTCTGTGCACCTTCATCCCCTATGTTCATATCGTCGCCGCCGCCCGCGACATGGGACTTTCCATTCAGGACGGAACCGCCCTTGTCAGCGTTATCGGTGTCGGCAGCGTCATCGGCCGCTTCTTTCTGGCAGGCCTGGGAGATCGCTTCGGCCGTCGGCAACTCCTGGCATCGCTCACCCTTGCAGTCGCGGCCTCCTTTGCCATATGGGCGTCGGCATCAGGCATGATCCAGCTGATCTTGTTCGCATTGATCTTCGGCATGAGCTATGGCGGGTGCGTCGGCCTTTATCCGGCTGTCGCCGCCGATCTGTTCGGCACACGCCAGATTGGTGCGGTTATCGGGTATCTCTATTCGGCCGTGGGTGTGGCAGCCCTGATCGGGCCAACTGCAGCAGGCTTTATTTTCGACCATACCGGCAGCTATTCCGGCCCGATTATCGCAAGCGGCCTCGCGGCATTCGCAGCAGGCTTTATCGCGTTGCGCCTTGGGAAGAAGTCCTAGAGCTGAGCTGCGATTGCAGCCTTGTCGATGACAGACCAGACGTTCCGGATTCGCCCGTCCAGAAACTCATAGAAGACATTCTCGGCAAACTGCACCCTTCTGCCATTCACCGCCATACCGAACAGCATTCCCGTCGGCCTACAATCAAATTGCAGGCGGCTTGCGACGCGTGGCGGTTCGCAGATCAGTAGAGTGATATCGAAATGAAGATCGGGAATGGCGCGAAAATCGCCTTCGAGCATTTGCCGATAGCCTGATAGTCCAATGTAGGCGTCATTGTAATGCACGTCTTCATGGACGAATTTACCCAGATTCGACCAATCCTGCTTGTTCAGGCAGGCAATATAGCCTCGGTAGACCTCGGACAGATCGACGCTTGCCATTCTCATCACCCACGCCCTGGAGGCGGCCTGCGCTTCAGGCCGATGCCTGCAGACGGCGGCGACTCGTATGCATCATCGTAATCGGATGCTTGAGCGCCGGTGCAGGACGGCCGATATGGTATCCCTGAACGGCATCGATGCCAAAGGATTTGACGAGATTGAGTTGCTCCTCGTCCTCCACGCCCTCGACCAGAATGCGATGGCCGCGATTGCGCACCAGGCCGATGATGTCCTCGAGAAGGATCTTCGCACCGTCGTTGCTTGCCGCGTCGTGCAGGAAGGATTTATCGATCTTGACGGTTTCGAATTCCATCAGCCGCAGCCATGACAATCCGGCAAAACCTGTACCGAAATCATCCAGCCAGAATTTGATGCCGAGCTTCTTCAGATCCTTAATGCTGTCGAGGACATCGGGGCGTATCTCCATATCGACGCCCTCGGTGATCTCGAACGCCACCCTGTGACCCGAAACGCCCGTTTCCGCCAGAATAGCGGCCACCTGCGCGGCGAAACCCGGAGCCCGCAGCTGGATCGGGGAGACGTTTATGCTGACCGTGTCGACAATGTCGCGGGTAAGCAAATCACAGCAGGCCCTTCTGATCGCCCAATAGCCGAGTTCCATGATGGCGCCGGTGCGTTCCGCTATCGGGATAAAGACGGCCGGAGAAGCATTCGATCCGTCGAGCAACTGCAGGCGCATCAGAGCTTCATAGGCACCGATTTCTCCAGTCTGGAGATATTGGATCGGCTGATAGACCAGCGAGACGAGGTTCTGCTGGATGGCGATCTTCAAAATGGCCGCGATATTCTCGCTCGCATCGCCGCCCGGCAGCTCGTTCGGATCGAAGATCCGTGCGCAATTGCGGCCGCTCGCCTTTGCCGAATACAGAGCACGGTCGGCCTCGTTGATCACGTTCTCCAGCTTCGCGCCGGCGACGTCTCTCGTAATGGTCGCTCCAACACTCACCGTGACATGCCGGAAGCCGTCCAGACGTTGTGCATGGACGATATCGAGAGCCTCTATCCCCTGACAAATGGCATCCGCCAGAGCCAGCGCATCCGAACTGCTCTCCAGATCGAGGATAACGATGAATTCCTCGCCGCCATAACGTCCGACCGTTGCCCCGAGTGGAGCAACGATGTTCGACAGCGCATTGGCAACCGTCACAAGGCAGTGATCCCCCTCCTGATGGCCGTAATAATCATTATACTTCTTAAAGAAGTCGACATCGACCAGCAGGATGGCGAATGCTGCGCCCTTCTCGCGCCAGCGATCCCAAAATTGTTTCAGCCTTATATCCGCGGCTCTTCTGTTCTCCATCCCGGTCAGGGAATCCGTAATCGAAAGCCGCAGAAGCGCCTCGCCGCGTTCCGTCGCCTGGCGCTGCTGCAGCTCCGCTTCCCTGGCATTGAGAAAGACGTTGAAACGCTCCTTGTTCAGTTTCCAGTTCACATAGGAGGTGAACACGAAGCAGCAGAGATAGAAGGTGGTGAAGGCCAGACAGTAGGCGGCGCTATAATGAAATTCCGTCAGCGACAGTAGGAAAAAGGCGAAGATCAGCCCTGATGACATCAGTGCCAGGCCGAACTCAAGGCTGAAGAACAGGTTAACGCCCATCATGAAGATGGCGCCGAAGGCGGCATAATAGGAGAATGCCTCGGCATTGGCCGTCTGCAATGCCGGCAGCAGCCACACGACATATCCAAGAACGACGGCCGCAGCACATGTCGCCTCAAGCTCGCCGGCACGACGTTGCCGCGAAAACTGCATTTCCAGGATCAAAAGCGAAAAGCCCCCAATCAGAAACCGCGCAGGGATCGTCACGTGCGAGACGTCGGGAATGAAGACCAGATCCGTGACCAGGAAGAGGATATAAACGGGCACGGCAAGCCACAGACCGCTGCGAGCCAAGACGCGCCGCGCATCGTTGCTATAGGCTTTGTAGAGCCCGCGCAGCTCATCGGGGCGGTTAGTCATGCGAGCCTCGCTCTGACCAAGATCGCTGTTTCCCGACAATCGACGCATGCTCATCATCACCCGAGTTAGCCGAGACCTCATGTCCACCGCGTTACCTTTGCGTCGCTCGAATGAACAAATCGCTCGCTTCACCACGGCGGCTAATTTGATCCGTTTGATAACGACAGCGTTGCCGCAGCGACATTAACAAAACCATAGCGCTCAATTTTTATATGAGATATGGTTTGCGTAGTGTTCACGGAATGATTTAAAATTGAAACAATTTCAAACCGCTCTTGATGGCTTCAGCCTCGTTACCTCCCAGTCCATCTCGGAACATACGAGATCGTCCGGTAACAACATTGCAACCGACCAAATAAAGGAGGGCGAGGCCGAACTCGCCCTCATTCTCTCCCTCACGCAGCAGGCGTTCGAAGCAAACGCGCCCGTTCCAGGCACCATGCAAGCCTTGACGGAGCGTCTGCAGGCGCTGAAAAACAAGACGACACCCCTGACCTGGGCACATCTCGCCTCGGTGGCGCAGGGGCATCCCGTGTCGTCCTACCTGCTGCAGGACCCTCTGACGCGATGGTCCTTCGAAAAGCCGCGCGGCTACAGCGGCGATGCCTATCTGCTGGATTTCATCTATGAACATCCGGCCGTTGCCGCACAGGTGGCGGAAGCTTCGGCGCTGGGCGCAGAAGTTTACGATTTCACCCGGCGCGCACCATCCGCCGTCGCCGTGCGAGAAAGGCGGGAGATCCTGGCAGCCCACGTCGATGCAGTGGCGGAGGCGACGGATGGCGCCGAAGTCCTGGCAATCGCGGCCGGCCATCTTCGCGAAGCGGAGCTCTCAAAGGCTCTGCAAAGCGGCAGGCTCAAGCGCTGGGTCGCGCTTGATCAGGACCCGGTCAGTGTCGGGGCGGTGAGCTCGACCTTCCATGGCACCTGCATCGAAGCGATCAACGGCTCCGTTCGCACCATTCTGGGGCGCGCGCAGAAGCTTGGTACGTTCGACTTCATCTATGCAGCCGGCCTTTACGATTATCTGGCCGAAAGCGTAGCCGTACGACTGACGGAACGCTGCCTGCAGATGCTGAAGCCCGGCGGCAAGTTCCTGCTCGCAAACTTCGCCAAGGATATCGGCGTCGAAGGCTACATGGAGACCTTCATGAACTGGCCGCTGATCTGGCGAACGGACGAGGATGTCCAGTCGATCATCGACAAGGTCAAACACCCGATCGCCGATGTTTCCCTTACACGCGGCGAAAACGGCGGCGTCATATACGCCGTTCTGACCGTATAGCCGACGGCAAGCGTGATGACCGGCTAAGCCGCGCTGCGGCTTGGCCGGTAAAATCGCAGCAGCGCAAGCAGCAGAAGATTGACCAAGATGATTGCTGCGACGGCGGCAGGTGCTGCTGCATCTGGCGCCAATATTTGTTGACGCAGCAAATAACCCGATACCAGAAACGGCGTATTCCAAATCAACGCGCCGCAGAATGTCGCGATGGCAAAGCCTGGCGCCGGGATGGCAAGCACACCTGCTGGCAATGCCATATAGGCGCGAACGATAGGCACAAGCTGACCGAAGAGCGTGGCCCGTATGGCATGACCATGATAATTGCGTTTCAGGCGCAGATACCACTCTTCTTTGATATCCAGACGCCGGGTCATCCTCAGCACGAAGAGGTCGCCACGCGCAGGTCCCAGCCAACGGCCTATTCCATACCAGAACAGCGAGCCTGCCGTTGAACCGGCGGCGGTAACGGCGATCACTGCAGGCAGATCAACCGGGTTGGCGACACCCAGCATGCCCAGCATCAAGAATAGGGCGATCGACGGTAGGATGGGGACAAGCTTCTCGATTGCGGAACACAATGCAAGGCCGAACAGTCCCCACGCCGCCAGATCGGGCAGAACATCCAACATATAGGAGGAGTCACTCATGTGGCGGCAGCCGGAGATTTTATCGGCCTGCGCCGGACGATCTTATAGACCCTAGCAGGCGGAAAGTTGCGCAGCACCTGGCCCTGCAGCGTTGCCTTGAAGCCATACCGGTCGAGCAGGCGATGCGGTATCGGACAGCGCAGGCCATAGGTGAACTGATAGAGTGCCCCGCCCTCACGCAGCCTCGCTGATACCGCAGCAAGAATGGCAATGACCGTCTTCGGCGACATGTTAAGTAGCGGCAACCCGCTGATCGCACAGCCGAACAGCTCTCCTTCCGGCAAGTCATAGGCATCAAGCCGCGCAGCATCGGCGCAGATGACGCGGGCATCAGGAAACCGCTGTCGCAGCAGACTGGCAAAACTATCAGCGGATTCAATCAGCGTAATATCGCTTTCGCATATGCCGCGTGCGAGCAGGGCTCGTGTGAACACACCCGTGCCCGGGCCGAGCTCAAGGATAGGTCCCGCCGAAGGACCAATTTCGCTTGTAATCAGATTGGCCAGGACCGGGCCGGAGGGGGCGATCGCTCCCACCATGCGCGGATTGGTCAGCAGAGTTCGCAAGAATAGTGATGTGTTTGACATATGTTCCCGCCAGTAGGGGCTCAAGAGATTCGCCTGTGCGGCAGGCTTTTCCTAGGAGGAGCCGATTGCGAGAACATTGCATCGGGAGCCGATAGGCTATCCGGCCATCGGAAAGTTCAATCTGAAAGACGCACCACCCGTCGGTCCGTCGATGACGCAAACCTTTCCACCGTGGAGCCTCGCAATCTCCTGAACGAGGTTCAGCCCGAGGCCGAACCCTTTGCTGCGTCCCTGGAGGCGGTGAAACGGTTCGAAGATGCGGTCCCGTTCCTCCTGCGGGACACCGTTTCCTTCGTCGCTTACGGTGATGCCGGTGGCGCGGCCGACATGGACGGTGATCCTGCCGCGGCGGCCGCCATGCTGAATCGCATTCTGCACGAGGTTGGTGACGGCCCGCTCGATGGCCATGCGATCGCCAAGGACCTCCACGGCCTCCTCGTCCTTGATGAAACAGGGTTCGTAATTGGCAGCGATCGCGAGCGGCGCCAGTTCCGAAACGACGTGTTCGGCGACCTGTACGAGATCGACCGAAGTTGGCTCGAAGCGATGATTGAGGCGCTGAAGATCGAGGAACTGCTCGGCAAGCGTCGCAAGGCGCACCGTATCCTCAAACAGCCGCTCCTTCAAAGGGCCTGCCGGCAGACCATCGAGACGTGCCTGCAGGATTGCGACCGGGGTCCGCCACTCATGGGCAAGATGGGAAAACAGACGCTTCTGCCGCTCATAGCCGTCGTCCAGCCGGCTCAGCGCGTCATTGACGGCTTCGACAAGCGGCAGGATCTCGCGCGGAACATCATCGATCGGTAGCCGCATCCCCTGGCGATTGATATCGATCTGCCCGGCGCGGGCAACGGCGGAATCGAGCGAAGAAAAAGCGCGGCGAATCACGAGCGGCGCGGCAATCACCGTTGCGACCGCCGTTACGATGAGCAGCGGCAGAAGAGCGCTGAAGAAGACAATGCCCACCGCGCCAAGGACACGGATCGTCGACACGCTGCCGTCCATACCTGTCAGAACCTGGACCTCACCGGCCGGAGACGAGACCCATTGCAACCGGGCGGCAGGTACGGTGCTGCCGCCGAGATTGCCGCCGAAACGGGCTTGTCCGACACCGTCGAGCGCAGCGCCGATCGCGGCATAGGCCGCGGGTACGTTTCCGTCCTTGATCGTGGCGCCGCTGCGATCGCGAACGACGAACCAGAGACCCGGCAGATCCCCACGCCGCGCCAAAAGCGCTGCCGTCTCCTTCAGCATAAGGGCACCATTCTGATCGCGCCCAAGGGACCGGGAGATGGCATCGATGGTCTCATCTTCCGGCTGAAGAGAGATGAAACTGCCGGTCGCCCAAAGAGCAGCCACGATGAGCACCGCAAGCAGCGACAGGAAGATCGCTTGCAGGAATGATAGGCGCGATACGAGACGCCATCGCAAGGAAGGCTGGCCTCCGCTCATGATTTCAGTCTCATCAGATAGCCAATGCCGCGAACAGGATGAATCTCCAGCCCGGACTCCACCGAGGCAAGCTTGCGGCGAAGACGGGAGATATGCGCATCCAGGGTGTTTGACTGGATATCTTCGCTGAACCCGTAGACAGCCTCCTCCAGAGCGTGGCGCGATACCGTGCGACCAAGCCGACGCGCAAGCGCCTCAAAGACCAGAACTTCCCGGCGTGGCAATTCGAGCCGTTCACCCTCGATCAGGATGTCATGACAGCCGAAGTCATAAGATAGCCTGCCGAAATTCATCACCTCGCTCCGCAGTTCGCCGGGGCGCCTCAGGATGGCGCGCAGTCGCGCCAGAAGCTCCTCCATGGCAAAAGGCTTGACGAGATAATCGTCGGCGCCGGTATCAAGGCCGCCAATACGGTCGTCGAGATCGCCGCGTGCCGTCAACACGATAACGGGCGTATCGATGCCGGCCGCGCGCAGCTTCGGAATGATCGACAAGCCATCGCCATCCGGAACCTGCCGGTCGAGGAGAATGACATCATAAGGGAGATTGATCGCAGCCTCTTCCGCATCGGCCAGGATCGAGACGTGATCGACGACGGCATCGCGAGCCTGCAACGCAGCGCTCAGCGCCGCAGCCATTTCCGGCTCGTCTTCAAGCAACAATATCCGCAATGAACCGTCCCCAAAAATGTAAGGATTGCATTGCATAAGCGGATTGCGGGAAGATTGCGACCCTCTCCAGGCGACACTTCATCATTCACTGGAGAATTCAGACCGATACGCTGTCGGTAGGAAAGATATCGGCCAGTTCCGGCTTTCGACGCCAGTCAGGTCACAGGGGAAGGCATCGCCTCCCCCTGCGATATCCGCCGCGCGGCGGCTGATAGGTAGGCTACAGCGAACGGAGCGGTGAACCCACCATACAAATGGTTTCCCGTCCGTCGTGATTTCGCAGCCGCACCGCCATTCTCGAACCAGCAGAGGTCAAGAAGGACGAGCCGTAAAGTGCCCATCTGCATCAAACCCACCTCATTTAAGGCGGCTCACATGCAACGCCAGCAAGCTGCGATAATCCAGCCCTTCCTCACGCTCGGGAAGACCGATATCCCGAAGCTGATAATTCGATAATCCGTATACCTGCTCATAAGTCTGCCGCCGTTTCCAGACAACAAACAGCAGGGCGCGTGCAGTCCTCCACGCACCGAATTTCTGGTACAGTTCATCGACCGTCGCCGTCAAACTCTCGGCAACTATAAATTGTGAATGAGTCATCGCTATTCCTGGCGCAGTCACGCGACCAGGTCCTCTTGAAGCTTGACCGGCTTCAGGAGTCGATGCGTCAACGACACACCAAATCACACCCTCGGCAAGTCATATAGGTTTATTGGGAAAACGCCTAAGCGGCAGAAAATAAAGCTCTTTTGAGCTTTAATTATAGAGTCGCCGCGCGGTTGGTGCAGCACACACCATGGCGATCGACATCATTCCGCCGGAGACGTAGGTAAACATATGTGAATTATGCATGTCACGCCTCCTTGTTCGATTTACGGATGGCGTAATCATACGCGAGATCCACAAATCGGCAACCCCACAATTTCGAATTGCAAATATCCGGCACAATATGTTGCATCGAAGCAACAGTGACGATGGTGTCGAATAATCGTCTGCGAACGAAATGTTAGACCGCGGCCGCAAGGCGAGCCCGACGACAAACGGAAATTACAGAGCCCGTTAGAATGAATTGACGATACCGCCGCCAGTGCGCATCTGCTGCACCATAATATGGGCGTGGTAGTGCATGGCGCATTTGATGGCGTAGATTTGCAGGACGACAGGAGAGCGCCGATGCCGCAGGAGATTGAAAAGCCGCGCGCGGTAAGTGGCGCGCAAATCAGCCTCCTTAACTCGGCGCATCAACCGGAGGAAAATCCCGACAGCTTCGAATGCCCATGTCGCGTTGAGTGCCAGCAGGCGCAGTGGATGGCGGCGCAGGTGGCGTAAGCGGGTACTTTCCGGTTCGATACGCGCATCGATGTAAAGCGCATCCAACCGATCGAAATAGGCGGCCGGCTCGTGCAGATCGCTTAGAACCGAAAGATATCCATCCCGCAGGGTTTCGCGCGAGAGATTGAGCGGTATGACATTGGTGCCATAGGCGGGCGGATCGTCGTGGTCGAGGCGACCTTCCTTGGCGAGGCGCGTATAAAGCGGCGTCTTCGGAATCGCCGCCAGCATGCCGATCATGGCGTTGACGATGCGCGCATCCCTGATGAAGACCCGCTGCGCATCGAAAATGGTCGCATCGTCACTATCGAAGCCCAGGATCATGCCGCACCAGACTTCCATCCCGGTCTGCTGGATCGTGTGGATCTTGTCCAGCATCGTCCCGCCCTTGCGCAGGTTCTGCAGCTTCTTGGTTTCGCGCAGCGCCTCCTCGTTCGGAGTTTCGATGCCGATGAAGACGACGCGGATATTGGCATCGACCATCAACTGCATCAATTCAGCATCGTCAGCCAGATCGATCGATGCCTCCGTCAGGAACGTCATCGGGTAATGATGGCGCTCCTGCCAGGCAACGACATCCCGCAGGACCTCCTTGATTGCCTTCTTGTTGCCGATCAGATTGTCGTCAACGATGAAAGCCGTATCCATTCCGGAGGCGAGCAGGGCCTCCATCTCGGCAATAATCTGCGTACTGGTCTTGATGCGCGGCTTGCGGCCGAAAACGACGATGATATCGCAAAAATCGCAGGTGAAGGGACAGCCGCGCGAAAACTGGATGCTGCCGACAGCATATTCGTCCATCTTCAGGAGATCAAAACGCGGCACGGGCACCTTGCTCATATCCGTCTTGTCAGCCTGTTCATAGCGCCGCGCATGATGACCCTCCTGCCATTCAGCCAGGAATTTGGGCCATGTCTCTTCCGCCTCGCCAATGAAGGAGACATCGACGAGATTGCCGAAATAATCCTCCTTGACCGTAACCCAAGGTCCGCCGACGACGGTGAAACAGTTGCGCCGTTTGAGCTCGGTCAGGATTTCCGTCATGCGGAAGCGCTGGACGATCATGCCCGTCAGCGCAACGATATCGGCCTTCTCGCAAAGGCCGTAGTCTATCGGCTCGATATTCTCGTCCACCAGAGTGACGGTATGTTCGGCCGGCGTCAGCGCCGCCAGCAAAGGCAGGCAGGCAACCGGAAGGTTGGCCTTCACGTCGAACAGCGGCAGAGCGTGCTCCATGCCCCAATAAGAGGTTTCGAAACGCGGATTGATGATGACGATATGAGCCATTGAATGGTCCGCTCCATGATATGAATCTGGTTCGGTATTGCTTTGAGCATGTATGTCATTTGCAGCTGCATGCGCTGGCCTTACAGCCGCGAAGCAGGGTCTTCCAGCATCGAGGCGGCTGTCTTAGCAGCCCTATATGAGCTCAAGATTAAATTCCGGATGCTGGCGGCGGCTGGACGTTCAGGCCATCACCCCGCAGGAGGACATTTTTCTAGCGGGGCGCACTGGGTGCGAAACAAAACCTCCCTTCGAGGCCCCTCAAGGGGAGGGTAAGCTTCTACCACTTCGGTTGCCGAGGACGCCTCTCATCCAGGCCGCTTCAACGTGTTCCCGCACCGCCGATAAAAATTTTTCCGGCGGCAATGTCGAAATCGTCCCGACGCAATCGTCTTTATTCCAGATATGACGCGAAAGGATATTATCCGATCTTTCGCGCGTGAGCTGAACCGGATGAAGGGAGCTGCAAAAATGAGTTCGTCCTATCGTTGGGTGATTGTCGGTGCCGGCGCGCTGATGACCTGTGTTGCGCTCGGCGCGATGTTTTCCTTGGCGATCTTTCAGGTACCAATTGCCGCCGATACAGGCTGGTCGCATGCCGGCATCGCTGCCGCCATGACGCTGAATTTCCTGACCATGGGCCTCGGCGCCTTTGCCTGGGGTGCCGCAAGCGATCGTTTCGGCATCCGCATCGTGGTGGTGATCGGAGCGTTGCTGCTTGGACTTGCGCTTGTTCTGGCAAGCCGGGCGGGCTCGCTTCTGCAATTCCAGCTGACCTACGGTATTCTCGTCGGCCTTGCCGCCAGCGCCTTCTTCGCACCGATGATCGCAGCGACGACCGCCTGGTTCGACGAGGGCAGAGGTCTTGCGGTGTCGCTGGTCTCGGCCGGCATGGGCGTTGCACCTATGACGGTATCGCCCTTCGCCCGTTACCTGATTTCCGCTTACGATTGGCGTTTCGCCATGCTCATCATCGGCATCATGGCCTGGGTTCTACTGATACCGGCGGCACTGCTGGTGCGGCGGGCACCTGTTCTTGCCGAAGCCACCGCTTCGGGCGGGCAGAGGGAAGAGCAGAGCCTGCCCCTTGGCCGGATCTTCCGCTCGCCGCAATTCCTCGTACTCGGCGCGACCTTCTTTGCCTGCTGTGCAGCCCACTCCGGGCCGATCTTCCACATGGTCAGTTACGCCACCATCTGTGGTGTAGGGCCAATGGCAGCAGTCAGCATCTATAGCGTCGAGGGCCTCGCAGGCCTTGGCGGCCGTCTTCTTTACGGGGCGCTGGCGGACAGGCTCGGTGTGAAACCGGTGCTTGTTGCGGGCCTTCTCGTGCAGGCGGCGGCACTTGCTACCTATCTGATGGTCAGTGAACTCGGCGAGTTCTATGCTTTGGCGGTCATCTTCGGCAGCGCCTATGGCGGTGTCATGCCGCTTTATGCCGTGCTCGCGCGCGAATATTTCGGACCGCGCGTCATCGGCACCGTCTTTGGCGCGGCATCGATGCTCTCGAGCATCGGCATGGCCGCCGGGCCTTTGATCGGCGGCTGGATCTTCGATACCTTCGCCAATTATTCCTGGCTCTTCATCGGCTCGTCCCTTGTGGGGTTGGGGGCTGCCGCCATCGCGCTTGCCTTTCCGCCAATGCGCCGCCTGCAACTGCAGGCGGCATAAGACAGGCTGGAAACGGCCTGGACCCGCTTCCGCGAAACCTGTCGGGTGCCTCATATTTCACCAAGCCCGACAGCTCTTTTCTCGGCCAAAAGCCCTTGCCGCCACGCTGGGGAAGGACATATTCGTATTTCTTGATGCTTACACACAGATTTCCGTAAGCGGCAGCGGTTGCAGCCATTGCAATTTTCAATTTTTGGCCAACACTCACATATGCATCAGGTGCGTGATCTTCTGGGGGAGGAAATCAGGAGAGCACCCACTGGCGCGACTTTCCGCGCCCATCGGCAGGAAAGTCCTGCGTAATGTCATTATGGGGGACATGACACGGGTCTTTTGACCATGTCCCTGGTGCAATTGGGAGGATTGATTCATGGCATCCACGTCCGTGGCCGAGACGACGAGTCGAGGCATGACCAGGGAGGAGAAGAAGGTCATCTTCGCCTCCTCCCTTGGAACCGTGTTCGAATGGTACGATTTCTATCTTTACGGTTCTCTGGCCGCCTTCATCGGCACGGCCTTCTTCAGCGACTATCCGGAAGCAACCCGCAATATCTTCGCCCTGCTCGCCTTTGCCGCCGGCTTCCTCGTCAGGCCGTTCGGCGCCCTCGTCTTCGGGCGCATCGGCGATCTTGTCGGGCGTAAATACACCTTCCTCGTCACGATCCTGATTATGGGTCTTTCGACCTTTTTGGTCGGCGTCCTTCCCGGATCGGCGAGCTGGGGCATCGCCGCGCCCGTCGTCCTGATCATCCTTCGCCTGCTGCAAGGTCTGGCGCTCGGCGGAGAATATGGCGGTGCTGCGACTTATGTCGCCGAACACGCACCCGACAACAAACGCGGCTATTACACCTCCTGGATCCAGACGACTGCGACGCTCGGCCTGTTCCTGTCGCTGATCGTTATCCTGATCGTCCAGAACGCCCTCGGGAAGGATGCCTTTGCCGCCTGGGGCTGGCGCATTCCCTTCCTGCTCTCCTGCCTTCTGCTCGCCATCTCCGTCTGGATACGGCTGTCGCTCAGCGAATCGCCGGCATTTAAGAAGATGAAGGAAGAGGGCAAGGGCTCCAAAGCTCCGCTTTCCGAGGCCTTCGGCCAGTGGAAGAATGCCAAGATCGCCTTGATCGCCCTGCTCGGCCTTACCGCCGGCCAGGCGGTCGTCTGGTATGCCGGCCAATTCTACTCCCTGTTCTTCCTGCAGAACGTGCTGAAGGTCGACGGCCAATCGGTCAACATCATGATCGCGATCGCGCTTCTGATCGGCAGCGGTTTCTTCGTGTTCTTCGGCTGGCTTTCCGACAAGATCGGCCGCAAGCCGATCATCATGGCGGGCCTTGCACTGGCGATCCTCACCTATTCCCCGCTGTTCAAGGCTTTGACCAATGCCGCAAATCCGGCGCTTGCCCAAGCGGAGCAAACCATCCGGGCGACGGTGACGGCTGCTCCTGGCGATTGCACCTTCCAGTTCAATCCCGTAGGCACCGCCAAGTTCAACAATTCGTGCGATATCGCCACGTCCTTCCTGGCGAAGTCGTCCGTGCCCTATACGATTGTCGAAGGCGCAGCCGGGCAGCCGGCGACGGTCAAGGTCGGCGACGCGACCATCACCTCTTACGATGCGACGGCGGCAGGTGCCGGTGCAGCAGCGAAGAGCGCGGCATTCACGCATGACATGAACCTTGCCCTGCAGAAGGCCGGCTTCCCGCTGGCGCGCGATCCCGCCAAGGTACCGGACGCCAAGCTGGATGCCTTCATCGCCGCAAACCCGGAACTCGGGCTCAATGCGGCAACCGTGCGGGCGGGCGACAAGACAGTCACTCCGGTCGCGGATCTCGTCAAGGCGAAGCTTCTGACGGCGGATCAGGCCGGCGGCGCGACCGAAATGCCGGTCTACACCATACCCAAGGGTGGTGCCTTCAAGATGGTTGCCGATCCCTCGGTCATCAACTGGCCGCTGACCATCTTCATCCTGACCATCCTCGTCATCTATGTGACGATGGTCTACGGCCCGATCGCCGCAATCCTGGTTGAGATGTTCCCGACCCGCATCCGCTATACAGGTATGTCGCTGCCCTATCATATCGGCAACGGCTGGTTCGGCGGCCTGCTGCCCGCAACGGTCTTCGCCATGAGCGCCGCCAAGGGCGATATCTACTACGGCCTCTGGTACCCGATCGCGATTGCTGCGATGACTCTGATCATCGGCCTTATCTTCGTTCGGGAAACCAAGGGCGTCGATCTGAACAGCATCAAGTAACCGCATAAGGCCCGGCGTTCAGATGCGGCACGCCGGGCCTTTCTTTGCTTCGTCTCGCCAACCCTTAATCGAAGCGCAGATCTCAGCTTCCGCAAAGAGCGTGGAGCAGCACCAGAAGCGAAAAGAGGACCATCAGGCCCGCCAGAAAATGCTGCAGGATCGACCAGGCGCGTTTGGTTGCCGCAAGGCTTGGCCGCGTTGCAAGAGAAGCGAGATAGAGCACTGTATCCATGAAAACCCCTGGCGCATGTTTCCGCGGGCGCGACGTGATCACCTCGCTATCGCGGACATTGCTGATATTTAACGGTTTTATATTGTCTATAAAATTAGTAGATTAAAGGAAGGGTTTTCCGGCTCCCTCGGAATTTCAGACAAATTAAACTCCCTGACGACAGGCGTCGGCAACACTTGCTCGATCTCGCCGCACATCCACGAGCTCCAGATGGAGGCGAACCGGAGCCCGAAAAAATTTATTCTATGGATTAAATAAACAAAGCAAGGCTCGTCCTTTTAATTGATCGCCAGTGGCTTACGAGTACCGCTGACAATCATCGAACCCATGCCCATGACCTTGCTGGATGCCCAAAATCTTTCGCTTGCTTTCGGCTCGACACAGGCTTTGTCGGCAGCGTCTCTAACCGTTGATCGCGGCGAGGTCGTCGCACTGATGGGAGCGAATGGCGCCGGCAAGTCGACGCTGGTCAAAATCTTGTCGGGTATTCACCGCGCCGATTCAGGCACGATCCTATGGAACGGCGCGGATTATCGCCCCGACAGTCCGGCCGAGGCAACAGCGCAGGGCATCGTTACCGTGCATCAATCGACCGATGTCGTCGGGGTCGCCGGCCTTTCGGTCGCGGATGCGCTGCTGCTCAACCAATATGTTGACGGACGCCTGCCCTTCTTTCTGTCGAAGCGTTCAGCGCGGCGGAAGGCAGAAGCGATCCTCTCTGAAACCGGCTTCGACTTGCCGCTCGATCGAGATTTCGGCGATCTCGGCACTGCCGACCGGCAGATGGTCGCCATTGCGCGCGCCCTTTCCAATCAGGCGCAATTGCTGATCCTGGATGAGCCGACCGCAAGCCTGTCTGCGCGCGAGGCGAGCCGGCTTTATGATATCGTCCGTCGACTGAAGGCCCGCGGCTTGGGCATTCTCTATATCTCGCATCGTACGGCCGATCTCGATGCGCTCGCCGATCGCGTGGTCGTCCTGCGCGGCGGCCGCAACGTCGGTGCCTTCTCGCGCCCGATTGACTTCGACGCCGCCATCGAAACCATGATCGGCCGTTCCATGAAGGCGGCTCGCCCGCATCGCCGTGAACAATTCGACCGAACCATACTGGAGCTTCAGGGCATACAGTTGTTTGCCGATAGCCCCCCGATCGATCTCAGGCTTCATGTCGGCGAGGTCGTCGCCATTACCGGCGTTCTCGGCGCCGGCAAGAGCCGTCTTCTGTCTACGCTTTTCGGCATCGGACGCTTTGCCTCCGGCACGGCGCTTCTGGACGGCATTGCATTTCAGCCCGGCTCGCCTGCGGATGCAATCGCGCGTGGCGTCGTCATGGCTGCCGCTGACCGGCATCGCTCTTCTCTGATGCCATCAGACTGGCCCGGAGAGAGTATTGCGGCAACGATCAGCCTACCGCACCTAAAACGCTGGTATCCATCGGGTTTCCTGTTTTCCGGGCACGAGAGCCGTGAGGGAGAAAAGGCCATCCGGCGCCTCGGCATAAAGGCCCCCGGTCCCGAGGCGTCCGTCTGGTCTCTTTCCGGCGGCAATCAGCAAAAGGTCGTGCTCGCGCGCTGGGAAGCCGAGCCAAGCCGCCTGCTGCTTCTCGACGAGCCCTTTCAGGGGGTCGATGTCGGCGCCCGCCAGGACATTATCGCGGCCATACGCGCCCATACCGACCGCGCTACGCTGATCGCCACATCCGATCCGGAAGAGGCACTCGAAGTCGCCGACCGGGTGCTGGTGATGGAACATCATGGTCTCAAAGAAGCCGTTGATGCGGCCTCAGGCGGCCGGCAGAACGAGGAATATGCCTGATGAGTGAAGGTACCGTGGAAATCCCCGAACAGATCAGGCGGACGAACCATGCGATATCACCGCAGGAATTCGTGCGGCGGGGCGCTGTATTTCTCCTCCTCCTTGCCCTTATTATCATTTTCAGCTTCGCCCAGCCGGCCTTCATCAACATCAACAATCTGATGAGCATCCTGCAGGCAGTTTCGGTGGTCGCCATCATCGGTGCCGGCGTGACGGTGACGCTTGCCATCGGCGGTTTCGATCTATCCGTTGGCGCGGTAGCTGCCTCCAGTGTCATGGCCGCCAGCTATGCCATGATCGTATGGAACCTCGATGTCTATGAGACCGTGCCGCTGGTTCTCGCTTTCGGCGCGATCGTCGGGCTCGTCAATTCTCTGCTGATCGTTCGGCTGAAGGTGCCGGATCTCCTCGCGACCCTCTCTACCATGTTCCTGCTCACGGGATTGCAGCTGATCCCGACAGCCGGACGCTCGATCTCGGTGGGTTTGATCCTTCCCGATGGGACGAAGGCGATCGGCAAGGTCGATCCCACCTTTTTGACGATAGGACGTTCAAGCCTGTTCGGCACCATTCCCTTTCCCGTCATTCTGATGCTTGTCGTCGCCGTCGTGCTCTATGTCCTCACCGAGCGTACGCGCCTCGGTCGCCTTCTTTACGCAACCGGCGGCAATGAAGCCGCGACGCGGCTCGCCGGCGCCAATATCGCCCGGCTGAAAACCTTTGCCTATGTGCTGTCAGGCGTTCTCGCTTCGCTCGGCGGCATTATCGTTGCCGCCCGCGTCGGTCGCGGCGACGTCTCTTCCGGCGCATCGCTGCTGATGGACTCCGTCGCAGCCTCGCTCATCGGCTTTGCCGTCCTTGGCCTGCGCCGCCCCAACGTTCTTGGCACGACGATCGGAGCGGTCTTCGTCGGTGTGCTTCTGAACGGCCTGACGATGCTGAATGCGCCCTATTATACCCAGGATTTCATCAAGGGTGCCGTTCTCGTCGGCGCGCTTGCGCTGACCTACGGGATCGGCCGCAGCAAGGCGTGATCCCGCCATCCATCCCAACTCAACGCTCAATGGATTTTCAATGATCAAATTATTCAAAATCATAGCTTCGGCCGTCGTCGCCGGCTCGCTTTTCATGACCACGGCATCGGCGGCAGGCCTCAGCGGCGCGCCCGCTCCCTTCGATAAAAGAACAGTCAATATCGCCGTCATCAGCTTCCTTGGCAGCGGCGACTGGCTGCAAGCCTTCGAGGCCGGCGTCAAGCGGCAGGCGGATGCGCTTGGCGTCAACCTCACTGTTTCGCAGGCCCGCAATGACAACGACACGCAGCGCAATCTTGTCGAGCAGGCGATCAATCTCGGCGTCGACGGCATCATCATCAACAATGGCCGTCCAGAGGTCCTGAAGGATGTCGTGCAGAAGGCACTCGACAAGGGCATCAAGGTGGTCGCCTATGACGTCAACCTCGACAATCCGCAAATTCCGCAGATCGAACAGAGCGACAAGGACATGGCCAAGCTCGTGCTTGACCAGGCCGTGAAGGATAAGGGTGACGGGTTCACCGGCGGTGCGGTCTACGTTGCCGGTTTCGCGCCGCTCGACCGCCGATATGCGGTGTGGAAGGACTTCATTGCCAAGCACAATCTGAAGGAAAAGGCCGTCTGGGGCGTGGTCAATGACACCGTTCCCGCCTCCGTCGCCGACCAGACCAAGGCCGTCCTGCGCGCCAATCCGGATATTTCGGTGATCTTCACGCCATGGGATGAGTTCGCCAAGGGTGCAAAGCTCGCTATCGACGAGCTCGGCCTTTCCGCCAAAGTGAAGATCTACGGCGTCGACACGTCGACTGCCGATATCCAGCTGATGGTCGAACCGGACAGCGCCTGGGTAGCGACGGCTGCCACCAACGCTGCCGTCGTCGGTGAAGTTTCCGTCCGCGCCGTTTCGCTTGCCATTGCCGGTCAGCCTCCGGGCCACTCCGTTCTTCTGCAGCCGACACTCATCACGCGCGACGATCTCGTCAACAACAAGATCGGCACCATCGAAGAGCTGCAACAGAAATTCCCGGCCTTCCTGAAGAGCGATGCCGCGACGGCAGCCTGGATTCCGGCGGCCAAGAACTGAGACTTATCAGCTGCTTTCGCAGGCGCCGCCCGCAAGGGCGGCCCTTTTCATTCCCCTGAGCGTGAGACGTCCCATGGCATCGACCGACCTGCCGAAACCCGACTTTGCCCGCAACATGACATTGATCGGCCATAACGATATCGGCGGCCGTGGCGATGGGTTGCAATTGATGGTTCATCGAGGCTACGCCTATGTCGCCCATCCCTGGTCGCAGGGCTTCTCGATCGTTGACGTACGCGACCCGAAACATCCCAAGACGGTCAATTACGTGCCAGCGCCAGCCAACACCTGGAACATCCATCTGCAGACGCATGACGACCTGCTGCTGGTCATCAACGCGCTCGACCTCTTTGCCGACGTGGAAACCTTCACGAACGAGAAGGCCTACTACACGCAATCCGTCGGCGAGACGGTCGCCTCCAGAAAGCGTGAGCGCGCCTGGACCGCGGGCATGAGCGTGTTTGATATTTCCGTTCCCGACAAGCCGCGCAAGATCGGCCAACTGGATGTCGAAGGCGTCGGCTTTCACAGGCTTTGGTATGTCGGCGGCCGCTATGCCTATGCCTCGGCGCTGCTCGACGGCTTTACCGACTATATCTTCGTGACCATCGACATGGCCGATCCAACCAGGCCCGAACTTGTCGGCCAATGGTGGCTTCCCGGCATGAACCGCGCGGCGGGCGAAACCCCAAATTGGGGCGACGGCAAGCGCTATGCCCTGCACCACGCGCTCGTCCATGGCGACACCGCCTACGCTTGCTGGCGCGATGGCGGATTGACGCTCCTCGATATCAAGGATCATTCCGCCCCCCGGCTCATCAAACACCATAACTGGTGCCCGCCCTACGGCGGCGGCACACATTCGCCGCTGCCACTTCCCGGCCGCGATCTTCTTGTCGTGGCGGATGAGGCTGTGCTGGACAATGAGGAAGACGGCCGGAAACATACCTGGGTCTTCGACATCCGCGTGCCCGAAAATCCGATCAGCATCTCGACTTTCCCGATCCCCGCCGAAATCGACTACGCGAAGAAGGGCGGTCATTTCGGACCGCACAATCTGCACGAAAACCGGCCCGGATCTTTCGTCTCCGAGACGCTGATCTTTGCGACGTGGCAGAATGCCGGCATCCGCGCCTTCGACATTTCCGACCCCTATCATCCTGTCGAAACCGGCGCTCTCGTGCCGGCGGGGCCGACTGTCATGACCGACCGCCGTCCAGGCCGCCCGAAAGTGATCCAATCAGCCGACGTCTTTGTTGACGCCAATGGTCTGATCTATGCCACGGATTACAATGCCGGGCTCGAAATCATCGAATATGGCGGCTGATGCGCGAGCTTGGCTCCAAATCCATATTTATCTACGAAAGAAGAGAAGTTTTTACCAGCGCGGCATGAGTCGGCATGTGAGTGACGAGGCTGACCTTGTCGTCAGGCGCCCGTGCCAAAACGCGCCCGATAAAAGCCGGGTGTTATGGCAAGATTCTTGAGAAAGGCCCTATGCAGCGTGTCGGGGCTTGAAAAGCCCGAACGCTCGGCGATGCGGGCCAGCGGCCAGTCAGAGCTTTCGAGAAGCGCCTTTGCCCGCTCCAACCGTGCGGTTTCCACGAATTGCGCCGGCGTTGTTCCGGTCTCCTTGCGGAAACTGCGCGAAAAGGTGCGCTCCGTCATGCCGACCCGGCTGGCAAGAGCAGGTCCCGATAGATCCCCTGTGGGATCGTCGATGATCTCGCTCAGGAGCTGACGCAAGCGCGGTGTCGCATTCGCCTGAAGGGCGAGGCCCGCGCTGAACTGCGACTGACCGCCCGGCCGGCGCATGAACAATACCATCTGTCGCGCAACGGCAAGAGCGGTCTTCGGACCACAATCGGCCTCGACCAGCGCCAGACATAGATCGATGCCAGCCGTAATGCCGGCTGAGGTGAAGACGGGCGGCTCCGCCACAAAGATGGCGTCGGGCTCGACCTCGATCTGAGGCCGCAATTCCTTCAAAAGGGAACAGGAATTCCAATGCGTGGTCGCGCGTCTGCCATCGAGGAAACCGCCGGCCGCGAGGATGAAGGCTCCGGTGCAGACGCTAGCCATGCGCCGGGTAGGCTTCGCCCGCGAATGCAGCCAGGCAAGCAGGTCGGTCTGAAATATGACCTGCCGAAGCCCATCCTCGCTGCCGCCGGAGAGGATGATCGTATCGAGAGCGGCGGGCAGTTGTTCGAGGCTCATGGTCTCGCCGAAGACAAGGCCGCCGGCGGAGCTGCTTTTCACCGATCCACCGGCCGGGGACGCGAGCACGACTTCGTAAGGCGGCGCACCCTCGGGCAAATGAAGGTTCGCCATCGCGAAGACCTCCATGGGTCCAACGATATCGAGCGCCTGAACACCGTCATAGCCGATAACGACGATACGCCGCGGGGAATGTCCAGAATCCTGCATTGGCGAAAAATGCGATATCTTTGTCATTTTCGCCAGCCTGCGAACCAAATATTTCCGAGGGTATGACATCAAAAATCTGGACACGTGCCATGGATCGCCATTCCCCCAAAATCTTGCTTCTCGCCCTGCTCGTATTTTGCATTGCGGTTTTCCCTTTCGAAAGACCTGTGATAGCTGCGGAAAATGCCATCCGGCTCCCGACGTTCAAAGCCGGACGGACACGGCCTCTCATCGCGATCGCCGCCGACAACCGAGGCACGGAGACAACCGATCTCGTCATCCCCTACGGCGTCCTGCGCAGTGCCGATGTCGCCGATGTCATTATCGTCTCGACCCAGGCTGGCATCGTGAACCTCATGCCGGCGCTGAAAATCAAGCCGGACGCGACAATGCGGGATTTTGACCGTGAGCATCCGGAAGGCGCCGATATCGTCATCATCCCCGCCATGCATGACAACAGCAGCCGCAACGTCATTGCCTGGATTCGCGAGCAATCATCGAAGGGCGCGATGGTCGTTTCGATCTGTGAGGGCGCCTGGCTTGCGGCAAGGGCCGGCGTATTCGACGGCAAGCGCGCCACCACCCATTGGTACGCCTTCGACGAAATCCGCCGTACCTTTCCGCGGACAGTGTGGGTTCATAACCGGCGTTACATCGTCGACGGTAATGTCATGAGCACCACGGGCGTCACGGCATCGATCCCCGCTTCCCTGACTCTGGTGGAGGCCATTGCTGGAGCGCAGAAGGCGCGCTCGGCTGCCACCCGGCTGGGTGTCATCGATTGGAGCAGCGCGCATGATTCCGCACCGTTTCACATGACAACGAGCCGCCTCTGGCGCTTTGCCGGCAACACCCTTGCCTTCTGGAACCACGAGATCATCCGCCTGCCCGCGGAGGACGGTTTCGATGAAATCGCTTTGGCGCTGACGGCGGATGCGTGGTCGAGAACCTATCGTTCGAAGGCTGTCATTGCGGAGCCGGCCCAATCCATCCGTTCGCGCAGCGGCCTCCTGCTTGTGCCGGACCTTTCAGCCCATACCGAGGCCTCGGTCTTGACGGTTCCCGCGCGCCCGCCCGCGCAGGCGCTGGATCAGACGCTGTTCGAGATTGCCGCGCGGTATGGTGCGCGAACATCTGATATCGTCGCGCTGCAGCTCGAATATCCCATACAGCATTGATCCATCATTATCCGCCACCGATCTCGCAAAGTCCGGCGGTGGTCGACGGCTGCACTCTCGTGATGAACACGGCAACTAAGGCATGACTTACGCCACCTTGACCGTTGCCTTTTCGGCAATCGATAGTGCGCATAATTGTTCTTTATTAGAACGCTGAATTCCCCCATCATCCCTGGCATTGGTGGATAACGAGACGAAAAGTCCGATCGCCCAATCAACAGGGGAACTATCAGCATGTCTCAATTCATGATGAATCGTCGCCGTTTCCTATCCAATGCTGCCTTGGTCGGGGGTCTTGCTGCGACCCAGACCTTCGTCGGCATCCGTGCCGGCAAGGCCGCCGATGTTGCCGAAGTGCGCATGCAGCTCGGCTGGCTTGCTTCCAACGGACTCATCGGCGAAGTCGCGGCACAGAAGAAGGGCTTTTTCACCGAGCAGGGCATCAATCTCACCATCGTCCCCGGCGGCCCGAATGTCGATGGCGTTGCCGGCGTTGCGGCAGGCCAATCCACCATCGGGCAGATTTCCTCCAGCCCGTCCGTCATGCTCGCGCGCTCGGCCGGCATGCCGGTCAAGGCGTTTCTGGCAGGATACCGTAAGCATCCATTTACATATTTCTCGCTGAAAAAGGCGCCGATCCGCGAGCCGAAGGACATGATCGGCAAGACGATCGCCACCCAGCCGACCGCCTTCATCCTGCTGCGCGCGCTCCTCGCCAAAAACGGCATTCCGGAAGACAAGGTGAAGATGGTCAACATGGGTTCCGACATGAACCAGCTGATGACCGGCCAGGCCGATGCCGTCACCGGCTGGGTCACGAACACCAACGCGCTGAAGGTGCTCGGCGACGATCGTGTCGACATGATGCTCTGGGATGCCGGCCTGCAGCTCTACGCCAACGTCTATTATACGACCGACGAACAGCTCGACAAACATTCCGACGTGCTGGTGCGCTTCACCAAGGCTGCCGCCAAAGGTTGGGGTTACGTCCGCGACCATCCGGAAGAAGCCGTCGACATGCTGGTCGATGCCTATCCCAATCTCGACAAGGCCAGCGAGCTTGAAGCCGTCCACCCGGTTATCGATTTCTCCTTCGGCGATAGCACCAAGCAGACCGGCTGGGGCGCGATGAACAAGGACAATTGGGCAGCACAGATCAAGGCTTACGCCGATCTCAAGCAGTTTACGGGAGCAATACCGACCGTCGATGACGTCGCCACCATGGCGATCCTCGACGCGACGACCGATATCCGCAAGCAGATCGGATGAATGCCATGATGAGCGCCGCCACCATCAAGCAGCCGCCGCTACCGGTCGTCGAAACGTCAAGGCTTGCCGTTTCCATTCGCGATCTCGATATTCGCTTCGGCGACAAGGGCAACGAGTTCACCGCTCTGTCCAAGGTCTCCGTCGATATTCCGGAAGGATCGTTCGTCACCATGCTCGGGCCGTCCGGATGCGGTAAGTCGACCTTGCTGCGCTGCATCGCCGATCTCGTTGACATCAGCGACGGTTCGGTTTCGGTTTTCGGCCGACCGCCACGAGAGGCGCGCCAAGGTCGCGATTTTGCCTTCGTCTTCCAGGAGGCAACGCTTTTGCCGTGGCGGAGCGTCATCGACAATGTCCGCCTGCCGCTGGAAGTCGGCAGGCACGACAAAAGCTCCTACGCCGATCCCATGGAGCTGCTCGCTCTCGTCGGCCTCAAGGGTCGCGAAAATGCCCTGCCGCACGAATTGTCCGGCGGCATGCGCCAGCGCGTCGCCATCGCCCGCGCCCTGATAACAAAGCCACGTATCCTGCTGATGGACGAGCCCTTCGGCGCTCTGGATGAAATCACCCGCGACAAGCTCAACGAGGAACTGCTTCGCATCTGGCGCGAAACGGGCACGACCATCGTTTTCGTCACCCATTCCATTCCGGAGGCGGTCTTCCTCGGTCAGCACGTGCTGATGTTGCAGGCCCACCCCGGCCGGGTGAAAGAATTCATGAAGGTCGATCTTCCCTATCCCCGCGCCCTTGCGATGCGTGACACGGTCGACTTCATAAAAGTGACCGCGCATCTGCGCGCGCTCCTGGAGGAATGCATATGAGCAACGCCGTGCACTCTGACATCGGCCACATCGCCAAGGCGCCGCGCAAGGTCGCCATCCTCGACGCAACCATCGGCGTTCTCTCCTCGCACATGCCCGCGATTCTTGCGGCACTCGGCTGCATCGTGCTCTGGCAGGCGGTCATCTGGATCTTCAAGATCCCGACTTTCATGGCGCCAAGCCCGCTCGATGTGCTCTCTGCCTTTCGCGACAATGCCGCGACACTGACGCGAAACTTCCTGCCGACCGTGCTCGAGGCCGTTCTCGGTTTCGTCTTCGGCAATCTCGTCGCCATACTGCTGGCGATCTGGTTCGTCCACAGTGCGACGGCCGAGAAGGCCTTTTATCCGATCGCCGTCTTCGTCAAGGCGATCCCGATCATCGCGCTTGCGCCGATCCTGGTCCTGATCTTCGGCAACGGCGTCGCCCCGAAGATCATCATTGCCGGCCTCATCTGCTTCTTCCCGACGCTGGTCAACATGGTGCAGGGACTTCGCTCCGCCAGCCCCGCAATGCTCGACCTGATGCGGGTGCTTTCGGCCAGCAATTCGGAGATTCTCTGGAAGGTCCGTCTGCCAAGCTCGCTGCCATTTCTGTTCGCCGCGCTGAAGATCGCCGCAACGAGCAGTGTCATGGGCGCGATCGTCGCGGAATGGATCGGTTCCAGCTTCGGACTTGGCGCGCTCATCATCGAGGCGACCTACAATTTCCGCTCGCCGCTGCTTTACGCGACGGTTGTCATTGCCGCGCTGCTGGCCGTGATCCTCTTCTTCATCGTCTCAGTCGCCGAGGCGAAGATGATCCGCTGGAAACCGGCGGGACAGCACTAAAGCTTAGAAAACATCGAGGGAACACCAATGGAACAGGTTATTCACCAGCCTGCACGGGATATCCGTGTCGTCGATCGCTCTGATGTGGTTGTGGTCGGCGGTGGCCCGGCAGGGATTGCCGCTGCCGTCTCGGCCGCACGCAACGGCGCCAGCGTCACGCTTCTCGAACGTTATCCCTATGTCGGCGGACTTGCCGCCGGCGGCATGGTGCTCGTGCTCGACGACATGATCAACGAGCTTGAAATCACTGTGCGCGGCATTTGCATGGAGATGATCGAGCGTATGAAGCGCTGGGGACTCTGCGTGACCCCGACCGATCGCGATCGCCTGATCGAATTCCGCGATACGCCGGAGGCCTGGCAGCGCTGGGCGCGCTGGGGCCTTTTCGACTTCCACACCCAGTCGATGCCGCATCCGATCTGTTTTTCGGCCGCCTTCGATCCCGACGCCTTCAAGCGCGCGGCCTATGACATGATCGCCGAAGCGAAGATCAAGCTCAGAACCCATAGCTGGTTCTCCTCGGCGATCGTCGAAGGTGGCGCAATCAAGGGCGTCATCTGCCAGACCAAGGAAGGTATGCAGGCGATCCTCGGCGATGTCGTCATCGACACGACGGGCGATCTCGATGTCGCTGCAAGCGCGGGGGCTTCCCATGTCGAATCCAACTTCATCCTGACGACGGTCTCGCGTTGGGGTGGCGTCGATACGGAAGCGGCGGAGCGTTTCGAACGGCAGGAGCCGGAAGCCTTCAAGGCGCTCGATCACGAAGCCAAGCGGCTGATCGGCGGTTGCTGGTCCTTCTGGTGGCTGAAGACGCCGCTGCCAGGCGTCGTCTGGCTGAACTGCCCGCATATGCCGACGCTGAGTGGTTTGAAGGTCGACGACCTGACCAAGGCGGAGATGGAAGGCCGCTCGCGGATCGCAAAGCTGCTCGATTTCGCGCGGGAAAAAATGCCCGGCTTCGAGAACGCCTATGTCATCGATTTTGCGCCGCAGACCGGCGTGCGCCAGACGCGGTTGTTGCAGGGAGATTATGTCGTAACGAAGGACGACGTCATGACCCGCCGCCATTTTGCGGACACGGTCTGCCGCGGCCGCGATTACTACACGCCGTACCGCGCCATGCTGCCCAGGGAGGTCGATCAGCTGATCGTTGCCGGCCGGCATTATTCGGCAACGCCGCAGGCACAGAAATCCAGCCGCGAGATCCCGCCCTGCATGGCGATGGGCGAAGCGGCGGGTGTCGCAGCAACGGTTGCCCTCAATGCCGGAACGACCGTTCGCAAGGCCGATATCCGGGCAATTCAGAAGCAGATGCGGGCTCAGGGAGCCGATCCAGGCGACATTCCCTCGGAGAACGCGACATATTTGGAGGCTGCAGAATGACGACTTTGCCACTCGACGGAATCCGCGTGATCGATTTCACGCAGGTCATGCTCGGCCCTTCCTGCACGCAGGTTTTGGCCGACTATGGCGCCGAAGTCATCAAGATCGAGAAGGTCAAGATCGGCGATCTCTCGCGTTGGTCGCTGGGCTCCGATCCGGACGGGCTCAACAATCCGGTCTTTTGCTCCTTGAACCGCAACAAGAAGAGCCTGGCGCTCGATCTGAAGGATGCCGGCGCCCGCAAAACCGTCCAGGCGCTGCTTGAGACTGCCGACGTAGTCGTCAACAACTTCCGGCCCGGCGTCATGGAACGCATGGGTTTTGGCTATGAGGATCTCAAGAAGATCAATCCGCGCCTGATCTATGCCGTCGGCACGGGTTTCGGGCTGACCGGCCCCTATCAGCATAAAGGCGGCCAGGATGTGCTGGCGCAGGCCGTCTCCGGCGTCATGCGCCGCAAGTCGGACAATAGCCACCCGACCTCGATCTATGCCACGCCGCTTGCCGATTACTCGGCCGGCATGCATCTCGTCCAGGGCATCCTGCTTGCCCTGCTGCAACGCGACAAGACCGGCGAAGGCCAACAGGTCGCCGTCAGCCTCTACAACTCCATGATCGCCATGCAGATGCAGGAGGGCACGACACATCTGATGCGGCAGAAGGATCTGAACTGGGGCGCCTTTCCGCTGACGGGTGTTTTCGAGACAACGGACAGCGCGATCGTCATGGTCGGCGCCTTCAAGCCGAACCCCTTGCGTGACATCTGCGAGGCGTTGGAGATCGAGGACCTCTCGCAATATCCGCACTATAAGGATTTCGATGCGCAGATGGCGCGGCGGCCGGAATTGCAGGCGATCTTCCGCGACAACTTCGCCAAGAACAGCACCGCGCACTGGATTGAACGGCTGGAAGGCGTCGACATCCTCTGCGCCCCGGTGCGTTCACTCCCCGAGGCGCTGAAGGACGAGCAGACGATCATCAACAAGATGATCCTCGAGGCAGGCGAGACCGCAGCCGGTCCGATCCGTCTGATCGGCTCGCCGATCGACATGTCGGCCGCACAGGTGACCGTGCGAATTTCTCCGCCGCAGCTCGGCCAGCACAATGACGAAATTCTGGCTTCGCTTTCCGAGGTGCAGGGAGACGCAGCATGAGCGTCTCCTTCACCGTAGGAGACCGCGTCGCCCGCGTCACCCTGGACCGGCCCGACCGGATGAACGCCGTCGATGCCGAGACGGAAGCCGAACTTGAGTCGATCTGGGCGGAGATCGAGAAGCGCGACGATATCAGCTGCGTCGTCCTGACAGGCTCAGGCGAAAAGGCTTTTTGTGCAGGCGCCGACCTCAAGGGTGGCAGCGGCAGTTCCGGCGTCGATTATTGGACCGTCGGCCGGGAAAACGGCTTTGGCGGCCTCGCGTTCCGCCGCTCGCTCGACGTGCCCGTCATCGCCCGCGTCAACGGCTACGCGCTGGGCGGCGGTTTCGAGATGGTGCTCGGTTGCGATATCGTCATTGCGGTGGAAACGGCACGCTTCGGCCTGCCGGAAGCGCGCGTCGGTCGCATGCCGCTCGATGGCGGCATGGTGCTGCTCCAGCGCAAAATCCCGTTCAACCGCGCCATGGCCGTGATGCTGACGGGACGTCAGTTCGGCGCCCAGGAAATGGCAAGCTATGGTGTCGTCAACGAAGTCGTATCGGCTGGCGAACTCGATGCGGCTGTCGATCGCTGGGTTGCCGACATTGTCGCCTGCGCGCCGCTGTCGCTGCGGGCGATCAAGCAGACGGTCAATCGCACCGCCCATTTGAGCCCGGCCGAGGCACAGGCGCTGCGGACGCCGGCGCTCATCAAGGCGCTGAAAAGCGAGGATGCGATGGAGGGTGTAGCGGCCTTCCGCGAGAAGCGTGCGCCCGTTTGGCGCGGCAGATAGGCATGCTATAGCTTCAAGATTGCCGAGGGCTTTCTATGCATGCCAGCATCCTGAAATATTTCACCGAGGTCGCACGCTCTGGATCCATCCGCAAGGCGTCCGAAGAGCTGCATGTGGCAACCTCCGCCGTCAGCCGCCAGATCAAGAAGCTCGAAGACGAGCTTGGAACACCGCTCTTCGAACGCTTTTCCGACGGGCTGCGGCTGACGTCCGCCGGCGAAATCGTGCTGCGCCACGCCAAGGAGACGCTGCAGGACTTCGAGGTAATGAAGTCCAATCTCGGTGACCTTCAGGGAAAGAATACGGGCCGCGTCCATATCGCCGCCCTCGACAGCCTGCTCGTCACGTTTCTTCCTGATTTCATTAAGAGGTTTCATAAACTGCATCCTGCGGTCGACTTTCGCGTCCGAGCGGGAGCCTACAACAATATTTTCCATTTCATGGCGGCGGGCGACATTGATATCGGCATCAGCTTTGACCTTGCGACCCCACATGACCTGAAGCTTGTGGGGTCGATCCGCACAGCCTTCATGGCCATGGTCGCTTCATCGCATCCATTGGCTAGGGCGAAATCGGTGACGCTGCCAGAATGCGCCCAATATAAGCTGCTTCTGGCGCTCGACAGCGAAGTCGTCAGTTCGGCGATAGCGGTCGAGCTTGCGGGGCTTAATCGTGTGGGGCGAACGTTGGTCGCATCCAACAATCCAATCCTCCTCAAACCATTAATCATGTCGGGAGACGGCATTGGTTTCTTTACCCCGGTCGGACTCTGGCCGGAAATCCAGACGGGCGAAATCGTTGCCATTCCGATTCGGGACTTCAAGCTCAGCACCGTCGATATCGCTGTTTTCGTCCCCCGCGATCGGCATCTAACTCATGCTAGCCAAGCAGTCATCGAGCTGCTTAATACCGAGTTGCGCAGGTTCGGCGAGGATTTGAGAGCCATCGTCAGCAGATGAGAAAAGTATGAAAACGATCCGCCTGCTAAAATGTCCTGGCTACGACCCGGCCACGCGCTTCGACAGATTGACAGACCTGCCATTGCAGTTCAACGCTGCGACTGCGCTGCCCGGCGACCTCATCCTCCCCTCGCCCGTCAACGCCCACGATCATGGCTATGGCATCCGCACACTTGATTTTGGCGCGGTCGACGACGCACTTGAGGTGTGGATACCGGGCTTGAGGCTGCGGCCGCGCACCGATCCCTATCTCGAGGCGCTTGTCGCCTTCGGCCGGCTGGCCAAAACCGGCGTCGGCGCGACGATGCACTGCCACAACTCGCTCAATGTCGATCATCTGGTCGATGAGGCAAGCGCCGTCATACGGGCCGCCAACGATATCGGCATTCGACTTGCGCTTTCCTGCCCGCTGCTCGACTATAATGCCTGGGCCTATGATGGCGGGCCGCAACGGCTGAAGCCGTTTCTGTCCACAGGTGATTGGCAGGCGTTGGAGCCGACCATCCCAGCCTACGCTCCGATCTCCACCCAACTTGCAGCCGTTGAGGCGGTTGCTGCGGCCAACACCAGCCCGCTGGTCGATGTGCAGTATGGGCCGATCGGGCCGCAATGGTGTTCGAACGCGCTTCTGGAGGCGATTGCGGAGGCTTCTGCGCATCATAATCGACGCATACACATGCATCTGCTCGAAAGTCCCCGCCAGCGCCTATGGCTGGACCGCCGCTTTCCCGAGGGCGTCGTCAACTATCTCGACAAAATAGGCTTCCTGTCGCCGCGGCTCGCCATCGCCCATGGCGTCCAATTGCGCCCCGATGAACTTGAACTGCTTGCCGAGCGCGGCGTGCAGCTCGTCAGCAATCCCTCAGCCAATCTGCGCCTTCGCTCCGGCATCGCTCCGATCGCATCCATGACCGAACTCGGCGGTCCCGCCTTCGCCATCGGCCTCGACGGCACAGGGCTGGATGACGATCAGGATCTATGGCGGGAAATGCGTCTCCTTTATCTGCTACATGGCGGACGTAACCTGACACGACATTTGACGGCCGAGAATGTCTTCGACGCAGCAATCCGGGTTGGGAGGCAGGTCATCAATGCCAAGAGTGCGGAAGACTTTACGATCATCGATTATAAAGCCCTAATCGCCGATGCGCTGTTCGATGATGTCGACGAGGCGGAGGTCCTGTTGACGCGCATGAGCGCGCAATACGCCCGCGGACTTGTCGTGGCTGGCCGCGAGGTGATGCGCGGAGGCGAACTGACAGGCGTCGACTTCGATGCTGCCATTGCCGAGCTCCTGGCGCAGGCAAGAGCCGATCTGCCGAGACTTGAGAGGCAACGGCCTCTCGTCAACGCATTGTCGGAAGCGACGCGCGCCTATTATGCGAGCTGGTCCGGCATTTCCTGATATCGCGAGAGGCAACAACCACTGCCCAAAGAGCAGCGGAGACACCTAATCAGGACATCTTTGCATCACAAGCAATTTTCGGGCGCACCATCGTAAGCCGCCACGAAGGGATGATCGAGACTGGTCGTGCGGCTCTTGTCCCAGCCGCCGGGGGCACCCCAGCCGGTCACGCCGTCGGCAAAGAAATCGCGGTTGACGTCGCGCAGGAACAGCCGCTCCGCCGGCATTTCCTCGTCCCACAGGATGGCGTCGACGGGACAGACCGAGAGACAGAGGCCGCAATTGATGCACTCGTCCGGATGGATGTAAAACATACGTCCGCCCTCATAGATGCAATCGACCGGACAGGCGACAGTGCAGGCGCCATCCTTCGTATCGATGCAGGGCTCGGTGATTACGTAAGCCATAACGCTCGCCTCGCAGCGCTCTCAAGGGCGCTTTCGACGAACTATGACAAATGGGAGCGTTCTGAAGAAGCGCCGATTTTCGGCCTTCTGATTGCCGAAATGGCAACGCTCGCGGGGGAGAAAATCTGTTGGAAGACACCCACCAGAAGTGAGATAGGCTTGAGGCATTTGAGCCGCACGCATTTACACAATGCGGCTCAAGCCGAACTGTCGTTAGAGCAGCTTTTCCAGCGTGATCGGCAGGTCGCGAACACGCTTGCCGGTGGCATGGAACACGGCGTTGGCGATGGCAGGCGCAACACCAACGATGCCGACTTCCCCGACGCCCTTGCCTCCGAGCGCCGAAGCATTATGGTCAGGAACACCGACGGAGATCACCTGGATATCCGGAATGTCGGAATTCGTCGGCACGAGGTAATCGCCGACATTGTTGTTGACGGTGCGTCCGTTACGCTGATCGACCAGCCCCTCTTCCAGAAGCGCCTGGCCGATGCCCATGATGATGCCGCCCCGCCACTGGCTTTCCACCAGCCTCGGATTGTAGAGCCGGCCGCAATCAAAGGCGGAAACCATGCGCGAGACGCGCACCGTGCCGAAGTCCTCGTCGACTCGCACTTCGGCAAAATGGGCGCACCAGCTATGCATGGAATAATCGCCCATGGTCGGTCCCTGAACCCTAGCCATGGTGGTCCACGCCTGAAGCTGCTCCTGTGCGTTCGCACCGTCAGGCAGGGTGTTGCGCCGGACTTCGATCTCCTCGCGCTTCAGCGCGGACATCAGTTCGGCGAGCGTCAGCGATGGTGCCTCGCCACGCGGGGCTGCGATGCGCCCCTCGGCAAAATTCAGCGTATTTGCACCCGTATCGCGGAAGGGCGAATTGGCATCACTAAGCGCAAGGCCGATGAGTTCGTCACGGGCAGCGACCGCCGCCTTATGGACGGCCCCCATGATCGAGCCTGCCAGCATGGAACCGCCGGCGATCGCCGAACCCGGTAGGCGTGAATCGCCGAGATAGACCTCGACCTGATCGACCGGAATGCCGAAGACCTCCGCAGCGCTTTGGGCAAGGATCGTGTAGGTGCCCTGCCCCATATCGATGGCGCCGCTGACGACCTCGACCCGACCGTTTGCGAGAATGCGGATCATCGCTTCACTCGGTGCGCGGATGACCGGGAAGGTGCCGCAGCCGATGCCCCAGCCGATCAGCGTCTTGCCGTCCCGCATCGAGCGCGGCGCGTGGCTGCGCCGCGACCAGCCGAAAGCCTCCGCGCCTTCCGTCAGCGCCTCGCGCAGCCGGCGCGTCGACCACGGCTTGCCGGACTGGTAATCGTGATCGGCATAGTTCTTCAGCCTTATCTCGAGCGGGTCCATGCCGAGCTTGTAGGCCAGCTCCTCGATCGCACATTCGATGCCGTAGGCACTCGGATTCTTGCCCGGACCACGCAAGGCGCCCGGCGTGACGCTATTGACCGGCACGACACGATGCTGCGAGGAGAAATTCTCGACCTTGTAGAGGATCGACGTTGCCGCCCCCGTCTGCTCCGGCCAGTCGGCATCGACCGAGGTTTCGCTGGCACCGCGATGGACGATCGCCTGCAGGATACCGTCTTCCGTCGCGCCAAGCGCGATCTTCTGCCTGGTCGCGGCGCGCCCGCCATAGCTCGTGAAATTCTGCGGGCGGGTGACCGCTAGTTTCACCGGCCGGCCTAGCTTTCTGGCAGCCGCAACGGCGACCGCGCCATAGGCAAGCGGCACCCCCTTCGATCCGAAACCGCCGCCGATGAAGGGCGAAATGATCCGGACATTCTCATAGGGCATGTCGAACCATTCGGAATACATGCGCGCCATGCCATGGGACCATTGGCTTGGCTCCCAGATCGTCAGCTGGTCGCCATCCCATTTCGCCGTCAGACCATGCGGCTCCATCGCCACGTGATATTCGCGCGGTGTCGAATATTCCGCTTCGATCCTAACCGGGGAAGCAGCAAGTGCTGCCTCGGCATCACCCCAGGCAATCGAGAGGGGCTCCATGAGCTTGCCCTCGCCGGCATTCGGATCGTTGAGATCGGCGACGTGCTGGCTCTCTTCGTAAGTGACGCGCACCAGCCTGGCGGCCTCCGTCGCCAGTTCGCGGCTCTCCGCAACGACAGCGGCAATCGACTGTCCGTTGAAACCCACATCACGCGGCAGCGGATAGTAGGGTCCGTCGGCGGGCTTATTGCCGCCCCAATCAGCCGAAAGCTTGAGACCGAGATCATCTTCCGGCGTCAGCACCAGCAGCACGCCCGGCATCGCAAGTGCTGCCGAAGCATCCACCTCGACAACGCGGCCAGCCGGAATCGTACTCTGGATGAGCACGGCATAAGCGAGGTTTTCGACCGGATATTCCAGCGCATACGTCGCCGTACCCGTTACCTTCATACTGCCTTCGAAGCGCGACTGACGACCGCCGACGGTGCCGTCGGACGCATCGCCGTGCTTGCGGGGTTCCATCATGGTCATGCGAGACCTCCCATCTTCTGAATGGCGCGGACGATGACGCGCGGCGCAAGTTCGATCTTATAATGGTTGCCGCCATGATCGGCGGCACCCTCCATGGCGAGCCGGCTGGCCTTCTCCAAAGCCTCCGGAGTGAGAGCCTTGCCGATGAGTGCCTGCTCGACTGCCCGTGCCCGCCAGGGCTTGGTGGCAACCCCGCCGATTGCCACGCGGACATCACGCACCGTTCTCCCGTCGGCTTCAAGCTCCAGGCCGACTGCGGCACTCGCGGCAGCAAATTCATAGGACTGCCGATCACGGACCTTGAGGTAGGTGGAGTTCCGAGCAGCGGCGGAGGCAGGAATAGTGACGGCGGTAATGATCTCGCCGCGCTGCAGGACGGTTTCCTTGTTCGGCGTGTCGCCCGGAACGAGGAAGAAATCGTCGATGCCGACTTTACGGCTATCCGTCTCGACCACGGCGTCAAATGCGACCAGAGCAACCGCCAGATCACCGGGGTAGGAGGCGATGCAGGCCTCGCTGGTTCCGAGCACGGCGTGATTGCGCGTGACGCCGCCGATCGCCGAACAGCCGGAACCGGGATTGCGCTTGTTGCAGGCGGGAAAGGCGCCGGGATCGCGGAAATAGGAACAGCGCGTCCGCTGCAGGAGGTTGCCGCCGACTGTCGCCATGTTACGAAGCTGGGCGGAGGCGGCCAGAGACAAGGATTCGGAAACAGCCGGGAAGGCCGCGAGGATATCCTTGTGGTCGGCGACTTCGCTCATCCTGGCAAGCGCGCCGATCGTTGCACCATCGGCGGTTACGGTGATGCCGCTCATACCGGAAAGATGGGTAATGTCTATGACGGTATCGGGCTCGCCGACACCGCATTTGGCAAGATCGAGCAGCGTCGTTCCGCCGGCAAGCAGCATGGCGCCGGCCTGCTGCGCCGCCTGGGCGGCTTCTGCTGTCGATGTGGCCCGCAGATAGGAGAAGTTTCGCATCATGCCACCTCCGCGGCCTGGCGCACCGCCGCAACGATGCTGTTATAGGCCCCGCACCGACAGAGATTGCCGGACATATATTCGCGGATTTCCGCATCCGAGCCGGCATGTCCCTCGCGGATGCAGGCAACCGCCGACATGATCTGGCCCGGCGTGCAATAGCCGCACTGGAAAGCGTCCTGCTCGATAAATGCGGCCTGCACCGGATGCAGATCGCCGCTCTCGCCGCTCAGTCCCTCGATCGTCGTGATCTCACGGCCTTCGGCCTGCGCAGCCAGCGTCAGACAGGATAGCACGCGCTTACCGTCGACATGGCAGGTACAGGCGCCGCACTGTCCCTGATCGCAGCCCTTCTTGGTGCCGGTGAGGGAAAGATGCTCGCGCAGCGCATCGAGAAGCGTCACACGCGGCTCGATATCGAGCTCGTGGCGCTGCCCGTTAATGTCGAGCGCGATATGGATGGTTCGTGTCATGATAAGCTCCTGCCATCGTCACGAAGATAAGACCTGCGGAATCTAGTGGAATCTATCCGTCGGTCTACCGGTTGCTATGGTTTCTGTTGGAAAGATGGGCCGATGGAATTCTGACGTCATGATCGGCTCTCATCTGAATTGGGAAGCGGAGGACGCAACAAATAAACGGAGGCGCCTCCGTTTAAATTAATGCCTGGCTTGTTTTCGTCAAGCCCCGACATTCGGGCGAATCTAGCTTTGAAACGATCGAGATAGAGGATGGGCAGGAGGCGGATCGAAAGAGCCTCTGCTATTTGTCCTCGGTCCCTTCTTGCGAGCCGGCGGGGTGAAGGGATCGATCAACGCCCGCTCCCCATCCATCAAATCACTTGAAAAATGAAGTGTACCTAAGTTATGCTCAAATCGAGCAATAGTAGCCGAGGCCATCGGACCCTCATTTTGATTCAGCACCAAAATGATCACAACCTCCTGTCATCGCTCAACTATTTTTAAATCTGGCCGTCAGTGACAGGCTCGACCTCTTGTGAATTCACTTAAGGAGGATTTTCATGATCCATGAAATGCGCATCTATACCTGCCTACCCGGCAAGCTGCCAGCGCTCCAGGAGCGTTTTGAAACGGCGACACTCGCGATCTGGGATCGGATCGGAATCCGCCCCATCGGTTTCTGGACGACGATGATCGGACCGTCCAGCAATGACCTCATCTATTTACTTGAATGGCAATCACTAGAGGAACGCCAGCGGAAGTGGGCGGAGTTCGTAACCGATCCGGTCTGGAAGGAAGCTTTGGCAAAGAGCGAGGCTTCAGGCCCGATCATCGCCAATATCGCCAGTTCGATCCTGCAGCCGACTGCATTCTTTCGCCCTTTTATCTCCATCGAGGCCGATGGCTGAAGACGGACAGCAGATTGATGAACCTGGCGTAAAAGCCGGGACATGCCCGGCTTTCAAAATCTTTTCGGCAGGCGTGCTTGCCGCTTCCTGTCAGCCGTTCTGGTCGCCGCTATTGTCGGCAGCCGGCTCCTGTTCTTTCTCCTTCAGCACGTCCGTCAGCTTGTTGACGCCTTCGAAACCGGCGACGGCGGCGGCCGCCTTCGTCAGGAAACCGGCATTCGGGTCGACAGCCTCGACGGCCTCGTCGGCAGCCACGGCACCTGCAACTTCTTCAATCAGCTTTCCGATACCCATTTCAAGCTCCTGATCGTTTTTTGTCTGCCGCAAAGTTGCGGCAATCGAGCGTTGCGAACGCCTCGCAGCCGATGTTTGGAAAGTCACCGCAAGCGACCTTTTCCTCCCTGGGGCGAGGCATGGTTTTCCCCGGCTCCTGCCATTTAGGCAACTAAACTGAAAGCGGCCTTAGCCCAAGATGAAGCGAAGCTGATGCTGCGCAATCTCTGCGACACGCGCCTGCCCACATTTGTCACTTGCCGCCGCCAAGCCGTCACATCAGCCTAATAGGCCTGTGCTAAGCTTCCAGAATTTCGGACAATGCCAAACCGTTTGAACCTAGGAAATTTCCCGCCATGACATTCTCGTATCGCGTCACGGCTCTTGCCGCATCCTTCCTCCCCCTCCTTTTCGCGCCGGCCTTCGCCGACTCCGACGTGCTCTGGAAGATCGTTCATGACAAGTGCGTCGTACAAACTGCACCCTGCCTTTCGGTGAATACGGCCGAACACTACGCGATGCTGAAGGATCTGCGGGGCGTTGCGCAAGTTCTGCTGATTCCGACCGACAAGATTACCGGCATGGAGAGCGCGGCGCTCCTCGATCCTGCAACGCATAACTTCTTTGCCGATGCCTGGGCCGAGCGGGCCGATGTCGATGTTCGATTGCCGCATGCGCTCCCGCGTGACGGCCTCAGCCTGGCTATTAACGCACAGCAAGCGCGCTCACAGAACCAGCTGCATATCCACATCGATTGCCTGAGCGCTGATGCACGGGCAGTCCTCAAGGCCGATGCCGACAAAATTGGTGCCGACTGGGCACCTCTTCCCGATACCATCGCCGGCCACAGGTTCATGGCGGTCCGGGTCAAGGGCGAGACTTTGGGCGACTTCAATCCATTCCTGGCGCTTGCCAAGACATTGAAGGACCCGGCAAAGGAAATGGGCGATCACAATCTCGTGGTGGTCGGCGCCAACTTCGCCGACGGCCCCGGCTTCATCGTCCTGACGGATGTCGCCGCACCGGGCATGGGCGGCGAGGACGTGCAGGACCATAGCTGCGCGATTACGCATTAGAATCAGCATATTATCGCTTGGCGCGAAAGCTGCATCGATCACTTCTTCGATGCAGCCGCCCCTTTGCGCGAACGAAAAAGGCCTGGAAACCGGATTTATGAATCTGGTTTCTAACGTCTATCACGTTTCACATACTAATCTTTTTGATGCGGCCGGTTCAGTGTTATAGTCCGGGTTGTGAGCCTGAGCTATACGTCATCCGTTCGTTGAGCATCCAGATCATCGAACAGCACCGGCATTGAAGGTTCGCGATCGAAAGCCTCAGGAGGCGCCTCATGAATCTTCAAATCAATAGCCAATCGTACCAAGTCGATTCGGAGGAAGATACACCGCTCCTCTGGATCATCCGTGATGAGTTGGGCATGACCGGCACCAAATATGGTTGCGGGCTGGCACAATGCGGCGCCTGTTCGGTCCTTGTCGACGGCGAAGTGGTGCGCTCGTGCGTGACGCCGCTCGACAGCGTCGCCGGTCGACAGGTCACGACGATCGAGGCGATCGAAGCCGACCCGGTTGGAAAGCGTGTTGTCGCCGCCTGGGTCAAGCATCAGGTTCCGCAATGTGGTTACTGTCAATCGGGGCAGGTCGTCGCCGCGACCGCGCTCCTCAAACAAACGCCAAACCCTTCCGATGACGAAATCGCCGCGGCGATGATCAATCTCTGTCGATGCGGGACTTACAATGCGATCAAGGCGGCGGTCAAAGACCTCTCCTCCAAGGAAGGAGAGACGCTATGACCGAAACCAGCCGCAATCTCGTTCCGGAGGATGAATTCCCTACCGGATCTCCGGTCAACATCTCACGCCGGCACTTTCTCCTCACTTCTGCCGGTGCGGCAGCCGGGGCATTCGTGCTTGGCTTCGGCGTTCCTGTCGGCCGGGCACGGGCACAGCAGGCGGCAAGCGCTATGCCTCCAGGCACTCGCGTTCCGGCATTCCTCGAAATCCGCCCGGATAGCACCATCCGCTTCATGAGCCCCTTCGTCGAGGGCGGGCAAGGCGTCTTCACTGCGATGGCGCAGATCGTCGGCGAAGAACTCGATGCCGATCCGAAGACCTTCATTGTCGAAAATGCGCCGACAGGCAGCGACTATCTTGTCGTGCACGGCAAGATGCGCATCACCGGCGGCAGCATGTCGGTGCGCACCAGCTATGAGACCATGCGCCGGCTCGGCGCGCTCGCCCGCAACATGATCCTGCAAGCAGCCGCCAAGCGCCTGGATGCTCCGATTACCGAGCTGACGACGGAACCCGGCCGCGTGATCCATGCCGCATCGGGCCGCAGCCTCGCCTATGGCGACGTTGCGAGCGAAGCACTGGATCTGCCGGTTCCTGCCCCTGAGAACGTCGCGCTTCGGGACCCAAGCAAATTCCGATGGATCGGCAAACCGGTCGAACGGCTCGATATGCATGACAAGTCAACGGGCAAGGCAATCTACGCGATCGATTGCAAGGTTGACGGCATGTTGCATGCCGCCGTCCAGCACGCTCCCCGCCTCGGCCTGACGGTCGGCAAGATCCGCAACGAAGACCAGGTGAAGGCGATGCCGGGTGTTCATTCCGTCCATAGTCTGTCCGGCGCTGTTGCTGTCGTCGCTGAACGCTGGTGGAATGCCAAGCGGGCAGCAGAAGCCGCTCAAGTCGATTGGCGCGAACCCGGCTCGGACGCCGATCCTGCGCTCCGCTATATGCCCGCCGATTTTTCGACAACAGCTTTCAACGACAAGCTTGCTAACGAACCGGGCAATGGCAAGGAGGCGGAGAATGTCGGCGATATCGCCAAAGCGTTCGACGGCGCCAAGACCGTCATTTCCGCCACCTACAGGAGCCAGTATCTGCATCATGCGCAGCTGGAGCCGCCATCGACCCTAGCCCGCTTCAACCCGGATGGCAGTCTCGAAATCTGGATGCCCAACCAGGCGCCCGAGCAATTCCAGGCGGATATCGCCAAGCTGACCGGCCTCGACCCATCGAAAGTGACGCTCCACAGCCCCATTCTGGGCGGCTTCTTCGGACGGCACTTCCTGTATCCGTCCGCCAATCCCTATCCGCAGGCCATCCAGCTTGCAAAAGAGGTAGGGCGGCCAGTCAAACTGATCTGGAGCCGCGAGGAGGAATTTCTGCGCGATCCGATGCGCCCGATGGCGGCAGTGCGCTTCCGCGGCGCACTCGATGCCAACGGTATGCCAGTGGCGCTCGAGGCCATCAGCGCTTGCGAGGGACCGACCGAGGGCGTTTACGGTCACAAGGAGGATTCGCTGGATCCGACGGCCCTGGAGGGCCTGGCCGGCAAATCCTATGCAATCCCGAACTATCGCATCGCACAGATCTACGTCAAAAACCCGACGACACTCGCCTATTGGCGCTCTGTCGGCAATTCCATGAACGACTTCTTCTACGAGACCTTCCTGGACGAGCTGGCCGACAAGGGCGGGCAGGACCCCTACGAGCTGCGTCTCAAGCTGCTGCAAAAGAACGAGCGGCTGAGCAATCTCCTGAAAGCGGCCGGCGATCTCTCAGGCGGCTGGAAGCGGGGCCCCTTCACGGCGGAGGATGGCTCGAAGCGGGCGCGTGGCGTTGCCATGGCCTCTCCCTTCGGCAGCCATACGGCGGCAATCGCTGAGGTCTCCATTCACAACGGCCAGGTCGTCGTCCATGATGTCTGGGAAGCGATCGATCCCGGCAGCATCGTCAATCCGGCGATCATCGAAGCACAGATCAATTCGGCGACGGCGCTCGGAATGTCACAGGTTCTGATGGAGGAGGCCGTTTACAAGAACGGCGAGCCGGTGGCGCGCAACTACGACCTCTATCCGATCCTGCCGCCGGATCGCATGGCGCGCGTTCACGTCCGCATCGTCGAAAGCGGGGCAGAGATGGGCGGCATCGGCGAGCCGGGCCTGCCAGCCGTCCCTCCGGCGGTCGCCAATGCAGTTTCTACGCTGACGGGCAAACGGATACGCAGCATGCCTCTCTCCAACTACACCTTTGAAAGCTGAGGCGCAGCACTCGCTGCGCCAGGCACATATCCGGCTCTCGGCTCATTTCCGGTCCGAGAGCCGGCTTGGTTGGCTTCCGCCTGACAGAATACGAAATCCCGAAGCAAAGACATGAGGGCACACTCTTGAAGAAACTTCTTCTGGTTCTTCTCCTGATTATCGTGCTTGTGGCCGGCGGTATTGCGTGGTTCGTCACGCGCACGCCGGCTTCTCCCTTCGACAATGTCGCCGCGATACAGGCGCCTTCGGAAGACCTGCTGCGCCACGGCGAATATGTCGCGCGCCTCGGCGACTGCGTCGCCTGCCACAGCACGCCGAAGAGCGCTCCCTTCGCCGGCGGGCTGGAAATGGGGACGCCGCTCGGCTCCATCTTCACGACCAACATCACCCCGGATAAGGAAACCGGGATCGGCAACTATACGCTCGCCGATTTCGACCGCGCCGTCCGCCAGGGTGTTGCGCGCGACGGGCATCGCCTCTATCCGGCCATGCCCTACCCTTCCTATGTGAAGATGAACGACGACGACATTCGAGCGCTCTACGCCTATTTCATGAATAGGGTCGCGCCGGTACAGCAGGCGGACAGACCCTCCGACATCAAATGGCCGATGAACATGCGCTGGCCTCTGGCACTCTGGAACGCCGTTTTCACCGAAGGCGGCACCTATCAGCCGAAAACGGCCGGCGACGACCAATGGAACCGTGGCGCCTATCTCGTGCAGGGGCCGGGACACTGCGGCAGCTGCCATACACCGCGCGCCATCACCATGGCGGAAAAGGCGCTGGATGAGAGCAGTCCGCTCTATCTTTCCGGTGCTCTTCTCGACGGCTGGTATGCGCCAAGCCTGCGCGGCGATCCCAATACCGGCCTTGGCCGCTGGAGCGAGGAGGATATCTATGCCTTCCTCAAGAGCGGCAGGAACGGTCACGCCGTCGTCTTCGGCTCCATGGCGGATGCCTTCAACAATTCGACACAGTTCATGACGGACGACGACCTGAAGGCGATAAGCCACTACCTGAAATCCCTGCCCGGCGATCCCGCCCGCGACGGCACGCCCTGGCGATACGACGAAGGCACCGCCCAGAACGTATCGCTTTCCAACCGTGAGCAGATACCGGGCGCCCAGACTTTCGTTGCAAAATGCAGCTTCTGTCACGGCATCGACGGGCGCGGAAAGCAGCAATGGATTCCGCCGCTCGCCGGCTCTGCCGCTTCGCTTGCGAAGGAAAACGCATCGCAGATCAATGTGACGCTGAACGGTTCCAGCCGCGTCGTGGCGAACGGAATTCCGGATGCCTATCGCATGCCGCCGTTCCGCCAGCAGCTTTCGGACCAGCAGATTGCCGATGTCCTGACATTCGTGCGCTCTTCCTGGGGAAATCACGGCGGAGCGGTTGCAGCTAACGATGTGAAGGCCCTACGCGAGCATACGGATCCGGCAAGCAGCAGCCCGATCATATTGCAGATGCGGTAGCTCCTGGTTGCCCGTTGACCGTTGCCGTGCCGCTGCTCGTGACTTCCGGCATGGTGTCCCCATAAGCCTCAGGGCTATCGCATATGGGGCGGATGAGCACTGGAAATTCCTTCTCCCCGGCGGGGAGAAGGGACGCCGCAACGACTTCAGTCCATGCGGTTGCCCTACCATAAGCCGGATCAAGCATCTAAAGCATGTCGCGCAAAAGTGGGTAGCGGTTTTGCGAGAACGACATGCGCAAAATCAAGGATCTAAAGCACAGGAAGCGAATCTGAAAGATCGCGACGTGCTTTAGCGTTCCTGCCCGGCAAGCTTGAGAGCTTGCGCCCGCTTTCTTCTCCGGCTCACCCGCGACGAAGGCGTCTTGACCTGCCCTTCCTGGGGCAAGGAAATGATCGCCTTCAGACCGGGATTGTTGGGCTGAAGCAGGATATCGCCGCCATGCTGCCGGGCCACTGCCCTTGCAATCGACAGGCCGAGCCCGACGCCGCCCGTGCCCCTGTTTCTCGAAGCTTCCAGACGGAAGAAGGGCGCGAATACCTTTTCCTTCATATCCTCAGGTATGCCCGGGCCATTGTCTTCGACGACGATATCGATGGTGCCGGCCGAATGGTGAATATGGACCCTGGCATGGCCGCCGTAGCGCGCCGCATTTTCCGCAAGATTGCGGACGGCGCGGCGCAAGCCATCGGGCCGGCAGCGATAAGTCGTCTTTGGTCCTTCGATATACTCCACTGGCAGGCCGAGATCGGCAAGGTCGTCACAAATGCTGCCGACCAGCGCCTCCAGTTCGATGGCCCGCGTTTCCTCGGCCGTGGATTCACCACGTGCGAAGGAAATGGCGGCTTCCGTCATGCTCTGAAGCTCGTCGATGGTCGCCAGCATCTTCTGCTGTACGTCCGGATCCTTGACGAACTCGGCCCTCAACCGCAGCGAGGTCAACGGCGTCCTGAGATCGTGGCCGATCGCGGCCAGCATCCTCGTTCGATCATCGACAAAGCGATGCAGACGCTCCTGCATGCGGTTGAATGCTTCGGCGGTACGCTTGATGTCGTCAGGTCCTTGCTCCGGCAACGGCGGCAGATTTTCGCCACGCCCCAAGGCTTCCGCCGAAACGGCAAGCCGTCTCAGCGGGCGTGCGATGCGGCTGGCGATGAATACTCCGATGAGCGACAGGATGAGCGCGGTGGTCGCAAGTGAGGTGAGCGATTTCATATCCCACCAGCGGTCGCCGACATTCTTATAGAACGCCGTATTCAGCCACATGCCATCATTGAGCTTGACGGCAAGGCCATATCCATTGCGATCCCCGAAATAAACGAACTTTGCCGGCTGCGGCAGGCTCCAGAGAACGGGCGGTGGGGTAGCCCAGTCCTCGCCGGCGTTCGCCGTCATTACCCCCTTCGACATCAGATGATCGACATCCGGGCTCGAGCGCATGCCCCACTTCGCTCCAAGGTCGATAAAATTCTCGATCGGCCGTGCAAGTTCATTTGCCGCACGCGAGCGCCATGCGCCGGCATCCGTCGGCTCAATCTGCGAAAGCCAGAAACGGGAATAGCTGGTCTCGCTTGCGAGCAGCGCCTGTTCACGCAACGGCTTGGGCATGGATTCCATCAAGCGCGTGACGGAGGCGCACCGGCTGAAGAATTCGCTTTTCATGGCGGCATGCAGCGCCTTGGTGCGCTCGTCCCAGGAAATCGAAAACGTCAGGCACTGCGAGACGACAAGGGCAAGCAGGGTAAAGCCGATGAACTGGGCAGCAAGGCTCCTCCTCCACCAGTAGATCATTCGAACCCCACATCCGCCGAGAGGCTGTAGCCGCCGCCCCAATGCGTCTTGATGACCGAAGGATTCTTCGGATCCGGCTCGATCTTCTTGCGCAAGCGGCTCACCTGGTTGTCGATGCTTCTGTCGAAGATGTCGGCCGTCCTGCCAACCGTCAGATCGAGAAGCTGCTCGCGGCTGAGCACCATGCCCGGACGTTCGAGGAAGACCTTCAGAAGCCGGAATTCGGCGGTGCTGAGCGGGATGCCGACACCGTCGTCGCCCGAAAGCTCCTGCCGCCCCATATTGACGCGCCATTGACCGACGCGGATAACCCTGGCCTTTTTCAGCGTTTCCCGCTGCTGCTGCGGCACACCATTGGCCCGACGCAGGACAGCCCGGATGCGTGCCAGCAATTCGCGCGGATTGAATGGCTTCACCAGATAATCGTCAGCCCCCAGTTCAAGGCCGATGATGCGGTCCGTATCCTCACTCATGGCGGTCAGAAAGATGATCGGGGTATCCGTCGTCCCCCTGAGATGGCGGCAGACGGAGAGACCATCTTCGCCCGGCATCATGACGTCCAGAACGATCAGATCCACCGCACCGCGCTCGAGGATCCTTCTCAGGGCGAGCCCGCTATCGGCGACGCTGACCTTATAGCCCTGCTGCTCGAGATATTGGCCGACAAGGTCCCTTATATCCGAATGATCATCGACGACGGCGATGTGCGCAGCTTTTTGCATGACGGTTTCCACGATCTCAAGTCATTCTACAGAAGGCCGCTCCGAGCCGCATCGAAAAAAGTGTATCAAAGTTTCACATAGACCGGAGGGTTGCGCTGCAAGCGGCACCCCCGCTTGCAAACCTTGCGACAGCCGGTGCAAGCCGTATCGAGAGGATACGGATTTCATCGAACCTGTCCTCGAAATCCAATCGATATGTTGCGCGAAGAGGTCCCCTGCAGCTGACAAACTATAAGGTTGTTGTCACATGGATGTGCCGCGGACGGGCAAATTTGTAACAAGCTGTCGCAGCTCTCGTACCACCGATATGCGGAATGGGGCGACGACATCGCCCGGCTTCGATCAAGGGCAAATCCTGCCATTTGCTCTGCAAAATAGGCCGCTTGCAGCAGCCGTCCAACAATCACTGCCGCGCCGGCCTGTGCCAGAGCCGATGGCCGGCGCTGCCATCGCCGGCGACAGGCTTTTACATCTCCGGCACAAAGCTGCGACATGAGCGTCTTAACCTCCTGCTCGAAGATCACTTGCCCGGTCGAGACTATCGACGCTGACAGGAGGATATGGAATTGGCCATGGAATTATCACAGATCGCAACGCTTCGCCGCGTTCTCGAAATCTTCTGCGCCCGGCACGAACTGGAGTTCGCCGATCGAACGGCGATCATCGCCGCTCGTGAGCTCATGAAATTCGCCGACGAGGGCGAAACCGATCCCCTGGCTCTCGAGCAGCGCCTCGACGAGGCAATGCAGACTTCCGGCGGACCTATGCTGCCGGCCCAAAGGGCCGTGGCATCAATGGGCGCTTCATCGGCGCGGCAGCAATGATTGTCCGCCGTCGAAATTGTCCGGTCATCTTCCGCACCCAAAAGCCTCGTTTAAATTGGAAGGCAAACCCATGCACATTTCCCGCCGCACCGTGTTGACATCGATGGTGGCCGCGGCCGCCGCACCCAGATGGAGCTTTGCCGCAGACGAACGACGGGCTCTGGTCGTCTATTATTCCTATACCGGCCATACCAGGGCGGTTGCCGAAAAGCTTCGTGCACTCCTGGGGGCCGAGCTCTTCGAAATCCAGATGCGCAACCCTTATCCTCTCGACATGCAGCGTGCAGCCGAGCAGTCCAAATACGAGCTGGAAACGGGAGAGCTTCCTCCCTTGCTCGATGGCCTTCCCAATCTTTCGAAATACGACCTGATCCTCGTCGGCGGCCCGGTGTGGTGGAATACCATCACGCCGCCTGTCATGAGTTTCCTCGAACGGATGGATTTTGGGGGGCGGAAGGTTGCCGCCTTCTCCACATATGTGCTGGAGCCGGCGCATTATGAAAGGAATTTTGCCGCACAGGCACGCAGCACTTCGCTTCTACCCAGCCTGATGATCAGCGAATTCGAGGTCACGGAGAGGCTGGCGGACAAGGCCATCGCATCCTGGGCTCTCAAAAGCCTGCCGAAGGATGCGCCGCAAGCTCTCTAAGGTCGCCAACACACGCGGATTGCTCTCGCTCCACCATCCACGCATGTTGCAGCCTCTTGTCGCGATGACGCCGCATTCGCCGTGATATTCTGACGCCGCGGTATCAATGGTATTCTATGGTGCCGCAAGTCCTCCATCTGCGGAGATCCCAATGGGCGAAGCATTTCCAGCGACATCGATGCCGGACCGCGATTGGTGGACGGCACTTTGGCCCGATCCGCTGGCAACACTCCAAGCACTCGGCATCAAGCCCGGCATGACCGTCCTCGATCTTTGCTGCGGCGATGGCTACTTCACCGCACCGCTGGCAAAACTCGTTGCCGGAAAGGTCTATGCGCTCGATTTGGACGAAACCATGCTCGAAATGGCGGGGACGGAAGCCGATCGACAAGGCGTCTCCGTGCAAAAATGGATCCATGCCGATGCGCGCGACGTCGCAAAACATCTTCCCGAAAATATCAATTATGTCCTGATGGCGAACACGTTTCACGGTGTTCCCGATCAGCCTGGCCTCGTCCGCGCCATCCATTCGGTGCTCGCTCCCAAGGGGCTTTTCGGCATCGTCAACTGGGAGACGCGATCGCGCGAGGAGACTACGGTGCTCGGGCTGCCGCGCGGTCCCAGGACCGAGATGCGCATGGCGCCGGCCAAGGTCGCGGCGATTGTCGAGACCTTCGGCTTCAAGTCCCAGGCCGTGATCGAGCTGCCGCCCTATCACTACGGCGTGGTTTTCGCTGCCCTATAGCTGTGCCAAGGATGTCGCTGGTCATATTGCCAAGCCTACTGGCGGTCCCGGCCGAACGCAGGGACCACCACATCAATCAGCCGAACGCAACAGTGCGTATCCTGCGGAGCGAGAGTGCGATCAACAGGCCGGCGATCGCCGCGACGCTGCCCGCCAGAAAGACGCTGCCATAGCCGGTCCGGTCGGCCAGAAGGCCGGCAAATGGCCCGGTCAGCCCGTAGGCGAGATCCTGAAAGGCCGAGAAGCCTCCAAGCGCGGTGCCGCGCAGATGCGGTTCCACCCGCCGGACGACCTCGCGGCCCATGGAAGGATAGATCAGTGAGCATCCGAGCCCGGTCAGAAAGGCACCCGCCAGGGCGAGCATGGGATCGGCGGCACTCCAGATCAGCAATTGGCCTACCGCTTCGACCGCCAGTGACCCGAACGCGACCGGCAAGCCACCGATACGATCAGGCAGATGGCCGAAGAGCACGCGCACCAAAACGAAGCCGACGCCGAAGGCCGTCAGGCCCAGCCCGGCATAGCTCCAGCCCCGATTAAGGAAATACAGCGTGAAGAAGGCACCAATCGCGGCGAAGCCTATGCCCTGAAAACACACGACCGCCCCGTGCAGCCAGACCTTGCCGACGACGGTCCAGAATGGCGGGCGCTGCGCACCGGGATTAGGCGCAACGCCAGGAACCCGCCAGATCGCCATCAGCCCTAGGAATGGTAGAACAGCGCTGATCGCCGTTGTCCCGGCAAAGCCAAACCGGCTGAACAAAGCCAGACCGATCGGCCCGCCTACGGCGAGCGCTCCATAGATGGCGGCGCCGACCAGCGCCAGAACCCTGCCCGAACGAGCCGGGCCGACGACGCCAATGCCCCAGGCGATGATGCCGACGGCAACCAGACTTTCGCCCAGCCCCAAAGCCAAGCGTCCCAGAAGGAGGAGTAGAAAGGACGGCAACGGCGTGTCGGTGAGAACGCCGGCACCCAAAGCCATCAAAGCCCCCACGACATAGAATGCAAGCCCCCGCGTCACAGCCACCTTGGCGCCGCGATGGTCCGAGAGCCCGCCGGCATAGCCGCGCGTGAGGATGGTTGCCAGAAAGGCGATGCCGACGCCGAGCCCGGCCCAGACATTGCCGAGCCGCAATTGACCGCTCACATAAAGGGGCACGATCGGAAACGAGATGCCGATGCAAAGATAGGATATGAAGAGAATGACGCTCAGCAGCATCAGCCGGCCGCGCGTCTGTTCAGGTGTCGATCGAAAAGCCATGATAATCTCCGGGCTTTTCCTCGATCAGCGAAGGCACAAAAAAACGCACTCCGACCGACGAGGATCGTTGAGTGCGTTGCTTGACGTCAAACGCTTACGGCCGGCACCGCCGGCTGCCATTCCAATAGGCGCTTGCCGCAAGCGTGTCAACATCGCGTTGACCGCGCCGGAGGCATGCTGGCCCGCCCCTCACCGAAGCCTGAGGCTTTTAAGATAGGCGCAGAACATATCCGCCATGGCATCGCCATAGGCTTCGATCTCCTGCGCAGTTTGCGTGCTTTCCGAAAGCTGCTTTCCCGTGGCGCTCAGCGTCGTGGCGATCAAGTCCGCCGCCAGGACACGGGCCGCGTCATCGACCTCCGGCAAGGCTTCGCGCATGAAGAGCTGCAGGATGCGGTCCCCGGATGACCGCGCCTCATGCGCCTCCGGCGCATCACGATAAAGCGGCGCCGCGTCGTTGAGCGCAACACGCATCGCGGCCTCCTCGCATTCGGAGCGGATGAACGCGTGGACCAGGGAGCGTAATCGGCCCAGCGGTGGCGTTGCCGTATCCTCGAGGATGCGTCGCAGCATATCCGAAGTCCGCCGCCATTCGTCACTTTGCAGGCGAAAGAGGATCGCTGCCTTGTTGGGGAAGTATTGATAGAGGGAGCCGACACTGACACCGGCCTTTTCGGCAACGCGTGCGGTGGTGAAGCGCTGAGCGCCCTCCGTTGCCAAAACCTGAGCCGCAGCACTCAGGATCGCGGAAACGAGCTCGGTCGAGCGAGCCTGCTTCGGCTGCTTTCGCGAGGAAATCCGGGCTCTTGGACGATCCGTCATATCGAGGCCTGACAATGCGAATAGGAAAGATGACGAATTAATCGTATTTTGCGCGCCATGCAAACCGAAGAACAACATGGCGATGAAAGCAGCGGGCCGGCACGCGGAGCAGTCGAAACCGACGCCCTGGCAAAGACTGTCTCGCATGTGAGCCAAAGCCTGGTGAAAGCCGCACTTGCCGGCGCGAGCGACTCCGAGCTCGTCATTCTTCTCGGCCGTGCGCTGTATGCGGTGGGTCTCGACATTTCGACGATCGAGATCGGCTGTGATGCCGTCGATCCGGAGAGGGTGCAGCATTTCATTCGTTGGCGGCGAGACGGCGAAGGCACCGAAGACAATATTCTCGGCGGTAAGATCTTCACTGCCATGCTGGAGGAGGACGCAGCGGTTCTCCGCCTTGATGCTCGCAGCGGTCGCCTTGCATCCGTTCCGCAGGATAGAGCAACGGACGCCATCGCCTTTGCGAACCATCTTGCCCCCGACGTCACGCTCGGTTTCTTCGACGACGTCATGAGCCTGTTCATCACCGAGCGTCCCGGTGGGTTTTCAGCGATGGAAATAGAGCTGCTGCATCTCTTGACGCCTGTCTTCGCACTTGCCCTCGGAGCCCGATTGAATGCCGCCGCCGCGCGCGTTCTGCTGCAGACTTATCTGGGCCGCAATGCTGCAACCGCCTTGCTCGACGGCCGCGTGGGCCTTGGCGAGGTCGAGCAAATTCGGGCGATCGTGATCTATTGCGACCTATTCCAGTTCACCTCGCTGACCGAGCGGCTGGATCCTCGGGCTCTCATCGACCACCTCAATCTGTTCTTCGAGACGATTACCCGGCCTCTGGCTCGTGCCGGCGGCCAGGTCTCCGGTCATGTCGGTGACGCCGTCGTCATGTTCTTTCCCATTCCGGACGCCGAAAGTGAACGGCCGCTCTGTGCTGCTGCGGTAAAGGCCGCGCTGGAGGGGCTGCAGGCACTGGAGCGCGTCAATGCCATGCTGTCACGAAAGACGGCGCCGCCGCTGCGGGCGCGGATCGGCATCGACATCGGCGACGTCGTTCACGGCAATATCGGTTCCGCAGGCAGATTTTCGTTTACGATCATCGGCACGCCGGTAAACCGCTCGGCCCGATTGCAGGCCCTCGCCAAGGATCTGGACGCAGTTATGCTGATGACTTCGGCTCTCGCGGAGGCCGCCGGCATTCAATGCAAGTCTTTCGGCCGCCACGCTCTGAGGGGCTTCGACCATCCGGTCGACATCGTCGGTTTCGATATCTCCGGCGACCACTGAAATGCGAATGACAGCTCTCACGAGATTGCACGGGATGTGATCAGCTCGCGGATTTACTGAATATTTTCAAAATCATAAATGCATTCCACGCCTACATCGGCCGACGCGATTATGAAAAGCGACGAATTATTCGTATTTTTTCGCCGACGAAAACGTCAGTCCTGAACGGAGAAAAATATGACCTCCCTGACCAACGCCCCGCTCGCACCCTTGCTCGATCGCCTGTTCGAGGAAGCCGATGCGACGTCGCCCGCGACAACTCCATCGGTCGCCGCCTACTGGGGCGGCCTTTCCAGCGAGGAACGCGCGCGTCTGGTGCGCAGCAAAACCGACTACCTCGATTTCTATGCCCGGCTGAAGGACATACCGCTCGCGGTCTCGCGCGAGGCTGGAACCTTGCTCTATATGCTGGCGCGAAGCACGGGAGCCCGCACCATCGTCGAATTCGGAACTTCCTTCGGCATCTCCACCCTTCACCTTGCGGCTGCGCTGCGGGACAATGGCGGCGGGCGTCTGATCACCACCGAATTCGAACCCTCCAAAGTGGCACGGGCGCGGGAACATCTAAAAGCCGCTGGCCTCATCGATCTCGTAGAGATCCGGGAAGGCGATGCCCTGCAGACGCTGAGCGCCGATCTGCCCGATGCTATCGACCTGTTGCTTCTCGATGGCGCCAAGGCGCTCTATCCGGACATTCTGAGGCTGGTGGAAAGCCGCCTAAGGCCGGGAGCTCTCGTGCTGGCCGACAATGCGGATTTCTGCCCCGATTACTTGGCATGGGTGCGGTCGCCGGCAAGCGGATATATGTCCGTACCGTTCGCCGAAGACATCGAACTGTCGATGCGGATCGGATGACGCCATTCACGGCGCAAGCGCGTCCCTGGAGTGCTTGCAACATCCCCTGCATTCACTGCCGACTGCGGCGACGGCTTTCACATGCTCTATTGCGTTGGCGTCGCGGCCGTCACGCCGCGGTATGAACAAGCTTGAACTGCGAGCGCCTGTAGAAGGCCAGCATTTCCCGCTCGAAACTTTCCACGGCCAGCACGACCCACGGCTCGTAATGGTCTCTGCGGGAGCGCATCCTGCGTCGGCCATCCGGGTCGAGCATTCCGCGCAACGCCCAATCTACCAACCCCATCCCGTCACTCTCACCCCGCCAAGGTCCCTTCACCATCCGCCTTACCGGCCTCAATCGCGTCCGACGGCATGGCCAACGCTAAATAGGTAACCCCTGATCGAAAGAAAGGTGAAGAAACGTTGTATTAAGGTTTGTAACATGGGTTTGCCTGGGACTGTCGCATTGCGGCGACACCCGGCAGCCAATCCCGCTCGGCGGCGATCGCAAACAGGGCTGAACGAGGATGTCGGCGCCTGCTTCCATAACGATGGGATCATCTGAACATCAGGCGCGTGACGTGGCGATCGATCATCCGCGAATTCGCTTCGATCCAGCGCCAGACCATGGCCATGACAAACATGGTCAGAAGCCATCCGAGCATGACATCCGACAGGAAATGAGCACCAAAGATCACGCGGTTGAACGCCACGAACAGCGAGCATGGTACCAGGATTACCGCAGCAATCCATCTGCGCCCCACAGGCACAAATATCAATAGGGACAGCGCCGCCGCAGCCGCGGCTGCTTCGCCGGAAGGGAAGGAACAATTGCGGGTGCACGCTGCCGAAAACTGCCACACCGGGGTAAAATCAGCTGTGCCCCCGAACTCGATCAGCTGACGAGGGCGCACGCGTCCAATCGCTACTTTTAGCGTCTGCACCACCAATAGCGGCCCGGCGGCAAAGCTCAGGAGCACGAAAAGCGGTTTGTGAGGAGGGCAGAACCGCAATCGCCGCGGCAGGAAAACATGCAGGACGATGATGACGGCCATGGTGCCGAGAATATAAGGCTGGCTTTGACGGGCAATATCCCTCACCGCCTTCAGCCAGGGGTTTTCCGCGAGCCAGAAGACATGTCCGTGGGCAAATAAGCGCGCAACGGCCAGATCGAGTTTCGGAAAGACCACGAAGACGAAACTGCTCCAGACGATCAGCATACCGATGGCTGCCAATTCACCATCAGCCGTTGCGTGCTCCTGCCGCCGGCGCAGCCGCGCTTGGCCGGAATCGGAGCTCCAGGAATTCGATGCAAATTTCCACATGCCATATCTCCAGAGACGGAATGGCGCCAAGCTGAATCCCGATTGTCAAGAAATGGCGAAGATCGCATCAAGGCCCTGTTCAGAATCGGCCATCAGGCAATCGGAAAGCTGTTTGGAAATTGCGGAAGCCGGTTTTGTCCGCAATAGTAGAACTCGGGCGGCAAAGCCGAACGGAAAAACAGAAGAAACACAGGGCGCTAGGGGTGGATAACAGTCTTGTTCTCATCGTGGAGGATGAACCGGCAATCGCACAGATACTCGAGGGCTATCTGACGCGGGACGGTTTTCGCACGGTCCGCGCCGGCGACGGCGAAACCGCGCTGCAGCACCATGCGCTTTTGAAGCCCGATCTCGTGCTTCTGGATGTTCGTTTGCCGAAACTGGACGGCTTCGGTGTGCTCGGCCGCCTGCGCCAGGCCGGCTCAACGCCGGTCATCATGGTCACAGCCGTCGCTGACGACATCGACCGACTGAGCGGGTTGCGCCTCGGTGCCGACGACTACGTCGTCAAACCGTTCAACCCGCAGGAAGTCGTCGCCCGCGTCAGAGCGGTCCTACGCCGGACGCAGGGCGAGCGCGCAGAAGCCATCAAGCGCTTCGGCGCGCTGGAGGTCGATTTCGGCAGCTACACCGTCTTCATCAACAGGGACGAAGGCCGTGTTGCAGTGCCGTTGACGCTGAGCGAATTTCGAATCCTCGCCTACATGATCCGCCATCCGACCCAGGCTTTCGCGCGCGCCGATATTCTCGATGCCTGCCTGCCGGAAAGCGATGCCCTGGTGCGTACAGTCGATACCCACATCTCTAATCTCAGACGCAAACTGGAAGAAATGGGGCAGATCGGCTTCTTTCCTGCCGTGCGCGGCATCGGCTATCGCTTTTCGGATCCGCGATGAAAAGACAGAGAATTCCCAGCGCGCCGCTTGCAACGCTCACGGCCATAGTCACCACGATCATGCTGCTGCTCAGCGTTGGCCTAACCTATCTGGGGGTCAACTGGTATGCGACCTATCTGGAGCAAGGCATCAGCGAGGCCCTGCCGCCCAAGGCCGCGGCGACCTACAAGATGCTGAGCGAAAACAAGGTTCCCGATGGAGATTCCCTTAAGCTCCTGGTCGAACACCTCATTTCGCTGACGGAACCTACGGATCTCAAGGTGCAGCTCTCCGTCCTCGTTTTCGGCCTCTTGTCGGCTCTACTCTGCGCCGTAATCGGCGTCTTCCTGGCGCGGCGGCTTGCGCGCCCGCTCGAAGATCTCACTTTCGCCGCCGAGGGCCTGAAGTCCGGCGACTTCTCCGTCCGCGTCGCAGCCTCCTATCGCAGCACGCGCGAAGTCGCGAGCCTCGTTGAAACCTTCAACGCCCTTGCGACCAGCCTGGAGACGATGGAGGAAAGATTGCGCTTCAACAACATGGCGGTTGCACATGAGCTGCGCACACCGTTGACCATCCTGCAGGGATCGCTGCAGAGCATGCTCGATGGCGTGTTTCCGATGGATCGGAAAATCATTTCCGACCTCCTCTTGCAGGTCGAAGGCCTGGGACGGGTTGTCGAGGATCTGCGCACCCTGTCGCTCGCCATCGGCCAGAAACTCGTGATGGAACGTCAGCGCATCGACGCATCCCTGCTGGTCGAGACTGTCATCGCCTCGGCAAAACCCATGCTGGAAGCCAGCAAGCTGCAGGTCGAAACTGAGCTGAAACCCGCCTGGATCTCAGCCGACTCCCCCCGCATTCGCCAAGCCGTGCTGGCGCTGCTCGAAAATGCGTGCCGCTACGCTGCCGAAGGTGGATGGCTGCGATGCGAAACCGAGCAGCTGGCGGACGATAGGATCGTCATTCGCGTTCTCGATCACGGTCGCGGATTTCCGCAGGATATGGATGCCGTCGCCGTCAACCCTTTCTGGCGCGGCGACCCCTCGCGTTCGCGGGCGACCGGCGGCACCGGGCTGGGACTATCCGTGGTGCAGGCAATCGCGGCTGCCCACGGCGGACATCTTGAATTCGCAAATCGGCCCGAGGGCGGCGCCATGGTCGCAATCCATTTGCCAGACGGTATGCCTGGAGAAACGCGCGGTTTCGGTGAGCAGGATACAGCCTCCGGACAATGCCGGCTTTGTTGAACAAGGCCACCGCGGTCGGGCCGTCAGTGGAAGAGTTCGCCGATATTGAGGAACCACGACTTTTTCTGGCTGCGCCTGTCCTCTCTCTGAATTTTCGAATGGGGGATCTGGAAGCCGTAGACGCACTCCGGCTCGCCGGAACGCTCAAGCCAGAAAGCATCGATGTTCGATAGCAGCATCGATTGCCGGGAACGCCGGCGATATTGAATCGGGTGCCTTGCCTGCGAAACCGCGAGGAAGTGCTGCATGCCTCCCTCCGCCGCCAGGCCCTGCAGCACGATCAGGATCGCCTCTTTGGGCCTGAGGCCGGCGAGATCGCGAGTTACCTCGATGATACGCTGCTTCGCATTGCGTGGTCCCTGCATGCTGCCGACGACGAATGTATAACGCCCCTTCGTCCCTTGATAGACGAACGTGAATCTGGCCGTGCAAAGAACAGCCTGATCGCTCACGCGCAGGAGTTTGATGGCGAAAGCACCCTCATGGCGGCCGCCGCTGCGGTCGGCGAGCGCAAGGTGGCATGCATATGCCTCGCATTTGCCCTGCACCGTCCCCATTTCCAGCCATTCGCCGCGCCAGAGCCGTATCATGCTGTCTCTGGAGAGGATGGTTTCAGCAATCGAAAAATGCTCGATGAGAAGAGACAGCCGACGGGAATTGGGCATTCTGTGGACGAGAAACTTCGAAAGCGGTTTCTGCAGCAGTTCGTCATGCGGAGGCGGTAATTCATGCGTAGCCGCGAACGCCGTGATAAAGCGCCACCAACGAATAGTCAGAAGCGGGTTTGCAGCAAAGCGGCACCAGAAGAGAAAAGCACGCTTCCAGCGCACGCGCAGGCCGAAGGTCAATATTCTCCAGATGACGATGTATCGCGATATAGGCGGTCGGGAAGCCGTTGGTGGCAACGCAGGACAAGGGGAAATCTTGGATAGGAGGCGCTCCGGCGCCGCAGCAGCTGATGTCTTTTGATTCATGCGAAAGTCCGGCGGATTTGGTTTCGCCGAACCATCTGCGTTGGGATTGTCAAGGCAGCGTCAAGACAAGATCAGCCTTTCATGAGGCATGCCACGAAGGGTTCCGAGCCTAAGCGATCTGATGCGCTCGAGGAAACCCCGAAAGGCATCAGCTTTGCGGTCTCCTCCCATTTGCATTGCGAATGATCCGACCGCGCCGATCGAGCGCCGGCGCGGTCCAGCTTGATATCAACCCAAGAAAGCGCGGATTTCGACTGCGATCTCGGCAGCGTGGGTTTCTAGAGCAAAATGGCCGGTATCAAAGAATTTGACCACCGCGTCTGGAATGTCCCGGCGATAGGCCTCAGCACCTGGCGGCAAGAAAAAGGGATCGTGCCTGCCCCAGACCGCAAGCAGACGCGGCTTGTAGGTTCTGAAATAATTCTGGAAGGTCGAATAGAGCGCGACGTTGCTTTTGTAGTCGCCGAAAAGATCGAGCTGCACCTTCTCCGAACCAGGTCGGGCCAGATAGAGACTATCGAGCGAATAGCCGTCGGGAGAGACCTTCGAGAGGTCCGGGACACCGTGCGTGTATTGCCACGCCGTCGCGTCCGGCTGAAGGAATGCCTTCAGGGCATTACGATTTTCATCGGAGGCTTCGCGCCAATAGGCTTGGATCGGATTCCAACCTTCGCTCAGGCCCTCTTCATAGGCATTGCCGTTCTGGGAGATGATCGCCGTGATCCGTTCCGGATGCTTCAACGCCAGTCGGAAGCCGGTCGGCGCACCATAATCGAAGACATAGACGGCAAAACGGTCGAAGCCAACGACTTCCGTGAAACGGTCGATCGTCTCGGCGATGCTGTCGAATGTGTTGCTGCCCTTCGGCGCGTCGGATTGCCCGAAGCCGGGTAGATCTGGGGCGATGATGTGGTAGCGATCCGCCAGAAGCGGGATGAGATCGCGGAACATGTGGCTGGAAGTCGGGAAGCCATGCAGCAGCAGAAGCTTGTCCGCGCCGGCCGAGCCCGCTTCACGGTAGAAAACCTTGACATCTTCGATATTGACGCTGCGATAGGTGATATCAGTCATGTTAAGCTCCTTTCGTAACCTATGAACATCTATTTTTTAGGTTACATCTCAGAATTCAAATGATGCCGCGGACGCGCCTGCATTGGCACCGATATCAGCGACAGACGCCATCATCAGCGCGGACAACTCGGCCCTCTGTAGTAGCATTGGCCTTCTCCCGCCAGTTGGAATAAATAACCTCTTTAATGACACTGATATGGTTACTCTTCACTTGGGTAACTTGTCAAGAGGCTTTGGAAGGGTTATATAGTCGCTATGTTTTCGAGCGGCCTTTCAGCCCCCTGTCGGCCGGAATAAGGAGCAGTCGATGGACAGCCGTTCACCCGCCATCTTCGTTGGCGACACGCTCGGACTGGATTTCCTCAATTCGGTCGCAACGCCGGTGGATGTGCCGATCGACTGGATTGACGACGGAGAGGGTCTGCTGCGCTGGCTGGAACAGGCAGGCCTAGTGCCGCGGAAAACGCTTGCCGCCATGCGCAAGCAGGCGCTGCCGGGCGAACTCGACAAAGTCGCCGACCAGGCAAGAAGCCTGCGTGAGTGGTTCAGAACTTTCGTAAACTCCCACAGGGGAAAGCCGCTGGCATCAGAGGCCTTGAACGATCTGGAACCGCTGAACCGTCTGTTGGAACGCGATGAAGGTTTTAGCCGGATTGTCACAAGAAAGCCGGGCGAAGATCGCAAACTCTGCCTTCAGCCGATGCGGAAATGGCGCTCTCCGGAATCGCTGCTATTACCGATCGGCGAAGCGCTGGGACGTTTTGTCTGCACGGAAGATTTTTCCGATGTGAAGGCCTGCGAAGGCCACGCATGCACCTTGATGTTCGTTGACCATACCCGCGGGCGCCGCAGACGCTGGTGCAGCATGGCGATGTGCGGCAATCGCTCCAAGCAGGCAGCCCATCGACATCGGCTCAAGCAGAGCTGACGCCAGTCCCGCAAAAAGACAGGCGTTTTGCTGGAAGCATGAATTACAGCTTGAAGCTAAGCCCAGCTCGCTCCTGCCCGATATCACTAGAGTCGAGCCGAGAACACCATTGGCTCAAGCCGGATCTTCCCTGTGAAGATCGTGGATGGCGACGGCATCGTCGCTGAAGGGTGGCAGCAGCCAGTCGGTATGGCGCAGCGTGCGCTTGGTATCTTCGAGGCCCATGTCCCAATGCTCGCGCATCGACGTGCCGGAGAACTCATAGTCCTTGGCGTGACCTTCGTAGTTCTTATGCTGATAGATCAGATGCACGATATTGACGACGCCGGCATCGGAATAATCCGCAATCAGCTCTTCCTCTTCCGCAGTCAACTGCTCTTTCGGAACACGCTTTAGGGCGCTCAGGAGCTTCATCTTCAGTCCGTGAATACGCTTGAAATTGTCGGTATTCTGCCGCGTGCGGCTCGAATACATGATGTCCTTGTGGCGCGAGAGCACGTCCGGCATGCTGCGCGGCAGGACGCCGCGGGCACTGAAAAGATCCACTTGGAAGACGAGCGAGCTGCGGTCCTCTTCCTGATCGAGCAGATATTGCAACGGCGTATTCGAAACGATGCCGCCGTCCCAGTAATATTCGCCTTCGATCCGGATGGACGGCAAGGCCGGCGGCAGGGCGCCGCTCGCCATGATATGCTCGGGGCCGATGCGCACTTTGTCGGTGTCGAAATAGACGAAATTACCAGTGCGGACATTCACCGCGCCGACGCTGAAGCGCTTCTTGCCATCGTTCAGCACGTCGAAGTCGATCAGCATCTCCAGCGTCTTCTTGAGCTCTGCCGAGTCATAGAAGCTGGTTGCCCCCTCGGCTCCCGGCAGCTCGAACCAGGGATTGGGAAAGCGCGGCTTGAAGAAGCCGGGCTGGCCCATGGTCATAGTCATCCAGGAACTGGTGCGATTACGGATATCGCGGAAGAAATCGCCTTCCGGCGTATAGGCCCAGATCTTGCGGCCGGAAATGATCTGCCAGAACTGCTCCAGACGCTGCAACCGCCGGCCTGGCTCGTTGCCGGCGATGATCGCGGCATTGACTGCGCCGATGGAGACGCCCGAGAGCCAGGTCGGCTCGCATCCCGCTTCGGCAAGCGCCTGATAGACGCCGGCCTGATAGGCGCCGAGCGCACCGCCACCCTGGAAGACCAGGGCAACGCGATCATATTGCGCGGCTATTTCCGGGATGGTCGGCGCTACCGCCTTGATATTTCGTTCGAGCACGATCCGTCTCCAGTATGGTCTAACAATAAGGCTTCGGCTACCTGCGCTCGGCGAGATAGTCGTGAACGACTTCGCCTAGCCCGAGCGTCAGATCGGCGGTAAAATGAACCGCCGAAACCACTTCCAGCACGGGCAGTCGCGCGACGTCGGCCATGACATGCGGCCGAAGATCGAGGGCAGCCGGCGAAGTCCAGGCTTCCTTGATGGTGATATCGGTCAGATAGTAGCGCACGAGCTCGCAGATACGCGGCGTGGCATCGACATGCGGCACGATCTTGATCAGGAAATTCGGTTCCGAGAGAGCTGCTAGAAGCGGTCCCTGGTCGATCGGCTTGTGTTTGTAACCCATCGTGCCCGTGGCGCAGAGAACGCTGCCGTAATGCAGCGTGCCGACGATGACTTCGCCTTCGTTGACGATCTTCGGATTGGCAAGCTTCTTCGGAAAGCCCCAGATCTCGCGCCCGCCGGTGATCGGCGCATCGTCATCAAGATACATGGAGTGGACATAGCCACCCTTTTGTCCGCGATAGGTCACGGGGATGACCTGTCCGGTCTCGGTGTAATCACCAAAGCCAGTGGAATCGGGCATGCGGATGAATTCGTATTTCACCAGCGGCTCGTCGATTTCGAGCGGCGCCGGGACGACCGCTTCAAGCGCCTCGCGCGTGGTGCGATAGGTGATGATGATATATTCGCGATCGAAGAACCGATAAGGCCCTGGAGGATAGGAAGGATTGGTCAGCGGCATCGCATAGGCATGCTTCAGAATGTCTTCGACCTTCATCGTATTGTCCGTCGTTGGAGGAAATCGCCGGGCGCCAGAGCGAAAACTTGCACGGTTGCATGACAGTGAAGTGTCAGCCAATGATTGGCAGCGCCGCGAGGCAAAACCGCGCTGTTATCAAAGCGACATATCAGGCTGGCAGTGTGCGCTCATCTTGAGCATTTCCCTCTACCCAACCATGTCATAGAGATTGCAGGAGTTGCATCATGGGTTCGTTGACTTCGAAGAATGCACTGGTCACCGGTTCGACGAGCGGTATCGGGCTTGCGATCGCCCGCGCCTTTGCCGCCGAGGGCGCGAACATCACGATCAACGGCCTCGGGGATGCCGATGCGATCGAAAAGGAGCGCGCGGCGATCGAAGCCGATTTCGGCGTGAAGTGCCGCTATTCCGGCGCCAACATGATGAATGGCGAGGAAGTGACATCGATGGTGCGTGAAGCCGAGGAAGCCTTCGGCAGCCTCGATGTCCTCGTCAACAATGCCGGCATCCAGTTCGTCGCCCCGATCGAGGAGTTTCCCGACGACAAGTGGGAGGCGATTATCCGCATCAATCTGCTTGCCGCCTTCTACGCCATCAAGGCCGCCATTCCCGGCATGAAGGCGCGCAAATGGGGTCGAATCATCAATACATCCTCGGCGCATGCGCTGGTCGCCTCGCCTTTCAAGTCCGCCTATGTCTCGGCCAAGCACGGCATTACCGGCCTCACCAAGACCATCGCTCTCGAGGCCGCGCAGAACGGCGTGACGGTCAACTCCATCGCGCCCGGCTATGTCTGGACGCCGCTCGTCGAAAAGCAGATCCCCGAGACCATGAAGGCCCGCAACATGACGGAAGAGCAGGTCAAGCATGACGTGCTGCTGGCCGCCCAGCCGACGAAGGAATTCGTAACCGTCGACGAAGTTGCCGCTATCGCGGTGTTCCTGTGCAGTGACGCCGCAAAGCAGATTACCGGCACGACGCTTTCCGTCGACGGCGGCTGGACCGCCGAATAACACCGCAGCCATAGCCGGCACATGCTTGAGCACCGTGCCGGCTCTCAGCAGCCCAGGGCTGCAGCATCAACATGAAAACAGAGCAGGAGGCGCACAATGACCGACGAAACCCAGGACCCGCTCAGCCGTATCAAGGATGAGATCGTCGACAGCTTCGACGAAGAGCTGGAGATGCAGCTCGAAGAGGACCGGCTGGACGAACTGGTCGCAGAAGGCCTTATCAGCGAAGGTGAGGCGACGCTCGACCGCCGCATCTATTTCCGCGAACTTTTCCGGCTTCAGCACGAGCTCGTGCGCCTGCAGGACTGGGTCCAATACAAAAAGCTGAAGGTCGTCGTGCTGTTCGAAGGGCGCGATTCCGCGGGCAAGGGCGGCGCCATCAAGCGCGTCACGCAGCGCCTCAATCCGCGCGTCTGCCGCGTCGTCGCATTGCCGGCACCGACCGAGCGCGAACGGCATCAATGGTACTTCCAGCGCTATGCAGCGCACCTGCCAACCGCGGGCGAAATGGTGCTGTTCGACCGCAGCTGGTATAACCGCGCCGGCGTCGAGCGCGTCATGGGCTTCTGCTCGCCGGAGGAATTGGAGGAGTTCTTCCGCTCCGTGCCGGATTTCGAGCGCATGCTGGTTCGCTCCGGCATCATCCTCATCAAATACTGGTTCTCGATCACCGATGAAGAGCAGGAATTCCGCTTCAACATGCGCATCCAGGATCCGCTGAAGCAGTGGAAACTGTCGCCGATGGACCTACAGAGCCGCGTGCATTGGGAGGAATATACCAAGGCCAAGGAAGAGATGCTGGAGCGCACCCATATTCCGGAAGCGCCGTGGTGGGTCGTCCACGCCGTCGACAAGAAGAAGGCGCGCCTCAACTGCATCGCCCATCTTCTGAGCCAGATCCCCTACGAAAGCGTGCCGAAGCCGGAAATCGTGCTGCCGGAACGCATGCGTAATGCAGATTATCACCGTACGCCGGTGCCGCCGGAAATGTATGTGCCGGAAATCTACTGATCAGGACCGATGAGGGGCCCGCTTCTGGCGGGCCTCTCTGAAGGATTACTTGAAAAACGAAATCCCTGTCACTCCGCCACCAGCAGGCGAGGCCGGCTCAAGGTCAGGCTGAACGATAGGCCCATTCGGACATGGCGCCCAAACCCAGCCGCCGCAAGAGCTCATAGGCGACTCTCCGGTTGATGGGATTGTGCAGCCTGAGAACTTTCGAGCCAAGAAAATCCATCTCCACATGTTCAAACGGCAGGAGATGTCGTGCTCTGCCAAGTGCGGCTCGATAGAGCCCATGAAAATCCCGGCGGCAGACATAGGTCTTGTACTTCGTCACACAAAAGGCGACAAAGCTATCGCTGTTTCTGCGCGGAAAATCCGAGACACCGATCGTCACCTCCGGCCAGGCCGGATTGAACGTATCGTCAAAGGCGATGATGCCATGATCGGCCAGTACGCTCTTCGCCAACCGGCTATCGGCAACGATGTGGCGAAGCAAATGCCCTCCATCGATACTGAAAAAACGAACCTGCCCAACCTTGTCGATGATGGCCTGCGGATCGAGCCCGGTGCTATCACCCGTTATGACGAGATCCTCATCAACGGGAATGCCCAGTGATCTTCCATTGTCGAGGAAGCGTTGATATTGCGCACCATCCGCTTCTATGTCGAAAAGATCGATCGCAAGCACATTGTCATCGGGTGCGCTGATCTTGCGCAGCAAAAAATAGGACCGCCCGTAGTAAACCCCGATTTCGGCGAGGCCGCCATAAAGTTTCTCCTGCCTTTGCTTTTCGATCAAAGACAGGAAGACAAGCGCATCCGGCGGATCGATGTAACCATCGATTTTCTGAAGATCGCTAAACACAAATTTTCGAACGCCCGATTTCAAATGTAAACCTCACTGGTTTTCTTCATGCATTTCGCCTCCGAGCTTGCTCATCGATTGGAACCGGTCGATCAAGAAACGCCCCGTTTCTGCCACGACTGCGGCAGCGAAGCCGGAAGCTCTCGAAAATTGGGACGGCACGGCCTCAAGGCGAGCACCGCTCACGAATATTGCGGCCTTTCTGTCGTATTCCGGATAGCCATGCGCGAGTTGGATAGTCCGGCCCATATTAGGATCAATGCCGAAACCACATCGCAGATGATGACGAATAGCGAGCCGGCATCCTAAGTGATGTATAATGTGAGTCTAAAATTCATATCATCGGCCGAGGAGACCGTCATGACTGCGCCGCATCCGTCCAAAACGCATATCGGCAACCATGCGCTGCATCCCGAAACTCAGATGCTGAATTACGGCTATGACCCGGAATTGTCCGAGGGCGCGGTCAAACCGCCTGTTTTCCTGACCTCCACCTTCGTCTTCAAATCGGCCGAGGACGGACGCGATTTCTTCAATTATATCTCCGGCCGCACCGAACCGCCGGCGGGCACTGGCGTCGGGCTCGTCTACTCACGCTTCAACCACCCGAACAGCGAAATCGTCGAGGATCGCCTCGCCGTCTATGAAAAGGCAGAAAGCGGCGCGCTGTTTTCCTCCGGCATGTCGGCCATCGCAACAACCCTTCTCACCTTCGCGCGACCGGGCGATGCGATCCTGCATTCGCAGCCGCTTTATGGCGGTACGGAAACGCTAGTCGCCAAGACATTCCTCAATCTCGGAGTAGCCGCCGTCGGCTTCGCCGATGGCGTCAACGAAGGCTCGGTGACGGCAGCTGCCGAGGAAGCGATGACCAAAGGCCGTGTCTCGGTCATTCTGGTGGAAACACCGGCCAACCCCACGAACAGTCTCGTCGATATCGCCATGATCCGCCGCATTGCCGATGCGATCGGCAAGAGGCAAGGACACACGCCGATCATCGCCTGCGACAATACGCTGCTCGGCCCGGTCTTTCAGCGGCCGATCGAGCACGGGGCCGATATCTCCCTCTATTCGCTGACCAAATATGTTGGCGGCCATTCCGATCTGATCGCCGGCGCCGCCCTCGGCTCAAAAGCCGTCATCAAACAGGTGAAAGCACTGCGCGGAGCGATCGGCACTCAGCTCGATCCGCATTCCTGCTGGATGCTCGGCAGGTCGCTGGAAACGCTGCAGATCCGCATGGAACGGGCAAACAGCAACGCACGGGCGGTCGCCGATTTCCTGCGGGATCATCCGAAGGTCGAGCAAATCCACTATCTCCCCTACACGGATCCATCCTCGGCAACGGGCCGTACCTTCGCCGCCCAGTGCAGCGGTGCGGGCTCCACCTTCTCCTTCGACATCAAGGGTGGCCAGCCGGCATCGTTCAAATTCCTGAACGCCCTGCAGATCTTCAAGCTGGCCGTCAGCCTCGGCGGCACGGAATCGCTAGCCTCCCATCCGGCAACGACGACGCATTCCGGTGTGCCTGTGGATGTACGCCATCGCATCGGCGTGCTGGAATCGACGATCCGCCTGTCGATCGGAATAGAACACCCCGATGACCTGATTGCCGATCTTGCTGCTTCCCTCGACGCCGCCTGATAAAGCCTATGCGGCCGAAAGACTGGGAGTGAGATAGATCAGGGCCGCACGGCCAGAAGGTTGGCATCGCGTGCGAGGCGCCACTCCCCATCAGCCTCTTTGCGCAGAAGCGTGAGCGTATAACCCGATCGATGAACGGCGTCGCCACCCGGCGGTGTCACCGTCATGTCGATGTGATTGCGGATATAGGCCCAGTCGCCGAGCACCTGCAGTTCGACGATCTCGCTCGCACCCTCCATCTTCATGCCCTCCATGCCTTTGGAAACCGCAGCAAATGCCGCCTTGCCGAAGGGTTCCTGGCCGGGAACCATGAAGATGACATCGTCCGTCATCAGTCCTAAGACGGTTGCCGTATCGCCCGCCTTGCTCGCGGCAATCCAGGTTTCCACGACTTTCCGGATTGCCTTTTCATCGTCGGTCATTCCGAATTCTCCTCGATAGGCGCCGCGCTACCGGGCGGCTGCGATCTGCCCCCTGTCAGCGGCAGCCTGTCGGTTGAACAGGTTCACCATTGCGACCTATCCCGTGTGATCAATCGCCTGCCCAGATCTTGGCTTCCAGATCGACATCATAACGGCAAGTGACCGTAAACTGAACAAACAAGCCGTCCGCATCGTGGGCGTTTCTCACGTCCATCCGGCTTTTCATTCGAACGAGCTCGAGCGAGAGATCACGGTCTCCTCCAGGAGCACCTGTAGCCAGTCGGCGAAAACATGAACGCGGCGGGAGAGATGCCTGCGATGCGGATAGAGCAACGTCATCTGCAGCGGTTCCGCCCGATGATCTGGCATGACCTCGACAAGTTCGCCCGCCTCCAGATGCTGGCGTAGGTCATAGGCCGGATTCTGGATCAGCCCCAGGCCAGCGACACAGCAGGCGATATAGGCCTCGGCGCTATTGACGGTCACGCGGCCTCGCATCGGCAGGCTGCGCAATACCCCGTCTTCCAACCATTCCCAGGGCTCGGTTCGCCCGGTCGAGGGCGAGGCATAATTCACGGCCCAATGGCGGCCGAGATCTTCGGGCGTTTGCGGCGTACCATGCCTCGACAGATAGGCAGGACTTGCGACATTGATGAGCGGCAATTTTCCGATCGGCCGGGCAATCAGCCCTGAATCAACAAGCGGGCCGACGCGCAACACGCAATCGACGCTGTCCTCCACCAGATTGACGGCACGGTCGGTAACGCCGAGATCCACTTCGATATCGGGAAACTGATCGAGAAACGATGGCAGCGCCGGCGCTATGATCAGGCGACCGATGCGGCCCGGCACATCCGTCCGCAATTTACCGGATGGTTTGGCGTCACTCTGTCGAAACAGGCTTTCCGTCTCCTCGACATCGGCAATTACCCTCAGGCAGCGGTCGTAGAAGGCCGTGCCATCCTGGGTGGGCGACACCTTGCGCGTACTGCGGTGAAGCAGACGCGCGCCGACGCGGCCCTCCAGCTCCATGACGGCAGCGGAGACCGAGGAGCGCGGCAAGCCCAACGTATCCGCTGCGCGGGTGAAGCTGCTGCATTCCACGACACGCGTGAAAATCCTGAAGAGGTCGATGCGATCCAAAGCTATACCGCTATTGTCCGTTAATTCTGACAGATGATGTCAAATTAGACCGCTTTATCGGCAAATTCCAGACGATAGATTTGCTTCAGGAAGGGCGGCACGGTGCCGTCCCACTTCCCAAGGAGGGCTCTTTCATGACCGATCATTCGATCAAAGGGAAAACCGTCATCATTGCCGGCGGCGCCAAGAATCTAGGCGGCCTGATCGCCCGCGACTTCGCAGCGCACGGCGCAAAAGCGATCGCCATCCACTACAACAGCGCTGCTACCAAGGCCGATGCGGATGCGACAGTTGCGGCTATCAGGGCAGCCGGTGCCGAAGCTGCCGCATTCCAGGCCAATCTCACGACAGCAGGCGCGGTGGAGAAACTCTTTGCCGAGGCCATTGCCGCCTTCGGCCGCCCTGATATTGCGATCAACACGGTCGGCAAGGTGCTGAAGAAGCCGATCGTCGATATCTCCGAGGCAGAATACGACGAGATGAGTGCCGTCAATTCGAAATCGGCCTTCTTCTTCCTCAAGGAGGCCGGCAAATCGCTCAACGACAACGGCAAGATCTGCACGCTAGTCACGTCGCTGCTCGGCGCCTTCACGCCGTTCTATTCAAGCTATGCCGGGACCAAGGCGCCAGTCGAGCATTTTACCCGCGCTGCGGCTAAGGAATTCGGCGATCGCGGCATCTCCGTCACGGCCATCGGCCCTGGTCCGATGGACACGCCTTTCTTCTACCCAGCGGAAAGCGCCGATGCCCAGGCCTATCACAAGGGCGCCGCCGCTCTCTCGAAGTTTTCGAAGACCGGCCTTACCGATATCGAGGATATCGTGCCCTATATCCGGTTCCTGGTCTCCGACGGTTGGTGGATGACCGGACAGACCATTCTCGTCAACGGCGGCTATACGACAAAGTAAATGGGTCGTATCTGCTTCCGGCCTGTCCAAAAAGCAGCCTATTCCGATCCGTCCTTCAGCTTAGCGGCACGCAGGGCGTCGCTAAGCTCCATTCTGGCCGTTCCGATGAGCTGCTCCATGGCAAAACGTGCAGCATCGGGCCGGCGCATGCGGATCGCATCCAGGACATCCTGATGGCGCGCGATCGCGTAATCATGCGACTGGCTGGCCCGGTTGGTCAGGCGAAAACTCGCGAGCAAAGCGGCGCGGATCGCAGTGGCGAACTGCCGGAAAACCCAGTTGCCGCTAGCATTGATGATCGCGGTATGAAACTCCAGATCTGCTTGGCTCCATGCCTCGTTGTCGCGGGCATTGGCAGCGACCATATCCTCGAAGGCCTCGGCAATCTGTGCGAGCTGCTTGGCCGTGGCATTAGCAGCCGCCTGTGCGGCGGCGGCGGGTTCCAGCACTTGCCGCGCATCGAGCAGGGAATCGTAGAAGCTGCGGTCATTGCTGAGTGCCAGGGTCGCATCGAGAACCAGCGGGTCCAGATAGTTCCAGTTCTCTCGTGGCAGAACAGTGGTACCGGCGCGGGTGCGCGAACGGACCATCCCCAGCGCCGACAAATATTGCATGGCTTCGCGCAGGCTGGTGCGGCTAACGCCGTAAACTTCCGAGAGTTCAGCCTCATTGGGAAGAACCGAGCCCTCGGCGAGAGAGCCCGAGACGATCTGGCCGATGAGCTTCTTCAACAGCTCCTCGCGCACGGTACGCCTTCCCTGCTCAGGCGCGGCCCCGGCCGGCGTCGTCCGTAAAGACCCCAAACGCGTACTCATCCCTAGCACTCCCTTCCGCTGACCCATCAGCGATCATGAGCGGCACCACGCCCCGGCATCAATGCGCAACTGCAAGCTCGATAAACTTCTCCCCAAACTTCTCCAAGGAAATCCGACCGTTACAAACGACTGCCACGCCCTACCGCGGACGAGCGCAGATTGTCCAACAGAACGGCAAGCAGCAGAATGCAGCCGCGCACGAGATATTGATAGAAGGCCTGGATATTGAGCAGGTTCATGACGTTCTCGGCAATGCCCATGATGAGGACGCCGACGATCACGCCGGTCATCGCTGCACGCCCGCCCGCGAGAGACACGCCGCCAAGCACGCAGGCCGAGATGACGGAAAGCTCGAGCCCGGTTGCCGCGTTCGGCTGGCCCGAGGTGATGCGCGAGGCAAGCAGAATGCCGGCAATGGCGCAGACGAGACCCTGCAAGGCAAAGATCCAGATCCGCATGTTGACGACATTGACGCCGGCCAGACGCGACGCCTCGGGATTGCCGCCGATCGCAAGCGTGTTCTTGCCGAAAACAGTGCGGTTGAGCGTAAAGCCGAAGATGATGAAGAGCAGCACCATGATCCAGATCGGCGTCGGCACCGTCAGAAAGCGCGACAGCGCGAGCTGATAGAAGGCCGGATCGTTGATGCCGACGGCACGGCCATCAGACGCGATCAAGGCGAGGCCGCGCACGATCTGCATCGTCGCGAGCGTGGTGATCAGCGCATTGATGCGGAACTTGGCGATGACGACGCCATTGACGACGCCGACGACGCTGCCGCAAATCAGCGCGGCGAGCAGGCCGAGCGGAATGGAGCCGGTGGAGTTCGACACCATGACGGCGATCATGCCCGAGAAGGCGACCGTCGAACCAACCGAAAGATCGAAGTCGCGCGAGGCCAGGCAGAACATCATCGTGCAGGCGACGATGCCGATCGTCACCACCGACTGCAGCAGACCGAGCATGTTGCGCTCCGTCAGGAAGCTCGGCACAAAGAGCGAGACGATCACGAAGGCGATCGCGAAGATCACCACGAGGCCCTGTTCGCCGAGGAGAATTTTTTTCAACGAATTCATCACTACCATTCCTGAATTAGATCGTGCCGGCGGCATTCTTATCGGGCAAAGCTGCGGTCAGAATGGCCCGTTCGTCGAAATCGGCGCGAGCGACATTGGCGGCGACGCGCCCCTGGCACATGACGATGATGCGATCGGAAATGCCCATGACCTCGGGAAGCTCGCTGGAGATGACGACGATCGCCATGCCGCCAGCCGCCAGCTCGTAGAGAATTTCATAGATTTCCGATTTGGCGCCGACATCGATGCCGCGCGTCGGCTCGTCGATGACGAGGACCTTGACACCCTGTTCCGAAAGCCAGCGGCCAAGGATGACCTTCTGCTGGTTGCCGCCCGAGAGATTGACGATATCCTGCTTGCGGGAGGGCGTACGGACCCTGAGCTTGGCGATGAACTGATCGGCGACCGAGGCTTCCTGCTTCGGATTGAGGATGCCGAAGGGCGAGAAATGCCGCCGCGAAGAAATCGCAATGTTTTCCTCGATCGATCGCCCCTGAATGATGCCGTCGAACTTTCGATCTTCAGGGCAGAGAACCATGCCGGCACTGATGGCCGCCTTCGGATTGTTCGGCGCGACGGCAACGCCGTCTATAGAGACGCTGCCCTGATGACGATGATCGGCACCATAGAGAAGCCGGGCCATTTCGCTTCGGCCGGCACCGATGAGGCCGAAAAAGCCAAGGATTTCGCCCTTGCGAACCGAGAAGCTGACGGGATTGCGCAACTTAGAACCGGAGAGACCCTTGACTTCCAGACGCACTTCGCCGAGCGGGCGTTCGCGCCAGCCCCAAATATTGCTGATCTCGCGGCCGACCATTTGCGAGATGATCTGTTCGCGCGTCGTATCGGCAATGTCAGGATGATGGGCCGCAAGCTTGCCGTCGCGCAGCACGGTGAGGCTGTCGCAGAGCCGGAAGATCTCATCCAGGCGATGCGAGACATAAAGAATGACGGTGCCGTTGGCTCTCAACCGGTCTATCAGGGAAAACAGGATTTCGCTTTCACGTGACGAGAGCGAGGAGGTCGGCTCGTCGAGCGCGATCACCCGCGCATCGACCATGACGGCCTTGGCGATCTCCACCATCTGGCGCGCGCCGATCGACAGCGAGGATACCTTTGCCGCAGGATCAACATCGATGCCGATTTCCTTGAGCTTCGTGCGAACGGTCTCGATCAGCGTCTTGCCGTCGATCACGCCGGCCTTGCCGGGAAAACGGCCGAGCCAGAGGTTTTCGGCAACCGTCAGTTCCGGCACCAGCTGCAGTTCCTGATGGATGACGATGACGCCGGCATGAAAGGCATCGCGGACGGAGCTATAGTGTTGCTCCACGCCATCGATGACGATGCTGCCGCTATCGGCGGCCTGATCGCCGGAGAGAACCCGGATCAGTGTCGACTTGCCGGCGCCGTTTTCGCCCATCAGCCCGTGCACGGCACCCCTTTCGACATCGAAAGAGACGTTCGACAGCGCCTGGACACCGGGATAGCCCTTGGAAATGCCCTTGAATTCAAGGAAAGCCATACTTGCCCCATCGAGAGAAGGTCCGGCGGCATTTGTGAGGCCGCCGAACGGACATCATCCTGCCTGGATGATCATTCGATGCCGAGATCCTTGCGAACCTTCTCATAGTCGCCGCGCAGTGCGAGGGAACCGGAAGTGAGCGTGAGCTTCGGCGGCTCCTTGCTGTTGGCGATCCAGTCATACATGTTGAGCGCCGTCTCATAACCATGGCGCTTCGGTGAGATGATGACCGTGCCGAAGAAGCCGGTCGCGGCGGGCTTCTTGAATTCGTTGATCGCCGAATCCGCGCCGCCGATACCAACGCCGATCATGTTCGTTGCGGGAATGCCGACCGATTCCGAGGCGCGGACAGCGCCAAGCACAGCTTCGTCGTTAAGGCCGAAGGCAACCCAGTATTTGATATCGGCATGCTTGTTGAGAACGGTGGTCGCAGCGTTGAGCGCTGCTTCCGTATCGGTCTTGGCCTGCGGCGCGTCGTAGATATTCGCAGCCGGAAAGCCTGCGGCCTTCAGAACCGAGATCGCGCCTTCGACGCGGTCGACGGCGGTCGGCAGCTGATCGTAGGACACGCGGATCGCGCCGACATTCTTCATGTCCCAGCCGCGCTTCTTGATTTCGTCGACGATCGCTTGGCCCACGGTCTCGCCGATCTTCGTTGCGGAAATGCCCATATGCGGCACATCTTCGAGCGGCTTGCCCTCGGCATTCACCAGGCGGTCGTCGACCGTCATCAGCTTCAGCTGATTGGCGGCAGCCTTGGCAACGATTCCAGGGCCGAGCTTCACGTCCGGGGTGCAGATAATGAAGCCCTGCGCTCCTTGCGCGCCGAGATTGTCGATCGCCGACTGAACCTTCTCGCCGTCCTCAGCGCCGATCTTGACGAGCGTGAAGCCCTTCTCCTTGGCCGCCTGGTCGGCGAATTTCCATTCGTCCTGGAACCATGGTTCTTCGGGCTGCTTCACGATGAAGCCGATCTTGACGTCCTCCGCGAAAGCAGAGCCGGCCGCCAGAACGGCAAAGGTGCCGGCAAGGATAGCCGCTTTGAAAAAGCGCATGATCTCTCTCCCTTTGTTTGCGCGTCCCCATCCATCTCCCGGGAACCGCTCGATTTCCGTAAGTTATATTGTAATATGAGTCAATTATTTGTATAACAATTAAACTGCATTTGCAGCCCAACGGACCCGAGACCTTGAATATGAAAAAACATCATACCAGTCAATATTTATGTATGATTATTTATGCCGTTGCGGCATTAGCTGATCGCCAAAGGCTCGCTTAAAATGCCGAACAGGGATAGATTGCGGGATATATCGGCAAGAACCTCAGAGATGATCCGAAAATAAATCATATATATCCGTTGACATGGGCCGAGGCAGATATAGGGTGTCGTGCGTTCGGCACCGGCCTTGGTTGTAGGGAGAAGGCAACCGCTTAATGACCATCATCGATTTGCGGGACGGTTCGCTTTCTGCTCGCGTTTCAACCTTCGGCGGCACATTGCTCGATTATGCCTGGACGGTGGAGGGGCGCAGGATTGCGCTATTGAGATCCGCACCGGACGATGCGCATGCGTCCGCCTCCGCCTGCTATCCCCTCGTTCCCTTCGGCAACCGCGTGCGAAACAATCGTTTCGCGTTCGCGGGGCGCAACTATCGGCTGAGGCCGAACACGGCTTCGGATCCTCACTACCTTCATGGCGACGGTTGGCAAGCCGAATGGTCCGTCCTCTCCCGCATCGGCAACGAATTGCAGATCGGCTTTCATCATCGGGAGGGCGATACGCCCTACAGTTACGCAGCGAGGCAGATCATCGCGCTGACATCCGAAGGGCTGATGCTTCACATGAGCGTTGAGAACACCGGCAAGGAGGCGCTGCCCTTCGGGCTTGGCTGGCATCCATACTTCCCGATGACCCCTGAGACGACACTTTTTGCGCCAGCGCAGCGATTTTGGACGGAAACGGAAGGCTGGCTTCCGGGAGAACGTACCGAGATTCCGGACGATCTCGACTTTTCCGCGCCTTCACCCCTGCCTCGCCGCTGGGTCAACAACGGCTTCGAGGGATGGAGCGGCGAAGCGGAGATCGTCTGGCCGGAGAGACATGCAGGCCTGCGGCTGACCGCCGACGCTTCAGTCAGACACGCATTCATCTTCATTCCAGATACGAACTTCAATCCCGCCTTTCGCCATGATTATTTCTGCTTCGAGCCGATGTCCCACATCGCCAACGGTCACAATCTCCCCGACCTCGGAGATTTGAAAATCCTGCAGCCGGGAGAGACATTTGCAGGATCGATCCGCCTGCGGCCACAGGAATATTCGCGGTAGCCTGCGCGGTCGGCTGACCGCGAGATTTCCGCCCCAGCACAAAGAGGAACACTGAATGTCAAATCGCCTTTCAGGAAAACGGATCTTCATTACCGGAGCCGCGCAGGGAATCGGGCTGGCCATAGCCGAGGCATGCATGGCTGAAGATGCAAGCATCTTCCTGATCGATCGCGACGAAGCTCTGCTGGAACAAGCTGCGGATAGGCTGAAGGAAGACGGTGCCAATCTTGGCTATCAGGCGGCCGACATCACCGATGCCGAAGCCGTGCGCGCAGCCGTGGCCAGAGCATCCGGCGAAATCGGCGGCATCAATGCGCTCGTCAACAATGCCGGGGTCAACGTCTTTGCCGAGCCGTTGAAGACGACGGACGAGGACTGGGAGCGCTGCTTTGACATCAATCTCAAGGGCGCCTGGAATTGCTGCCGGTCCGTGCTGCCCGAGATGATCGCCCGTGGCGGCGGCGTCATACTCAACATCGCTTCAACTCACGCCTTCACGATCATCCCGCATACCTTCCCCTACCCGCTTGCCAAGCATGCTCTTCTCGGCATGACCAAATCTCTGGGGATCGAATATGCCTCAAAGAACGTGCGCGTGAACGCACTCGCGCCCGGCTATGTCGCAACGCAGAAGGCCATCGATTACTGGAACAGTTTCCCCGACCCGGAAAAGGCGAAGGCCGAAACGATGAAGCTGCATCCGGGCGGCCGTATCGCCACCCCTCACGAGATCGCCATGGCAGCGGTCTTCATGGTCTCGGACGAGTGTCCCTTCATGAATGCCGCCTGCCTGACCGTGGACGGGGGCCTGAGCGTGCTGCAGCATCAATAGTATCGCAAACGAAGACGCTATCGCGATCTGAGCTGGGCAATCGAGAGCATCAGATCGGCGCTCATGCCAATCCCCGATCCGCGCGTCAGGATGGCGGATGCGGCAGAGGTCGTATTCCCGCCATTTGCCGCATCATAGACGGCCGAGAAACGCTTGAGCAGATTGTTCACCTTGCCGGCATCGTGCAAATCCTTGATCGGGAATAGCTTTTCAAGCATCGCCGCCTGGCGGGTCACATCCATGTTCGACATGGATGCGGGTAGCGAATAAGTCGTCTTGATCACATTGTAGAGCGCCGGATCCGACATGATATCGTAGACGGAATTGACCTGCGGTGCCTTGCGCTGGAAATAGAGAGCGAGACGAACACCTTCGTTGGAGCTTCCCTGCTGCGTCTCCAAGGTCTGATGAAGGTAAAGATCGTTGGTGGCGAGACGCGCGCCCTTGTTCTGTCCCGGCTCGATCTTGGCTGTGGTCAGATTTCCCTTGGCGTCGAAATTGAAGGCGTTCACCATCGCCTTGAACTGCTGGCCTGCCTGCGTGTTCAGAAAGCCCTTGGCATCCTCGGGGTCCGCGGTGAAGGCCTTCTTCAAGCTATTCTTGTCGACCGTCTTGGGATCGATATTGTTCGCAACGAGAATAAACTCCGTCAGCTTCTTGTCTGCGAGGAGTTCGTCGACCGTCTTGATCTTGGAGATCGACTTGCTGAATTCGGTCGCTGCGTCCTTCGCATCCTTGACCGCCTTATCTCGCATCTCGCCGGTAAATCCGAAGGTCTTCGACTTCGAGTAGGCTGAGATCAGGCTGTTGATCGAAGTCTGGGACAAGGGCGCGACCGGCGCCCGCAGATTGCCCTCACTGTCGAAATTGAAAGCCTTGGCAAGCCCGACGAATCTGTCGTCTTTCAGCGAATTGACATAGCTCTTGCTGTCATACGGATCGCTCTCCAGTATCTTGCGCAGCTGGTCCCTGGAGACCTCGTTCTTGCCGATCCCAAAGGCACGAAGCGCCATGTCCTCCACGGTTGGAAGATTCTTGTTCTTGGTATCGTTGGCGGCAAAGAAGTCCGCAATCGTCTTTATCTCGCCGACCGCGCTCTTGTAGTGTTTCTCCGCATCGCCGAACAGGTTCTGTTTCGCATCTTTCGCCTGGTTCAAATATTTGGTCGAGATGTCGTCGATGGCTTGCGGCGTCTGCGCCGGCTGACCGGCGGGCAGCGTACCATCGGATGCAAACTGAAAGTGCGAAACCATATCCGCCATTCCAGTCACGGCGGCATAATCGGAGTTCGTAAAAGCGAGGTTGAATTGGACCGGAGTGAGCTTGGGATTCAGGTTGAATGCGGTCTTTATGTAGGAAAACAGCCTGTTATCGCCGGTTATGTCGCTGAGCGACTGAACTTTCGTGATCGTCTGACGATAGTAATCGTCGTTGCTGGCGGCCGCAGCCGGGCTCAACAGGCTCGGGACCATGCTGTCATACCGCGAGATCATGGCCTCCTTCTGCTCCGCCGTCTGCGCGGTCGCGCCGGAAAGCGTTCCGTCGGCATTGAAGCTGAACTGCGATGCGATCAGCTTGTATGTCGGCTGCAGCGATGCCGTCGAGAAATTGCTTGCGGTGTTGACGAAGCTGTTCGGGTCGTTGACATCGCTGGTCAGAACCGACTTGAGGAACGCCTTCGAGATATTGTCCGGGTTTAAACCGTGCGCCCGCAGGATATAGTCCGTCATTCTGCTGCTGTTGACGATGTCGTCGACGTTCGACACCTTATCGATCCAGCTATCGTAGAACTTGCTTTCCTTCTTGGCCAAAGCCGTTTCATTGGCGAAAGATTGCTCATAGAGCCCGATCGTATCGCTCTTCTGTGAATCGCTCTGAGCCGATTGATTTTTTGACGTGCCGCCGAAATTGAAAGCGGCAGCGAATTGCCGGTAACGGCTGTCCGTCAGTTTGTTTGCAAAGCTGCTCGTGTCGCTAAGGTCGCTGGTCAGGACCTTTTTCATGAAGGCCTTGGCGTAGGTCATGTCCTCGAGGCCATAGGCCTTCATCGCATAGCTATACAGCTTGTAGTCGCTCAGAAACTCATCGACATTCTTAATCTTGCCGATATGCGCATCGTAATATTGCTGGTCGCTTTTGACCGTCGCCTGTTTGGCGATGCGCGCAAGCGTCGATGCCATGTCCTTTGTCGCGGACACGTAGCCGAGATACGTCGAAATCATAGATCGCCCCCACAGCGCAGTTCATCGATATTCGCCCCGCCTGAACTATCGCAATCAGACCTTGTGCGAGACTAGATCGGCAATCTGTGCTTTACCATTCGGTGTGATCAATCTCAGCTCCGCCATGGCGTTCCTGAAGCAAGACTACGACAAGGGGAAACTTCCGGCTCGGCTTCGGCAACCAGTTCTGAGGCAATCCTGAGAACGTTCGCCGCCAAAGCACAAGATGTCTTCGGCGCCCCAATGCAAGGTGCAAAGAGTTCTAAATTCTCCGACAGGAATTGCCCGGAACGAATTTCGGCGTCAGCACGAAATCCTGCGGCGGCTCGACCGCACCTTGCGGATTGGTGATGCGGTGCATCAGGCGTCTTGCAATGATGCCGCCGAGCGCCAGCGTATCCTGGACCACCATGGTAATGCGCGGCGTGATGACCGAACTCCACTGCACATTGTCGATCATGGCGAGCGAGATGTCTTCGGGACAGCGGAAGCCCAGCTCCTGCATGGCTTGCAGCGCCGAGAGCGCAACTGCGTTATTGGTGCCGAGGATCGCAGTGGGGCGTTCGGGCTGGATCAGCAAACGCATGGCCGCCTCGTAGCCGGCTGTGCGCGTGAACTGGCCGTCGACGACGAAATTCGGATTGATGTCTACGCCGGCATTGGCCATCGTATCGGCAAAGCCGCGATATCTCTCCGTCGCGGTATGCATATGGCTCGGGCCGGTGATGACGGCGATGCGCCTGTGGCCGAGCTGCAGGAGATGTTCCGTCAGCATCGCCCCGGCCAGATAGTTGTCGGAGCCGACGAAATCGCGCTCGATGCCGGCAACCTTCTGGTCGAAACAGACGATCGGCAGGTTCAGGCCGGCAATGAAGTCGATATAATCCCGATCATGGCCTGACGGCGCAAGCGCAAGGCCTGCGGTCTTCAGGCCGATCAGGTGCTCGACCATCGCCCTCTCGCGATCCGTTTTGCCTGAGGAATCGGTGACGACGACGAAGTGCTGATGGTCAAGCGCATAATTTTCCAGCTCGCGCCGGATATCCCCGAAAAACGGGTTGCCGACATTGCCGACGATGAAGCCAATCATGCGGCTGCGCCCACGCGCCAGGCTCTGGGCAAGCGGATCGGCAACGAAGCCGACCGCAGCGATCGCCTGATGAATTTTCTCCAGTGTTTTCTGGCTGACGCGCGCCGGATTGCTCAAGGCCAGCGACACCGTCGAGACGGATACGTCAGCGAGTTTGGCGACGTCACGAATGGTGGCCATGAATTTTTCGAACCGTTTCTATCGCCTCGAGCCTTCCGATCAAAGGCTCCCTTCCGTGAATCTCTGCCATAAATCTACCATTTGCCGGCCGTGAAGCAATATGCGGAAAGAGATTTCAACAGTGCGCTTGACATACCGGGCATGAGGATCAATTATCAAATCGAACCGGTTCGATGAAGCCTTAACACTTGGGAGGATAGTGTGAGCGACGCAGCGATCAGTGGCGGCCAGGATGTGGCCGACGGCAAGGCATGGTTTGGACACGACCGCTTCGGCATGTTCATCCACTTCGGACTTTACGCCCTCGGCGCACGTCACGAATGGCTGAAGAACCGGGAGGAGTTCACCACCGAGGCCTATCAGAAATATTTCGACAATTTCGACCCCGACCTCTACGACGCCCGCGAATGGGCACGCCGCGCTCGCGAAGCCGGCATGAAATATGTTGTTCTGACCGCCAAGCACCATGAAGGCTTCTGCCTGTGGGACAGCAAGGTCACCGACTACAAGGTCACCAACACACCCTATGGCAAGGACCTGATCGGCCCCTATGTCGAAGCACTTCGTGCCGAAGGGCTCAAGGTCGGCTTCTATTATTCGCTGCTCGACTGGCACCACCCCGATTTCCCGATCGACGGACATCACCCCCAGCGAAACCATCCCGACGCCGCCAAGCTCAACGAGGGCCGCGACGTCAAGCGTTATGCGAAATACATGCGCGATCAGGTGACCGAGCTTCTGACGAACTTCGGCAAGATCGACGTGATCTGGTTCGATTTCAGCTATCCCCAGCGCGTCTACAAGGGCCTGCCCGGCAAGGGACGTGCCGATTGGGAGAGCGACGACCTGATGAAACTGGTGCGCCAGCTACAGCCCGATATCATCGTCGGCGACCGCCTCGACTTGCCGCGCGATGCGGATCACATGCCCGAACTCGTCACGCCGGAGCAATATACGCCGCGCGTCGCACCGACCGTTGCCGGCCTGCCGGTACGATGGGAAGCTTGCCACACCTTCAGCGGCTCCTGGGGCTATTATCGCGACGAGACCAGCTGGAAGGATGCTGGCCAGCTCATCAACATCCTGGTCGACACGGTCTCGCTCGGCGGCAATCTGCTGATGAATGTCGGCCCGACCGGCCGTGGCACCTTCGACGCCCGCGCCATCAAGGCGCTCGACACCTATGGCGAATGGCTGCGCCTGAACGGCCGCGCGATCTATGGCGCAGGACCTTCGACCTATAAGGCGCCCAACGGATGCCGCTTCACGCAGAAAGGTAATCGGCTCTACCTGCATATACAGACCTGGCCCTTCCGCCACATCCATATCGAAGAGCTGGGGCGCAAGGTCAAATATGCACAGTTCCTGCACGATGCCAGCGAGCTTCATTGGCTCGACCCGGATGCGGAAGTCGACTCCAATGTGGGCGTCGCCGTCGGAGAGGGCATTCTGACCTTGGAATTGCCGGTGCTCAAGCCTGACGTCGTGACGCCAGTCATCGAACTGATCCTCAAGGATTGAGGGGGATAGCGAAACCCAGCCGTCCTGTGCCGCCGTGAGCCGCGAAACCGAACTCATAGCCGCGATGACCCCCTTGATCGCCGATCTGGCAGAAGACGGCAATGGTGCCGTTGCACTCGCCGGATCGCGCGGCAAGGGGAGGTCGGATGCGCAATCAGATTTCGACTTCAGGGTCTATGCCGACGCCTATCGCGGACCGGAGGTCCGGCAAACCGCGGCTTGGCGGCGTTTCGATGCCGCGCTGCGAGACTGGCAGGCCGAAGGCATCCGCATGGATGGCGTCTGGATGCGGCGGTATGCCGGCGTCCAGCGCGACCTGGATTCCTGGCTTGCCGGAGTGGTCGTGCCCAAGAGCTTCGAATGGACGATCTGGGGCTATCATCTGCCGACCGATCTTGCCAACCAGCAGATCATCGCCGATCCCAGGGGTTTGCTGGCCGGCTGGAGGCAGCAGCTGGCGCAATATCCGGAAGCGCTCAGGGCTTCCGTGCTCAGCCAATATATGGATGTCCTGCGCTATTGGGCCCGAGATTATCACTATGAGAGCAAGGTCGTTCGCCGCGACCTCGTCTTTCTCGTCGGTCTCACAGGCAAGCTTGCCAATGCCATTCTACAGACCGTCTTTGCCTTCAACCGGGTCTATTTTCCGGGCGACGGCTGGAATCTGCCCATGGCAGCCGAACTCGAACGGCTGCCGCCCGACTTTCTCCAGCGGATGACGGCCATTCTGGAGCCGGAGCAAGGTCCGGACACGTGGCAGCGTCAGCGAAGCGAACTGATCGGCCTGATCGCCGACCTGGAGGCGATGATCGCGGCGTGAACGAGCCGCAAGACCAAGCCGGAGGGGAGCGTCCGGATAGTGATGAACGTCACTGCAACGAAAGTCATTGAGGAGGAGGAACAATCATGAAGCATTCATTGATCTTTGCCGCCGCCCTTGCGGCGGGTTCACTACCCGGCATCTGCGCGCAAGCGCAGGATACCGCCGTGACCCTTACCTGGCAGATGTGGGGCGCGCCGAACGATGCGGAGCTCTGGCAGCAGCTGGCCGATCTCGTCAACAAGCAATATCCCGATATCAAGGTCAAGCTGCAGCTTTCGGGCTGGACGGACTACTGGACACGCCTGCCGGTTCTGGCAGCATCGGGTCAGGTCGCCGATATCGTCTCGATGCAATCGATGCGCCTGCCGAATTTCTCTTCGATCCTGACACCGCTCGATGATTACGTGAAAGGCAGCGACGTGAAGGTGGCTGATTTCGAGACATCGATCATGTCCGGTCTTTCGCAGGACGGCAAACTCTATGCGCTGCCCTACGATGTCGGCCCGTGGATGGTCTTCTACAATCGCGACAAGTTCGCAGCCGCCGGCTTGAAGGAGCCGGCCAAAGACTGGACGTTCGACGACTTCAAGGCCGACGCCAAGGCACTAACCAAGGATGGAGTCTACGGCTATGGCACCCAGGCTTTTGATTTCATCGCCGGCCCCGTCGCGCTCGGTGCTGATTATTTCAACGCCGACAATGAATTCGACCTTACCAATGCCGGCTTTGTCGATGCGTTCAGCAAATACGCCGATCTCACCGCCAAGGACAAACTCTCGCCGGTCTTTGCCTCCGCGGCCGATGCTTCGGCCGCAAGCGGCCGCTTCGCTTCGGGCAATGTCGCCATGTATATCGACGGTCCCTGGTCATTGATTACCGGGCAGGCCAATGTCGATTTCAAGATCGGCATCGCACCGCTGCCGCGCGGCAGCGGCTCTTCGCGCTTCATTACGGCCGGCTCGGGCTGGGGTATCTCCGCCACCAGTCAGCACAAGGATGCCGCATTCAAGGCGCTGCAGGTGCTGACAGGCCCCAAGGCCGCTGAAATCCTTGGCGCGGCCGGACGCGCACTGCCGGCCCGGCTTGCACAGCAGACCGCCTGGTATGATGGCGCTGCCAAGAATGTCAGCGGCACACGCGATACGCTTCAATATATATTTGCCCACACCACGCCGTTCCGCATCAACGAGAAATGGAACCAGTTCGAGAATCTGGTGATGCAATATGTGCCGCTCGCGCTGACGGGAGACTCGAAACCCGAAGGCGTATTGAGCGACATTCAGAGCCAGCTGCCATAGACCGGACGTCTCGTCGGCCTGCGGCCGGGCTCATCGGCTCGACCGCAGCGCCATCGCCGGAAAGGAGAGGCCCATGATGCTGGGCAAGCATACCGACATGATCGCAAGACCAAGGCCACGCTCGCGCAAATGGTTCAGAGGCGAGGGATGGACGGCACTGTTCTTCCTGCTGCCGGGCCTGATCGGCATCGTCCTGTTTCTCGTCCTGCCGATCCTTGCCTCGATCGCGCTCAGCTTCACCAATTGGCAGCTGCTCGGTACGCCGCGTTTCGTCGGCATTTCCAACTATGTGCGCCTGTTTACGACCGACCCGCAATTCTGGACGGTCTTGCGCAACACCCTCTTCTTCACCGTCGAATATCTTGTACTGAACATCATCATCTCGCTCGGGCTGGCGACGTGGATTTCGAGCCTGAAGATCGGGCAGCGTTGGTTCCGGGTGATCTTCTTTCTCCCGACCTTCACCCCACTGATTGCGGTCGCCATGGTCTGGATGTTGATCTTCACCAGCGGCGGGCTTTTCGACAGTCTGATGGCCTCACTATCGCTGCCATTGTCGGGCGTGCTGAACGATCGCACACTTGCCATGCAGGCGGTCGTCCTCACCTCGATCTGGGCCGGCGTTGGCTACAATACCGTTCTCTTCAACGCCGCGCTCGACATGGTGCCGGCAAGTTACCTCGAAGCAGCCCGCATCGATGGCGCGACGGCCTGGGACCGCTTCTGGAAAATCCGGCTGCCGCTGATTTCGCCGACGCTGTTCTTCGGCACCGTCATGACGGCGATCACCTCGCTGCAGGTCTTCGACCAGATTTTCGTCATGACCAAGGGCGGGCCGGGATCGTCGACCGCGACGCTCGGCTATGCCATCTACCAACGCGGCTTTCAGAACTTCCAAATGGGCTACGCCTCTGCCATCGCCTGGGTGATGTTCGCGCTGATCATGGCGCTGACGGCCCTGCAATTCTGGTTCCAGCGCAAATGGGTGCATTATGACGCTTAAATCCGAAGCCAGAACACGCCGGAAGCTGGTGCTCGATGTCGTCAATCACCTGGCAATCACGCTTGTCGCCATCGCCTTTCTCTTTCCCTTCTTCTGGATGGTATCGAATGCAGTGCGCTCAAATGCCGAGGTGACGGCGATACCCCCACGTATCCTGCCCGATATCTTCGAATGGGGTAATTTTGCAGCTGCCTGGACTCAGCTGCCCTTTGGCCGCTTCTTCCTCAACAGCGCCATCATCGCGATCTGCGTGACAGCGATCACTGTCGTCGTCTCCTGCCTTTCCGGCTATGCCTTCGCGCGGCTGAAATTCAGGGCGCGCGAAACGCTGCTGCTCGGTTATATCGGCACGCTGATGGTGCCGCCGCTGATGCTCATCATTCCGCTGTTTCTGATCGTCAACAAGCTCGGTCTGGTCAACACCTTCCCCGGCGTGATCCTGCCGATCTCCTTCGGCACCTTCGGCGCATTCCTGATGCGGCAGTTCTTCCTCTCCATTCCCATGGAACTCGAGGAAGCCGCCAGGATCGACGGCGCGTCCCGCCTACGCATCCTCGTCAGCATTATCGTGCCGCTATCCATGCCAGCGATCGGGCTTCTGTCACTCTTCACCTTCATTGGACAATGGAACAACTTCCTCTGGCCGCTGATCGTCATGACGGGTGCCGACAATGCTACCCTGCCGGTCGGCCTCACCCTGTTCCAGACGCAGCAAGGTACGCAGTGGAACTATCTGATGGCGGGTGCGACGCTTTCCATGCTTCCGGGCATCTTCCTCGCGATCATCCTGCAGAAGCTCATCTACAACAGCATCGCCCTCAATGCGGGCATGGGCGGTCGCTGAAGCGCCCGCCGAATTTTGGGAGAGATATCCATGGCGAAACTGACCATTCGCAATGCCATCAAACGCTACGGCGCGCTTGAAGTGCTGCACGGCGTCTCCGTCGCCGCACAGGATGGAGAATTCGTGGTGCTTGTCGGACCCTCGGGCTGCGGCAAATCCACCCTGCTGCGGATGATCGCCGGGCTGGAAGGCATCAGCGACGGCGAGATCGAAATCGGCGATCGTATCGTCAATGATCTCGAACCCAATGAGCGCGATATCGCCATGGTGTTCCAGTCCTATGCGCTCTATCCGCACATGACCGTGCGCGACAACATGGCCTTTTCTCTGAAGCTCGCGCGCCGCAGCCGCCAGGAAATTGAGCAAAAGGTGAACGATGCCGCAGCGATCCTCGATCTCGCCGCCCTGCTCGATCGCTATCCCCGGCAATTGTCCGGTGGCCAGCGCCAGCGCGTGGCGATGGGGCGCGCCATCGTCCGCAACCCCGCCGTCTTCCTCTTCGACGAACCGCTGTCCAATCTCGATGCTAAGCTGCGCGTGCAGATGCGCACCGAGATCAAGACGCTGCACCAGCGGCTTGGCACCACCATGGTCTACGTGACGCACGACCAGATGGAGGCCATGACCATGGCCGACCGTATCGTCGTCATGCGCGGCGGCCATATCGAGCAGATCGGCTCACCGCTTGACATCTACGACGCGCCTGCCAACAGCTTCGTCGCCGGCTTTATCGGATCGCCGTCGATGAATTTTATCGACGGCCTCGTCACCGACTTAAACGGGACGTTGGGGCTGCAGGACGCGCAAGATCTGCATTGGCCGCTGCCGGAAAGCGCCCGCCGCCATCTCGGCCGATCCGTCCAGCTCGGCATTCGCCCGGAACATATTGCCGTCGATACGGATGGCGTGCAGGCCAAAGTCATCATCATCGAACCGACAGGCTCGGACACGCATCTGCAATTGCAGGCCGGCGCGCAATCGATCGTCGCAGCCATCAGGGACCGTCCCACCGTGTCACCCGGCCAGCCAATCCAACTGAAGATCGACCCGGCAAAGACACATCTGTTCGATCCGTCGAATGGCCAGCGCTTGCATTGAGAATGCTTCTCAGCTTGTGGCGGAAGCCCCCGCAGCAACCTTCCCTCCTGATATCCACGATGGATTTAGACCGTCACATGGGGCACTGAAACCGGCTTGCGAATACCGGCCTGTTCGAGCAGCGGAAGAACCCGATCACGGAAATATGGGAATTCGGCATTGTAATCGACAAATGAAATGGTCGTTCCGCTGAAGCCCGCCTTGTGAAGGGCAAGAATACCCTCCGCCACCTGCTCGGGCGTCCCGATGAGCGGGAAACCGCCATGTCCGGCAGCCATCCGGTCCCGGATCAATGCCAGAAGGTCATGCGGAAAGGATTGCGCATGCGCGAATTGCAGGCGCACCAGATTGTCGACTGCCTCCCAATCCGCATTGTCCTTTCCGAAATGCTGCAGATAGTCTCGCGCTTCTCCCTCCGTCGGCCGGCAGACCACATGGGCAAAGGTGAGGACACCCAAATTGCGACCGGCGGCTTTGCCCTGCTGTTTCAACTCCGCGATTTCAGTCGTCGAACGGCTCAGATCTATGGCCGGAGTAAACAGAAAATCTGCATTCCGCACGGCAAAGGAGCGGCCTTGGCCGGAACCTGCAGCGTTGAGGATAGGTGCGCGATGCCCGGGGCGAGGATCGCCAAGTACATTTCTGAGATGAAAGAATTGCCCATCATAGTCAAAGGCCCGATCTCGCTCCCATAGGCTTTTGACGATATCAAACCATTCCTCCGCATAGGCATAGCGGCTTTCATGATCGGCGGGCAGGTCAAGCCCCAACGCTTCGTATTCCGGCTGGTTCCAACCGGCAACTATGTTGAGGCCGATCCGTCCTCTGCTGATTTGATCGATCGTCGCGATTTGCTTGGCGACGACGACTGGATGGTTCGCGGCCGTGTGAATGGTGGCAAAGACGTTAATGTTGTTCGTGCTAGCGAGCAAGCTCGCCGCCCACGTCATCGTTTCCAGCACATTGCCATGAAAATTGGTGTCGCCGCCATATCCGATCCATCGGGCGATCGGCAACATGAAATCGATACCTGCTTCATCCAGCTGCTGGGCCAATTTCAGATTGTTGTCCCAGGAATTGACCCAGCGTTCCGGCACTTTGGTAACGCTCATGCCACTGGAGCAATTGCTGGCGAAGGTGCCGAGCAAAAATTGCCCTGCGGCGAACATCGAGTTCTCCGACATTTCGTTCCCTTTATTTTTTGATATAATTTACGATAGAAATTTTATTTGAAACTTGAAACTTGTCAACTCTCGCCGTCTTGGCGTCACCGCAATATCCCGCAAAGGAAGCATATGAGCACCGAAACCGAAGACCAGAAGGGCCATCCACGCGGCTTGGATCGAAGCTGGCATCTGGCGCAAACACCGCTGCAAGTGGACCTGACCGAATTGGAATTTGCCCTCATGCGCGCGTTCGAAGCGTTCGGACGCTGGCAAACCGAGTGTCTGGCTTCGGTCATTGGACTGGCAGCAAGCGGCCCTGAGAATGCCATGCTCCATATAATTCGCATGCATGATAGGCCTAAATCCATCAAGGATCTCGCGCGCCTGTCCAATCGAGAAGATATCCCGAACATGCAGTACAGCTTGAGAAAGCTGGTCGGTGCAGGACTGGTAGAACGAAGGGGCAGCGGCCGTTCGGGGGTGACATATTCGGTGACAGAAAAAGGTCGAGACGTCACAGATGAATACGCCGCAGTGCGCTCGGCCCTTCTGGTAAAAGCTGTGCAAGGCGTTCCGAACATGGGCCGCCGTTTGGAGGAAGCGTCCAGCACATTGGACTTGATGACCGGGATTTATGAGCACGTGGCCAGAAGCGCAGCGACGCATCGCCGTTTTAAGGACGACTAGACTTTCTTAGGCGCGCAGTGCGGCAGCCGGGCTGGAGCGTAGCGCGCTGAACGCCGGCACGATGGAGATGATCGCGGCAACGGCTGCAAAGCCTCCGACAAGCCAGAGATCATCGAAAGAGAAACCGACGGGCAGGCGCACGGCGGTCGCTGCCGCCAGCCTGACGGAGATAACCAGCGCTGCCGCGTAGCCGAGGGCGATACCGAGCAGGATGCCGGCGGCGAACAGGACGAAGAGCTCGCCCCAGACGAGCGTGATGATCGAGCGGACCGGTGTTCCAAGCGCCCGCAAGGCGCCGATCTGCCGGCGCCGCGAGCCGACATGCATGATGGTGACCAGCACGATCGCGGCAATCACGATCGCCTGGGTCCCAAATGCGATCGCCAGCAGCAGGCTGCGGGCATCGCCGAGCGTTGCATAGAGCCTGGTCAGCACCTCAGCCGGGAAAATGCCGAGTGTCGTACCCGTGCGGTATTCCTGCCGCAGGCGATAAGCATCGGCAATCGTCTTCGGCTTGACCAGAACGGCCGGAACGCCGGGCGTCTGCACGTCGAAATGCTCGTCGAGCGGCGCATTGGCATCAACATGACCGTGCTCATGGTCGTGGCCTTCTTCGCGCCCGTCGTCATGCTGATGCGGCTCGGCTGCGCCATGCACATTGGCTTCGTCGCCATCATCGTCGTGATGGTCCGCGCCATGCATTCCGTGCAACTGCCAGACGGCACGGATCGGCACCAGGATGGCGCGATCCCAGGCTGTTCCCGTCGGCGCCATGCGGCCGGTGATCTTATAGGCGATGGCCGTATGGGTTTCGCCGCCGGTCTCGGCCGTGCCATGCATTGGTTTGACTTCCGCGCCGGTCGGCAAGGCGACATCCGAGCCAACAACCGCTTCGCCGAGACGCGCGAACATCACCCCCTGCGAGAGCGACGGCGAGAGGGACGAAATGAGGCCCGTGGTCGTGCCGACAATCGGATGTCCGTAGGCGGAATCGCCGAAGCCGACCGGTGCCGCCAGTTCGACACGCGAATCACTGGCAAGGCGAGACAGAACGGCACCCTCCATCAGCGGCAATGGCGCCGGCTGCAGGAAAACGGCGGAAAGCGCCAGCTGCGTTTCACTGCCGGCAGCACCGACAAGCAGATCGAACTTTTCCGCGGCGCGTGCGCTGCCGAGGCGAACTGCCCGCTCCTGCAGAGTCACCGTCACGCTCAGCGCGACTGACAGGGCAATCAGCACGACAACCGCTAACGCCCCGCTCCAGAAGCGCCTGAGGTCGGCAAGAATGAAGGTGATCATCGCGCGGCCACCTCCTGGCTGTCTTCCTCGATGCGCCCGTTTGCCAGATTGATGCGGCGGCCAAGGCGCTCGGCAAGTGCAGCGTCATGCGTGACGACGACAAGCGTCGTCCCCTCCTCGGCCGAAAGCTGCAGCAAAAGCTCCGCGACATCACTACCCGCCTGACGATCGAGGCTGGCGGTCGGCTCGTCGGCAACGATGACGCCGGGACGCGACAGCAGTGCGCGGGCAACGGCAACACGCTGCATCTCGCCGCGTGACAAGGTTTCGATCTTCTGCTGCGGTCGGGCGATACCGGTGACAGACAGCAGATAAAGTGCGCGTTCCCGCTCCTTGGCCGTAAGGCGCCGCGTCAGCTTGATCGGCAGCACGACATTCTCGAAGGCGGACAGGCCGGGAAAGAGATGAAAATCCTGCATGATAAGGCCGATATTGCGGGCGCGGAACGCATCGCGCCGGCCGGACGACAGGCGTGTGATCTCCGTGCCGCTCCAGGATATGCTGCCATTACCGACATCTTCCAAGCCGGTAATGGCGTTGACGAACGTGCTTTTGCCGGAGCCTGAAGCACCGGTGATCGCAAGCCTGCCGCCCGCCGGCAGATGGAAGCGGTCGATGGCGAGAACCGGCGCGGCCAGGCCGGGAAACTGCATTTCAAGACCGGAGATATCGAGCGCAAGCATGTGTTCAGACGGTCCTGAACGATGCGTCGCGGAGACGCAGCTGGCTGATGAATCCGGTTTCCGGATCGGTCCACGAGCCAAATTCCAGCACGCCCCGCGCCGTGATTGGCGCGTTGTACTGCACGAATGTCTGCTTGGAAGAGAGATAGACGACCATGATGTTGTCGGGCCAATCGGCATCGGAAGAGCAGAACGGGCAGAGCGACATCGGGATTTCCGTGAGCACGAAGAAAGCGGCCTCGGCCTTCAATGGCGGCGCCATGAAGCCATTGATGGCGACTTCCCTGCCGCTCAGCTGCTTCACCTTGTCGGAAAATTCGAGCCCGAGTGGGCCGAAGCTCTTATAGAGTTCGCCGAAGCCCAATGTCTCGGCGGCATTCGCACGTGCCGCAATGCCCATGACCGGCAAAATCGCGGCAGCGGCCAAGAAGCCCCGACGATTGATGGTGGCGATCCTGTCCCCGGACATCGCATATCCTCATGAAAGGTGAACAGACAGGCAGCCTCGAAGCCGCCTGTCATGGTCATACGATCTATAACAACTTACATCTTTTCGGAGCCGAACGCGAAAGTATCGGCCAGCACACGGTAGACATCGCTCTGTTCCATGTAGCCACGGAAGCCTTCGGCGCCGGGACCAGCCGCCTGCAGCACGACATCATCGACGGCGTGGACACCGCTGTCCTCGTCCCGCGGAATGTTGCCCTGCACGAAGACGGCACCGGGCACGTCCTTATAGGCTTCATTGGCGACGTATTCCTTCTTCTCGTTCTGAACAGCCGGCACGAAAGGACCATCGAGCTTCGGGCGGAAGGTCTCGTAGTGGTCCGGACCATTGTTGGCGGCCATGAACAGGCGACGCGAAACGTCGACGCGATCCGGATAGCCGTCGCCATCCTTGTCCTCATAGTTCGGGAAGCCGGCAGCCGCATAGGTGCCGACCTTCTCGCGCATCTCGGTGCCCTTCTTTTCGTCATCGACGGTGCCGATGATCGAAACGCCATGCGTGTGGTCGCCGGTGACGACAACAAGCGTATCCGGATTCTTGGCCTGAAACTCGCGGGCGACGGCAACGGCCTTGTCGAACTCGATGGTTTCGACCAGAGCGCGATCCCAGTCGAGCGGATGGCTCATCTTGTCGATGGAGGCACCTTCCACCACCAGGAAGAAGCCGTCCGGGTTCTTGGCAAGCTTATCGAGCGCGACCTTGGTCATGTCGACCAAGCCCGGCTGGTTCGGAAACTTGTCGACGGTGCCCTTCTTCAGGAATTCACGATCGAGCGTGACGTCAAGGTTGCCGGTGTGGAAGAGACCAAGCAGCTTGTCCTGGTTGGAGCCGGCAGCCGCCGCCAGTTCGTTCTTGTCGGTCGCAACGGCATAGCCGGCATCCTTGAAGAGCGCGATATAGTCCTTGTCGTCCTTGCGTTTGGAGCCAGGAACGCTCTTCGCCAGGAAATAGGCCGAGCCGCCGCCGAGCAGGACATCCGGCTTGACGTCGTACATCATGCCGACGATCTCCGCCTTGTCGCCGCGCTTGCGGGTATGGGAAACGAGCGCTGCCGGCGTCGCATCTTCGACTTCGGCCGTGGTGACGATGCCGAGCGACTTCTTGCCGGTGCGGCGCAACGCCTCGCCGATCGTTTCGACCTTCGGGTCGTCCAGGCTTGCCGGCGTACGGTCGGCGTAGACGCCGAGGGCGTTGACGGCCGACTTGTGGCCGGTCATGTAGGCCGACATGGTATTGGCGCTGTCGGTGGCAATCGCAGAGGTCGAGGAGGTGCCGATGAAGGCGACCGGCGGGATATCGTCCATGGCAAGACGGCCATTGGCCTTTCCTTCGGTCATGCCCTTGGACATGATGCGGGCGCCGGTTCGGTGTGCAACAGAGAGGCCGTCGCCGAGCAGGAAGATGATGTTCTTGGCCTTCGGCGTGGCCGACGTGCCATAGACATCCCAGTTGACGGACTTCTTCTCGTCGCCGGCCGAAACCTCGACCTTGTACTGGCCGGGCTTTGCGAGCTTGATGCCGCGCAGGATCAGGGCCGATCCGAGTACCTTGTCTTCAGCGCCCTTCTCTTCTGCGACGAAATCAGCCGCCTTGCCGAAAACCGCGTCGTAGCTTTCGCCGTTGACCGTGACCTTCACGTCTTCCGGCTTGACGACCTTGTTGAATTCCACCTTGAAATCGAACGGAGAGCCGGCAAGTACCGTTGCCCGGTCCAACGGATAGACTGTCGCTGCATGGGCTGCGCCGGACATCAAGGCCGCAGACATCATGGCGAGAAGAAGTTTACGCATTTATACCCCCTGCGTTTGGTTGCTTCCCGCTCCCCACTTATAAAAGCCAGATGACAATCACGTAAAATGGAGTCAACTTTCTCAACCGCTAATTCCAAAACGACGATCGGTAAGTAAGATTGATTGTGTGTGCCGCATCTAAAATGCCAGCCGAACCTACGGACCTTCTTTCCAATTCGACACAATCCGCGCAACCTTCGTCATGCAAGCTAAGCCGACATTCATGATGTCAAACTTGCCATCCTCATAAGATAAGCGAATACTACACACGCTTCGTGAGGATTCTCAGAGTTTTGTGCAATGGATGAACAGCTCGACAAATTGGATCTGCGTCTGCTGGAGGAGCTTCAGAAAGACAGCAGACTGACGAACAACGAGCTCGGCGAGCGCATTGCGCTTTCGCCGTCGCAATGCTCGAGGCGACGCACGAGGCTGGAGGCAGAAGGCTATATTCGCAGCTACCAGGCCAATCTCGACCGGCAGAAGCTGGGGCTGGACATGCTCGTCGTCATCTCGGTGACGCTTGCCACCCACAACAGGGATAATGCCCGCCGGTTTTCGCAGCTCATCAACGGTCTGCCGGAGGTGCTGGAAGCCTATGCGCTGACAGGAGAAATGGACTATCACCTGAAGGTCGCCACCCGCGGGCTTACCGATCTCTCCCGTTTCGTCAACGACGTGCTGCTTCCGCATGAATCGGTCCAGCATGTGAAGACGGCAATCGTCCTCGATACTCTCAAGACCTTCGAAGGATTTCCGATCGCCCTGCCGCAAGGCTGACATGGCGGCGCCGACGTTCGATGATCGTTGTTGCGCGCCCTTGCCCTACCGGGCATCATGGGCAAGTTTTGAGGGCTTGCTTTCGGCGCATGCAGCCTTTCCAATCACGCCAAAGACAATATCCTTGGCGAGGACAGGCTTGCATGACCGGCACGGACGTACAGACGCGGCATTTCGAAGAATTTGCCGAAGTTCTGCTCAGATGTAATCATCTATACCATCCCAGCAACGATTCCATTGCCTTGCGCAATGCTGTCGAAAGCAGGCGCCAGATCGAGATATTCGACTATAGTCGTTCCGCCGATGCCTTCACGCGTGCGTTCGGAATGCGAAATTCACTGAAGTGCCTGCAGGTACTTACCAGCCTCGAAGCAACGGTCCACAAATATAGAAGGGTATGCGATCTCGGCTGCGGCTCGGGCGCCTTCAGCCTTGCCTTTGCCTATCTTGCCGGAAATCCCGAGCTCGAGGTTTACGGGCTGGACATATCCGAACATCAGCTCGCTCTCGCCAGGGAGCTGATGTCAGCGGCTGGCCTGCCGGGACGTTTCCAGTTCGAGCAACGAAGCCTGCCGGCGCAGATCGGGTATCTTCCCGACCTGACAATCTCCTCTTACTGGTTTTGTGAAAATGAGCATGTGATCGACGATCCGCTGCTGTTCGACCTTGTGGCCGGACAGGAGATATTGATCGTCGATTATGAAACGATCATCGGCCGCATCGCGACCTGTCTTCCGAAGGGATTCCATATTCTCGCGCGGCATACCGCCCAGGTCGAAATTCCTCCCGCCCTGGCTGATTTCGTCGCGCAGGAAAGGGCAAGCGTTTACGGCATCCATATCGGTCGAACCAACCCTTAGACGCTACGTGACATTGTCGTCTTTGCAAAATGCACGCAAACCCTTGAAACGCCGACGTCGGCTTCCCAGCTATTGGCCAACCCGCTGGTCCGGGCCCCTCTGGTGAGAGCCGTCGGCGCTCTCGCGATGTCGGACCTTTCCGACACCGCGCCGACAGGGGTTTTCCGACATGGAAACGTCTTTGCTCTTCGTGGAGTGGCTGGGAAAGCCGCTCTGGATGTGGGTAAGCTTCCTTGCGCTCGTCATCGCCATTCTCTCCTTCGATCTCGGTGTGCTGCATAAGGAAAACAAGGAGATCGGTGTCGGCGAGAGCATCAAACTCTCCGTTCTCTACATCACGCTCGGCCTCGCCTTCGGCGGCTGGGTATGGTGGTATCTCGGTGCCGATTCCGGCCTGGCCTACATGACGGGCTTCGTCGTGGAAAAGACGCTGGCTCTCGACAACGTCTTCGTCATTGCCCTCATCTTCGCTTTCTTCGCCGTGCCTCGCCTCTATCAGCACCGCGTGCTCTTCTGGGGTATTCTCGGCGTCATCGTGCTGCGCGCGATCATGATCGGCGTCGGCACGACACTGGTGGCCGAGTTCTCCTGGCTGCTCTATGTTTTCGCCGCCTTCCTCATCATCACCGGCATCAAGATGCTGGTCGTGAAGGATACCGAACCGGATGTGTCAAAGAACCCGCTGGTACGCTTCATGCGCAGCCGCTTCAACGTCACCGACCACCATCATGGCGAGCGCTTCTTCGTCAAGCAGCCGCATCCGCAGAACGGAAAAATGGTCTGGTTCATCACGCCGCTTTTCATGGCGCTCGTGCTGATCGAAGTCGCCGACGTCATCTTTGCCGTGGATTCGGTTCCTGCGATCTTCGCGATCACCACCGATCCGTTCATCGTCTATACGTCGAATATTTTCGCGATCCTTGGCCTGCGTGCCCTCTATTTCGCGCTTGCCGCCATGATCCACCGCTTCCGGTACCTGAAGCCCGCGCTCGCCGTCGTGCTCGTCTTCATCGGCTCGAAGATCTTCGTCGCCGATATGCTGGGTCTCGAAAAATTCCCGGCCGTCCTCTCGCTCGGCATCACCTTCGCGATCATTGCAAGCGGCGTCGGCTGGAGCCTGCTGAAGACGCGCGACAAGGCTGAAAGCGCCTGACGCCATGAGGTGCCCCGCTTGGGGCACTTCCCTCCCCGCTTCAAACAGATTTCCGACAAGGTACAGACATGATCTCCAATCTCCTCGCAGCCCTTTTTGCAACTTTCGCCCTTGGCCCGCTTCAAGCCGAAATCGAGCGGCATGCCGCTGCCGCCGGCCAGCCTGTCGGGATCATCAGGCAATCGCAGGCATGTCTCTCGTCCGAGGTCCCGGCACTGGCGCAACGCGCCTCCGAAGACACTTTCTGGACGATTTCAACCGTCATCGGCCTGTCGACCGGCTGGAGCAGCCCTGCCGATCTGCTCGATAAAAGCAATCCGGACTGCGCGCCCGTCATCAGGCTTATCCAGGGAAAGGGCGAAGGTGTCGATGAAGCCTGACGCTTTGTGCAAACAAGAAATTCCGGTGACCTTATCTGGTGATGTCCGATGACAGAACAGGCTGCCGATACGACTGGGCATGATGACAGGGCATCCACTCGCCTGCACCATCTCGCCAGGCTCACCCATGAGCAGGGCGGCATCTCCATCGGCGAGGTGCTCAGCGGCCTCGGGCACACGAGCATGGCCTTTACCATCCTCTTTCTCTCGCTGCCGGCACTGATCCCGATCCCAGGACCGTTCGGCGTCGTCTTCGGAAGCGCTCTCGCTCTGGTGGCGGTGCAGATCGCACTGGGCCGCCGGAGGATATGGCTACCGGCCTTTATCAACCGACGCCGGCTTTCGCCAGTAATCGTGGAACTCATCGTACGCTACAGCGCGCCGATCCTCGCCAAGGTCGAAACTGTCGTTCGTCCGGGCCGTCTGGCCGCTTTCACGGGCGGCACCATGCAATGGCTGCTGTCTTTTCCGATCTTCCTGCTGGCCGTCGCCATTGTCCTTCCGATCCCGCTCGGCAACTATATGCCGGTCGTTGCCCTCATGGCGATCTCAGTCGCCCTGATGGCACGGGACGGTTTGCTGATCCTGGCGGCGCTGTTCGTCTCAGCACTGGCCTTCATCGCCACGGCCGGTCTCATTCAGTTGGCTTTCACCAGCCTGAATGCGATCGGATCGTAAGCATCCTATTCAGTAAGGAAGACAGCGGATGATTTTGCGGCCAGTTGCCGCGCTTGTCCGCAACAGCCTTTTCGCGTCTTGCCAATAGCGGCAAGCCTGCCATCTATGCCAGCGGCGCATTTCTCAGCCATTAGGTTCCGGCCTGTAAAATCATCAGTGCAGAGGATTTCATCGCATGCCATCAAAGCCCCCGTCTTTCGTCCGCATGATTGCCCTCGGCAGCTCCGTCGCCATCGCGCTTGGCGCGCACACGGCGACGGCGCAGGAAATGCCGGCTGCCTCTCAGTGGCCCGACACGCCGACCTCGCGTCTGGAAGCACTGGCAATCCTGCAGACCCTGAATGCCGATCTCCTCAGCAATGCCAGTGCCACGCTGACGCTCGATCGCTGGTGTGCTGCGCATAAGCTTGCACCGGATGGCTCGAAAATCGTTGCGCAGCGCGTGCGCGGTCAGGACAAGCCGGCCGACGATTCAATCCGGAAGCTGCTGGCGGTCGGACCTGACGAACCTGTCGCCTATCGTCGCGTTCGTCTGGCTTGCGGGGATCGTATTCTGTCCGAGGCGGACAATTGGTACGTGCCGGCAAAGCTCACAGCCGAAATGAACAAGTCGCTCGATACGAGCGACATCGCGTTCGGCCGTGCCGTTCAGGCTCTCAATTTCACCCGCACGAACCTGTCGGCAAAGCTCCTTTGGTCGCCGCTCCCGCAAGGATGGGAAACCGGCGCCGATCTGCCGCCATCCGGGAGCGGGTCTCTCGCCTTGCCTTCCTTTCTTCTCGAACACCATGCCGTGCTGAAGCTGCCGGATGGAACACCATTCAGCGCACTGATCGAAAGCTATACCAGCCGGGTGCTGGACTTTCCCGCTCCCCATCTGCCATCGCAGTAAGTGGCCGACCACTTTGTCGACCTGATCCAGACACCGAAGAGCGACATCGGCAACACCCCGACATCGTAAGGGATGATGCCGTTGCATTATCCGGAATTTTACGCGCCCGCCGTCCATGGATAGGTGAGCGAGCAAATTCTGTCCTTCAATCTGGAAGACGGCTTGCCGCGTTTGCAGAAGCAGCACACCCCACCTCGTGACGCGGCATAAGCCCATCAAGGCTTTGTTGGCGCCCTCACCGCCTCAAGTCCGCCATATTTGCGCCGCGATCGCTGAAGAATGCTGGCGCAAAACGGATGGAGTCGATCAATGACAGGCGAGCAATTTTCCTCGTCAGCCAGGATTTCCGGCATCTGTTAGGATCTAGTTCAGCAAAGCAGCGCACAAGTATGAGTTCTGGATCTAAGCGTTTGGCAGGCGAGCTTGTGGGGCAGGCAGGCTGTCAACATTGCTTTTGACGGCAGCAGCGAATGCCGACCCAGAATATTTGATAGGAGAACTAATTCCGTGCGGTTGAGATATGCCCTTCGAAGCGTCCCCCAGATGCTCAGCCTCTGCTCCCTCGCCCTCGTCATTCCCGCAACATCGCAATCCCTGGCAGCCACCCGGCAGCCGGACATTCCGGCCTGGCTCGGAGCCTATGTCGGTACCGGCGACGGGCAGATCGCTCAACCAGTCCTGCAAAGAGCCCGCGCGCTCTACATGCGAAAGGTGAGCGAAGGCACGGTCAAAAATCCCTGCTATTTCGCCATGGACGCAACTCGTCCGAACACTCCAAATGACGGCAAGTCCGCGGGCCGCTTCTACATCGTTTGCGAGGCGACACAGACGTTCCGTGTCGTTTCATCCGGCCACGGCAGCGGCCGCGATCTCAAGGGCGTAGCTGATTTCGGCAACGGCCGCATGTGCGCCAAGAACTTCGGCAATGCGATGGACTCGAACCTGACGACGGGCGGTTCCTATGTGACGGAGGAGACGAAGACGACCTTCAAGGGCTACTACAAGCTCTCACAAACCAAGGAAGCTGCCTATCTTCGCACGTTCCTCCAGTTCGATGGCGAAGGCGAGACCGCGAATGCTCGCGAAAGGGCGATCGGCGGACATGCGGCCGCCAAGGTTGCGGGCATCTGCATGAAGAAGGATCCGCAGAGCCCCTACGCCAACCGGGACGGATATGTTCCGCTCGGAAAGCTGGTGGAATATGCTGGCGGCCGTAGCGACGGCTGCACCAGTTGGGCGGCATCGGATGCCAATCAGATCATTTCCATGGTGAAGGACAATCCGACGACGCTCTACATCTATCCGGAGTCCTCGGACATCAAGGCGATCGCCAAAGCCGTTGCGGCGGGGCGCTCTCCGGCCCAATCCGGATTATATTGGAACGACTCCTGCTTGAAGGAGATCGGCACGCCTAAGTTCTGGCCGAAGGAAACCCTCGAACCGATCATCGTGCAATACAAGAAGGACCATCCGGCACCGCCTGCCAAGCCGATCCCGATCTGCGACCAGCCGTGACGGTGGCCGAGAGCCAAATCAGGAAATTTGACAGGTGACGGCCGGGATCATTGATCATTGCCGCGCCTGTTTAAGGGAGCCGGGATGCAATTTCTCCTGTCGCGTCCAAATGCCTGCGCGGTAAGCTTGCCTGTGGATACCATAGCGCCGGATCGACGCGAAAATATATGGACATTTGCCGGTAAAAACGGCATAAAAACTTGAGATCGGCGGACGATAAGAACGCCTCCTATGACTTATTTCGGCTGACCTGGCTGAATTTTACACAGCCTCTAGCCGATTGATTTCATTGAGATAAAGCCTCAATCAGAAGCTATCCCTCTCTTTCCTGCCGTTAGCCCTATAGGAGGGCTGCGCCGTCTTTCGCATCAACCAAAACCGTGGTCGATGCGTCTCAGCAGACTTGATCAGGTCTGCGTTAAACCAGCGCTCCGTATCGAGGCCTAGGCGGAACCGGATATCAATCTTTCCACATTGAAATTAGAACCGGCTAGGCCACCTTTGGCGCGGTCGTATTTGCCCGCAGAAGGCTCATAAGCATGGGACCGATCGCAAACTCTCCTTTCTCCGTTCGCCGGGTCAGATCGCGAAGATAGCCGCCGGCTGAATTGATGTATGGGGCGCGTTGGAGGATGCAGGCGATGACGGTGGCAGCATTTTCTGTCCCCATGATCCTGCAGGCCTCCTGATAGGCTCCAGGGCTGATATCGAGTGTTGATTTGACGATGATCGAGGCTGCAAGCAGATCACGCCAGTTGTTGATAGTCCCTGCTGGTCCATAGGACATGATGTCTGGACAAGCGCGGAGAATGAGATCCAGTGGGAAGGACTTTAGCTCCATCGCAGTCTCGTTACGAGCTTCAACGCGAAAGCTGCGCATTGTTGAGGATGTTGGTCCGATAACGCCCGGAGATGTTGCCGCTTCGGGCGTCTGTGGTGTTGTCCGCGGAAATACGGTCTCGTCCAGTGGCATTTCTTGCTGTCCGGCCTCGGTTTCAGATTCAATTAGGGATTCGGAGTCTGAATTCTGTATGTGCCGCTCATTTTGATAGGGATTGCCGCTTAGTTTCGTGGCTTTTACATGTGTTTCCAATTGGTTGATGATTTGGTCGTGCAGGCGGCAGAGTTTATCCAGGAGAACGTCCAGCTCCATTGCGGTGGGAGATCGCGAAACACCGTCAATCAACGCACGGAAAGCCACGTAGACGGCTTCCCAAGGGCCTTCCACGGCTTCGGCAATGGCAGTTTCGATCAGTTTGGCGATATCGCGTCTGTGGAGGCTTATACGCTCGCGCAAGCTCTGCATATGGAGCCGTTCGGCCGCAACCCGAGTGGCGAGATGCTCGATCTCTTCGGCGCGTGCGAGAAGAGGCGCCAATGAGAAGCCATAGGCCTCATTGAGGTCCCCTGCCCTGCTCCGACGAGCATAACGCTTGCCGTTGGGGCTATCCCTGCGTACCAGAAGCCCGGCAGCGATCAACGCAGCCAAGTGGCGGCGAATGGTCTGCTCGGCCATCCCATGGGCGCGCAACGAGAGCTGCGCGTTCGAGGGAAACACGATCAGGTTGGCGTCATCCGATAGCTCGTTTTTCGGATAGAAGCTTAAGAGCGCATTGAGAACTGCAAGCGCACGATCCGTCACCCCGAGAAGAGGCTTAGCTTCACAGAGCGCGCGATAAATCTTCCATTTGTCGACGGACTTGATGCGCTTCCCATGCTCGGCTCGTCTTTGAGCCATCAACATGGCAAGCGTCATCGGCCGCCGCCCAAAAGGCGTCGTCACATATTCGGCTTCCATTTTCTTTCACCTACGTTGTGGCAAAAGAAGACAGCTCACCAAAACGGCGTCAAAGACTCTTGACTGTGATTCGGGGAAATGCGATTCTCGATTTGCTTAAGATCAGAGAAGGGCTTCCACGACGACGTCGTTTGGGGGCCTTTTTCTTTTGCGGGTTACGTTTCCTTTCCTTGCTGAAACTCGTTGAAGAGAGATTGCAGTCTCTCCTGCACGAACTCGTCAAAACCGGGCGCAGCCTTGCTGTCGAAAACAAAAGTGGCGCGCGCCGGCGTTCGCTTAAAGGTTACCGGAACTCCGGCTATGGATGAGGGAGCTGCAGTGCTCTTGCCAGAAGCGGGCTTACCTGTTGCCAGAGCGAGTGCCTGCTGGAAGCGCTCATCGCTAGACATTTTCCGATAGTTGTCCGCGGACAACTCGGCAATGATCGGCTCGGAAGCGATGCTCTCAAGACGTTCTCCCAGTTCCAGCCAACGTCTGCGGCCGATTTCAGGAGCAGGCCCGATCGCGCTGATAAGCGGCAGAGGCACCTGCCTCGTGACGATCAGCATCTTGGAAAGCGCTGCCTTGTCCACACCGAGTGCGGCCATGATGATATCGCGGCCGAAACCACGCTGCTCGAGGCGCAACGCAAACAACGCTCGCTCGACATAGGAAAGATTGGTGCGTGCGCTATTTTCCTGGCCCTGACTAACCACTAGCTGGTCATCCGTGAGCTGACGGACGACAGCGCGCACTTTGATGCCGAGTTCCTTCGCGGCTGCCAGACGACGATGACCGTAGGCAACCTGAAAGCGCCCCTTGGACTCCGGATGCGGTCGCACAAGGATCGGAACCTGCTGGCCGTGCTCGCGTATTTGCTCAACCAGTTGGCCGAGCTCAATGGGATCTATTTCGAGGCGATCGGTAACGAAGGATCCGTCGATGACATCGGGATCGATGTCGACGACCGTCTGCCCTTCCGCCAGCTGCCGTTCGAGGTCGCTGGCGCGTTCCATCTTCTCCGTGATGTTTCCGAGTGTCCTCGTAATGCCGCCCACCGGACCACCACCCCTCGCCTGCGGCAGGAAGCCTGCAATCGGGCGATTGTCCTTTGCTGCTGGCGCATCCGTGCGCGCCGTGTTCGGCGCCGAAATTTCAAGAAGGTTTTTGCGCGCCATCTATTTATTTCCTTCCCCAGGTCAGGCGGAGATGCATCTCGATCTCGCTGTTGACGAGATTGAGCGAATCCAGAGCCCGGTCGTAGGTACCCCTGGTGAATTGGGCACGATCGACCTCATAAAGCGTTTGTTTGGTGACACCGGCATCGGCAACGGCCGTCGATTTGACCATGGCATTCTGCAGCATGCGATTGCCGAAGATGGCTCGCATAAAGCCTGTCATCTGGCTTTGCGGCCCGTCGTTCGGTTCGAAACGAGTGACGAGATAGCGCATCCAGTCGTAGCTGGTGCGCCCGCCGGCATTCTCGACCACGGACATAAGCTCGCTCGTCATTGTCAGGAACTGCGACATCGACATGACGTCGAGCATCTGCGGATGAACGGTGATGAGGATCGACGTCGCGGCGCAGAGCGCAGACATCGTCAGGAAACCCAGCTGCGGCGGGCAATCGATGACAACGACATCGTAGAAACTTTCGATCTCGGTCAGAACCTCACCAATGCGAGCAAAGAACATGGTCTCCGCACGACCTGCCGCCATTGCGCGCGGCGTTTCGTGCTCGAACTCCATGAGCTCGAGATTGCCGGGGATCAGATGCAGGTTCGGCGTATAGGTCGAGCGGACGATATCGGCGATTGGACGCGGCTCTTCATAGCGGATGGCGCCATAGAGAGTTTCATTTTCACCGACATCGAGTTCCGGCTGATGACCGAAGAGGGCAGACAAGGAGGCCTGCGGATCGAGATCGATGGCCAGCACGCGATAGCCCCTCAGCGCCAGATATTGGGCGAGGTGAGCGGCGGTGGTGGTCTTGCCCGAACCGCCCTTGAAATTCATGACCGAGATGATCTGGAGCTTTTCCGACCCTCTGCGCCAGGGAACATATTTGGGTGTCCCGTTGCGCTCATCCAGTACCTTGCGGATGCGGTCCATATCCTCGGCGGCATAAAGCCGGCGCCCATTGGAAAGCGGGTCGGGTCCATGGCCTTCGGCTGCGATCTGGCGAAGATAGCCCTCACCGATGCCGATGAAGGCTGCAGCTTCGGCCGGCGAAAACATCCGCATAGTTTTCTGTGACTGAGGCGGGAAGATCTTTGCCTGATGTTGCTGGAGCTGATAAGACAATTCCTGCGCATCTGTCGCCAGAAGCGTTGGAAGGTGCTCTTGATCTTCTTGTAGCACGAGACTCGGCTGCATGGTTGTTTTCCCAATTAACTGCGCAATTGTGACAGAATGCTACTGAACTACGCAGTTACAATATGCTCCGATTCGTGTCCGTTTTACAAATGCTTAGATAAAAGGCAGTTTTTGATGCGTTTTTACGCATCAACAGCGTGCAGCGACGTTCGATCCGATGCCGCTTTACTATTTCGGCGATTTAGGTACGGCCGATCTGGATAGCGATTCGCATCCCGATTTTCATGGACGAACGGCGAGTGGTCCGCGGACCACTTTCGCTGAAGGCCAACAGGATTCTGGATTGATCGCGTCCAAGCGTGTCACTTCATGAATGAGCTTGATGGGCCGGTAGTCCACGGACTACCGGGACGCAGCCGGAGCTGCTGTCAATTGCATCGCCGCACCACCACGCCAAGGGCGCAGCGTTTCCATTACGGTCGTCACAATGAAGGCGAGGAGGATATGAGGCGATGCGCCCAGGCGCATCAGCGGGCGGCGCGGTCGGAGCGTCGGCCGAGGAGGGAGGCTCGAATGAGTTCTGCTTTGCTCAAAGCTGGCGGTGGTGGCGGCTCTTCGCGTTGGGCCGCAGCCTTAGCCTGCGTTTGGCGCAGCGTGATCAGGCGCTGCTGTGCGGCAAGCCTGTCTTCGGCCGAAAGCGGCTCGACGGGATTGCCGGCGAGATCGTGCCGCATGGAATCCGGCTGGGCGCAGGCATGATAATATCGTTTGGAATGCAGAAACGCGCTGGTGGAGCGACGCAGAGACATGACTGGCACGTCAGGTTTCAAAAGTGGACGGATTTCATTCCAGAGGCCAAGCGCAAAAGGACGGATAGGGTCGCCGGCTTTGGCGGGTAGGATAGCGATGGGGCGAAGCAAGAGCGTGTTGATCGCGGCTGCCTTCTTGACATCGAGTTCGGTCGCCACGATCGGCTCGCGATTGGTTGTCCAAGGTTCTTCCATCAAATCGTTCCTCTGCGTGCAATTCCATTACGGACTGATTGTGAAGTGATTTTGACGGGATGGCAAAGAAATCTGTCCCGCTTGTTCGCCCTCACGCCAAGCCGACGTTCATATATGAGATGGTGCAGCCTGCAGCAAGTTTTTGGTTAACGAGATTTTTATAGTTGGACGGCTAGCTTTCGCGAAGCCGCGATAGGTAGCGCGTACGCGGCGCATCTTCCCTCAATCCCGAATTTGTAACAAGCTGCCTGCGAAAATGTCGCAGGGCTCTGGTTTGCGCGGGTTGGTGTGTTCAAAAGGGGAGAGGCCTTTTATTCGGCCGGCTGCAAACCAAATGCTAGCGGAGCAAGTCACGGCCAATAGGCGATGGGTCGACGGTACTCCTTATATTTGCGGTTGTTCAGGTTGCTTGGTGAAGCTGCGTCCTTCGAATAGTCCGCGCGCAGCGTGGTGTAACAGAGTATTGCATGGGTTTGGCCTTCGCTGCTCCACGCCAGCTGTTGGCTTCAAATGTCGGAGGCTCTCCATTGCAATTCTCCGGCGCCGAGTAGCATCCTTCATCGGCAAGGCAGCGAGGGAGCATTCGTATTTGAGGGATGCTGCAGACGGAGAAGCGGTTGCGAGAATGAAGCCATCGAGGGCAGGGGGCGGGTATCGCGCGGGAACGCGCAAATCGCGTCTTGCGTCGTAAAGCCAAACCGGCGCCCTTTGGTCCATTGAAGAGGGCTGCTCTATATCAGGGTGCGTTTTCTCGCAGGTTGAAGCACATTCCGCGACCGTCGTCATCTAATCTGTGAGCCCGGTAAAAAATCTGGAGATAGTTGCTATGGGCGACTTGGCTGGCGGCGATCGTAGCGATAGATACAGCAGCACGGTCGACACGATCCAAGTTCGAACGGCTCGTCAGTCATTGGGGGAAGTCTTCTTGAGCATAGCAGCATCCCTTTCACTGGGCGTCGTTGTTTCACTCACGCTCGGTTCGAGTGCGTTTGCTTTCGACAAATCTTCCTTCTTCGAAGCCGCCCTTTGCAAGCCGCCTTATTCGACTACCAGCGCGACAAAGATGTATGATGAGGCTGAAAAGCTCGCGAAGGCGGATACGTCGCTCATGACGGCTGCCGTATACAAAATGTCTACGGACTTTGGCCGCCAAGGCTTCAAGACGAGTGAAATCGTCTTCGCCGGAACGAGCTTCGGCATTCTGGTCGAGGGCTTGCGGGCGGACGATCTGGCTAAGACCTATCACCTGACACCGGATGGGCTTGGCAATCTCCTCGGCACCGCAACGAAGTCATATGGGCGCGCTTTGCGCAAGGCTGAGCAGCCCGCGGCCGAGATGGGAGTAGTCTCCGTGGTCGCCCGCGAATCCGCGGCCTTCCCGGGCAAGACCCTGCTGGCTTGCGAGTTCGTCTCGCATGAAGACCTCGAAGCCATGAAGAGCATGCAATCACCGTCGAAGTAGTGCGCGCTAGGGTATGGGACCGCTGCTTTTTCCTGCGGTTGGAAGGCAACGGCAATGGTCCTCCGCGGGAGAGGAACCTTGGTGCGCAATCTGTTTCTCCGAAGCGGCCTTGGTTCGAGAGTCCGGTATCCTGTTTCTCGGCATTGCCAAACCCGATTGCAGGGACGCTGGCGTGTGGCGGAAGCAAAATCTTAAATAGCTTCGGCTAAGCAAAGTATTAACCATAATCTCAAGCTATTGTGAAACCTGCGGTTTGACGCTTCCGGGCAGCAGCAGCGCTATTTGGAGCAGCAAGGGTGATCGTTTTGACTTGGAAGCCGACAGACGCAAAATGCCGCTGCTGACTGAATTGGCGGCCGCGCCAATCTGACGATCATCCTTTAGGACCAAGATTTCCCGCCTTGCATCGCCGGTATGTTACAGGAGAACCGCTATCATCTCTTTGAACCGCAAGTTCCGTAGGAAGCCTAAAGTCGAACTATGATGCGGTCAGCTCAGAATGATAGGCTCCAGCGATCCGCAGCGCCATTTGCGCCAATTGGTCGTCAGCTATACGCAGAACCCCGTGCTCCGCCATCAAAGCATGGTATTGCTGCTCCTCGAGCGGCACACCTGCAGGCAAGGGGACGACATGAAAATGTAAGTGGCTGTTGGCCTGTCGGCTGCCGAGTGAAAGTACGTAAATTCGCTCGGCGTCAAACACCTTTTTGAGGGCGCGAGACAACAGATGCACCTTTTCCTGTAATCGGAGATACTCTGCCGTCGACAGATCTTGAGCCAAATCCTCGCGGTGCTCTCTCGGACAGACAAGGCAGTAGCCAGGCAACGTTGGATACTTGCTCAAAAAGATAATCGTTTCGCCGTCCTCAAAAATGCGGTGATGAAAGCAAGAGGGATCATTCTTGACCAAGCCGCAGATGAAGCATGGTTTTGTTTCGCTGTCGTGCACATAGGTCTTGAGATCGAATGGTTGCCGGTCGCTCATTTTGAACCTCCGCCCTGTTGCTCGCACAGCGTATCGGCTTTCAATCTAGCGCATCAATTCAGGTTGTGAAGTTGCTCTAGCAACGCCACCCATCCCGCTCCACGTAGCGTAGCAAGGGAACGTGGAGCAGATTGGATGGCGTGTTCAAACTTGGTGGAGCGAACGGCAAACGTCGCCCATCAATTGAGCGATACATGCTTTGTGCTTCAGCAGGGAGCAGAATTCCAAGCTGCTAGCGCCCATGATATGACCGATGTGCTGCAAGTTTGCGCCAGCGGACTACCCATCTCCCCTCAAAACGGAATGGTGCGGTCAGCTTCAGATCATGCTGAAGCGGCGTCATATCCTTTCCGACCAAGGCGTCCACCTGAGGGCAAATACGTTTCCCGGCCCATGCACGGCGGCGAAGAGCAGTCCCGCTACGAAAACGAAGTGATCCACGAAGAAGCCGAATTCAGCTTGGTTGCCGGCCCAACGGCCCGGACCATGGAATGAGAATCCAAGAAAGATGACATACACGGCTGCAACGAGCGTCGCCGGGACGAACAAAGCACCGGTCAAGAAAGCGACGGCAAGCAGCACTTCAAGGATTGCGGCACACCAAGCCAAGAATAATGGAAATGGAAAGCCGGCGGCAGCGATGTAGCTCGCAGTCGCGCCCATATCCATAAACTTGAACGAGACGGCCATCACAAAGACGGCGGTGAAGATGAGGCGCGCGATGAGAATGGCGGCTGTCTGCCAAATTGATTGAGCGTTTTCCACGATATCCCTCCAGGTTGACGCGGTTGATATTCCAAGGACGGCCAACCGAAGGTGATTCCGACAGGGAGGATGAGAATTATTTGTCGGACTCCCGTGATTGTCCGCTCATGCCTGAAGTATGGCTCGTGATGACATAGCGATGTTTCTCGTCGAGTGCGTCCGGATGCACCAGAACGACGGAAGGCTCTCCGGCGCCGGATATCAGAATGAAAGAATAGGGATTCGTTGTCTCGTCGTCGGCAACCAGGAGCGATCTCTGGAGCAGTCGTGCCAGTTGGCTGGCAGCGTCCAGAAGAAGCGGCGGGTGCAGGTCACTGGAGTGATAGATGCTGATGGTCTGCGAATAGTCATCGAAAGCTTCCGATGTCACGAGGCATGTTGCCGGCATATCCGCGATTTGCGCTATGTCGTGGATTACGTCCACACTGTCGGTATCGACACTGAGTACAGCCGCGATGGAACGCCGCAGAAGATCATCGTCAGCATGCTTTTCAAGAGCGGCATCAAACCAGATCATTGTCCGCGGTTCCGATTTTCAGGATTTATGTCACGCAGGCGCCTTTATAGCCAAAGCTCTTCCGTCGCTTCAAAGTTCGAAAACCAATCAGAGTCGTGGTCGCTATTTGCGTCGCATCGCAAGACATGTCGTCATCGACGATTACGACGTCATCATCCACTCAATCAAGGCATTCTGGGCATGAAGCAAAAATGCCTTGGCCAATCGGCTTTGGCAGGCTGTATGCAGCTTTGCATCCGCCGTCAGTTCCTGACCTCTCGTGACTAGCGGGCATGGCAAAAAGATAGCGCCTTACTTTCCTTCGTTGAGAAGCGAAGCCGACACCCGATACTCAGCCAACGCATCTTCTTCTGCGTCCGTTGGCCATGAATCGGTAATGATGACGTCCGCATCGAGCAGATGGCGAATGTCCCTGCTGCTTTCAAAATTCGAGTTCAGAAGGTCCGGGTCGGTGACGTGCCAGCGCTCCGGATAGACCTGGACGACGTGCATCGGCATCGATCGTGATGCCTCGACCCATGATCTCAATATATTGGCGTCTGGCGCAATTCCGACAACCTTGAGGCCATCAAGCGTTCCTCTTACGCTCTTGATATAGGCAAGATCGCCAAGCGTTTCGCAAGGGTGATTGGTTCTTGTTCGGGCATTGATAACGGGTGCTTCCGCGGCGGCAGCAAGCTCATGCAGAGTAGCAAGCTCTTTTGTCCTGACGACAAGAAGATCAAGCCAATTATCGAGGTAGCCCGCTAGATCGGCTGTGGGTTCGCGAGTACTGAAGCTGATGAGAGGTTGAGCAGATATGCCGCCCATCGCCTTCACGCCGAGATCGAAAGCGGTCGTGTTTCTCCATCCCGTGTCGTCGACAATGATGCCCACGCGCTTGCCGAACAGGGCTTGTGGCATCGTGCGTTCATGCCAATGCTTTGCAAGTTGGTCTGCCCGGTCAATAATCCCTAGGATAACGCTCGGGGGCAACGAGTGAAACTCGAGAAAATCTCTGTTCGACATAAAATTCATAGCGTGTTCAAGGTTGAATTCGGCAGCTTTCTGCAACGGAGGCGAGGCGTTTACCCTAGGCAGTTTTCGATCCGGCGCAATGGCGGAGAAGCGTCAGCCGACCGGTGTTGCCTTGATGCCAGTCCCGCCCATAGCGGTGATCTGCTTTCGGCGAAGACTTATCGCAGATGCTGCTTTTTCAAGATCTTTAGCAACCCCATTGGCAAAATCTTTAGATCGTTCGGAGTATCGAGGCCGCGATGCTTTCCGGCTGCTTTGGTAGTTTTCGATGATCAATGAATTAGATATGCCGACGGTGCTCTTTCTCCAAAAGACATCCTATATCGCTGGTGCGGTGACTTTGGGTTATCTGAAATATAGCTCGAATGAAAGCCGCGGCGTTGGTCTGCTTGCCTCAAGTTTCGTAATTCTCGCTGCGGCATCAACATTGGCCGGATATGCCGAAACCTATACGGCATTCTATGCGCCTCTCAGCCTTATCAATCTCGTTTGCGCCGTGCTTGGATATTCACTGCTCGGCTCATCTTTCGTAGTGATCAGCGATCCCGACAGAAAGGTGATACCGGCTCTTGCATTGCTGCCTGCGCTGCTGACTTTGCTTGTCGGAGCTTTCACGGCATTTCATTTGAACAATACATATCGGGCGGTGACATTCAATTCCCTCGGCAGCGTGATGCTTGCCGGCGCGGCGAGCGTCATATTCAAGGATTCCTTTCGCGAACCGCTGCCGATCAGAAAATTCGTTGCCGCAATATTATTGGCCTGCAGCCTGCTATCGCTGATAATGGCCTTCGAGTTCTCGTTCCATTCCTTTGTCCTTCTCGATGTGGCGAGCGGCTTCCTGCTGATGATCCTTTCCAAGTTCGTGCTGGCGCTGTCGATCGTCATTTTCATAAGCGAGCGCCAACAGATAAAACTCAGACAAACAGCCGAGCGAGATGGCCTGACCGGTCTTTATAATCGCCGCTTCTTCAACGAGAACGCTTCCGCACGGCTTCGGGATGGAGATGCCATTCTTTATCTCGATATCGATCACTTCAAGCATTTCAATGATCGTTGGGGTCATGCGGCGGGAGATGAAGTTCTCGTTGCAGTATCGCGAACAATAGAGGCGATTCTGCCGTCGTCCGCCATTTTCGCGCGGCAGGGAGGAGAGGAGTTCATAATCTTTCTTCCCTTGAAAGCAGGAGAGCCGCTTATCCAGGCCGAGCGCATTCGAGAAGCTGTTCAGCGAACCCGATTTCCGGATCTCGGTGTCGATGTGGTGGTGACGACGAGCATTGGCATTTCGAAGGTGAGCCGGGAATGCAGGTCGCTAGCCGAGCTTTGTCGCGAAGCGGATCGTGCCCTCTATCTGGCGAAGGCAGGCGGACGAAACCGGGTCTGTGATGCGAGCAGCGACTTTGTCGCCGAAGTTTACGTTCGCTCGGCGTAATCCTCGATTTTTGGTAAAGGCCCCGAATGCCGGGAAGCGGCGTTGATTTAGCTGGCATGCCCCTTTATTTCTCACGCTGAAAGAAGAGGTCAGTTAGCCATGGATAATGAAACAAGCCTCCGAAACGAGCGCAAGCGCGGCTCCGGCGTGAAGGTGGTCTATGATATCCTGAGGGACGAAATTCTGGATCTCGAATTGCCGCCTGGCAGCCCCATCGACGAGGTGCAGCTTTCCGAACGCTTCGGCATGTCGCGCACGCCGATCCGCGAGGCGCTCGTGCGGCTGGCAGGCGAGGGGTTGATCGATACGCTGCCCAACCGCTCGACCATGGTCTCGCAGATCGATTTTCTCAACATGCATAGCTATTTCGATGCGCTGGTGCTGATGTATCGGGTGACAACGCAGCTTGCCGCCAAATATCATCGTCCGGAAGATCTTCAAGGTGTGCGCGCGCTTCAGGCTGAGTTCGCCGATGCCGTCGAAGCGCAGGATGCGCTCGCCATGATCTCCACCAATGCCGCGCTTCATCTCGCGATCGCCGAGGCTGGCCGCAACCCCTATTTCACCAGCCTCTTCTCGCGATTGCTAGATGAGGGACGGCGCCTCCTGCGCCTCTATTACCAATCCTACGACGATCGTCTGCCGCGTCGTTTCGTCGAGGAGCACGATGAAATCATTGCCGCTGTCGAGGCGCGGGATACGGAACTTGCCGAGCGCCTTGCGCGCGAACATGCTGAGCAGATCGTCGCCCAAATCCAGAAATTGCTGATGCGCGGGGACCGTCTCGACGTCAGCCTTTGATTTGCATATTTCTTGTCGACAAAATAAATACAAAGGTATATCAATGCTGCGAAAACGGTGAGGCGCGGTGGCGGATGCAGCTGGGCTGATAGCCGATCCACCCCCGGCCCAAGAGGATAGAAAGATGAAGTCCAGCATTTTCTCCGGGGTGATCCCGGCCTTGATGACTCCGTGCAAAGCCGATCGCAGTCCCGATTTCGATGCGTTGGTGCGCAAGGGCAAGCAGTTGATCGCCGAGGGCATGTCGGCTGTGGTCTATTGCGGCTCGATGGGCGATTGGCCGCTTCTGACCGATGCGCAACGCATGGAGGGCGTCTATCGGCTGACCAAAGCGGGCGTACCCGTCATCGTCGGCACCGGCGCCGTCAATACGGCATCGGCCGTAGCCCACGCTACCCATGCCCAGAAGGTCGGTGCCAAGGGGCTGATGGTCATCCCCCGCGTGCTGTCGCGCGGCTCAGTGATCGCCGCCCAGAAGGCGCATTTCAAAGCGATCCTGTCGGCCGCCCCCGATCTTCCGGCCGTCATCTACAACAGCCCCTACTATGGTTTTGCAACGCGCGCCGATCTCTTCTTCGCGCTACGCGCTGAACATGCCAATCTCGTCGGCTTCAAGGAGTTCGGCGGCCCGGCCGATATGCGCTATGCCGCCGAAAACATCACCAGCCGCGACGATGACGTATCGCTGATGATCGGTGTTGACACGGCGGTCTTCCACGGCTTCGTCAATTGCGGTGCAACCGGCGCCATTACCGGCATCGGCAACGTGTTGCCGAGGGAAGTCGTTCATCTCTGCAACCTTGCCCAGGCGGCCGCCAAGGGCGACGTCGATGCGCGCCAGCGCGCGCTCGAGCTGGAGCAGGCGCTTGCCGTTCTGTCTTCTTTCGATGAAGGTCCGGATCTGGTTCTCTTCTTCAAGCATATGATGGTGCTGAAGGGAGACAAGGAATATGAGCTGCATTTCAACGAAAGCGACGTCTTGAACGATAGCCAGCGCGGCTATGTCGAAGCGCAGTTCAAGCTGTTCAACAGCTGGTATGCGGAATGGAGCAAGCTTCCGGGTGCCGTGGAAAAGTACAAGGCCTGAGGCGGTCGCAAGCTTAAACCCAAACATGAGAGGCCCGAATGGGCCTCTTTTTGTTACCTTACGTTGGCTTTCACTTACATTTCGATATTGCTCAAGCTACGGCGTCTAGGCCGAGTTTCTCAAGGCGATCGAGTTGCCGGATTTCCTCTGCTGTCAGCGGGATACCGTCCTTTTCCGCGCGAGCGCGGGCGGCAAAGCGGCGTTGCGACGGCAGGCGCGCGCCTTGGCCGACAATCGCTTCGAACAGCACTTCCGCACGGGCGAGCGGATTTCCAGGTCGACCAGCAGCGAAGGCCTCCGGCGAGAAGGCGACGATGAGTTCGCCGTGCCGCGGTGCGAAGGCCGTGGAGCCGAGATAATCGAGCGCCTCGCGGCTGGTGAAGTCGCCGATCATGATGCCGGCCAGAAGCTCGATCATCGTGCCGATCGCCGACCCCTTATGCCCCCCGAACGGCAGCATTGCGCCGGCCAGTGCCGCTTCCGGATCCGTGGTCGGTTGGCCCTCGGCATCGATCGCCCAGCCCTCGGGGAGGGGTTTGCCGGCGCGCCGATGCAGCTCGATCTCGCCGCGGGCGGCAACCGACGTCGCGAAGTCGAAGACGTAAGGCGGATTATCGAGGCGCGGCCAGCCGAAGGCGAAGGGATTGGTTCCAAGGAGCGGCGCTGTACCTCCGGCGGGTGCCACCGTGGAATAGCTCGGACACATGGCAAAGGCGGCAAGGCCTCGATCCGTCAGGGCTTCCACCTCCGGCCAGAGCGCTGCGAAATGCGTGCAGTCGTTGATGGCGAGTGCGGCAATGCCGAAGCGGCGGGCCCGTTCGGCAAGCACAGGCATGCCGAGCTCGAAGGCTGCATTGGAAAAGCCGCTCTTGGCATCGACGCGAACGATGGCGGAGCCATCATTTTGTTCGAGAACCGGCACCGCATCCGGCCGCGCCTTGCCGGCCTTGACCGCACGCAACACGCCTTCGATGCGGTAGACGCCGTGCGACTTGCAGGCGTCGCGTTCGCCGGCGACGATCACCCGCGCGATTGCACCGGCCTGCTGCGCATTGATGCCGGCATTTGAAAGGATCGCTTCGACACGGCCTCGCAGCGCATCAGGCGTCAGGGTGATCACGTCAGTCAATTTCGGTTCTCCCATATTATGCTCGCTTGCATCATAGACTTGAAAATTATAAATACAAAAAGAATACAAAAAATCGACATGAGCCGTCGTGCCGTTGGGGCATGTGAGGAGAAGGGATGACCATGATTTGCATGACAGCGCCCGTCCGCGATGCTCCGGATTGCGCCACCTATATCCGTCAGGGCGGGATGACCGGGATCGGCTGGCCTAATCAGATTTTCGGCAAACCGGAGCATCCAGAAATGCAGAAATCTCTCGCGAGCGTGCGTTGATGGCAAAACCGGACGTTATCGTCATCGGAGCCGGCGTCATAGGCCTATCCGCCGCGATTGCGGCTCAGTCGCGCGGTTTGAGAGTCGTTGTCGTCGATCGCGAGGGGCCGGCCGCCGGCGCTTCGGCCGGCAATGCCGGTGCCTTCGCCTTCACGGATATCCTGCCGCTGGCGTCCCCCGGCATCTTGAAAAAGGCGCCGAAATGGCTCCTCGATCCGCTGGGGCCGCTCTCGGTGCCGCCTGCCTATGCACTCAGGATCGCGCCCTGGATGTTTCGGTTCTGGCGTGCCTGCCAGCCCTCACGCGTGGCCCACTCCACGGCGGCGCAGACAAGCCTGATGGATCTTTCCAAGGCCGAACTTGAGCCCTTTCTCGCCGCGACGGAGACGCTCTCCATGCTGCGCAAGGAGGGTAATCTCCAGGTCTATGAAAGCGAGGCGGAATTTCGCGCTTCGCTGCAAGGCTGGGAGGTTCGCCGCAGTCACGGCATCGAATTCCAGCATCTGAAAGCCGACGAGATGGCAGCGATCCAGCCCGGGTTGGCGTCACGCTTCATCCTCGGCACCTTCACGCCGGGCTGGTATTCCATCGCCGATCCCAAGCTTTATACGCTGGCGCTGGCTAAGCATTTCCGCAGCCGCGGCGGCGTCATCGAGACATCGGAGATTTCGTCGCTTCGGGCGCTTCCGGTTGGGGTCGAGGTGGTGGCTGCGGATGGAAAGCTGCGCCAGGCCGGCAAGGTCGTCCTGGCCGCCGGCGCCTTCTCGCATCGGATCGCCAAAACGCTGGGCGAGCACATGCCGCTCGAAACCGAGCGCGGTTACAACACGACGCTTCCGGCCGATGCCTTCGACCTGCGCACGCAGATCACCTTCGGCGGCCATGGCTTCGTCGTCAGCAAACTTTCGACCGGCATTCGTGTCGGCGGTGCGGTGGAGCTGGGCGGATTGGCCTTGCCGCCGAATTTTCGCCGTTCCGAAGCCATGCTGCAGAAGGCGCGCACTTTCCTGACCGATCTCAAGCCGGAAGGTGGCGTGCAATGGATGGGCTTCCGCCCATCGCTGCCCGACAGCCTGCCTGCGATCGGCAGCGCCAAGGCGACGCCGGACGTAATCTATGCCTTCGGCCATGGTCATCTCGGTTTGACCCAATCGGCCGGCACGGCGCGTATTGTCGCCGACCTTTTGACACGGCAGGCGCCGGCGATCGATCTGACGCCATTCTCGCCGCAACGCTTCTAATGCAAACAGACATGCCGATGTGCATTGCCACATCGGTGCTTACAATCCTCTCGCATATGGACCCACGATGAAATGAACGACACGGCATCGGCTCGCAGCATCATGGGTGGCACGGCGGAGGGCCGCGTCATCGCCACGCAAGAGGCCCTCAGCTTCTGGGGTGGGGTCGATCCGGCCACCGGAAAGGTCATCGATATCCATCATCCGCTGCATGGCGAATGTCTCACCGGCGCAATTCTGATGATGCCTTCGAGCCGTGGCTCCTGCAGCGGCTCCGGCGTGCTGCTCGATCTCGCGCTGACGGGCCGCGCGCCGGCTGCCCTGATCTTTTGCGAAGCCGAGGATGTGCTGACGCTCGGCGCACTTGTCGCCGCCGAAATGTTCGGCCGGCAGCTGCCTGTCGTGCGGCTCCATCCGGATGTCTTTGTGCGCCTGGCGCAGGCAAAAACGGTCAAGGTCGAAACCGCTGCCGTCGTCGCAGATGGCGAGACCATGCCCCTTTTGCCACCTGCTATCTCCGGGCTTTCCTTGACGCAGGCCGACCGGTCCATGCTGGAGGGCGGCGAAGGCGTTGCGGCTGCTCAGGCCATGCGCATATTGACCGCCATGGCGGCTCAGCAGGGTGCCACTTCCCTTATCGACGTGACGCAGGGCCATATCGATGGATGTATCTATGCAAGCCCGGCCAACCTGACCTTCGCCGAAAAAATGGCTGAGCTCGGCGGGCGTGTGCGGATACCTACCACCATGAACGCCATTTCGGTCGATCGCGCCAATTGGAGATCGCAGGGCGTGCCGGAGGGTTTTGGCGATCCCGCCGCGCGGCTGGCGGATGCCTATGTGCGCATGGGTTGCCGCCCGACTTTCACCTGCTCTCCCTATCTGCTCGACGGCGCACCGGGCGCCGGCGAGGCCATTGGCTGGGCGGAGTCCAATGCCGTCATCTTCGCCAACAGCGTGCTTGGTGCGCGCACCGCCAAGCATCCCGATTTCCTCGATCTTTGTATTGCGTTGACAGGTCGCGCGCCGCTTTCGGGCGTATATCTGGATGAAAATCGCAAGGCGACGCGTATCCTCGACGTTGAACTTCCAGAAGGTCGCGACGATGCTTTCTGGCCGATCATCGGCTATCTCGCCGGAAAGGCGTCTCCCGATCGCATTCCGTTGCTGCGTGGTCTTGCCGCCGGACATCCGTCACGCGACGACCTGAAGGCGCTCTGCGCTGCCTTTGGCACGACGTCTGCTGCTCCCATGCTGCATGTCGATGGCGTGACGCCGGAGGCTGTCGATGCTCACGATCCGAATGCCGATCGCCTGACTATCACACGCGCCGACATGGCAGCCGCCTGGAAAATACTGAACGAGGGGCCGGAAGCCGTCGAGCTTGTCGCCATCGGCAGCCCGCATGCCTCGCTTGCCGAATGTCATATGCTCGCCGATGCCTTTGCCGGCCGACGCCGCTTGCCTGAGGTAATGGTCATCGTCACGGCAGGACGCGATGTCATCGCGGCTGCGGAGGTGGACGGGACACTGGCGCGGTTGCGCGGCAGCGGCGTGCAGGTTTTGCCCGACCTTTGCTGGTGCTCGATCTCCGAGCCGGTCTTTCCGCCCGGCACGCGTGCGGTCATGACCAATTCGGGCAAGTATGCGCATTACGGGCCGGGGCTCAGCGGACGCGCCGTGCGCTTTGGCAGCCTTGCCGATTGTGTTGAGGCGGCTGTCGTCGGGCGCGTTGCAGCGGGGTTGCCGGACTGGCTTTGGGAGGAATGACGGTGCACTGTTTCCACGCATCGGTGCGACGTTTTCGTCCGTAAGCCTAGACGACCGTTTCGCCGCCATCGACGACGAGGATTTGTCCTGTCATGTAGGAGGAGCGGTCGGAAACGAGGAACAGAATCGGTTCGGCGATTTCCGACACATCGGCCCATCGTCCAAGCGGCACTTTCTCGGCGATGTAATCTTCAATGGCGCTGCGTCCACCCATCTGCGTGATGAATGGCGCGTTGAACGGCGTGTCGACCCAGCCGGGGCAGAGCGCGTTGACGCGGATGCCGAAGCGGGCATAGTCGCCAGCCATCTGCCGGGTCATGGCGATGACCGCATGCTTGGAGGTGGTGTAGGCGATCATCTCGCGGTCATAAAGTACGCCTGATGATGACGAGGTGTTGAGAATGACACCCTTTCCGGCCTTCTTCATGACCGGCATGACAAAGCGTGAAGCCATGAAGTGCGCCCGCACATTCAGGTTCCAGGACGCGTCGAAACCGGAAACAGCGACCTCTTCCAGATTGCCTGCAACCTGAGCGCCTGCGTGATTGTGCAGGATGTCGATGCGGCCATGCCTCGCGGCGATCTTTGCGACGCCGGCCTCAAGCGCCTGATCGTCCATGACGTCGACGACCAGGCTTTCGGCGCTGCCACCCGCCCCGGTAATCTGGCGCACGGTCTCCTCGCCATTTGCCAAGTCGATATCGGCGACGATCACATGGGCGCCTTCGCGCGCCATGATCAGCGCGCCGGCGCGGCCGATGCCGGAGCCGGCTCCGGTGACGATTGCGACCCGATCCTTGAGTATCATGATGTTTCCCTGGTCAGTTTGTCGTTGTCTTTTCGCGCATCAGGAAACGCGCGATGAGAATGAGGAAGAGCGATGCGATCAGCACCATGGTCGCGATCGCGTTGATCTCCGGCGTGACGCCGCGGCGGATCGAGGCGAAGACATAGATCGGCAGCGTCGTGTTCGATCCTGCGACGAAGAAGGCGATGATGAAATCGTCGAAGGAGAAGGTGAAGGCGAGGAGGAAGCCGGCGAGGATCGACGGCATGATCTGCGGCAGCACGATCTGCCGGAACGTGGTCAGCGGCGTGGCGTAGAGGTCGCTGGAGGCTTCAACGATGTCACGGCCAAGGCTTGCAATGCGCGCCTTCACGATCATCGTCACCAGCGCCATGGTGAAGAGGCCGTGTGCCGCGATAATCGAGCCATAGCCGAGCGCGAATCTCGGCGGCTGATCGCCAGGCCAGATGGCCGCGATCAATGGGTTGATGATACCGAAGACCTCGACGAGTGCCACCAGCGTCGCAATGCCGATGACGACACCAGGCACGACGATCGCGGCGGCAAAGAGCCCGTCGAAGACGGCGCGGGCGCGAGGACCGAGCCGCTCTAGGCCGATTGCTGCCATCGTGCCGAAGACCGCCGCAAGTGCTGCGCTGGTGAAGGCGATGATGAGGCTATTGCGCAGCGCTTCCATCAGGAAGGTATTGGACAGCGCCCGTCCGTACCATTGCGTCGAAAAGCCGGTGAATTCGCTGGCATTGCGGCCGGCATTGAAAGAGAACAGGACGACGAGCGCGATCGGCGTATAGAGGAACAGATAGACGAAAGTAACGAGCGCGCGCATCAGACGAGATCCACCTGACGGGTGCCGGCAACGCGCCAGGCAATGCGCATCGCGACAAGTAGTACGATGACGACGACGGCGACGAGCGTCACGGCGATCGCCGATCCGAACGGCCAGTTGCGCGATTGCAGGAAGAGGTCGACAAGCGCATTGCCGATGAAGAACACCTTGCCGCCGCCAAGCAGCTGCGGGATCAGATATTCGCCGAGCAACAGGATCGTCACCAGGGCGACGCCCGTCATGACGCCAGGCAAGGATAGCGGCAGCGTGATGCCGAAGAAGGTCGATATAGGCTTGGCGCCGAGATCGGCGGATGCCTCGAGCAATCGGCGGTCGAGCTTTTCCAGGCTGACATAGATCGGCATGATCATCAGCGGCAGATAGCCATAGACGATGCCGAGCAGCACGGCTCCGGGTGTGTTGATGAGCCGGACATTCTCTATGCCCAGGAATTCCAGCAGATGCGGTATGCCGCGTGCGCCGAGCAGATACATCCAGGCGTATGTGCGCACGAGCAAGCTCGTCCAAAAGGGAACGACGACCAGTGAAACGAGCAGCAGGCGGCGTTGCGGGCTCGCCTTGACGGCCAGATAATAGGCGACCGGATAGGCAACGAGCAGGCAGGCAGCCGCACCAATCGGCGCAAGGATCAACGTATTGATGAAAGCAGCAGACCGCGAGCCAAGACTGGCGAATTGCGCGAAGGTGAAAGCTGCCTGATAGCCACCTTCAGGTGCACGCTCACCAAAGGCAAAGACGATGATGGCGATGAAGGGCAGCACCAGGAAGACGAACAGCCAGATGCTTGCCGGCCCGACGAGGGCAGCGGTGACGAGGCGCCGTTTGGTGGCTGGGTTAAGGGGCATCGAGAGGTTCTTTGTCCGCCGGTGCTGGGAAGGAAGCCGATCCCTTACCGCCGTCATGGCGCAGGGATCGGGTCGAAGAAAAACGATCAGGCCGACTTGAAGCGTGCCATCAGTTCGGCACGGCTCGGATCGGTGAGCGTCACGGCGGCACCGAATTCAAGCGGCGTCAGCGAGGCTTCATCCGGATAGACGATCTTGTTCGAGGTGATTTCCTTCGGCAGGAGCTCGATCACACGGCTGTCGGTGGTCGGCGCGCCATTGGCGATGTGCTCCTTCACCGCATTCTTCGGGTCCATCAGATAGTTGAGCAGGGCATAGCCTGCCGCCTTGTTGGGCGCATCTTTCGGGATCGCGTAATAGTCGGTCCAGATCTCGCCGCCATCCTTGCCGAGCACATATTCAAGCTCGGGCATGTCGCGGTTAAGCTGCGCGCCGTCATTGGTCCAGCACATGGTCAGCCACGCATCGGTCGAACGCATCGACGGCTGATAGTCGGAGTTGATGGCAAAGAGATGCGGCTTGACCTTGATCAGCAGCTCCTCGGCCTTGGCAAGCTCTTCCGGCTTGATCGAGTTGAAATCGTAGCCGAGGGAAACGAGCGCGCTGCCGATGGTGGTCAGCTGATAGTCGTGGACCATAGCGCGGCCGTCGGCCTCGGTCTGGGCGATCTCGAAGAAGTCCTTCCAGCTCGAAAGCTTGGTCTTTATCTTCTTGGTGTTGACCGAGAAGCCTGTCGTGCCCCAGTTCTTCGGCACGGCATAGGTCTTGCCGTCGATCTGTCCTTCCTTGGTAAAGCGCGGGCTTTCCGTTGCCTGGCTGAAGTTAGGGATCTTTGACAGATCGAGTTCCTCGATGAGGCCGAGTTTGTGATAGGTCGAAATCGTGTAGTTCGTCGGTACGTAAAGAGACCAGCCGGAGGCGCCTGCCTGCAGCTTTGCGAGCATTTCCTCGTTCGAGCCGAATACGTTGACCTCGACGGCGACGCCGGTTGCGGCCTTGAAATTCTCGAAGGTCGCAGGATCGTGATAGTTCGGCCAGGTCGCGATCGACATCTGCGTGCCGAGTTCGCCGGCGGCATAGGCGGGTGTCGACAGCGCGCCAGGGACGCGCGACAGGACCGCCGTTGCAAGGCTGAGGCCGGTGATATTCAGAAAGTGACGACGGCTGATAGAGCCGCGCTTCAGGCGCATGAATTCGTCCATGAAGCCTTCGGCTGAAATCGGAAGGTTGTCTTTGTAATCCTTGCTCATGATGCTGTTCCCTTGTTTTGGCTTATGCATTCGATGCTGGAAAGACATGGAGGGCCGTGGGGTCGAAGCCGAGGAAGACCTCTTCGCCCGGACCCACGAGATCGCTGTCGTTCATGCTGCGGCGATCCGACGTGATCAGGAAATCGCCGAGACCGGGGACGGTGACTGCGTATTCGGCTGACGAGCCCAGGAAGATGCGATGCGTCACCGTGCCCTTAAAGGACGTGCCGGATGTAGCCATGTCGCGGCTGAGATGGATTGCCTCCGGGCGCAGAGCCGCAATTGCCGCGCCCGGTGCCAGTCGCTTGCCGGACGAAAGCGCCGAACCATCCGCGAGGCGAAGCGTTTCGCCATCGGCTTCCATCGTCGCCTCGATGCGATTGGTCTTGCCGACGAAATCGGCGACGAAGAGATCGGCCGGGCGATCATAGACTTCCTGCGGGGTGCCAAGCTGGCGAATGCGCCCTGCGCTCATGACGCAGACGATATCGGCCATCGACAGCGCTTCTTCCTGGTCGTGAGTGACAAGAACGAAGGTAATGCCGAGCTCGCGCTGCAGCGTCTGAAGCTCGATCTGCATGGCCGAGCGCAGTTTCTTGTCGAGGGCCGCCAGCGGCTCGTCGAGCAGGAGCACGGAGGGACGGTTGACGATGGCGCGCGCGAGCGCCACGCGCTGCTGCTGGCCGCCGGACATTTCATGGATGCGCCGCTTGGCGAAACCGCCGAGGCGAACCATCTCGAGCGCTTCGGCGACGCGCCGGTCGATTTCGGCACCGCCGATCTTCGGGCGCATCTGCTTCAGCCCATAGGCGACATTCTGGGCGACGTTGAAATGCGGAAACAGCGCGTAGTGCTGGAACACCATGTTGACCGGGCGCCGGTAGGCGGGCACGCCGTTCATCTCGCGTCCGTCGATCAGCACCGTGCCTTCGCTCGGCTGTTCGAAGCCGCCGATCATGCGCAGGCACGTCGTCTTGCCGCAGCCGGAAGGGCCGAGAAGCGCCAGGAATGCGCCTTTGGGCACATTGAGATTGATGTCCGTTACGGCGGTCACGGCGCCGTAGCTCTTTGTGACCGAACGGAATTCGATATCGTTCGTTGAAGCGGATGCCACGTCTGTTCCCTGCGGTTGGTCGGCAGTCTTGATCTGCCTTATTGCCACCGTCGTTAAGGAAAGAGTAAGCCCGAGCTTCTCACGAGGTATATACCCCGAAAGAGGTATTTTCGTGCCAAATGCTTCGTGGGAGGTGTATATAGGGATTGCGCTCAAATGCGCAGGGCGGCAGAGGGGGATCCGTCGCATGAGCACCGACCTTGAAGGGCTGTTTGCCGCCTTCAACGCCACGATCGGCCGATCGTCGATGACGGATGCCGAATTCGGAGAGACGTTCCGTCAGATGATGGCGGCGCTGGTGCGGTTCGATTACGTCGTCGTCTTCGCCTATCGCGGCAAGGAGCGGCCGATCGATCTCTACAGCACTTTCGATCCGCAAGAGCATGTCGTCTTCGTCACGCTCTACCAGGCCGGTCCCTATCTGCTGGATCCCTTCTGCCACACGGCGCGCAGCCGCCGCGAAGGCGTGCTCAGGATGCGGGAGCTGGCACCGGATCGCTTCTTTTCCAGCGAGTACTACCGAACCTATTACGTTCAGACCGGCTTGGCCGAGGAAATCGGCTTCTTTGTCAATGCCGACGACGACATTACGATCGTCCTCTCATTGATGCGACGCGAGAGGACCGGGGTTTTTCCGCCTGCGGAGTTTGCGATGCTGAAGAAGGTCGAGCCGCTGGTCGCAAACATGGTGAGATACTATTGGTCCGGCCTCGCCTCGCGCTTCGATGCGCAATTGGCGGCCGGCAGCAGGGGCCGGCGCAGGAAGGGTGAGAACGAGACCCTCCCGCCAGCGGAAGCCGTCTGGCGGGATCTCAATCTGACGAGCCGGGAGACTGCCATCGTCGAGCTCGTTTTACAGGGGCATTCGTCGGAATCGATCGGCCTGAAGCTCAATATCTCGACGGGGACGGTGAAGGTTCACCGCCGCAACGTCTATCGCAAGCTCGGCATTTCATCCCAGACCCAGCTGCTTTCGCTCTATCTCAAGAATCTCGCATAGTTCGGTCGAGACTCTAGCCCGACATCCGCGCACCATTTCCATCTCTCGCAAGCAGCTTCAGCCAGGGACCGCAATGGAAGAAGGTCATGAGCAGATACATCGGCACCATCCCGCCGAGCATCGAGCTGCCCTGTGTGGAACAGATCATGTCGCCGGTTGAACCATAAGCGGATAACACGGTCATCAGGGCGAAGCTCGGCGCGGCGGCCAACGCCAGCAGCCGGCCGGCGATGACGGGCAGGGTAGGGGCGGTGCGGCCGCCCCTCTCACCGATTTCGGACGAGACGGACATCAGTTTGCTCCGTACCGATCGTGGTGCTTCCACCATACGCCGGTCTCGTTGCGTCCGAGCGGGGCGCGGTCCAGCCACTGATACATGCCCCAGAGCCCGTCAAGCCCGCGGGCATAGGAGGAGTAGGTATGATAGATGTCGCCGTCCTGCATGGCGAAGGCGCTGACGCCAGGCCGGTCGCGCGTGTAGGTCGGGACATCCGTCCCCGTCATTGACGCCATCAGTTCGACTGGGCCTTCGCTGCCGCGCAGCTCCCATTGCTGCATCGTCTTGCCCACCTGAGCGTCAGGTATTGGAGGCTCGCGGCGATAATTATATTCGATGCCGCCGTCGCGCTGTTCCTCCGGCGTGAACCAGACATTGAAATCATGGTTGAAATCGCTGTTGGCGGAAGAAGCCCAATCGAAAGCCCAGCCCATGCGCCGCTTGAACTCCTGCAGCTTCGCGAACGGGGCACGGGAGATGGCCGAGAAGGCGACATCGTGATTTTCAAGATGTACGGCGATGCCGTTGAAGCCGTCTGCGATCGATGAGCAGGATGGGCAGCCGGCCGTGTAGTCCGGTCCGAACATGAAGTGATAAACGAGAAGCTGCGAGCGCCCCTTGAAGAGGCCCGAGAGCGGAACGACACCCTGGTCGGTCTCGAGCCGATAGTCCTTTTCCACCTTCACCCATGGCAATTCCTGACGACGGGCGGCGATCTCGTCGCTACGCCGCGTCAGCTCTTTTTCTTGCTCCAGCAGGGAAAGCCGTGCCGAAAGCCATTCCTTGCGCGTTCCGGTCCTATGCGTCGTCATGGTTCATCTCCTCTTTGTGTCAGGTCTGTCCTTGTCGGCGCTGCATCTTGCCAGCCGATATGCGATAACTTACCGCTAGGGGCGTAAGGGGTGGGAGTTACAAGTGTGACGGGATTTCGATGGATTCGTTGATCGTCGCGGCTGCCCAGGCGCTTGCATCAGGCGACGTGCTGGGCGCGCTGAAGCGCGTCGCGCTGCGCGACGACGCCCCGGCGCTGGCACTGCGCGGCATCGCAATGGCGCAGCTGGGCGACCTTGCCCGCGCGAAGGTGTTGCTGAAGAATGCCGCGCGCGCTTTCGGCCCGCGCGAGGCGGTTGCCCGTGCTCGCTGCATCGTGGCCGAAGCCGAGATCGCCCTTGTCTCGCGCGACCTCGGCTGGCCCGAGAAAGCGCTGGAGACGGCACGGGCCGTTCTCGAAAAACATGGCGATCAAATCAACGCCGCCCATGCCCGCAATCTGCAGATACGGCGTCTGCTGCTGGTCGGTCATCTGGACGAGGCCGAACGGCTGCTGGCAAAACTCGATGCGTCGCCGCTGCCGCCCGCTGCAAAGGCAAGCCATGAACTGGCGGCTGCCGGCATCGCCATCCGCCGCCTGCGTATTCAGCCGGCACGCGCCGCTCTGGCGCGCGCCGAGGAAGCGGCCGGCAAAGCGGGAATCCCCGCGCTTATGGTCGAGGTCCGCGATGCGGCGCGCGCGCTCGATGAGCCGGCGGCACGCCTGTTTGCGCAGGGGCGGGAAAAGCTGTTGTCGCTTGACGAAGTCGAGACGCTTCTGGCGTCCGATACCTTGGTTGTCGATGCCTGCCGCAATGTCGTGCGCAGCGGTGGAGACATCATCTCGCTTGCGAGCCGGCCGGTGCTCTTTGCCCTGGCACGCGCGCTGGCCGAGGCGGCACCCGACGATGCGCCGCGGGAGCTGCTGCTTTCCCGGGCATTTCGCGCCCGTCACGCCGATGAATCCCATCGGGCCAGACTGAGGGTTGAGATTGGCAGGCTTCGCGCCGCCCTAGAGCTGCTTGCCGATATCAATGCGACACAGCACGGTTTTGCGCTGACGCCGCGAGGAAAGCGAGATGTCGTGGTGCTGGTGCCGCCTGTGGAAGTCGAGAATGCCTCGCTGCTTGCCCTGCTGTCGGATGGAGAATCCTGGTCGAGTTCGGCGCTATCTATCGCGCTCGCGATAAGTCCGCGCACGGTGCAGCGCGCGCTCGACGCACTTGCCGCGGATGGGATGGTGCAGGGCGTCGGCAACGGCCGGGCTCGCCGCTGGATGATGCCGCCGGTTCTTGACTTCCCGTCAACATTGTTACTCCCGGGACCACTGCCGAGCGACTAAGCTTTTGCATCATCGACACTCAACCAATCCCGACTGGAGGATGCATCCATGAAAAAATCCCGAGCGGAAATCATTCGCGAATACGGCCCCTTCGACAATGCGCCGCGTGTAAACGGCGTCACTTTCGACGGGCAGCACGTCTGGTTCGCCTCTGGCGAAAAGCTGCATGCCCTGAACCCGGAAAGCGGGGAGCAGGTGCGCACGATCGACGTCGCCTCGCACGCTGGCACCGCTTTCGACGGTCACCATCTCTATCAGATCGCCGAGGACAAGATTCATAAGGTCGATCCTGGAACGGGCAATATACTCTCCACCATTCCCGCACCGGGCAATGGCGGTGATTCAGGTCTTGCCTGGAGCGACGGCAGTCTGTGGGTGGGGCAGCATCGCGGCCGCAGGATCTACGAGATAGACCCGGAGACCGGCGCCATCCGCCGAACCATCGAATCCAACCGTATCGTCACAGGCGTGACATGGGTGGATGGCGAGCTATGGCACGGCACCTGGGAGGGCGACGAAAGCGATGTCCGCCGCGTCGATCCGGTGACCGGCGAAGTTTTGGAGCGGCTCGAAATGCCGGAGGGTACCGGCGTTTCGGGGCTGGAGTCCGATGGCAAGGACCGTTTCTATGCCGGTGGTGGCGGCAGCGGCAAAGTGCGAGCAATCCGCCGTCCGCGCTGAGTGGCGGCAACGAAGACATCCTGCGCCTGGAATCGGTCGATCGATCCCAGGCGCTCGGTTTGGCAAGAGTTGACTTACGTCTCCGGCTTAAAAGATCGCATCCCGATCACGACCGGATAGCGCGACTTTGAAGTTCGACGAGCCATAAACGGAGCTCGGGCTAGATCCTGCGATCGCCATCTCACGCATTTTGAACCAACCGCAATGCCATGCGTTTCCAACATGGAAGCCATGCCTTGCCGGCCCCGGCTTTCATTGCCATATTTCACTTACCAACCGCATTTCAATCATTCCAAGTTGCGAGCCGCGCCGATCCTGACGGATGTCGTGAATGGTCAGGCGCGCCAAGGAGAAGTCATGAGTGAGATCACGAAAAGTCTTGGCGAAATGAACTTGCAGGAGCGCGCCGATCTTATGGCGGCCGTCGCGGATGTACTGCAAGCCACCGCCGAAGAGGCCGAGGAGGATGGCGATACGCTTGCCGTCACCAATTCGCTGTTCCTGGCATGTAATCTGCGCGGCTGTTCGTCCGATCTCGGGCTGAATGATCTCAAAGCCGCGGAACTGCTATTGGAGCAGGGGATCACCTTCATCCATCTGCTGAATGGGCGTAAGAAAGGTCGTGGGCTGCTGCATTGACGCAATAAATGGCCGGCCCGGCTGCATCCATCCGATTCAGGACGTACGGATGGATGCTTTGCGCGGTTTGGTTTCCCGTACCATCGGGCCGGCCTTCTCCGGCCGACATGACGACGGTTGGCGCGATCGCCTCAATCTTCCTGAATGGCGCTGTCTTTGGCCGTATCCCGCATGAAGAGATAGACGATGAGCGAAATGCCGATCATCGCGGTCACGTACCAATAGAAACCCTGTTCCCAGCCGCTGCTCTTGAATTTCAACGCCACGAATTCGGCTGTGCCGCCGAAGAGTGTGTTGGCCAGCGCATAGGGCAATGCGACGCCGAGAGCCCGGATATGAGCAGGAAACAGTTCCGCCTTCACGACGGCATTGATCGATGTGTAGCCGGTGACGATGACCAGTGCGCCCATGACGAGCAGCCCGGCGAGGAATGGATCCCTCGTGGTTTCGAGCGCCGAGAAGATCGGATAGGTAAACAGCATACCGCAGAGACCGAAACCGATCATCAGCGGCTTGCGGCCGATCTTGTCGGAGAGGCCACCTGCAATCGGCTGCAGCAGCATGAAAATGAACAGCGTGATTGCGTTTATCTCGCTCGACGTTTCCCGGCTGAACCCCGAGGTGTTGACCAGGAATTTCTGCATGTAGATCGAATAGGCGTAGAAGGCGAGCGTGCCGCCAGCCGTGAGCAGCATGACGAGCGCGGTTTCCTTGGGGTGCCGGGTGATGAGCATCCAGAAGCCGGATTTCTGTGTATCGCTTGCGCGTGCATTCTTGAAGCTTTCGGTTTCTGCCAGGCCGCGGCGCAGCCAGAAGACCACGACTGCAAGCGCTGCTCCCATGAAAAAGGGAATGCGCCATCCCCAGGCATTCAGCGCTTCCGTCGTCATCGCGGCCTGCAACAGGATCAACAGTGCAATGGCAAGAAGCTGACCTGAGATCAGCGTGACATACTGAAAGGACGAGAAGAAACCGCGACGCTGGCGACCGGCCATCTCGGAGAGGTACGTCGCGGAGGCGCCATATTCGCCGCCGACCGACAGGCCTTGCATTAGGCGGGCGAGAACCAGAAGTGCCGGTGCCAGCACGCCGATGGTCTCATATCCCGGCGTCAGCGCGATAATTAGCGACCCCGCACACATCAGCGTCACCGAAAGGGCGAGGCCGGCTTTGCGGCCCTTGCGGTCGGCATAGAGCCCCATGATCCAGGCGCCGATCGGCCGCATGACGAAGCCGACGGCAAAGACAGCTGCCGAATTCAACAGCTGCGCCGTCTGGTCGCCGGCGGGGAAGAAATGCGGTGCGAAATAGAGCGCGAATGCAGCATAGACATACCAGTCGAACCATTCGACCAGATTGCCGGTGGAACCGCCGATGATCGATTTCAGACGTTGACGCCGCGCGGCTCCTTCGGTCGCCGCCGTCGTCGTGATGGTATCTTCTAATGTATTCAGCATTGTTCCTCTCCTCCCGTTCTCACTTCGGATCGTCGTTACGCGGCGATGGCGCAGCAAACGACAGGTTTGTCAGGAGAGCCCTATGCATTTGGGCGGCTGGCGGTCGGCCATTTAAGGCGCCATCGGCAATACCGTAGCTCGACCCCAGTAGCCAACTGTTCTGCGTATTGAAGGTCCACTCTCCCAGTGATCCTATTGATAAGTGGGGAAAACGCGAGGTGCGAGATTTTAGGAGAGGTCAGGATATTCTATTGATATAATTCACTTTTCCTCGGACGTACTGCCGATTGCGGGGATATGATGCGCAAGATTTTGCATGACTATTTCGGGGTTTGTGCAATATTCTGCACATATGAGGGGATCAAGTCTGAAGCGAATTGTGCTGTTGGTGGTGGCCAGTTTGGCCGCTGCCGCGGCCATTTGGTGTTCGGCCCTTTTGCTTGCGCGTCAGGATGCGCTGAGGCGGCTGGATGCGGAGGCGAACGGGCTCGCGGTCCAGCACATTCGCCTGCTTGACAGTGAGCTCGCGCGGTTTCGGCTTCTTCCAATCGTGCTTGGCGAATATCGTGATCTTGGCGAGGCGCTCGCTAGCCCCACGACGGACGCTGCCCGGCGGCTTGATGAAAAGCTTGGTTTCCTGGCGCGGGAAACCGGCGCCTATATCATCTATCTCGTCGATCAGAAGGGGCTTGTCATTTCCGCATCGAATGCGGGGACCGAAGATAGTTTCGTTGGCAAGAACTTCAGCTTCCGCCCCTATTTTTCCGAGGCGCTGAAAGACGGCACGGCGGAATATTACGGCGCTGGAGCGATCAGCGGCCGGCCAGGTCTGTTTCTGGCCCGCAGGGTCGGCGATGCTGCCGCTCCGGTCGGAGTCGTCGTAGTCAAATTCGAGTTCGATGCGGTATCGCGAATCTGGGCGAACGATCCCGGAAAAACGTTTGTCGTTGACGAACATCAGATCATCCTTGCCGCATCCGAGCCGTCACAGGTGCTGACGACGCTTGCACCTCTATCGTCCGAAGTCCGGGTTGGCATCGCCGCAAGCGGCCAATATCGCGACGCCGCCCTTGGGCAGGGAAATTATCTCGCCGAGGATGCCGGTCGCATACGCGGTCCACGAGGTCGGATCATGATCGCTGCCGAGCAGCCGGTGGGCGGGACACATTTGCGTCTCCTGCATCTTCTCGACACCCGCGCGGCGCTGCAGGAGGCACAGGCGCGCGCCTGGCTGCTGGCTTTACCCGTCATCGTCGGTTTGGCCGTCGTTGTTGCTGCGATCTGGTGGCGGATGACCCGGGCGGCCAGGGCAGCGGCTGATCGGCGAGCGCTTGAGGAGGCCGTCGCCGCACGCACGGCCGAGCTGCACGAGGAGATGGCTGAACGTGCGCGCGCCGAGGACCGATATCGCGATGCTAGGGAGGAACTTGCCCAGGCGAACCGGCTTGCTTCTGTCGGTTCGATCACGGCGGGGTTGATGCATGAAATAAACCAGCCTGTCGCGACCATCCGCACCCTTGCCGAGAATGCGCGCCACCATCTCGCGGCCAATCGTCTCGATCGCGTTGGCGCCAATCTCGCTGCCGCGGTCGAGGTGACGGCGCGTATCGGGACGATTACGCAGGAGATGCGACGGTTTTCGCGCAGGGGGCGGCGCGCAGCAGCAGCGGAACCGCTCGATACCATCATCGCGGGCGCCTTGCTGCTGGTGGGGAATCGATTTCGCAAAGCCGGCGTGCGGCTGGATCTGCCGGCGAAAGGGCTGCCGCATGTGCTTGCCGAGCGGGTGCGGCTGGAGCAGGTTATCGTCAATCTGCTGCAGAACGCTATCGATGCAGTTGCCGGTCTCGAGGATCCGCATGTTGCGCTGCTCGTGGACGCGGCCGGAAAGGATATGGTGAAACTGACCGTCGCCGATAATGGCCCCGGCATCGATCCGGCCTTGGCCAAGGAAATATTCCGTCCGTTCGTTACCGGCAAGCCCGATGGGCTTGGTCTCGGGTTAGGGATTGCGCAGGACATCATGAACGATCTCGGAGGATCGTTGACCACCGGCCCTTCGCCGCTTGGTGGCGCGGCTTTCATAATGACGATGAGGCGGGCATGACCCTGGAAGCGTCGCAGAAAGTTCTTCTGGTCGAGGACGATGGTCCCTTCAATGCAGCGCTTACCGATTCCTTCGTCATAGCGGGCTTCGACGTGGAGACGCATGGTGATGGGCAATCTGCGTTGGCAAGTCTTGCAACCGCATTGCCCGGTGTGATCGTCAGCGATATCCGCCTGCCGCGCATCGATGGGCACGATTTGCTGGAAGCCGTGCTTGCGCGCGATCCGGATTTGCCCGTTATCCTGATGACCGGCCACGGCGATATCGCCATGGCGGTCGGCGCGCTGAAACAGGGCGCCTACGATTTCATTGCCAAGCCCTTTGCCACCGATCACCTGATCGCATCCGTGCGCCGGGCGCTGGAAACGCGCCGCCTGGTGCTGGAAAACCGGCGTTTGCGACAAGCAGCCGCAGAGGCGGAGGACGCAGCGCCGCTTCTCGGCCAGACGGCGGTCATGGCACGGTTGCGCGAGACGATCCGCCAGGTTGCAAATGCCGACGTGGATGTCCTGATCGAAGGCGAAACGGGGACCGGCAAGGAACTCGTGGCTCGGCTCATCCACCGCTGGAGCAGGCGGCGCGCCCGCAGCTTCGTCTCGGTCGATTGTGCCTCCCTGCCGGACGCGATCGCCGACGAGGTCCTGTTCGGAAACCGCGCCCGGCGCGGACGTATTGCCGAGGCAGATCGCGGCACGCTGTTTCTCGACGAGATCGATAGCATGTCCCCTATGCTGCAGGGACGGCTTCTGCGCGTTGCCGAGGAACGCGAGCTGCCTTCGGTGAGCGGCGAGTCGACCCCTGTCGATCTTCGCATTGTCGCTGCGACGAAGAACGCTCCGCATGGCTCGGTGGCTGAAAACCGCGTTCGCGCCGATCTGCTCTATCGGTTGGAAACCGTGCGGATCCGTATTCCGCCCCTGCGGGAGCGCCGGGCTGATATCGGACTGTTGTTCAGCGCCTTCCTCGACGAGGCCGCCCGCCTGCACGGCGTGCCGCGTCCGCCCATCGATGCCGCGATGGAGGCGCGATTTCTAACCGACGACTGGCTGGGCAATGTCCGGGAGCTGCGCAATTATGCGACCCAAGTGGCGCTTGGCCTTGCCTCCGCTCGCAGCCAACCTTCCGTGGAGCTCGGCCTCTCCGATCAGATGGATCACTTCGAGGCAAACATTCTGCGGGCCACGCTGGAGAGATATGAGGGGGATATTTCCGAGGTTGCGCAGGCGCTCAAACTGCCGCGCCGAAGTCTCTATGCCCGTCTGCAACGCCACGGCATCAATCCATCGGCCTACCGTAAGTGAGATCAGTCGCAAGTCGAGAGTGAGAGGGCGAGTATAGTTTACTTCCTCAACTTGATGGCGTGATGCGTATTGAGTGTAATTTTCTCCATATCTGTATAGATGTGCGATGTATAAAATAGATTAACGATGTATTAATCATAATTATTCTGCGTAAAATAGAGAATAATTAATACATGTTGAGATATTGTGGCTCGCCTGCATGATGCAGCAGTTAAATTAGAGAGCTATGATATGCTTGATTTGCCTAAATTGATGCAGCTATTACTATTTGCAGCCGTTATATTGTTATTTTTCCGCTGGGTCGTCGAGGACATGAACAGGTAGCCGCTTTCGGCGCCTGAAGAACCAGCATCGCGCGATTTGCTTCTTCAGTTCACCGTTTCCCTGTCGTCCCGGCAAGACCGCTTGCGTCTCTGTTCGGCAAACTGACGGGGATTGAACAATAGCGCCCGGGGTTTCCGGACGCCATTGAGGCGCATCGTATGATTGTCATGGTACAGACGCAGATCGCTCTTACCAGCTTCAGGCCATACGGTATCGCGTGCATGAACCCGCATGGTTCAGTGGGCACCTGCGCCGCCGCCGGCTTGCGGACGCTTGGTGAACAGCATGGTGATCGCTGCGATGGCAAGCACCACGCCGATGACGGCGAAGGTGTCGCTGAAGCCCATGATCAGCGCCTGTCTCTTGATGATCTGGCCGAGGGCGATGATCGCCTTCTGCTGGGCTGCCTGATGGTCCGAAACTCCATGCGACAGGAAGTAGCCGGTTATCTGGTTGATCCGCTCGCGAACCTCGTCACGGGCAAGGGTTACGGATTGGCCGATGATGTTGGAGTGGAACTGCTCGCGTTTGGTCAGGATGGTCCCAAGCGAGGCAGTGCCCACGGCGCCGCCGAGATTGCGCAGCATGTTCGTCAGGCCCGAGGCCGCGGCGGCGTCCGCCGGAGCAATTCCTGCTGTCGTGATCGCGGTGACGGGCGTGATGACGAAGGCCTGGCCGATAGCGCGAACGATGTTCGGAATGAAGAACTGGTCTCCGGCATTATCGGCGGAAAGCGTGACGTTCATGAAGCAGCTAAGCGCAAAGACCGCAATGCCGAAGAAGGCAAGCCAGCGCACATCCACCCGCTTCATCATCAGCGGAACAAGGGGGATCAACAGCAGCTGCGGCAAGCCCGTCCAGGCAAGGACGTTGCCGATCTGCTCGGCATTGTACTTCTGCACCTGGCCGAGATATTGCGGCAGGATGTAGACCGTCCCGAACAGCGCGACACCGACGAGAATATTGGCAAGCACGCCCAGCCCGAAATTCCTTTGCTTCAGCAGCCGCAATTTCACCAGCGGCTTCGAAACCTTCAATTCGATGATAATGAAGAGTGTCAGGAACACGGCCGCGACGATGCTGAGCCTGACGATGAAGGGCGAGGAGAACCAGTCGTCCTTGTTGCCTTCTTCAAGCACGGTTTGCAGGGCGGAGAGGCCGATCGCCATCGTCACAATGCCGGCCCAGTCGCCTTCGCGTAGCAGCTTCAGCTGCATGGGCCGTTTGTCCAGCGTCAGGGCAAGTGCCACGACCATGATGGCGCTGGGGCCGGCATTGATGAAGAAAATCGTCTGCCAGCCGTAATTCTCGGTCAGATAGCCGCCGATCGTAGGGCCGATAGCCGGAGCGAAGGTGACGGACAGCGCGAAGATCGCCAGCCCCAAGGGCTGCTGCGGCTTAGGAAGCTTTGTCAGCACCATGGTGAAAGCCATCGGGATCAGCACGCCGCCGGCAAATCCCTGCAGGCCGCGAAGTACGATCATCGTTCCGAGATCGTGGGCAAAGGCGCAGGAGAGAGATAACAGCGGAAACAGAACCGAGTTCACCAGGATATAACGGCGAAACGAAAAGACGCTGCTGAGATAGGCGGTGAGCGGAATGACGACGATCTCGCCGATCAGATAGGAGGTCGAGATCCAGGCGCCATTATCAACTCCGGTGCCGATGCCCCCCTCGATATCAAGGAGGGACGCATTGGTGATCTGGATGTTCAGGATCGCCATGAACGCGCCGATCATGCCGGCCAGCACTGCGATCCACTCTCTTGTCGATGCGCGCGGCTCTGCCGCTGCGGCCGGCATCACGCGGCCATCCATTGTGATGGTGGACATTGTGGGGCTCCCGCCGTCAGTTCCGCTGTGCGGCGTCTGCTTTGGTGTTGATACTCGGCTCGACGGACATTCCCGGGCGAAGTTCACCGCTATTCATGGTCTGCGGGTCAAGCGCAATCCTGACCGGAATTCGCTGAACGACCTTGGTGAAGTTGCCGGTCGCATTGTCCGGCGGCAGCAGGGCGAATTCCTGTCCGCTTGCCGGCGCAAGGCTGTCGACATGACCATGGAAGACCTTGCCGGGGAACATGTCGACTTCGATATCGACAGGTTGGCCGGCATGGACGTTCGTCAGCTGCGTCTCCTTGTAATTGGCGACGACATAGGCCTGGTCGGTCGGCACGAGCGACATCAGCTGCGTTCCCGCCTGGACATATTGGCCGATGCGCAGCGTACGGTTGCCGACGGTGCCGTCGACGGGAGCCGTGATGGTCGTATAGGAAAGGTTCAGCTCGGCCTGGTGCTGGACGGCCTGACTTTTCTGCAGGGCGGCAGTTGCCTGTGCGATCTGGGCTTTCAGAAGTGCAACCTGTTTGACGGCACCTTCCAGCGTTGCGGTATCCCTGACGATGGAAGCCTGCGCCGCGGCGATCTGCGATGCGGCCTGCTGCGCGGTCTGCACGGCCGCATAACCGTTGGAGGCGAGGCTGGCGTAGCGCTTGTTGTTCTGCTCTGCGAAGGTTTCGTTGGCCTTGTCCACATCCAGCGTTGCCCGGGCTGCGGCGATCGTCGACTGCTGAATATCCAGCGAGGCCTGCTCGGCCTCTATGGTCGCCAGAGCCGCGGCGACATCGGCCCTTGCCTGGTCGAGTGCGGCCCGGAAGTCACGGTCGTCAATGCGGGCGAGCGGCTGGCCGGCCTTTACTGTCTCATGGTCCTTGACCAGCACTTCCGCCAGATAGCCTGAGATCTTCGGGGCGATCGAGCTGTTGTCGGCCTGGACATAGGCGTCGTCGGTCGACACCTCGAAACGGCCGTTCTGCCAATAGTCGTGCCCGTAATAGCCCACGGCGGCGATAATGGCGATCGCGCCCACGCCATACATCAGCCGGCGCGGCGTCTTGCTGCGCTTTGCTGCAGCATTGCCGCCCGCCTGGCCCTGCGGTACCTCCGGGCGAGGCTCGGCTGTTATGCCTTCCTTGGCTTTCGCCTCAACAGTCCCCTGGGCCTCACTGGAAGCGCCTTCGGACGTTACGATATGCAGATTGTTAGCCATGTACTTGCTCCTGACAACGGTCGCTGCCGGGCAGGGGTAGCGGCCAAGTTCATTTTAGAAACTTGCTGTTTTCCAAAATAAGCGCTATAAAATCCAAGTCAACTGGATTTTGGAAAATATCTATGGTCCTAAATCAAAAAGCCACGAAACGACCACGAGGACGGCCGCAAGTCCGCTGTGATGACGACACCAAGGCGATCGTGCTTTCGTCTGCGCGCAAGCGTTTTCTGGAGGCGGGCTATGCCGCTGCATGCGTCAACGACATCGCGCAGGATGCGGGAGTATCGACCAAAACAGTCTATCGGCTGTTCGAAAGCAAGGGCGAGATCTTCAATGCCGTGATTACGGATCGCATCGCGCGCTTCAACGTCGAGGTGGATCAGGGCTTGCTCAGGCACACGGATCTGCATCATGGGCTGGAACAGATCCTGATTGCCTACGGCCGTCTGGCACTGGACCCGGAAACCATCGCGATCAATCGTCTGGCCGTAGCGGAGGCTGATCGCTTTCCCGAAATCGCGGCCTCCTTCTACGAACGGGCGATCAGGGCCTCGACCGTGGTTTTCGAGGTATGGCTGCGCAGCCAGCACGATAAGGGAGCGATTAGAATTGCCAATATCCCCCTCGCAGCCGGCTTCCTCAGGGGCATGATGACCATGGAGCCGCAGCGGGCTGTCATGCTGGGCCAGCGCGAGGCTCCTGACGACGAGGAAATAAGAACTCGCGCAACCGAATGTGCGGCGATCTTCCTGCAGGGCTGCATTTCCGGCTCGGCTTGAGCCGGAAATGGAAGGGCGAATGGTGTCCGCGCAATTGCGGGCAGCCTTCGGACCGGTCAAGGCGCAATGGTGAAACTGTAGCTCCCGTTGGTCTTGTGGCCGTCCGTGGAGAGCGCATGCCATTCGACCGTGTACTTGCCGGCCGGCAATTTGTCGGTCAAGGGCACCATCAGCGTGGTGCCGCTGTTCATCAGCATGCCTTCTCCGGTCTTTACGCTCGCCTTGTCGGGGCCGGTGACCTTGACGCTGCTGAATTTCAGATTGAGGCCTTCCGAGAAAGTCAGGTCGAGTTCGGATGGTGCGGCCTTGACTGTGCCGTCGGCTGCCGGAACGGCCGACTTCAGATGGGCGTGTGCCATGGCCTGGCCGGCAAAGGCGATGCTGATGACGCCGGCAGCGAGGAGCAATTTCTTGATCGGGGGCATTTGGTTTCCTCATCCTGTTGATGATCCGAAGAAGGTCTGCGGATCGTATGATGGCGATCGCTCGATCGCCGATATCCGTTACGGGCAGAGCCGGACGGAATTTCCATTTCCCAGTGGTGCTTACGCGCCACGGAATTAATCCTGCCGCAGCAGATTTCGGATCTTCTGCAGCGCGACATCGTTGTTTTCCTGATAGGCGATGGTGCCTCTGAGATTGCCGCCGGCATCGACGAGCAGCACGGAGGCGGTATGATCCATGGTATATCCACCGTCTGGGCTCGGTACCTTCTTGGCATAGATGCGCCAGCCCTTGATGGCCTTCTGCATTTCGGTGGGATCACCCGTGATCCCGGTGATGCGGTCGGTAAAATTGCCCGTGTAGCTGTGCATGATCTCCGGCGTGTCGCGCTCCGGGTCGACGGTAAAGAAATAAGCTTTCAATCCATCGGCCTGCGGTCCGAGCGTCTTGAACCAGCCCGCCATGTCGTAAAGCGTTGTCGGGCAAACGTCGGGGCAATGCGTGTAGCCGAAATAGACGAGCGAGGGATGGCCCGACAGGGCCTTTTCGGTGATGGGCTCGCCGCGATCGTCCGTGAGCGTGAAGGCTGCGCCGGGCCCGCCCGTGGCCTGCACCCGGGGCAGCACGAGGAACGTTGCGTAGCCGATCGCGCCCCCACCGGCGACAAGCATAAGGGCGACGGTGGCTGCAACGAAACGTCGTCTATTTGACATGGGACGTCTCCTTGTTCGCCGCTATCGATCCGACCGGGAAATCGACGTCGACAGAGCCGGCTTTTTCGAATTTGAGCGTTGCTTTCACCGTCTGGCCCTGAAGGAAGGGCTCGGCAACCTTCATGAACATGAGATGATAGCCGCCGGGTTTGAGTTCGACGGTCTGGCCGGCCGGTATCGGCAGGCCGCCGGCAAGCTCGCGCATGATCATGACGTCGTTGTCCATCTTCATCTCGTGAATCTGGACTGTCGCGGCGCGCGGTGAACTCGCAGCCACCAGCCGGTCGTCGGTGCCGCCCGTATTCGTGATGGTCATATAACCGCCACCGACGGGAGCTCCCGGCACCATGGCGCGAGCATAGGGCGCGGAAATGGTGAGGTTGCCGATTTTGACATCCTCGGCAAAGACGAGGGAGGAAGACAGGAATGCCAGCCCGAAAGCGGCAAGGGCAAAAATCTGTTTCAGCATGATCGATATCCTTGATCCGGAAAAGAAGTGGGCAGGCGAAGCCTTTGGGCTCCGCCCGATCTCGTCAGGAAAAGAAACGCCGGAGCGGCGGCACGAAACGAACCACGAACTGGTCGAGGAGCAGCATCGCGACGATGGCGGCTCCCGTCAGCGGGAAGGCCACCCCGAAGACAATGGCGATGAGCCAGAGGCCGACATAGACGGACTTCTGCGGCGGCATCGGCGGCACGCCGAGACGGCCCGATGGCCTTCGCTTCCACCACATGGTGGCAGCCGTCACGCAGCAAAGAATGATGGCGAGACAAGTGGCCAGCATCAGGAGCTGGTTGAAAAGCCCCCATTCCTGTCCCTGATGGAGGTTGATGCCCCATTCGATCGCCTTGCCGAGCGCCGGATACTGGTCATAGGAAATGTCGACGAGCGGCTTGCCGGAATATTGATCGATGTGGACCGTTCGCTCCTCGCCGAGGTCGCCGAAATAGTGACTTGCGGTATAGACGCCGGTCGGATCTGATGGGATCGCAAGATCGGAGCCTGCAACCATGCCTAGGCCATGCATGATGTGGACCGCTTTGTTCAGGCCGATCGGCCTTGCAGATTGCGCTGCGGCGATATCAGAGAGCGGAACGGGCGCATTCTCAACCACCCAGCCGGCGCGGCTGACAATATCCTGTGTGACTTTCGTCGATTTCGGCACCTCGTCCCACACGGCTGCCGGCGTGCCGAGATTGTTTGCAGTCAGCCAGGCGTTGACGTTGGCGCCCCAGTAACCGGACCACGGCATGCCACTGAAGGCCAGGAAGAAGATCAGGATGCCGGCAAAGGCCCCCGTCACGGCATGCAGGTCGCGCCAGAAGACGCGCCGGGACGGATTGCCGCGAACCGTGAGCACGCCGCCGCTCTGCTGTCGCGGCCACCAAAGATAGATGCCGGTCACCACGAGGATGAGGGCAAAGCCCGCGACGATCTCGATGAGGCGATTGGTCCATGTCCCGAAATATTCGAGGCTGTGGATACGCTTAACGACCCAGCCGAATTCCTGTTTCGAGCCGACCGCTCCCAGAATGCTGCCGTCATAAGGGTTGACGTAGACGATGGTTGATTGGCCGTCCTTGGATACCGTTACCCAGGCCGAGCGGTTCGGTGCCGACGCTTCGTGATAGGAGGTTGCGCGGGTGCCGGGAAAGGCTGCGAGCGCCGCATCGGCGATTTGCTGTGGCTGTAGCATCGTGCCGGTCTCGGCAACAAGGTAGCGATGCGAATAGAAAGTGTCGGCAATCTGATCCTTGAACAGATAGAGCGAACCGGTGATCGCCAGATTGAGCATGAAGGGAATGACGAGAAGGCCAGCAAAAAAATGCCAGCGCCAGATCGCACGATAGAGCGACATATTATGGTGTGCTGCGGCTGCAGGCTCTGCAGCGGTAAGGGCAGACATGAAATCCTCCGAAGATCGGTAGGCTGCCATGATCGATCTGGGGAGGGGCGGCGATGGTTCGCCATTTGAGGTGAGCTTGCTTCACTTAAGCAGCCGGACCAATCGGCCCCGCCTTCTTCGGCAAAGTACAGTCAGGAACACCAATCCTCAGATTTTACGACCAAGGGGTCGCGATGCGGCAGCGTTGACGGCGGGCGTCACGGCGAGGCCGCAGCGCCGGTTCAGCCAACGATGTCGAGGAGGGGAGGCGCTCTCGGTCCTGTATTCGGCGGATAAAGCTGGCGGTGAAAAGCCTCCGATCTTGCGATGACGGTTTCTCCGCGCGGTGAGGCAAGGCACTCGCAAATGTCGGTCGGAGGCGTGGGCAGCATCGCAGCGGACGCGATCCGGCATGCCTCGCATCCAGGCGCATAGGCTTTCCCATGCACCTTGCCGTCGGCATCCTTGTAGGTGACGCAGAGGATGGGCAGCGATCCGTCCGGAAGCCTGTACTGGGCAAGCTCGATTGGGGATACTTCGTCCGCTATTGCCACGATCGGCTGATGGGCGAAGCTGACAAGCAACAATGCAACGGCGCAAAGAATGCGCGTGCTCCACTGTCCTATACGCGAAATTGTCTTCCGCATTCTTGTCCCCACCACCGCATTCGCGGATAAGGTTTCACTCATAGGGCAGGCCTATCACAAGCGCAATGCGTCAATTCGTGCCGTGATCCTGCCGCACTGCCGATCGATGAGAAGCATATAAACTATTTTTAGAGATCGCATGGTATCTCGTAAGGACTTCGACCATGCCGCCACAGCTCATCCATTGCGGCGCGTAGCGAAGACTGGGAATAGCCATGGAAATCGAAACACATTTGATCTCGCTAATACGTGTCCTCGGCCAGGTGGCGATCATTGTCTATGCCTATTCCTGGGTCATCCGTATCGTCGAGCGCGGCGCTTTGAAATCCGTGGCCGTCGGGCTGCTGTTCGGGCTGGTCGGCATCCTGTCCATGGGCGATCCCATCCAATGGATGCCAGGTGTGATCCAGGATGGCCGGTCGATCCTCCTTGTTCTTACGCCGATCTATGGTGGCCTTCTAGGAACCATTGTCGCTGCGGTGATGATGGCCCTGTTTCGGTTCATGGTGGGCGGCATGGGCGCCGTGGTCGGCGTTGCCGGCATCGTGATTGTTGCGGCCGTGGGCTATGTGCTCAGTCTGCTGCCGCGACAATGGACTGGCACGGGATGGAGGCGATCGGCCCTGTTCGGTCTGGCGACCTGCTCATCCATTGTGGTTGTCTTCCTTTTGCCGTGGGCGGTTGCGCACGCCCTGCTCCTCTCGGCGACACTTCCGGTGACGATCGTCAATATCCTCGGCGTCATGCTGCTGTCAGACCTGCTGCAGCGGGAGCAATATCGCATCGGCATACAGCGTGCGTTGGAGAATGAAGCGAGCCTCGACCCACTCACAAGGCTGCCCAACCGCCGCGTGCTGCAGCGCGAAGGCGATCGATGCAGCAAAGAAGCGGGTACGCGGCGCATCCCTTTCTCGATTATCATGCTCGATATCGATCATTTCAAGAAGATCAACGACAGCTGGGGCCATTCCTTCGGCGACACCGTTCTGGCTCGGCTGGCCGATGTTATCAGGCAAACCGTGCGCAAGACCGATATTGCGGCCCGCTATGGCGGCGAGGAGATCGTCGTGTTGCTGCCGAACACGGATATGAGGGCTGCGGCTGCCGTCGCGGAGAAAATTCGCAAGGACATCGAGGGCACAAGCCTGATGTTTGAGCAGGAAGCCGTCCATGTCACCGTTAGCATCGGTATTGCTTGTTCCCTTGAGCCGACGACGGATTTCAAGCATGTGCTCGAGGCTGCCGATAAGGCACTCTATCGAGCGAAGGCGAGTGGAAGAAATCGGGTTGAACTGGCAGAGGCCGCATAGGTCGGCTGTCATTCTTCGGCGATGAGCACGTCGTGCTTTCCCGCATTTCCCGGCAACTCGCATGCGCGAGGATCTGCTGCAGGAAGCATCCCGGCAGGCAATGCATGATTTCGTCGCGCTCGATCCCTCGGAGCGATCGCGGGAAAAACGCGATGTGGTTCAGTTCAAGCGGTGGCGGAACATCCAGGCGGCAACCGGCATCGTCGCGGCGGCGATGGCGACGAGTGCCAGCATATCCGGAAACAGCGCGTCGATGCCGGCACCTTCGAGATAGACGCCGCGCGTGATGCTGATCGCGTATTTCAGCGGATTGATCATCGTCGCATATTGCAGGACTTCCGGCATGTTGTCGGTCGGCGACATCAGACCGGAGAGCAGCATGAACGGCATCAGGAAGACGAAGCAGAGGATCATCGCCTGCTGCATGTTGGCGGCAATCGACGATAGGAATAGCCCGAAGCCGATGGCCGCGGCAAGGAAGAGGCTGAGCCCGAGATAAAGCGTCAGGAACGAACCGGCAAACGGGATACGGAACCAGAACAAGGCCACCAGCAGGATCGTCGATGCCTGGGTAATGCCGACGATCATCGAGGGAACGGCCTTGCCGATCATGATTTCGGTCGGCGTGAACGGTGCGACAAGCAATTGATCGAAGGTGCCTTCCTCGCGTTCGCGCGCAACGGACATGGCCGTCAGCATCATCGTCATCAGCATGGTGATGGTCCCGATGAGCGAGGGGACCATGCTCCATCGCGTTTCCAGTTGCGGGTTATACCATGCCCGCGTCGTGACCCTCATGCTGCCGTTGGAATTCCCCTTTTGTGCCAGCCAGTCGGAGGTGAAGTCGCTGACGATCGTGTTGGCATAGCCTTGCGCAATGCCGCTGGTGTTGGAATTCCTGCCATCCGCGACGACCTGCACCGTGCCTGAGGTGCCGGCTTCCAATTGCCGTTCGAAATCGCGCTCGATGACGATGATGAGTACGGCTTGCTTGGTATCGAGCAAGCGGATGGCCTGGCCGGTCTGCGTCAGTGTCGCTACCCTTTCGAAAATGCCTGATCCCTCGAGCTTTGCGACGAGGTTTCTCGATGTCGTCGTCCTGTCCTGGTCGACGAGCGCATAGGGAACATGATTGAGATCGTAGGTGGCGGCGTAACCGAAGATCAGGCATTGCAGGATCGGCGGCACGACAAGGCTTGCCCGGCTTCTCGGGTCCTTCAGGATAACGAGAAGCTCTTTGCGGATCAGGGTCAGGATGCGCAGAAGCGATGCGATCAACATGGCTATGCGATCCTCTTGCGGGTCATGCGCACGGCAAGGGCCAAAAGCGCTGTCGCCATGCCGGCAAGCACTGCGGCATTGGGCAGGATGACGCTCCAGATATTGCCGGCGAGAAACAGGGTTTGCAGCAGGGTAACGAAATATCGGCCGGGGAAGATGTAGGTGATGATCTGTACGGCCCAAGGCATGCTCCTCGGATCGAACATGAAGCCGGAAAGCATCATGGCTGGCAGGAAGGTCACGAGAACGGTGACCTGGCTGGCAATGAACTGGCTCTTCGTGATCGAGGATATGGCAAGGCCGAGTCCCAGCGCGACGAGAAGATAGAGCATGGATACGACGGTCAGGACCAGCAACGATCCGCGAAGCGGCACGCCAAAGAGAAGCCGGCTGCCGACGACGCAGAGCGCAAGGCCCGCAAGCCCCAGAAGAAAATAGGGGACGGTCTTGCCGAGCAGGATCTCCGTCGAGCGCACCGGCGTTACGAACAGCGCTTCAAAGGTGCCGCGCTCCCATTCCCGCGCCATGACGAGGGCGGTCAGCAGCGCGCCGATCAGCGTCATAACGAGGACGACGAGACCAGGGACGAGGAAATAGCTGCTGTCGTTGGCCTCGTTGAACCACAGGCGGGATTCGATCGTGACGCCGCTGCCGCCGGCCGTCCCTTTGCGCGAGGTTTCCTTGGCGGCCCAGACGCCAACGGCCGCTTCGGCATAGCTCAGCGAGATGCGCGCCGTATTGGCATCGCTGCCGTTGACGACGGCCTGAACCTCGCCACTGCCTTGAGCAACCTTCCGCGAGAAATCCGAGGGAATGCGCAGGATCGCCTGAACTTCGGAGGACAGAAGCATCTTTTCCGCCTCGGCCATCGTCTTGACGCGCTTCGGGGAGAAATAGCTGGAGAGTTCGAAGGAGGAGGCGAGGCCGCGCGCCTCGGCTGAATTTTCTTCCATGACGATCGCGACGGGAACGTTCTTGACGTCGAGATTGATGCCGTATCCGAACAAGATCAGCAGGGCCACGGGCATGACGATACCGATCGCAATGCTGCTCGGATCGCGCAGGAGCTGCCAGGTTTCCTTGCGGATGAGGGCGCGAATGCGGCGCAAGGCTGCGCGCAATCCTTGGCCGGAGCTGTCTTTGGACTGGTTCATGCCGCCTTCTCCATTTTCCTATGGCGCTCCTTCTCGACGATCGCAATAAAGGCCTCCTCCATCGTCGCTGCCGCCTCGCCGTGCGCTCCCGCGCGGGCCCGGATTTCGACCGGTGTTCCCTCGGCCAGGTTTTTGCCGGCATCGAGAATGATGATCCGGTCGCAATATTCGGCCTCTTCCATGAAATGGGTCGTCACGATGATGGTGACGCCCTGTTCGGAGAGGGCAGTGATCCGTCCCCAGAATTGCCGGCGTGCCAGCGGATCGGCGCCGCTGGTCGCTTCGTCCAGGAAGAGAATATCGGGCTCGTGCAGCAGCGCGGCGGCCAACGCCAGTCGTTGCTTGAATCCGCCTGGCAACTGTCCGCTCGGCAGCTTTGAGAACTGGTCGAGTTCGAACTGGCTCTTCAGGGCGACGATCCTGTCCTTTCTGCGCCGGCCACGTAAGCCATAGGCGCTCGCGAAGAATTCCAGATTTTCGTCGACGCTGAGCTGGCCGTAGAGCGAGAATTTCTGCGCGACATAACCCAGCTTTTCTCGTGCCTTCGCACCTGCCGTCAGCAGATTGGAGCCGGCGACCATCAAGGTGCCGCCAGTGGCCGGAAGCAAGCCGCAGAGCATCCGGAACGTCGTGCTCTTTCCTGCGCCATTCGGACCGAGGAGGCCGTAGACCTCACCTTTGCGGACGCTGAAGCTCACATGGTCGACGGCCGTGAAGTCCCCGAATTTGCGGAGGAGGTCGCGCACCTGCACGACCGTTTCATCGCCGTTGCGACGGTCGGACGGCTGGCCGGTGTGCGTCTGGCGCTCGGCGTCGCCGACGACGGCGGAAAACAGCATCATGAAGGCGTCTTCGAACCGGGGCGCGACGCTTTCGGTCTCGAGCTCAGTCTCATCCAGCCGCAGCGGTTCGTGCGTCTGCTCCGGCTTGCGCACGATCCGGACGCGCCCGGCCTCCGGCACGGCATCGACGATACCGGGCTGTGCGAAGAGGCGGGCCTGCAGGGACCGGGCTGGCATGTCATCGGGGGTGCTGACCATGAAGCAGCAGCCATCGGCCTTTGCCGTAATCTCCGCCGGCGGCCCCTGATCGAGGATCTTTCCCGCATGCATGAGCACGGCATGTTCGCAGCGTTCGGCCTCATCGAGATAGGAAGTTGCCACGATCACCGAGAGCCCGTCCTCCTTGACAAGCTTGAAGACGATCTCCCAGAGCTCGCGCCGCGATAAGGGATCGACGCCGACCGTGGGTTCGTCGAGCAGCAGCAGTTCGGGCGCCCGCACCAGCGTGCAGGCAAGGCCGAGCTTCTGTTTCATGCCGCCGGATAATTTTCCCGCCGGCCGCTCCTTGAAGCGACCGAGCTGCGTCATTTCGAAGAGGCGCGGATAGGTCTCGTCACGCTGGGATTGCGTCACGCCATGCAGATCGGCGTAAAGGTTGAGGTTCTCCTGAACGCTCAGGTCTTCATAGAGGCCGAACTTCTGCGGCATATAGCCGATCCGGTCCTGAACGCGCTGCGGTTCCCTAGCAATATCGACGCCGATCACCTGCAGGCTGCCGTCATCCGGCGTGATGAGGCCGCATGCCAGGCGCAGCAATGTCGTCTTGCCGGCGCCATCGGGGCCGACAAGGGCGGTCAGCGCTCCCTTGCGGACGTCGAGGGAGACATCGGCAAGCGCCTCCACCACCTCGCCGGTATCGCGGCGAAAGGTCTTGCGGACATTCCTTGCTGTGACCGAGAGATCTCCGTCGCTCATGGCATTCTCGCTCTATTGCTGCTGCGCGGTCGCGACATTCGCCTGCTCGCCGGGAAGCGGCCGGACGGTTGCCGGCATTCCGAGCCGCAGCGCGTTATCGGGATCGTCCACGAAGACCCTGACTTCATAGACGAGGCTTGTGCGCAGCTCTTCCGTCTGCACCGATTTCGGCGTGAACTCGGCAACCGAGGAGATGAAGCCGATCCACCCGGGGATCGCCCGTCCCGGCAGCGAATCGACGCTGACGTTAGCCTTCATACCGGGACGAAGCATTCCAAGCTGGGTTTCCGAGACATAGGCGCGCACCCATTTCGGGCTGATCGTCGCAAGCGAGAATGCCGCTCGCGTAGGCGAGGCCATCTCGCCGGGCTCGATCAGTCTGGACTGCACAATCGCATCGACCGGCGCTTTCAGCTCGGCATCGGCAAGCTGCTGGTGCAGGAGCGCGACATTGGCTTCCGATGCATGCAGCTGCGCTTCCGCTTCCTGAATGTCCTCGACGCGGGAACCGACGACAAGCAGATCGAGCGCCTTCTGATTGGCGACGACCTTGGCGTCGGCAACGGCTGCGGCAGAGCGCGCCTCGTCCAAAGCCTGTTGGCTGACGGCGGCCTTGGGAGCAAGCGCGTTCTGGCGCTCGAACTGGGCGCGGGCATTGACCGCTTCCGCCTTGGCGGATTCGAGATTGGCACGGGACTGGGCGATCTCCTCGGGACGATTGCCGTTTTTGAGGCGCTCGAGATTGGCACGCTGGCTCGCAGCCTGAGCCTCGGCCTGGGCGACCTGGGGCTGAAGACGGCTCGTATCCAGCCTGGCGACGACCTGGCCTTTCTTGACTTGCGCGCCCTCTTCGACAAGGACTTCGGCGACACGTTCGCTGCCGTTGAAGGCGAGGGTAAGTTGCCGGAAGTCGATGTTTCCATAGAGAACAAGCTCCTTCGAGCCGTCATCCCGATGGAAATACCACCAGGCTCCGCCCGCGGCGGCGATCAACAGGAGCAAGATGATGATGACACGCTGCATGCTGTATTTGAACTCCAAAGAGATGCCAGCTTTGATGAAACGAACGGTGACACATATCGATCCGCGGGACGATTATAACACTTGTAAAATTCAAATTTCAAATTAATATTTGAATTAGTGGAAAGCGAAAGCAATGGCTAGAGGCATAAGACGAACGGCGAGATCTCGAGATCGGCAGGACGGGGCTGCCACGCGGATAAGCCTGCTTGAGGCGGGCGGAGCCGTTTTCGCCGAATTCGGCTTCGATCGCGCGACTGCAAAGGAAATCGCCTTGCGTGCGGGGACGAATGCGGCGGCGGTCAACTATCATTTCGGCGGCATAGAGGCCTTGTACGAAGATGTCCTTGCCGAGGCGCATCACCGCCTGATGAGCTACGATGTGCTTGCCAGCACGGTGAGCGCGGACATCGAGCCGAAGGAAAAGCTGCGCCGATTTATCGGGTTGCTGGTCAAAGTCGTCCGAACCGGCAATGAGCACTCATGGCCGGCCAAGGTGATCGTCCGCGAACTGATTGCGCCGACGCCGCACATCGACAAACTGCGGCGCGAGGAAATCGAGCCTAAGAAAGCCTTGCTGTTCGGCGTCATTGCCCAGATCATCGGCGTGGCGCCGGACCATCCGCTCGTTGCTCAGGCGGCGCTTTCGACAATGGCGCCGTGCTTCATGCTGCTGGTGGCCGAAAAGCGCGTGTCCGAGATCATTCCGGCGCTTGGACGGGAAACGACCACGGATGAGGAGCTGGCGGACCGGCTCTTTCGCTTTACGCTTGGTGGGCTTGCCCAACTCTCCCTGCCAGTACAGGCGGCGGGATCACCGGAACAGCCGAGCTGATCCATGGCAAACCGCGCCTTGGGGGATCGCTTCAGCCTTCGAAACCGAAACGTTCGACATCGAAGTCGTCGCCATCGTAAGCTCCGGCCTGGGCCTCCGCCATATCATCGTGCATCGGAATGGGCTCGCTGACGAGGCTCGGGAGCGTCATGTCGACTGCCATGCCCGGCGGTTGCAAGGCCCAGGCGACGATGGCACCGGTCGACATGGCTCCGACGCCGCCGGATACGTCCTGCACGGCAGAGCTCGGCAGCCGCTCCATTGGCTGCATCTTTGCCATAGCGCTATCGGCCGTATTCTTCGCATTATCCGAAACTACGAGCTTTCCGGCGTCGTTGCGTCCCACGATCAGGCTGGCGAACACAGCAGGAGGGGCGGGTCTCTCCGGTGCGGCCGTCGGGACAACGACGATGCTGCTGGTTGGCCGCCAAGCCGGCAGCGGAACGGCATAGGCCGCAAGATCGGCAAAGGGCTGGCTCTTGTTCTCTTCGGTCACTCGCTTACCGAGCTGAAGCTCCAGCCCGGTCAGGGCCCGGCTCCTGGGCGTCGGCAGCATGCTGGTGAGAAGGCTGCGGTCGGGCGTGTCATTGCGCGGCGCTATCGATGACCCGGCGTCGTCATCGTCATCCATGACGGCTGCGATCCTGCTGCTCATTTGAGATGGCCGCTTTTTGGATTGTGCGACCGCCACATCGTAGCCCGGCAGCGGTCTGCCGTCTGCCGGCACATGAAGCGTCTGCCCATTCGGGAAAAGCCGCGCGAGTTCCTGGCGCGACATTCTCGGCCAGGCCCGCACCCTGCCGACATCGAGATGCACGAAGGGCGAGCCGGAATTGGGATAAAAACCCACGCCGCCGATCTGCATCTGCATGGCGATCGCGCGCAGGCTCGCAAGCTTCACGCCGGGAATGTAAAAATCCATCGCCTTGCCGAGCGTATGCTGGCTGTGTTTGGCAACGCCGGAGCTGCGCGAGCGGTTGCGCAGCATGCTGTTGGTCGAAGGAGAGCGGTAGGCCGAGACGACGTGAATGGCCTCGTTGGCTCCGCTGCGGCGATAGACTTCCCAGACGAGATCGAGCAATTCCGGATCGATCCTGGTCGGCTCGTTCTTTCGCCAGTCGCGTAAGAAACGATTGATTTGAGCAAGGCCCCGCGGGTCATATTTGCCGCCGCGTTTGAAGACGATGGTCGCTCTTTCCCCCGTATGGGTGAAGAAGAGCTTGAGTGCCCGATCCTCGGCCGCCGCGGTGCCGGCAAAAGCACCGAGCACCAGCATTGCGATCAGCGCCACCCGGCAAGCGACGAATGAGAAAGTCGTGGCGAAAACCGTCGCCGGAATGGAAAAGATCACGTGATGCACGGATACGACTTTCGCCTTGCTAAGAGAAACAGAAATCAGAGGCGCCGCGTCTGCGGCATCGCTATACCCTCCAATTATGGTCAACAAATCCCTAACGGACCGTTTATAGGCGGAAACGGCAAAATTTTGTCCGTTCGAGCGCATTGATGAGGCGGCGGAAGTCACCTCCAGCCCTGGCGACCCTTATTCCGGAAAGCTTCAGCTGTGCCGTTGCAATTTTGTGAGGGCATCAACCAGTGCCTGTAAGGCGCCGTCTTTCGAAAGATGGGGAAACCCGGCTTTGCAAACGTTTTCGCGTGGGTTGCAAACTGCCGGCCAAGACAGCATCATCCCGCCCCATGAGTGGACAGAATCGATTTGCTCCCCCTTCAAGCGGGCAGCAAACAATCAGACGTAGCGACCTGTTGCGGCAGCTTCGGCGGGCCGGACTGCGCCGTTTGACGACCATTGTCGCACCTGCCGGGTATGGCAAGACCTCGCTTGCCGTCCAATGGTACGAGTTGTTGAAGGAGGATGGTGTCAAGCTCTGCTGGGTGTCGCTCGATGCCGAACATACCAATCAGGAAGCCTTTCTGCTCGCGTTGATCGATGCCCTGCAGACGCTGCTTCATGAGGATGGCGCGGACGCCGGCAACCTGCCTGCGGCGGCATTGCTTTCGGTGCTGGCGACGCGCCTGCGCAAGATCGAGGGGCCACTCGTCGCCTTTCTCGACGACTATCATTTCGCTCAGACGGATGCGACCGAGGCGCTGATGGCGAAGATCCTCGCGGACCTCTCGCTCGAACATGTCAAGCTGGTGCTGGTCAGCCGCAGCCCGCCGCGCTTTCCGCTCTCCGCATTGCGGTTGCGTGGTGAGTTCAAACAGTTCGGTGTTGCCGAGCTTGGCTTTACCGATGCCGAAGCGGGAGAGCTTTTCGCCGGTAAGGGCACTCATCTGACAGAGGAACAGGTGGGTTCCTTCAATCGCCGGACCGAAGGCTGGGCGGTCGCGCTGCAGATGGTGAGTCTGCTCGTATCGGAATCGGAGGAGAGCGACAGCATTCTGGCTTCGTTCGATGGCGGCGGTGCTGACATGGGCTCTTACCTGTCGGAGCAGGTGTTCGCACATCTGCCTGAAGACATACGTGAGTTTCTCATCGGCACGGCCGCCCTTCCGGCCTTCAATCATTCGTTGCTTGAAGCCGTGCTGGAAAGCAGAGAGCAGGCGGATCTCAGCGAGAGGCTGGCTGACTATGCGCTTCCGGTCACATTGCTGGCAGGCCCCGGCAACTGGATGCGGTTTCATCCGGTCTTCAACGAGTTCCTGAAGAAGACCGCCAGCCGCAGGGGTATCGATGCCAATCTTGCACTCAATCGTGCAGCCCACTGGTTTGAGGCGCAGGGCGACATAGATCGGGCCGTGCATCATGCGCTTGCGGCGGGCGACGCCAATCTTGCCGCGCGCATCGTCGAAACAGCTGGCGGCTGGCGGCGTGTCTATGCCACCACCCGCGGCGGCGCGACGCTCTTTCAGGCCTTGAGCGGACGCGCCTCGGAAATCGATCTCGTCCGCTTTCCGCTTGCAACACTTGGGCTCTCGATCTTCAACGCCAAGGCGGCGCAGCTTGCTGCGGCCAATCATTATCTTGTCATCGCCGAACGGGCCGCTGCTGCAGACCCGACCTTGGCAAAGGACCTGCGCGTCGTGCGCATCCTTCTGGCACTTTATACGGATCACTGGGCGACGGCGGCCGATCTTTCCGCACTTGAAGATGATTTGCGGCAGCCGGATGGAATGGAGCTCATTCATCGGGCGCTGGCCCTTAACATGCTTTCCTACAATTTCCTGATCCGCAGCGAGCTCGACCGGGCGTTGCACTACGGGCATCTGGCCATTCGAGCCTTTCGCGACGGCGGCGCCGATTTCGGCGCCATGCACCTTTATACCCATATCGGCCAGGCCTTCTTTCTCTCCGGCGATTGTGCGAGCGCTCTGTCGGCCTACGAAGAGCTGATCTGCGAAGCGCAGACCAATATCGGTCCGGGCAGCGATCTCGATGCCGTCGGCCAGGTGTTGAAGGCCGAGGTTCTGTCGATGCGCGGCGAGGCGGAGCCAGCGGCAGAGATGCTCGGATGGGCGCTGCCTCACCTTGAGCTTCATGATACCTGGTTTGATCTTCTGGCTGCGGGCTTCATGGCCGAGCAACGGATCCTGCGCATGCGCGAGGATTTGCTTTCCGCCCATGCAGCGATGGATCGCATTCGCGCCGTGGCACGGCGGCGCGGCTTCGATCGGCTGACGCGATTGATTGACGGCGAGCGTGCCATGCTGCTCATGGCATCGGGCGATCTCGATCAGGCAATCCGGCATGCCGAGGCCAACGGCTTCGGCATGCAGGCAATCGTTTCAGACCGCGCCAATGCGCTGGCCATCCATCTGCGCGGAGCCACGCCGGCGATCTTCTGGACACGCGCCTACCTGGCTCTTGGCGAGAAGGCCAAGGCGCGCGAGGTCTTTGATCAGTTCAGGATGGGTCAGTCGCAACGTCCGCATGTCCCGCGCGCGATCGAGCTTGCTCTCATCGAAATAGGGATCCTTCTTGCGGAAGGCCGCGCGGATCTCGCCGCCGCCAGCCTTTCCGATCTCGTGTTGACGACCCCCCTCGACGACTACCGGGCGCTGCTTCATCTCGATCACTCCGCGGGACTGGGCGAGCTTCGCGCACTCGCCAATCATCCAACTATCGCAAACGTTCCTCGAAAGCGTCTCCAGTCTCTGCTCATGAGTGGTGAGACGGTGCACGAACCTGCCGCCGATGATGGCGGCTATGCCTTCACCGGCCGGGAACGCATGGTGTTGGAGCTGTTGAGTTCTGGGCTTTCCAATAAGGAAATCGGCCGGAATCTGGCCTTGTCCGACAATACGATCAAGTTTCACCTGCGCAATATCTTTGCCAAGCTCAATGTCTCGACGCGGACTGCGGCCGTGACGGCAGCGCGTCAAAAGGGCATGCTCGATCGCTAACCTACCCGTTCGGGTGGGTTTTGAGGCGCCCGCCCACCCATCGGGAAGGCTATCGACGGACGAAAAAACACCTAATCTGCACGCGTGCGAATATAATAATGAGGGGAAGATTCGTGATCGTCGTCGATCCGGTGACGCAAGAGATTATCGAGGGCAAGCTGGCAGCCACCGTCGACGAGATGGGCCTGGTCATGGCCAGGACCTCGATGAGCCCGGTGATCTATGAAGTGCTTGATTTCGCCTGCGGTCTCCTCACCCGTGACGGTGAACTCGTGGCGCAGATGAACGGCATCACCCTGTTCACCGGCACCTTCGGCACGCAGGTCAAATCGCTGATCGCGCTCTACGGCGATGATCTGGAAGATGGCGACATCCTGCTTACGAACGATCCCTATTCCGGCGGCACGCATGCCTGCGATTTCGCCATCGTCAAGCCGATCTTCTTCGGTGGCCGGATATTGGCCTATGCCATCAATGTCGCCCATTATCTCGATGTCGGTGGCTCGGTTCCAGGTTCTCTTGCGCCGAACGCCACCTCCGTCTTCCAAGAGGGACTGAGGCTGCCGGGCGTCAAAGTGGTGCGCAGCGATCGCTTCTCGGGCGAAGTCCTGCGCATCATCCGCGAGAATGTCCGTCTGCCGGAAGTCGCGATCGGCGACCTCACGGCTCAGGTGGCGACCGTCCGTGTTGCTGCGCGCCGGATGGGCGAGCTTGCGCACAAATATGGCACCGATGTCGTCGAAGCCGCGTTTAATCACCTCCTGTCGGTCAGCGAGAAGCAGGCGCGCGCCGCCATAACCGCATTGCCGGACGGGATCTATGAGGCGGAAGATATCATTGACGGCGATGGCGTCACTACCGATCCTATTTCGGTCAAGGTTGCCGTCACGATTTCCGGAGATCGCCTGACGGCGGATTTCACCGGTTGCCCGCCAGCCGTCGCAGGCCCGATCAATTGTGCGGCGGGCGCGCTGCAGTCGGCGGTGCGCACCATCTTCAAGGCGCTGGTCGCACCACAGGCACCCTCCAATGAGGGCTGGTTCCGGCCGCTCTCCGTCATTGCGCCGAAGGGTTCGGTTTTCACCGCCGAGAAGCCTTCTCCGACGGGCTGGTATTATGAGGGTTCGGTGCATGCTTCCGAACTCGTCTGGAAGGCCCTTGCAAAGCTTATGCCCGAGCGCTTTTCCGCCGGTTCCTATACAAGCCTCTGCGTCCTCTATGTTTCCGGCAAGGACGAGGCGGGGCAGCCATTCATCCATATCGAGCCGCAACACGGCGGCTGGGGCGCGAGCAGGGACGGCGATGGCGCCAATGCGCTGATCGCGCTAACCGATGGCGATACCTACAATTACTCCGTCGAGGTCATCGAAGCGCGCTTTCCCTTGCTCGTTCGCCGTTATGGGCTGAACGTGGAAGGGGGATCGGGTGCGGGCCGCCGTCGCGGAGGTTTCGGTGTCATTCGCGATTATGAAATCCTCGGAGACGGTGCTTCCGCCTATTGCAGCTTTGGGCGGACCGACACGCCTCCTTGGGGAATAGAAGGTGGTAAATCCGGCAGCATCAATCTTCTGCAGCTGCAAGAGAGCGGCGGAAAGGTCCGAAATTTCGGCCGCGAACCGCATATCGAGCTGAAGCGCGGCGATCTCGTGCGGATCATTACAGGCGGCGGCGGTGGCTGGGGTGACCCGCGTGCTCGCGAACGGGAACAGGTCCGCCGCGATGTCGAAGATGGCTATATCACCAGCGAGATGGCGCGCAGCCTCTATGCATATGAAGAGGGTATGGCGTCATGATCAGACTGGCTACGGATGTAGGCGGTACCTTTACGGACCTCGTCGGTTATGATGAGCGCACGGGCGAGATCTTTACCGCCAAGAGCCTGACGACCGTTCACGACCAATCCGAAGGTGTACTTGCGGCAATCGAGCTTGCTGAGAAGAAGGACGGGCTTTCGGCGCGCGACGTGATTTTCTTTGCGCATGGCGGGACAACCGTCATCAACGCGATTACGGAGCGAAAGGGCGTCCGCACGGCGCTCGTGACGACCGCCGGCTTTCGTGACGTCTTGGAAATCGGTCGCGGCAATCGCCCCGATCTCTACAATCTCCAGTTCAAGAGCCCGGAAGCCTTTGTGCCGCGCAGCCTGCGCTTCGAGGTGCGCGAACGCATGGATGCCAAAGGCCGGGTGCTGACGCCCATCGAGCTTGGCGATATCGAGCCGATCGTCCGTGAATGCCGCGCTCGCAAGGTCGAGGCGGTCGCCGTCGTCTTCCTCCACAGCTATGCCAATCCCGAGCATGAGATCGTCTGTGCCAAGGCGATCGCCGAAGCGCTGCCGGATGTCACGGTTTGCGCCAGCCACGAGGTTTCCCGTCAATGGCGGGAATATGAGCGTTCCAATACGGCCGTGCTTAACGCTTATGTGCAGCCGATCATCAAGCGCTATTTTGCGCGGCTTGAAAGCGCGCTGACCGAGCGTGATCTCACCTGCCCCTATTATGCCATGCAGTCGAACGGCGGCATCTCCACATTCGATCAGGCGCAGACGAGCCCGCTGACATTGGTCGAATCCGGGCCGGCCGGCGGTGTGGCGGGTGCCGCGCGTATCGGCACTGTGCTTGGCGAATCCGAAGTGCTGTCGCTCGACGTCGGTGGCACGACGGCGAAATGCTCGCTGATCCACGATAGCCGCCCGACGCTTGACAGCGAATACAAGCTCGAGCACACCCGCATCGCACCCGGCTATCCGGTGCAGGTGCCGGTGGTCGATATCGTCGAAATCGGTGCCGGCGGCGGCTCGATTGCCCGCATCGATGAGCGCGGAGCGCTCTGCGTCGGCCCGGAAAGTGCTGGCTCGACACCCGGGCCTGCCTGCTATGGCCGTGGCGGCGACAAGCCGACGCTATCCGATGCTTTGCTGACGCTTGGCATCTTCGATCCGGCAAGCTTCGCGGGCGGCCAGATGCAGCTCGATAAGTCCAAGGCTGCGGCGGCAATCGCGACGGTTGCCAAGCCGATGGAGCTATCGGTCGAGGATGCGGCGCTCGCGATCGTCGAGATCGCGCATGCGTCGATGATCAACGCGTTGAAGCTGGTAACCGTCCAGCGCGGACACGATCCGCGCGATGCCGCTTTCGTCATTTCCGGGGGCGCAGGGCCGGCGCTTGCCGCCCGCCTCGGGCGCGATCTCGGCGTTAAGATGACTGTGGTGCCGCCGCATCCCGGCATCTTTTCGGCCTGGGGAATGCTGGCGGCGGAGCCACGGGCCGATTTCCGCAGCACGTGGTTCTCGCCCCTTGGTCCTGAAGCCGTCAGCAATCTGAAGCGTCGTTTCGACGAGCTGAAGCGTGAGGCAGTCAGATATTTCTCCAAAGGCGATGCGGCGGAGATACGCTACGCCTGCCGCGTCGAAGCTCGGTATCGCGGACAGGAGCACGGAGTCTTCGCCCCCTTCGAAATGGAGGACGATGCTGAAAGCTTTGCGGAACGCTTCCATGCCGCGCATGAGCGCGCCTATACCTTCTGCCTGCCCGGTTCGCCGGTCGAGATTACCATGATCCATCTGGAGGCAGTACTCCACGGCCCGGTCATCGCCATTCCGAAACTCGATGGCGCCGGCCGGTCGCTGGATGCAGCCTTCAAGGGGTGCCGCGACGTCTATTTCGGCGGAACGACCGGTTGGGTGTCCTGCCCCGTCTACGAGCGCACGCGGCTCCCGTCTTCCGAGAGGATTGCCGGCCCGCTCATCATCGAGGAGGCAACCGCGACATCGCTGGTTGTTGCCGGACAGGAACTGGAAGTGAGCGAGGAAGGCTTGCTGCTCATCCGCGAATGTGATGGGGGACGCGTCTAGTATGGCGATAGCGATCGGTCTCGACCATATCGTCAGAAATTACGGGCCGACGCGCGCCGTCGACGACGTGACGCTCGACATCAGGGCAGGGGAGTTCTTTACGCTGCTCGGTTCGTCCGGTTGCGGCAAGAGCTCTCTGCTGAAGCTGATCGGCGGCTTCGATAAGCCGACCTCGGGCCGTGTGCTTTTCGATGGAAGGGACATGGCCGATGTTCCGGCCAATCGCCGGCCGGTGAATACCGTCTTCCAGTCGCTCGGGCTCTTTCCGCATATGAATGTCGCCCAGAATATCGGCTATGGGCTGAAGCTGCGCGGGTTGTCCGGTGCCGCCCTGAAAGGCAAGGTCGATGGCGCACTGGACCTCGTCGAACTTTCGGGTTTTGCGGATCGCGACGTCAATCTTCTCTCAGGCGGCCAGCGCCAGCGCGTTGCGCTGGCTCGCGCGCTCGTCATGGAACCGGGCATTCTTCTGCTCGACGAACCTCTGACCGGGCTTGACGAGCGGTTGCGCCAGCAGATGCGCGACGAATTCGGCCGCCTTCACAAGCGTACCGGTGCGACCTTTATCCTGGTCACCCACAATCAGGACGAGGCGCTCAGCCTTTCCGATCGGATGGCTGTCATGCACAAGGGGCGGATCGAGCAGACCGACGTGCCGTCGCGCTTCTTCGAGGCACCGGCCAATGCCTTTGTTGCCCGTTTTGTCGGCATCGATACGCTCCTCAGGCCCGAAAGCATTTCGGTTTCAGGCGGCAGGGCTCTCGTTACGATTGCGGGACAGCGCATCGGTGCGAGCTTTTCCGGAGCCGCGCCTCCGTCCGATGCGCTTGTCGCAATCCGCCCGGACCGAATTGAGCTGATCCCGGCTGCCGAAGAGGCTGCCGAAATAATTGAACTTAAGGTTGTCGAAAGCATCTATCGCGGACTCAGCCATGACGTTACGCTCGCTTTCGCCGACAGCCAGCGCGTGGTGTTAACGACTAGCGCGGACGCAACTCCGCCCTTGCCGGGCGAAAGCGTGCGCGTGTGTCTGAAGCCGGGCGCTGCGCTCCTGATCGATCGTTCCGGAATACCGGCTCTGGCTGGAGGCGATGAGTAGAACCCGAATAGCTGACACAAGCGAAAAATGAGGGAAGGGAATGACACGATGAACAAGAGCAATAATCTCGTCTCCTCTGCCTTGAGGAGTAACATGCAGCGCCGTGACATGCTCAAGCTGATGGGTGCGGGTGCGGCTGCACTCACCGTCGGCGGGCTTTCTGCAACGAGTGCAATGGCCGATGATGCTTCGGTTGCATTCTGGGGTACCGCCACGCTCGATATCGGCGACAAATGGCAGGAGTTTACTCGCCAAAGTGGCGTTTCGCCTGAGTTTACCGATAACGGCAACGATGTCGGGCCGGTGGTCGCGCGCCTTGCCGCCGGCAATGCCAACGATCTCTTCGATGTCGGCGGCTTTCAGGGCGGCGCCGAGCGCGAGCTCGCCAAGCAGGGCCTGATTGCCCCCTGGGACGTCTCCAAGATCTCGAATTTCGCCGGCATCTGGCAATGGGCCAAAGATATCCCGACCTTGACCTATGAGGGCAAGCAGTACGGTATTCCCACCGTCGTCAACGCCGACTCTATCATTTATCGCCCCGACAAGCTCGGCAAAGTCGACAGCTATGGCGTCATCTTCGACCCCAAGCTCAAGGGCCGGGTCGCGATGGAAGATGCGTGGATCAACAGTGCCATCTTCACCGCCATCTATCTGAAGGAAGCCGAGAACAAGCCGATCAAGGAGCCCGGCAACCTGACGGAATCCGAGCTCGGCCTCGTCATGGAGTTCCTGATCAAGCACAAGAAGGATGGCCAGTTCCGCACTTTCTGGAACGGATGGGAACAGGGCGTGCAGCTGGTGGCGAACGAGGAAGTCGACGCTATGACCGGCTGGGAGCCGATCGTCTATGAAGGCCGCAAGCGCGGGCTGCAAGTGGAGTATGCAGCTCCCGTCGAAGGCTACGAAGGCTGGGGCAACAATACGGTACTGCTGAAGGGCGCCACGGAGCGCGGCAAGGCCGACGTCGCCCACAAGTTCGTCGATGGTCTGCTTGCCGGTCTCTACGGTTGCGAGCTCGGCAAGGCGCGCGGCTATCTCGTGCCGACCGACAACAACCTCGCCTACGCCAAGGCCCATCCGGATGAATATAGGGCCGAGGACGTTGCCAAGCTTGCCGAACATGTGAAGGCCAAGTTCTCCGGAAAGGTCTACTGGCAGAATTGCCGCCCGGACAATTTCCAACTCTACGAGGAGTGGTGGCAGAAGCTGCGCAACGCCTGATTTAACATGATGGATCGGGGCTGGCGTATCTGCCGAGGGAGAGGCCGGCCCCGAGCCGATAGGATCAACGCCGAGAGAAGGAGGGTTAGACGATGAAAACACCAGTTCTATTGCTTGCTGCTCCGCTCGCGGCGATCATCCTGCTCGGCCTTGCGCCGCTCGTTCTTGTCGTGGTCTGGAGCTTCTGCGCCTGGGATTCCGCCACCTACTGGATCAAGCCGGAATTCAGCCTCGCTGCCTATGGCGCCATTCTGGAGGCCGGGCGCTGGAGCGTGTTCCTGTCCACCCTTGGCAAGGCGTTTCTGACATCGGCTATCTGCCTCGTCATCGCTTATCCCACCGCCTATGCGATGTATTTCCTGGCGGGCCGCACCCTGTCTGTGGTGCTTGCGGCCCTGCTTACGATCCCGTTTTTCACGTCCTATCTCATTCGCTCCTTCTCCTGGCGCTTGCTGCTCGGCCGCACCGGTGTCATCAACACGCTCCTTCAGCAGGCCGGCATCACGGATGCGCCGCTCGACTGGCTGCTGTTCAGCGATTTTGCTGTCATCGTCGGACTGATCGCCTCCTACCTGCCGTTCGCAACCTTCCCCATCCTGCTTTCCATGCGCCGTGTCGATCCGATCGCGCTGGCGGCGTCGCGCGATCTCGGTGCCGGATTCTGGACGATGGTCCGCACGGTATTGCTGCCGCTGACCTATTCCGGCGTCTTCGCCGGCTTCCTGTTCGTCTTCGTCATGGTTGCCGGCTCCTCGACGGAGGTGCAGATGCTCGGCGGCGCTGGCGCTTCAATCGTCTCGGTGATGATCAACGACGTCATGCGCGTCGCCAATTTTCCGCTCGCCTTTGCGATTTCGACGCTGATGCTCGCCATCGTCTTTGGGCTGGTGCTGATCGGGGATGCCCTGTTCGGCCTCTCCTCACTATTCGAGGAGCGAGGCCAATGATCGTCAGAGAAGGAGCGACCCCGCGCATCGTCATTTGGGCGCTGACCATCTTCGGCCTCATAGTGATCTATGCGCCGCCGCTTTACCTGCTCGGTGTCTCGTTCAATCCTGCACTGCAGCCGGGGCTGCCGCATTTCTCCGACATCACCCTGAAATGGTACCTTGCACTCGGCTCCGAAAGCGCGCTCGTCGCCGCGCTCGGCCAGTCGATCGTCATTGCGCTTGCGACGGCTTTCATTGCGACGCTGCTGTCGCTCGGCGCGGCGCTGGCGCATCGCGAGCTTCATCGCGGACGCAGCCTGTGGTTTTTGACTGTGCTGCTACCGATGTTCGTACCGGGCGTCATCCAGGGGCTGGCGTTATCGACGGTGATCAGCCGCGCCGGCGTGAAGGCATCGGCTTTGACTGTCATTGCCGGCCATCTTTTATGGGCAATGCCCTTTGCCTTCATCGTCATCCTGACGAGCTTTGCCGCGGTCAAGCGGACCTATCTGATGGCGGCGGACGATCTCGGTGCCGGCCGCTTCCGGCAGTTTTGGGATATTACCCTGCCATTGATCCGGCCGGGTCTCGTCAGCGCCTTCATCTTTTCGTTCCTGCTGTCCCTTAACGAATTCACGCGCGCCTTCTATCTGGCAGGCCGCCAGAACACCTTGCCGGTCGTGCTGTTCGGCAAGATGAATGCCGGTGCGTCGCCGACAATCTATGCGATGTCCGGCGCTATCTTCCTTGTTTCCAGCGTCTGCGTGGTGGCCGTGGCACTGCGTTCGCTGCTCATGCAACGCCGAGTGGGGTGATCGATATGCAAATAGGACTGACAAGTCGCAAGTTCCGCCTGCCCTTAGACCTCCATCAACGGGAGTATAGAGGATGAAACAAGAGTCGAAACTGATGGCGCTGATCCGCGCGGGAAAGAGGCAGGAGGCACTTGACATGGTCGAGCGGCTGAAGGCGGCGACGCAATTGCTGCCGACGTCTATCAAGGTGGATCGGACAGGCGCCGTCACCTATTACAAAGGAAACTGCCGTTTCGTGAGAAACATTCAGGGCGGCTGGGATCTGGTGCCGAAGAAGAAGTAGATGTCTGCTGTTGATCGGGGCATCCAACAGGCCAGCGCTGTCGAAGGTGCGGCGCGGGCGAGACGCAGCGGTTGGAAAGGACAGATTTCCATCGACTGCAAATGGAAGGTCATGGTGCCAATATTCTGGCAAGCTTTTCATGCTCGGAATTTTGCCAAGACAGCTATTCCCCAGTGAAATAATGATTTGGTTAAGTATTCGGTATCTTTAAGATGTAAATAATATTAGAAAATATCTTATTTAGAAATATAAAATTAACATCCGAAGCCTAAGGTCTCCTCGACTGTCATCGCGCAGATGAAGGTCGATTGAAGGAGACAGGACCATGTATCGTGTTTCTCATTTCAACAGGGAGAAAGAGGGCGCTGCAGCAGTTGAATTCGCTCTCATCGCGCCGCTTTTTTTCCTTCTGCTTCTCACGCTGGTTGCCTTTGCCATCTATCTTACCGCCGCTCATTCGCTGCAGCAATTGACGGCCGACGCTGCCCGCACGGCAATCGCCGGGTTGTCGGCGGACGAGCGAAGCCAGCTGGTTCAAAGCTTCGTCACCAATTCGACGATCAACGACGCTTTCATCGACAAGAGCAAGTTGACGATAACCGTCGCCACCGACCCGACCAATGTCAATCAATTCACGGTCAGCGCCAGCTATGACGCGTCGGCTCTTCCGATCTGGAACCTCTATACCTTTGCGATGCCGGATCAAACCATCCGCCGCTATTCGACCATCCGGCTCGGAGGTCTCTGATGCAGCGGCTTCTCGGTCGGCTCGCTTCTCTGCGGGACAGGCGAGGAAACGTCGCCATCACGACTGCGCTCGTCTCGCCCCTCATCCTCTATTGCCTTGGCCTCGGCATCGATTACGGCATGATGACGCTGCAGCAACGGCGCCTGCAGCAATTGAGCGACATCGGCGCGATATCGGCTGCTTCCGATATCGCAAATGCGCGGACTGCGCTTCTGAACAATCTCCAGAGCAATGGCACGACCGCGGCAGTTGCCTCGGGCAGCAACTATATGACGAGCAACGGGCTCGTCACCGCAGCTGCGGCCAACTCCGGTCAATATGAGACCATGGCCAATCTGGTCCTCGGCACCTACACGGCAGATACATCGATCCCGCTTGCAAACCGCTTCTCCTCTACGGGAACCTCGCCGTATGATTCCGTTAAGGTGACATTGACCCAAAAGGCGGTGATGCCTTTCGCTTCCGCCTTTGCCACGCCGCCGACCTTGAGCGCGACGGGCACCGCGTCCAGCGAGCGCCTGGCTGCCTTTTCGGTGGGATCGCGGCTTGCGAGCCTCAATGGCGGTATTCTGAACCAGCTCCTTGGCACGTTGCTAGGGACGCAAATCTCTCTGAAAGTCGCCGATTATCAGTCGCTTGTCAGCGCGAATGTCAATCTTCTGAGCTTTCTCAATCTGCTGGCTACGGATCTCAAGCTTACTGGCGTGAGCTATAACGAGCTTCTGGCAACTGACGTCACCTATGACAAGATTCTCGGCGCTCTTGGCAAGTCGACCAATCTTTCGACCGGAGTCGTCACCCTCATCAACAATCTCGGCAAGACGCTTGCCACAACGAAGCTGACCGTCAAGCTGCAGGATATCGTGAATCTCGGTCCGTTGGGGAGCAATGTCGTCGGCACCTCCCCCAATCTGACGGCCACCATGAACGTGCTGGATCTGATCTCGGCGACCGCAATGGCTGCCAACCAGCAAAAGCAGATCGCGATCGATCTCGGGGCCGCTCTGCCAGGCGTCGCGACGGCGAAGCTGACGCTGGCGATCGGGGAAATGTCCCAGCAGACGCCGGCCCTTGCCGTGGGCGCTCCGGGCACGATCGTTCGTACGCCGCAAGTCCGTGCCGCGCTCGAAGTCGCCGTCACCGGCCTGTCGCTGATCGCCGGGTTGAAGCTCAGGGTTCCCCTCTATATCGAGCTTGCTCCCGCGGAAGCCAAGCTTGCCTCGATCACCTGTGTCGGCGGTTCCATGCCAAACGCGGTCGTCGGGATAGACGCCGTGCCCGGTGTTGCCGAGGTAGATCTTGGTGACGTCAATACGTCTGCTTTCGTAAACTTCGGCTCTGAGCCGCGGGTAACGCCGGCTGCGATCATCGATTCCCTTCTTCTCAAAGTGATTGCGAGTGCGCAGGTCGATATCGCCAATATGAGCCCGACACGATTGAACTTTCAGCCGTCGGAGATCTCGGCAGGTACAATCAAGACGGTTTCCACCAGTACAGTCCTCACGTCCACGGTCTCGTCGCTTCTGAAAAACGCGACGATCACTATCCAATTGCTCATCTTGACCATTGGAACGCCGTCGGGAGTGCTTTCAGCCGTTGCCGATACGCTGTCGGTCGTGACCGCGCCCCTCGATCAGGTTCTGTACGGCCTACTCGGCCTTCTCGGGCTTGGTATTGGTCAAGCCGACGTGAGCGTTACTGACGCAAGATGCACGCAGCCGGTGCTGGTACAGTAATGGCTTCGCGGTGCGTATGGTCGAGCCGCACGCTCTAAATCCAGTTGTGCCTCGAACGAGGGGCTGGATTGCCAACCGATCGGATCAGGAATTCGTACCCGGCAGGCTGTAGGCCTGCTGGAAATAACGCCTGAAGGCAAGCATGGGCTGGCTGAACTCGACATTGGCTCGCCACGCGAGTCCCACATCCATGGGCGGAACCGGGTCTTGTATGTTCACGGTCTCGATGCGTCTTCCCTCCAGCGACCAGGGGCGATGCACCATGTCCGACAAAATAGCGACGCCGAGGCCGTTCGCCACCATCGATCTGACGGCTTCGATCGAACTGGTCCGCAGGAGCACCTTTGGTTGATAGGGGCTTCGGCTCCAGTAGCGCAGCGAAGAATGTGCCGCCTCATCGACCGTCAGCATGATGTAGGGTTCCTCGGCGATTTCACGCAGACCGATGCCGTCGCGACGCTGCAGCTCGTGGCCGGCCGGCAGCCAGAGACGTCTGACCGAACTCAGAAGCGTCTCGGTCATCAGCATCGGATTGAGGATGTTCGAGGTCAGCAAGACCGAAATGTCGTAGCGGTTGGTCAGCAAGCCTTCCTCGATTGACTCGCGATTGACCTCGTAGAGCTGGATTTTCAGCTTCGGATAGAGGCGGCGGATACGCTCGATATGCATCGGCAGGAAATAGCCGATAACGGTATAGGTCGCGGCAACGACAAGCTCGCCTTCGATGTCGCTGCTGACGAGGTTGAGATGGGTCGCCTCGTCGACTTTGGCCAGAATTTCATAGGCATGGGACAGGAATTGCCGGCCTGCCGTGGTTAGATCCATACCCTGTGGCGTGCGGTTGAACAGAGAGACGCCGACGGTAAGTTCGAGATCCTTGATCGCCGCAGTGACGGCGGATTGGGAGATCGACAGGCTGACGGCCGCGTGCGAGATTTGTCCATATTCCGCCGTCGCGACGAAGTAGCGAAGCTGCCGCAGGCTCAAGCTCATGATGTTCTTCCTATCTATTTATCTGAAAACACCAGCTGCGATTCAGATTTCATGGATCTAAAACGAGCTGATTTTCGACAAAAGCGTGCGCAATTTTAATATGTAATTGATACTACAAGATATTTCTTGACGCAATTTTAAGCATAGATATCAGTTTATCAGATATCATGCCTTTGAAAATTGTATTTTTCAAAGGCGGCCTTTGCCTCTAGCGTTCACATATCGGTCCCGGTTGGGGCGCAGGTGCGAGGGAAGGCATTTGAAGGAAGTTGTCGATATCAATTGCGACATGGGGGAGGCCTTCGGCCGATGGCGGATCGGCGATGCGCATGACGAGGAGCTTATCTCACTCGTCAGTTCGGCCAATATTGCCACCGGGTTTCACGCCGGCGATCCCAATCTCATGGACGAGACCGTGCGGCTGGCAGCCGCCCACGGCGTCGGCGTCGGTGCTCATCCCGGCTACAATGACCTCCAGGGCTTCGGGCGGCGCAAGATCAACGGTACTAGCCGCGAGATCGTCAACGATCTGATCTATCAGGTCGGTGCGCTGCGCGAGTTCGCCAGACGCTATGGCGTGCCCGTGCAGCATGTGAAGCCGCATGGCGCTCTCTATATGGAATTGGCGGCGAACGCCGATCTCTCGCAGATATTCATACAATATATGCGCACCGTGGCGCCGAATATGTTCGTCTTCTGCATGGACGGGTCGGCCACTTGCCTTGCTGCTGAAGAGGCGGGCCAGCCTGTCGTGCGCGAGTTCTACGCCGATCGCGATTATGGCGATACGGGCTGGATCGTCTTTACCAGGGATGTCGGTCGCCCCGACCCCAAGGCAATTGCCCGCAAGGTCGTGAGAGCCTGCACCGAAGGCGTCGTGCGGACCGTCAACGGTGCGGATATTCCGATCGTCTTCGATTCTATCTGTTTTCATTCCGATACTTTGGGTGCGCTCGATATCGTGCGCCACATGCGCGAAGCGCTCATTGCCGAGGGTATCAGGATTGCACCCGTTTCACAGATTTTGAACAGCGACGCAGCGCGGAGGTCCCATGAACAAGCTTGAGATCAGATCACCCCTTCCGGGAACCTTCTATCGGGCTTCCTCTCCGGACACGCCTCCCTTCAAGGTCGATGGCGACGCCGTTGTGGCCAGCGATACGATCGGTCTCATCGAGGTCATGAAAACCTTCCAGCAGATCCCTGCTGGGCTCGATGGCAAGAACATCACCTTTCTCGTCGATAATGAAGAGCCCGTCATGGCCGGCCAGATCATAGCGGAGGTGGATCCATGACCATCCGCTCGGTCCTCATTGCCAATCGCGGCGAGATCGCCGTCAGGATCATAAAGGCCGCCAAAGCGCTCGGCATACGCACCGTGCAGGTGCATAGTGCCGCTGATGCCGACATGCTGGCGGTCAAGCTTGCGGACGAGGCAATCGATATCGGCTCGCCGGCCCCGAAGAGATCCTACCTGAACATCGAAGCCATCCTTTCGGCGGCGCGGTCGGCGGGCGTGGATGCCGTTCATCCGGGCTATGGGTTTCTGTCCGAAAACGGAGATTTCGCCGATGCCGTCGAGGCTGCGGGCATGATCTTCATCGGGCCGAGCGGCGAAGCCATTCGATTGCTTGGCGACAAGGTGGCAGCCCGCGAGATTGCGAAACGGGCCGGCGTTCCGACAGTACCGGGAAGTGATGGTCGCGTGGCAGATATTGCGGCTGCAGAGGCGATTGCCGAACGCATCGGCTTTCCCGTCATGATCAAGGCGGCCGCCGGCGGCGGTGGACGTGGCATACGTATCGTGCAGTCGCTCACTGAGCTCAGGGAGCAGTTTCCGCTTGCCTCTGCAGAGGCGGCGGCCGCTTTCGGCGATGGCGGCCTCTACATGGAGAAGGTCGTCACCCGCGCCCGCCATATCGAGGTGCAGATTTTCGGCGACGGACGGAATTTCGTCCATTGCTTCGAACGTGAGTGCTCGCTGCAACGTCGCCGTCAGAAGGTGTGGGAGGAAGCGCAGGCCTCCACGCTGCCCGATGACATCAGGCAGCGCCTTTGCGCCAGCGCCGTCGCCCTTGCGGCGGAAGTCGGTTATCGTGGCGCAGGCACCGTCGAATATCTCTACGACGAGGATAGCAGGCAGTTCTATTTCATCGAAGTGAATACCCGCATCCAGGTCGAACATCCGGTGACCGAAATGATTACCGGCATCGATCTGGTGCAGGAGATGTTCAAGGTGGCCGGCGGTGCTTCCTTGTCACTGACGCAATCCGATATCCGGACGCGCGGTCACGCCATAGAGTGCCGGATCAATGCCGAAGACTCGGCCAGAGGCTTTCTGCCGGCGCCCGGCACTGTGACGCGGCTCTCGATTCCGGAAGGCGAAGGCATCCGCTTCGATACAATGCTCTACGCCGGCTATACCGTGCCGCCCTTCTACGATTCCCTGCTTGGCAAGCTCATCGTCTGGGCCGAGGATCGCGATGCCTGCCTCGACAGGTTGGTCGCCGCCCTTTCCAGTCTGACGATCGAAGGCTTGCCGACGACGATCCCTCTGCACCTCGCGCTCGCCCGCGATCCATCCGTGCGCAAGGGGGCATTCCACACGCGTTTTCTCGAAACCTGGCTGGAGACCGATTTTGCCGCGGTTGACGGCGTATCGGCGGAGGTTGCCTGATGCCAGCTCGCTTTACGTTCGGAGGTGACGAGCATCTCTTCGTCGAATGCAGCGACGAGATGTCCCTCGAAGCCTTCTTCAAGAGCCTGTCTATGGCCAAGGGGGTGCGCGAGAGCGCCATCAAAGGTGTCACCGAAATTTGCCCTGCCAACGCCTCCTTTCAGATCAAGTTCGATCCCGACATAATCAAGCCGGACGATCTCCTGCGCGAGGTCAAGGCGATCGAGGGTACTGCCGAAAAGGCCGATCCCGTCATTACCACCCGCATCGTCGAAATCCCTGTTTTCTACAATGATCCCTGGACGCATGAGACGCTGATGCGCTTCCGCGAGCGGCATCAGGAGCCGACGGGGACCGATCTCGACTACGCTGCCAGGATCAATGGCTATGATGCGGTCGAGGACTTCATTTCGGCTCATGCCGGCTCGCCCTGGTTCGTTTCGATGGTCGGCTTCGTTGCCGGCCTGCCGTTCATGTATCAGATGGTGGAGCGGCAGCGGCAGATCGAGGTGCCGAAATATCTGCGCCCGCGAACCGACACGCCACGGTTGACGGTGGGACACGGCGGCTGCTTCGGCTGCATCTATTCGGTGCGCGGGGCCGGCGGCTATCAGATGTTCGGCATCACGCCGATGCCGATCTTCGACCCCAAGCAAACGACGAGCTATCTCCGCGATTTCATGGTGTTCTTCCGTCCGGGCGACATCGTGAAGTTCCGGCCGATCGAGCGCGACGGATACGACCAGGCGGTCGAGGATGTCGACAAGGGCCGCTTCGCTCCGCCGATCCGCGAGGTCAAATTCGATCTCAGGCAATACCAGGCCGATATCGACGGCTACAACGCCAGGTTGGAGGGCGCGCTGCATGGCCATTAAGGTTCTTCATCACGGCCTTTCCACCACGATTCAGGATCTCGGACGGCCCGGCTATTTCCATCTCGGCATTCCCGTGGGCGGCGCCATGGACCGTTACGCCATGCGGGCGGCAAATCTTCTCGTCGGCAATGATGAGGGTGCGGCCGGGCTCGAAGCCGTCTTCATGGGGCCTAAGCTCGAATTTCTCGACGATGCCCTGATTGCGGTTACCGGCGCCGACATGCCCGTCAGGATCGATGACGAGCTGCAGCCGGGATGGACGGCACTCAAGGTCAGGGCAGGGCAGACCGTAAGCTTCGACTTTCTGAGGTCCGGGGCGCGGATCTGCATTGCGGTGTCGGGCGGCATCGATGTTCCCGAAGCGCTGGGCAGCCGGTCGACCTATGTGATCGGCGCCCTCGGCGGCCTGAATGGTAAGGCTATCGCTGCCGGAGATGAGCTTCCCGTTGGCTCCGGTTCCATGAAGAACGAGGGGCTATCCATTGCCGAGGAGCTGCGCCGCAAGCCCGGTACCCCGGCGGAGCTCCGGGTTCTGCCGGGGCTCTATTGGGATCGGTTGACAGAGCAAACGAAGAGCAACTTCTTTGCCGACCAATGGAAGGTTGCGCCGGAGGCCGATCGCATGGGGTATCGCTTCCGCGGCGGTCGCAAGCTCGAATTCGTCGAGCGCAAGCAGCCTTTCGGTGCAGGCTCGGATCCGTCGAATATCGTTGACAGCTGCTATCCATATGGCTCGATCCAGGTGCCGGGCGGAACGGAGCCGATCATCCTGCATCGCGATGCCGTCTCCGGCGGCGGCTATTTCATGCTGGGAACGGTGATCTCCGCCGACATGGATCTGATCGCGCAACTGCAGCCGCATACGCCGACGCAATTCGTGGAGGTCACCATGGATCAGGCGCTGGCGGCCCGGGCGGACCGGCAGGCATTGCTTGCGCGCCTTCGTGCTGCTCTGGCGTAAGGGATCAAGCGGATGGCTGCTCCTTCGATCCCGCGTTTCCGACACAGATCGAATAGGTTAGGGCGTGCCTGCATCTCACTCGAGAACGCGGGTGAGATAAGCAGCCGTCACGCCGGGACCGGGGACGATCGCGACGATCTTCATCTGTGCGATCGTGCGGTCGACGGAGGCTTCGAGATGGTTTTCCATCATCGCCGCCGCCGCCTTGACGGCGCCCCGCAGAAGCAGTTCCGCGATCAGGCGGAGCTCCGTGATGATGGCAGGATCTCCGGGCAGCCCGAGGCGCCGCAGCAATCGCTCCGTCGCCGTGACGGGCAGCAGGTTATTGCGGATGGATTCCTTCAGCCGCTCGTTCGGCGTCGCAAGGATGCAGATGTCGATGAAGTCGGCATGGATAGCTTCCAGCGCCGCAAGATGATCCGCCGGTTCGTGCCGTTCGAGATCGGAAAGGCGCAGAAACAAATCGTTCAACCGCTCCCGGTCGACGCGGCTGGCTCCCGCGACAAGCGCCTGCGGTTCCAGCATACCACGCAGGCCGTAATGATCCTTGATCATCTGCGCCGTCAGCGGGCCGGCGATCCAGTGGGACGATTGGTTCTTGCGCACGAGGCCACGCTCGCGCAGGCGCGTCAGCACATCGCGGACGACGGTGCGGCTGACGTTGAAATGGTCGGCGAGCTCGATCTCGATAATGCGGTACTGGCCGAAGACGACGCAGCCGGCGACATCGGCCTCGACGGTATTGTAGATGCGTTCCCAGGAGGCGCGGCTCTGCAAGGCTTCGTCTGCGTGGCGCGGGATGGTCAGGCCGAGGGTCTTGATATCGGTGCGCTTCGGCTCGATGCCTTGTCCGGCGGGGCCGACGAGATAGCCGCGTCCGTTGAAGCGATGCACCAGACCTTCGCTCTCCAGCGTCTGCAGCGCCCTCTGCACGGGCGCGCGCGAAATCTGCAGGATATCGGCGATCGGCCCTTCGAGCAGCACCACGCCCTGCGGCAGCGTGTTGTCCTCGATATTGCCACGCAGAACATCCTCGGCGATCTCGTAGCGCTTTTGCGCATTGGGGCGCGCACGGTTTTCGGTCATCTGGTGCAATGGACTCACGTCGTTCTGATACCTCACTCTTACGCGTTTTGTAATTCTAACATAGCGCAAAAATAAATGACTATTGAATACAAAATATGTTTTTGCGCTCGAGTGCGATGAATCTCTTTTCGCTGGTTGCTGACCCATAGCGCCGCGATTGGCGCTATTTTCCGAATGTTATCCGGGTGCGGCGCGTCACGCTTTGGCGCCCGTAACGGCTGCGTTGATGCCAATTCTACGCGGAGGCGAGGGTGCTCGCCAGCGTCGCGGCCTTCCGCCGGTCGCCCTCGTTTGACTTGTGTTTCTGGGTTCGGCATTTTCACGAAAAAGTCTATTGAATACAAAAATCATTTATGTAATGCTCTCAACATCAAGGTGCTCGTCAGAAGCGCCGCAGGCGGAACTCTTTGAAACGCCAAGGAACATCTCTTTGACGCGCATGTGATCATGCGCGAACGCAGGCAGACGTCTGAAGGTCCGGATACTTGTGATCCGGGCGAAGGCGGAGCTCTGCCCGAAGGATGGTCCTTGCCTTGAAACTGGTGGGAATTCGGTGTCGACCGTTCTTCAGCTTAGTCAAGTCACCAAGTCCTATGGCGCGGCGCCCGCGCTGGACAGGATAGATTTCTCTTTGCCCGACAATGCGTATATCTCGCTGCTAGGCCCCAGCGGCTCCGGCAAGACGACACTGCTGCGCGTCATTGCCGGCTTCGAGGAGCCGGATGCCGGCTCGATCCTCTTCCATGGCAAACGGCTCGATGGCGTCGAGCCGCATGATCGCGGCATCGGCTTCGTCTTTCAGAACTTCGCTCTGTTTCCGCATCTTTCCGTTGCCGAGAACGTTGCCTTCGGCCTGCGCAATCGCAGGGTCGATCCGGTGACGGATGCGCGCATCCTGGCAAAGCGCGTTCAGGACATGCTGTCGCTGGTCGGTCTCAAGGGATTTGACGACCGCGCCGTGACGCAGATTTCAGGTGGTCAGCGCCAGCGCGTCGCCCTGGCACGTACACTGGTGACGGAGCCGAAGATGGTGCTGCTGGACGAACCGCTCGGTGCGCTTGACGCCAATCTGCGCGGCCGTATGCGCAGCGAGCTCAAGATCATCCGCGAGCGCTGCGGCGTAACCTTCCTGCATGTTACGGGCAGCGAGAGCGAAGCTTTGGCGATGGGAGATCTCGTGCTCGTGCTCGATCGCGGCCGCATCGCGCAGGCCGCCGCCTCGGATGTGGTCTACAACAGCCCGGCAACGGCCTCGGTCGCCCGCTTTCTCAATTGCTACAATCTCTTTGCCGGCAATGTCGTCGAGGATGCTTTTGTCGGACCGGCCGGCCGCTTCCCTCTGAATGGATCGCGCCGAAAAGCGCCGCAGCCGGCTTATGCGATCCGCTACGACCGCGTTTCGATCCGCTCCCGCGATGCGGTGCTCTCGGATGGCGAAGTGCGCATCGAGGCGGATTTCATCGCCAGCGAATATTCCGGTGCGGCGGTCAACTCCTTCTTTGCGCTCGATGGCGGCCACGTCTTCGAGGTCGAATCTCATCTGAGCCATGCCCGCCCGCCCGCCTTTGTCGAAAAGGATCGCTATGCGCTCGTCTGGAAGAAGGAGGATGCCCTTGTCTTCGGCTGATGTGACTTTTTCCAACCCTTCCGCCGGACCCCCCAAGGAGAGCGAGAGATGACCATGGTCGCGACATCAGAGGAAGCCGTGCAGGAAGGCGCAACCGTGCGCCGGAAATCGAATAAGACACTCTTGCTTCTGGCGCCGGGCATGATCTGGATGGTGGCCTTCCTCGTCCTGCCGATGCTGATGATGGTCTATGTTTCCTTCTGGACACAGACAACCTTCAAGATCGAGCCGACGCTAACATTGCAGAGCTGGGTCGCCTTCCTGACGAGCCCCACCTATCTCGGCGCGCTCTGGACGACGATCCGCATCTGGTTGCTGGTGCTGGTATCGACGCTTGTCGTCGGCTATCCGGCGGCGCTCTTCGTCGGGCTTCTCATCAAGAACAAGACGCTGCAGACGGTGTTGCTCGTGCTCTGCGTCATCCCGTTCTGGACGTCCTTCCTGATCCGCGTGCTTGCCTGGCGGCCGATGCTCGGCACCGAGGGCGCCATCAACATGATCCTGATGAAGCTCGGCATCGTGCAGCAGCCGATAGAGGTGCTGCTGTTTTCGGAGCTGTCCGTGATCATCGGCATGACACAGATCTATTGCGTCTTCATGGTCGGGCCGATCGCCTTCATGATGGGTCGCATCGACGCCTCCGTCATCGAGGCGGCGCAGGATCTCGGTGCCGGCTTCTGGCGCATCTTCCGCACCATCATCCTGCCGTTGTCCATGCCGGGCGTGGTGGTCGGCGCGATCTTCGTCTCCGTCATGGTTCTCGGTGAATTCGCAACGTCCGCTGCCCTGTCCGGCCGCAAGGTCAATCTGCTCGGCAATATCATCGTCACCCAGGTCGGCTCGCTGAAATGGGCCTTTGCCGCAGTCGCCGGCGTTGTGCTGACGATCATCATGGGTGCTGTCGTCGCAGCGCTGCTCAAGGTCGTCGACCTCAGAAAGGAGCTCTGATCATGAATGCCGGCGGCATCAAGCTTGGCCTGGGTGTCTATACGACCCTCTTTTTGATCTTCCTCTACGGACCGCTCGCGGTCCTGGCGATCCTGTCGTTCCAGACCGGTCCAGAGGGCGGTCCGCAATTTCCGATCATCGAATGGTCGACCTACTGGTATCGGCATCTCTTCGGTCTCACGCCGCCGTCGCGCATCGCACCGTTGCCGATCGATCAGGCGCTGATCCGCTCGCTTTTTCTGGCGCTGATGACCATGATCGTCTCGACCGTGCTCGGCGTCATGTCCGCCCAGGCCTTTCGCCGCAAGTTCCGCGGCTCGGGCGTCGCCTTCTATCTGATCGTTCTCGGCATGATGGTGCCGGGCGTGCTTGTCGGCCTCGGCATGGCGCTTGTCGCCAATGCCTTCGGCATCGATCGTCACTGGTGGAGCACGGCCTTCGTCCTGCACGTCGTCTACACCTTCCCCTTTGCTTTCCTCGTCATGCTCGCCATCTTCAACAGGTTCGATCCGAGCATGGAGGAGGCCTCATGGTCGCTCGGCGTCACGCCGGCACGCACCTTCCGCAAGGTCACTTTTCCGCTGATCTTCCCGGGCGTGCTTTCGGCCATGCTCTTTGCCTTCACGCTCTCCTATGATGAGTTCTCGCGCACCCTGTTTGCTTCCGGCCGCGAGCTGACGCTGCCGCTTGCCATCTACGGCACCTTCTCCGTCGAGGTGCATCCGAACGTTTTCGCTTTCGGGGTGCTGACCACGCTGTTTTCCTTCGCGCTTCTCGGCACCTACGCGATCCTGATGGGTCTGTCGGTTAGGCGCGCCAAGCGCGTCCGCATCCAGGAGGACGCGTGATGGCTGAGAAGGTTTCCGTTCCGATCTCTGCCATCGTCACCGGCGCCGGCTCGGGTATTGGTCGAGCTATCGCCCTTCGCCTGGCCACCGACGGCTATGCTGTTCTGGTCAACGACCTCTCGGGCGACCGGGCCGAGACTGTTGCCTCGGAAATCACCAAGGCGGGCGGTGTGGCAACCGCGATCGCCGGCGACGTAGCACGGCCCGAGGATGTGGCGACTATCCATGCGGCTGCCAAGGCCTCGCACGGCGACGTCGCCCTTCTCGTCAACAATGCCGGTATTGCGCATCAGGCAGCATTCGAAAACCTCGAGCTTGAGGATTTCGACCGGATGTTTGCGGTGCATGTGCGCGGCACCTTCCTGATGACCAAGGCCGTCATGCCGTCGATGCTGGCGCGAGGCGAGGGCGTCATCGTCAACGTCGCCTCCCAGCTCGGGCAGATCGGCGGTGTCGAGCTGGTCCACTATTCCGGCGCCAAGGCGGCGATCATCGGCATGACCAAGGCACTCGCCCGCGAGGTTTCGAGCTGCGGAGTGCGCGTCAACGCCGTAGCGCCGGGGCCGATCAACACGCCGCTGGTGCGGGGTCTTTCCGAAGAATGGCGCGAACGTAAGAAGCGCGAACTGCCGCTCGGCCGCTTCGGCGAACCGGAAGAGGTGGCGGCGACCGTGGCGTTTCTGGCGTCGCCGGCAGCGAGCCTTTTCGTCGGCCAGACCCTTGGGCCGAATTCCGGCGATGTGATGCTCTGAAGGAGACAAGCAGATGGATAGTTTGGAAAAGCGGATCGTCATCGTCACAGGCGCGGGCATCGGTATCGGCCAAGCGACAGCAAAGGCGTTTGCAGCGCTCGGTGACCATGTCGTCGTCACCGATATCCTCGAAAAGGAAGGTGAGGAGACCGTCCGCGACATCCTCACCAGCGGCGGCTCTGCCGAATTCCATCTCTACGACGTCCGCTCGACGGAGGCCGCCAACCGGCTTGTCGCCAATGTCGAGGCACGCTTCGGCAAGATCGATGTCATCGTCGCCAATGCCGGCATCGCCCATCGCACACCTCTTGAGAAGCTCACCGACGACAAATGGGACCTGACCATGGATGTCGACCTGAAGGGCATCTTCAAGCTGGTGCGTGCCGCGGTACCCGGCATGCGTGCCCGCGGATCGGGCAGTATCGTCGCGCTCTCCTCGATCATGGGCGTCGCCTATGGCTGGGACGAGCATGTCCATTATTCGGCGGCGAAATCCGGGGTCGTGGGATTGGTGCGCGGGCTCGCCGTCGAGCTGGCGAAGGACGGCATCAGGGTCAACGGCATTGCGCCGGGCTATATCCGCACAGCCCAGCTTCTTTCGGAAGAAAATTCGCTCGGCCCAGCAGGCGCGGAGAAGGCAGCCGAGTTCATTCCGATGGGCCGGTTAGGTGAAGCGGAAGACATCGCCGACGTGATCGCATTCCTCGCCTCGAAGGGCGCGAGATACATGACCGGCCAGGTTCTGGTCGTGGATGGCGGCCTCCTTGTGGGGCGGTACTGATCGCCATCGTCCCGGCAACGACTGGGTCAAGGGCGATACGGCAATGAAGCAGGCCCGCGAAGGGCACAAGGGAACAGCAATCAGCACTGGAGAACAGATATGTCCAAGATGGAAATGAACAGACGCTCTCTGTTGAAGCACTCCGCCGGCGTCATGGCGCTCGCGATTGGAGGCGGCACGCCCTTCCTGTCGTCGCGAGCGGCCTACGCCCAGGCTGCGAACCTTGCCAAGGAACAGTTGCGCACCATCGGTCTCTCGGTCACGGTCCAGGAGCGTATCCTTGATGAATTCCGCAAGGTGAGCGGCGTCGGCCAGACCTCGGGTACAGCGGCGACCTTTCCGGACGCGCAGACCAAGATCCTGTCCGGCTCCAAGGATTACGATTGCTGGGAGATCATCGGTGAGCGCTTGCCCTCGATCGTCATGACCAACAATGTCGAGCCGGTTCCGGCCGCTTCCTTGAAGAACTGGGCCAATATCCGCGATACCTTCACCACGCCTTCCGACAAGTGGGAGCCGAAGCAACAGATCGTCGGCCAGATCTGGGCCGATGATGCCAAGACCACGCTGAACATGGTGCCTGCGGTCTACAACTACGATTCCATCGGCTACAATCCGGACGTTCTCTCCGCCGAGGAAGCCAATACATGGTCGGCGATCTTCGATCCGAAGTGGAAGGGCAAATCAGGTCTCAATACCGATCCGCTGATCGCCTTCGGTCAGGCGATCATGGCCATGAACACGCTTGGCCTTCTGAACGTCAAGAATCCCGGCAATCCGAGCACGGCCGAGATCGACGAAGCGGCGAAGTTCCTCGTTTCGAAGAAGAAGGACGGGCAGTTCCGCGCTCTGTGGGGTGACTTCGGCGAGCTGGTCAATCTGATGGCATCGGGCGAGATGGTCGTCTGCGACGCCTGGCAGCCGGCTGTCATGGCGGTCAAAGCCCAGGGCAAGGCATGCAAATATGCCGTGCCGAAGGAAGGCTATCGTGGCTGGGCGATCGGCCCGTCGATGATCGCAGGCACGCCGAACAAGGAAGCCGTGATCGCCTATGCCGATTACTGGCTCTCGGGCGAGCCCGGCATCACCGTTTCGGAACAGGGCTATTATTCGCCGTCGACCAATATCCAGAAGGTCATGGCGCCGGATAAGTATGCCTTCTGGTACGAGGGCAAGCCTTGGGTCGGTGCTGCCGAGCGCGGCATCAAGGAAGGCGACCTGCGCGACGGCGGCTCGCTGGCGGAACGCGCCAAGAACGTTGCCTACTGGCACCAGTGGCCGGATGAATACGACCATCTCGTCCAGAAGTGGGATGAATTCCTCAATGCCTGATCCGATGGCTGCTGCCAGCTATCCCATGCCGCGCGAGGAGGCGATGTCCGCCTCCTCCTCCACGCCCGGAGATCTCCCATGATATATGACTTGGAACTCATCGATGTCGGCAAAGTCTATGACAATGGCACGCCCGCCGTCATCGACTTCAATCTATCGATCAGAAAGGGCGAATTCATCGCCTTCCTCGGCCCGTCGGGCTGCGGCAAGACGACGACGCTCCGTATGATCGCTGGCTTTGAAAGCATTTCCTCCGGCGACATGATGATCAAGGGCGAGCGTATGAACGATGTCAGACCGCAGAGGCGGCCGACATCGATGATCTTCCAGAACTATGCGCTGTTCCCGCATATGACCGTCCGGCGGAATGTCGGATATGGTCTTGAGGTCAAGGGCATGGCGAAGGCCGAACGAGATGTCCGGGTCGATCGTATTCTCGCGACTCTCGGGCTGGAGGATATTGCCGATCGCAAGCCGGACAAGCTTTCCGGCGGCCAGCGCCAGCGCATCGCGCTTGCCCGCGGCCTTGTCGTCGAGCCGGATGTGCTGCTTCTCGACGAGCCGCTGGGTGCTTTGGATGCCAATCTGCGCAAGGCCATCCAGAATGAGCTGAAGCTGCTGCAGAAGAAGCTCGGGGTGACCTTCGTTTTTGTCACGCATGCCCAGTCGGAGGCGCTGGCGCTGTCCGACCGCATCGTCGTCATGAACCAGGGCAGGGTGGAGCAGATCAGTCCGCCCGCTCAGCTCTACACACGCCCGAACACGCCTTTCGTGGCACAGTTTATCGGTCGCAACACCATCTTCGAAGGTGAGGTTGCCGGCACCGAGGCCGACAACACTTTTGTCTCCACCGCATTTGGCACGCTGTCGGGCTGTGCCAATGGCGGCCTCTCTAGCAAGGTCAACATCGTCATCCCCTCGGAAGCGATCGAGGTTCACGCAGCGGGCGGCTCGGCGCGCGAAAATCTCGCCCGGACCTTCGGCGGCAATGTGGTTGGCGCACGCGTCGAGCGCTTCGACGTGGTCGGCCATATCTCGCAGATCGGCATCAGCCTGCCTGATGGCCGAGGCCTGGCGCTGGAGGCGCATGTCGACAAATACCGGCCCGGCGCCTTTCCCCCAGGCGCCGAGGTCATGCTTACCTGGGATCCGGCCGATGCGACCGTCATCCCGGCTCACTGATTACAGAAACTTAAATTGAAGGAGGTCATCCCATGGCAAAGGAAATCTTGTGCAGTTTTGGCGTCGACGTCGATGCCGTCGCCGGCTGGCTCGGCTCTTATGGCGGCGAGGATTCGCCTGACGATATCTCGCGCGGCCTTTTTGCCGGTGAAGTCGGCAGTCTGCGTCTGGTGAAGCTCTTCGAACGCTTCGGCATCAAGACCACATGGTTCATTCCCGGCCACTCGATCGAGACCTTCCCGGAGCAGATGCAGGCCGTGGCCGATGCCGGCCATGAAATCGGCATCCATGGCTACAGCCATGAAAACCCGATTGCGATGACACGCGAGCAGGAGACGGAAATCCTCGATAAGTGCATCGAGCTGGTGACAAAACTTTCCGGCAAGCGCCCGACCGGTTATGTCGCCCCCTGGTGGGAATTCTCCAACGTGACGAACGAGCTGCTTCTGGAGCGCGGCATCAAGTATGATCACTCGCTGATGCATAATGACTTCACGCCCTATTATGTGCGCGTCGGTGATAGCTGGACGAAGATCGACTATTCCCGCAAGCCGTCGGACTGGATGGTACCGCTGAAACGCGGCCAGGAGACCGATCTGATCGAAATCCCGGCATCCTGGTATCTCGATGACCTGCCGCCGATGATGTTCATCAAGAAATCGCCGAACAGCCATGGCTTCGTCAATCCGCATCACATCGAGCAGATGTGGCGCGATCAGTTCGACTGGGTCTATCGCGAGATGGATTATGCCGTCTTCCCGATCACCATCCATCCCGACGTCGCCGGCCGGCCGCAGGTGCTGATGATGCTGGAGCGGCTCTATGCGCATATGGTCAAGCATCCCGGCGTCAAATTTGTCACGATGAACGAGATCGCCGACGATTTCGCAGCCCGCTTTCCGCGCAAGAAATAGCCGGCTAGGCTGAAGTATCGAAGCATCAGGTTGGAGGCGATTGCCATGTGTTCACTGTGCGGCGTGCTCGGCGGCAATGAGCACTGGACGGATGCCGCGGCACGGCCAGGCGTCTTCACCCGCAATCACGCAAGCTTCGACCGGCGGCGTGAGCGAGTCGAGCGCGTGCGTGCCGCCAACGAAATGCTTTCGGGTTTCGGTCTTGTCCTCTCCGATTGGCAGGGCGCCTCCTTCGTCCTGTCGACGCGAACAGGCAGGAGTGAGATCATCGAGGATCTCGGTCATCTCTGGCCGGCGGCCGAAAGGCTCGTCGGCCGGCCCTGTGACCCGCTCGACCCTGCTTTCGTCGCAAGGATGGAGGCTCGGCATGTCGATTGAGGCGGGCGGCTTCCTGCCGATCAATCTGCTGACAGGCTTTCTCGGTTCCGGCAAGACGACACTGCTCAAGCGCATCCTGGCGGATCCGGCCTTTGCCGATACCGCCGTGCTCATCAACGAATTCGGCGAGATTGGGCTGGACCATGATCTCGTCGAAAGCGTCGAGGGCGAGATGGTGCTGCTGCGCTCCGGCTGCGTCTGCTGCACGGTGCGTGACGACCTTGCCACAGCACTCAAGGAACTCTACTCCCGCCGCGAGCGCGGGCTGGTGCCACCATTCCGGCGCGTCATCATCGAAAGCACCGGCCTTGCCGATCCTTTCCCCGTGCTTTCGACCATCAAGGCCGATCCGGTGCTCAGGCACCATTTCTGCGCCGGCAACGTGATTACGACGGTCGATGCGGTGAACGGGCTGCGTCAGCTCGACACCTATATCGAATCCAACAGGCAGGCGGCGGTCGCGGACCGGTTGATCGTGACCAAGACGGATCTTGAGGCGGATCGTAGCGAATACGACCTCCAAGCTCGCCTTCGAACGCTCAATCCCGATGCCCCGATCCTCATCGCGGCTGATCCGCATCTCGATCTTTCCTCGCTTGTCGCGGTCCAGAGCAACGCCTCAACAAGCAGCCTTTCGCAAAGCGGCTTTTACTGCGATGAGCCGATGCAGCTCGTCTCATCGGGCGGCGCGCCGCATCAGGCCGCCATTTCTTCGATTTCGCTCGTCATAGACAGGCCTGTCGATTGGACCGCTTTCGGGCTCTGGCTGACCATGCTGCTCAATCGGCATGGCGAACGGGTGCTGCGTGTGAAGGGTATTCTCAATCTCAGCGGTGAGGAGCGCCCGGTTGCGGTTCATGGTGTCCAGCATCTGGTTCATACACCGATGCACATGGAAGGTTGGCCTTCGGAAGATCGTAACTCGCGGCTGGTCTTCATCTTGGATGGGCTCGACGGCGCGCTATTGAAACGCTCCTTCGAAGCCTTCACATTGGCGCGCGTGCCCGCCGCGTCTTACCCGATCGCTGCGGCGCGATGAGACAATTGGGATCTCCATGAACAAGCATGAGTCCGTCGCCAAAAGCATGTCTGCTCCCGCCCTGCATCTGAAGGGCCGGCCGCGCCTGCGCGTACTCGGCACAGCGATTTCACTGCTGGAGGAACTGCGCCTGCGCGCGCAGGAGGATCTCGGCATCGACGTGACATTCGACAATAACGACTTCCTGACAACGCAGTACAAGGCGGCCCGCGAGCCGGAAACCTACGATATCTACGACCAGTGCTTCCACAATCTCGATATCGTCTGGCACTGGCGCGCGATCCAGCCTGTGGACACGCAGCGCATCGTGCTCTGGGATGAGGTCAACGATCTGACGAAGACCGGCCATATCGGCCCCAACCCGCGAATGGGGCTTGGCGATGTGCCGGCGAAAAAGCTCTTCGTGCAGCCGAACCTCGCTCTCGGCGATACGCCGTCGCGCTTCATCTCGATGCTGCCGACGACGCATAATTTCGACAGCTTCGCCTATCGGACGGATCTGGCGCCGAATGGTGTTGGCATGCATTCCTGGGGCGCGCTCTTTGACGAGCGCTGGGCAGGCAGGGTGGCGCTGGTGGATGAGCCCGCCATCGGAATATTTGACGCTGCGCTCGCAGCACAGGCCGCCGGCCTCATGTCCTTCGGCGATATCGGTAATATGTCCATTCAGGAGATCGACCAGCTGATTGATCTCTTGGAGGAGCGCAAGAAAGCCGGCTTCTTCCGGGATTTCTGGAAGACCGCCGAGGATGCGGCGCGGCTGATGATCGCTGGTGAGACCAGCGTGCAGAGCATGTGGTCGCCTGGCATCGGCATCCTGAATTCGAAGGGTGTGCCGGTCGAGCAGGCCGTGCCCGCCGAAGGCTATCGCGCCTGGCATGGCGGCCTCTGCCTTTCGAAACACTTGAACGGCCGCCTGCTCGATGTCGCCTATGACTATCTGAATTGGTGGATCTCGGGATGGCCGGGTGCCGTGGTTGCACGGCAGGGCTATTACATTTCGACACCGCAGCGCTCGCGGCAGTTCATGACCCAGGCGGAATGGGATTATTGGTACGAGGGCGCTGCTGCGGCCGAGGATTTGCCCGGCCCGGATGGGCAGATCCGGATCAGAAAGGGTTCTGTGCGCAGCGGCGGATCCTATTGGCAGCGCGCCAATTGTATTGCCGTCTGGAATACGACAATGGATGAGCACAATTATCTCGTGCGCCGCTGGATGCAGCTGGTCGGCTGAGAAGGAGAGCAGGGACTATGACACAGACACATCTCGGCAAATCGATCGCCCAACTCTCGGTCCTGATCCAGTCCGGCAGTCTAGATCCGATCGCGCTGGCCGAGGAGACCCTCGATGCGATCCGGACCTACAAGGATCAGGCGATCTTCACGCGGCTGTTGGAAACGCGCGCGAAGGAAGAGGCGGCGGCTTCGTCCCGACGGCTGCGTCAGGGGCGTTCGCGCGGGCTGCTGGATGGTATTCCGGTCGCATGGAAGGATTTGTTTGCAATCGCCGGCCTGCCGACCACAGCCGGGTCGATCGTACTTGCGGATGCAAAGCCCGCGCAGGACGATGCCGAGGTCGTCAAGGCATTGAAGGCTGCGGGCATGGTGGCTGTCGGTCGGGTCAATATGAGCGAGTTCGCCTTTTCCGGCCTCGGCCTCAATCCGCATTACGGTACCCCGCTAAACCCGCGGGCGATCGATGTCGCGCGCATTCCGGGCGGTTCGTCTTCCGGTTCTGCCGTCGCGGTTGCAGCAGGTCTCGTGCCGGTTTCGATCGGCACGGATACGGGCGGTTCAGTGCGCATACCGTCTGCTTTCAACGGCCTTGTCGGCTATAAGGCAAGCCATGGTCGCTACAGCATGGACGGTGTCTTTCCACTGTCGACCAGCCTCGACTCGCTTGGGCCTTTGTGCCGCAGCGTCCAGGATGCGATCTGGGTCGATACCGCAATGCGTGGGTGCTTTGTCCCCGAGGTGGAGCGAGCCGAAGCCGCCGGGCTTTCTATCGTGGTGCCGACAAATATCGTCATGGATGATGCGCAGGATGGTGTTCTTGCAGCTTTCGAGGCGACGCTGGCGAGATTGAGCGCCGCTGGCGTTAAGATCCGGCGAGCTGCCTTTCCGGCTTTCGAAAGGCTCTTTGAGCTGATGGCTGAGTACGGGCCGTTGGTTACTGCCGAGGCCTTCGTGCTGCATCACCGCCGTCTGGCAGGACCGGAAGCCGCTTCCATGGATCGGCGTGTTGTCGCGCGGACACGCCTTGGAGAGAAGACGACACTGGTCGGCTATCTGGAAACGCTCAAAGTGCGCAAGCAACTGGTCAAGGAAGTGACTGACACGCTTGGGCCAAACGAGTTCATCGCCTATCCGACGGTTGCCCATGTTGCGCCGGCGCTTGGCCCCTTGGAGGCGGATGACGAGCTGTTCGTAAAGATCAATGGCAGAACACTGCGCAATACAGCGATCGGCAATTTCCTCGATTGGTGCGGCGTCTCCCTGCCTTGCGGCACGGGTGAAGCAGGCATGCCGGTTGGCTTCCTGCTGTCGGCGCCGAGAAACCATGACGAGCGGCTGTTGGGCGCGGCGCTGGCGTTGGAAGAGATCGTCGCGGGCTAACGTTGCGCGGCGGATTTGCCGCATCCTATCGATCCTCGCCCACTATCGCGGGGGAGGATCGAAAGCTCTCTTCCTTCAATGCGAACGGCTGCCACCGGCGGTCGGCTCGGCGTCGACGATCCAGCGGCGGTGCGGGCCGAGCGCGATCAGCAGCACGACAGACAGGAAGCAGCAGCCGGCGAGGATGTAGAAGCCGATATCGCCATTGCCTGTGGCTGCGTCAACATAGGCCTTGATCTGCGGCGAGGCGAAGCTGCCGAGATTGCCGAGCGAGACAATGAAGGCTATGCCGCTAGCGGCACCGACGCCCCCGAGATAGCGGGTCGGCAGGCTCCAGAAGACCGGCTGCGAAGAGGCAAGGCCCGGAACCGCGATGCAGGCCGCAATCACCATCACCCACGGATTCATCGTTAGGCCGATCGTTCCTAGCGCGATGGTGCCTGCCGTCAGCATGGCGATGCAGACGATGCGATGGTTGTCATGCTTGTCGGCATAGACGGTGAAGAAGCGGGTTGCGAAAAGCGCGCAAAGCCAGGGTAGGCCGAGCAGCACGCCGACCCAGGTATTGACGCCGCCGCCGAGCGCCTGCGCTAGCCGCGCCGGCAGGTAAAAGGTGATCGGGCCGACACCGATCTGGATGAACAGGTAGATGCCGATGAAGGCGAGGACGCGCCAGTCTTTCAGCACGCTGAAGACCGAGTGCTTCACTTCGGAAAGCTTACTGCGCTCTTCTGCCTCGATAACGGCATTCAGCGCGTTTTTCTCCTCCGCCGTCAGCCATTTTGCTTCGTTTGGGCGGCTCGTCAGGAAGAAGAGGGCTGCGATGCCGACGACGGTTGCCGCCAGGCCTTCGACCGCAAACATCCATTGCCAGTTGGTGAGGCCAAGGACGTCGTGATGGGTGAGCAGCCAGCCGGAGAGTGGTGCACCGATCACCAGCGATAGGGGAATGCCGAGATAGAACAGGCCGGTGGCGCGCGCTCGCTGCTTGGCGGGGAACCAGTAGGTCAAATAGAGGAGAACGCCCGGATAGAAACCGGCTTCGCAAACGCCGAGCAGAAAGCGCACGATGTAGTAGCTCGTTGGTGTGTGGGCAAAGACCATGCAGGCGGAGACGATACCCCAGGTAATCATGATCCGGCTCAGCCAAAGGCGGGCGCCAACGCGCTGCATGATCAGGTTGCTCGGCACTTCGAAGGTGGCGTAGCCGAGATAGAGAATGCCGGCGCCGAAGGCATAGGCTGCATCCGAAATACCGGTATCGGCCTGATAAGCCACCTTGGCGAAGCCGACATTGGATCGGTCGAGAAAATTCAGGATCAGCATCAAGCCCAGAAAGGGCAGGAGACGAATCGTCGCCTTGCGCACGGCGCTTTGCAGCGCCGGATTGTCGTTTGTCATAAGTTACTCCTCCCAAAGGCAGAATGCCTCGTAGCGAAACCCTCGCGGACAAGGCATGCCTTCATGCTTAAACCGGATCTCGATCTGGCTATTGACGTGACAGCCAAGCCTGACCGCCATCTTGCATATACGCAGATTATATTTATGTATGAAAAGGTCAATAGGCGCGAGCCCACACGCGCTCGGTCCGCTTAAGGGCAGAGCATAGCGTTCGGGCAGCAGTGGAATCCGGGTGCTTTTGCCGAGTTGGATGCGCGGCAAAAGCTACGGCCGGCGAGCCGATTGGCGCGTCCCGATCACGTCTCTACGCGAAACGCCGGGCTATTTTGGCGTATGTTCAGGCAAGATAGGGACCGATGCGCTTCGCGACGGATGCGACATCCGTAACACGCATCCCTGCCACGTTGATCCTGCCGGAATCCGGCATGTAGATGCCGTGTTCGGCCCGAAGTTGCCGGACATTTTCCGGAGGGATCGGCAGAAGGGAGAACATGCCTTCCTGCGAAGCGATATTGGCGAGATCGGGACGGAATTGCGCAAAGGCTTCGGCGGCGGCGCGGCGGATTTCGGCTATGCGGTTGCGCATTTCGCTGAGTTCATCGACCCAGGCCTGGCGCCGCGACGGGTCCTGCAGGATCGCGGCAACAATAGCAGCCCCATGCGCTGGCGGCATGGAATAGCTGGCGCGGGCATAGCTCGCCAGATTGCCGATGCCCTTGTTCAACGGCGCCTGCTGATCGCCGAAGAGATAGACCGCGCCGGTGCGCTCCCGATAGAGTGAGAAGGATTTGGAGCAGGAGACGGCAACCATCGCCTCGCCGACCGCTTCGATGACATCGATCATGCCTGCCGCATCTTCGACCCGGCCGTGACCGAGGCCTTGATAGGCATTGTCGAAGAGCGGCAGCAATCCTTTGTCGGCGGCGATCTCGGCGATGTCTCGCCAGTTCTGCGATGATAATCCTGCACCTGTCGGATTATGGCAGCTCGTTTGCAGCAGCACGGCATCGCCGGATGCTGCGTTGCGCAGGGTCGTCAGCATCTCGTCAACGAGAATAGCCTGCTTGCCGATGTCAAAGAAGCGGTAGGTTTCGACCTGAAGGCCGACCGCGGCAAAGATCGCATGATGGTTGACCCATGTCGGCGTGCCCATCCAGATCTTGCGCCGCTTGTCGAGGGCAAGCAGTTCCGCAGCCAGACGCAGAGCGCCGGTGCCCCCAGGGGTCTGAATTCCCGCGACCGGCTTGCCGCCGTGGCGTTCACCGAAGATTTCGCGGGCCAGCGCGCGCAGAAAAGCATGATCGCCCTCAGGGCCGATATAGGATTTGGACTCTTGGGTTTCCCAAAGATGGTGCTCGGCCGCCTTGACGGCTCTCATGACCGGTGTTCGGCCCGTTTCATCGCGATAGACGCCAACCCCGAGGTCGATCTTTCCGGATCGCGGATCCGCCGCGAACTTGGCAATCAGTTCAAGCAGCGGGTCGGGCTTCTGTTCCGTAAGGCTATCGAAAAACGCTGTCTTGTTCATTTGCTCCTCCCTCGTGCTCATTGCGGCCAGTTCTGCAGAATCCGTACGAATTCCGTCAGCCAGGCATTCGTTTGATGCCCATCCAGGGAGCGATGGTCAATCGTCAGGGACACGTAAGCCATCGGGCGGATCTGTATCGTATCGACCACGTCGACCTCCCGTACCACGACGCGCTTTTCCAGCTTGCCGATGCCGAGGATGGCGGATTGTGGCTGATTGATGATGATCGGGGATGCGACCAGCGAGCCGGAAACGCCGTGATTGGAGATGGTGAAGGTTCCTCCCTTCAAGTCGTCGGTCTTGAGCGCATTCGATCGCGCTTTATCCGTCAGATCCTGAAGTCGCACGGCAATGGCCTCCAACGAAAGTTTCTGCGCCTGCCGGATCACGGGAACCACCAGGCCTTTGTCAGCCAATGCAATGCCGATCCCGATATTGACGTCTTCGAAGATCTCGAGGCCGTCATCATGCCATTGGCTGTTGACCCCCGGTACGATCTTCATGGCCGCAATCGATGCCGCCACGAAATAGGAGGTGTAGGAAAGGTTTACGCCCTCAGCCTTCAGACGATCCTTGTGACTTTCGCGATGGCGCATGATCGCGGTGAAATCCGCCTCGAAGATTGCGGTGACCTGCGGTGCCGTCGCCAGGGATTGGGCCATATGCCTGGCGATCGAAAGCCGCATGGCGGAATGGGGAACGATGCGAGATTTGCCGTCCACCGCGGCTGCCGGCGAGGTCTGTCCAGCCTCAGCCTGCCGCGACACCGACGCAGATGGATGCGGCCTGGCGGTTTCCAGCGCATGATCCATATCGGCTCGTGTGACCCGTCCGTCCCTGCCGCTGCCCTTCAGACTGGCCGGGTCGATCCCGTATTCCTCGGCGGCCTTGCGAACCGCGGGTGAATAATAAGCGGCGGCGGAGGCCGTGGCAGGTGAAGCCGGCTGTATCTGCAACGGAACCTGGGCCAATTGCGCTGCACCACCGTTTGCATTTTCGATGCTCATCCGTCCGAGGATCGCGCCGGGCGCGGCATCATCGCCATCCGCCATCGCGATTTCGCTCAGGATGCCGTCGCATGGCGCCGGTATCTCCTGGGTCACCTTGTCGGTTTCCAGTTCGACAAGCGCATCGCCTTCCTTGACATGGTCGCCGATCCGCTTCAGCCAGTTTCGGACAACCGCTTTCGTGCCCTCTTGCTCGATCGGAGCCGTGATCTCGATGATACCAGTCATCCCTAAAACTCCAGGATTTCGGCAATGCGCTTGGCGATCCGCTCGCTGGACGGGACGGCCCAGTCGAGAAGCACGGGGTTATGCGGGCTGGGGATATCCGGCATGGTCAGGCGCGAGACCGGCGCATCGAGATCCGTGAAGGCCTTGTCCGCGATCACGGCGGCAATTTCCGCGCCGAAGCCTGCGGCTTCGAGATCTTCGTGGACGATGAGGCAGCGATGGGTCTTGGCGACCGATGCAAGCACGGCTTCCCGATCCCAGGGCATCAATGTACGGAGATCGAGGATATCGGCGGAGATACCCTCGGCTGCTTCCTCGCAGCGCTGCACCATGGCGCCCCAGGTGACGATGGTGATGTCGCTGCCGGTCCGCGTCAGCTTCGCCTTGCCGAAGGGCAGCGCGAAATCGTCGCCGGGATAGGGGCGCCGCGCCCAAGCGTGATCGAGCATCGCCCGATGCTCGAAGAAGATGACCGGGTCGTTGCCGCGGATCGAGGTACGCAGCAGGCCGACCGCATCTTCGGCGTTCGAGGGAACGGCGACCTTCCAGCCTGGTTGGTGTACGAAGGCCACTTCGTTGGTCTGGCTGTGCCAGGGGTCGCCGCATTTGAAGAAGCCGCCGGGCATGCGCACCACGACGGGGGCGGCAAAACGGTTGTTGGTGCGCCAGCGAATAGTGCCGCAATCGTTCAGCTGTTCGGTCGCTGGTTCGGCATATTTCCGGAACTGGATTTCGGGAACGGGGACGAGCCCGGCGAGCGCCATGCCAACCGCACGGCCGATAATGCCCTCTTCGGACAGAGAGGTATCGAAGACCCGCTCGTTGCCGAATTTTTCCTGCATGCCCAGGGTGACGGCGTGAACGCCGCCTTTTGGGCCGACATCTTCGCCGAAGATTACGACGCGCTCGTTGATCGACATCTCGTGTTCGAGCGTTCTGCGGATTGCTGTGACCATGTTGATGCGCGGCCCGGATGTCTCCGGTTCGCTTGTCGTGGCCGGTGCGGAATAACCCATGGGATGCTGGCCGCCCATCGTCTGCATGTCGCCGTCGAAGAACACATGGCGGGTCACGGAGGAGGGGTCGGCGACCGGCCTCTTTTCGGCTTGCGCACGGGCGTTTTCGGCTGTCTCGCGCGCGTCGCTTTCGCAGACATCCCATTCCTGTGCTGTCATCACGGCGGGAACGAGGAAATCTTTCAGGCGCGGCAGGGGATCGCGCTCCCATTCGCGCCTCACGGTTTCCTCGCTCTTGTAGGCCTGCGTGTCCTGAAAACTGTGGCCCTCAAGGCGCGGAACCGTGAGCCTGAGAAGCGCCGGCTTGCGTTCGTCACGAACGAAGGAGACGGCATCCTGCACCAGATGCGCAGCTTCGGCGGGGTTGCAGCCGTCGCCATCGAAGATTGCGAGGTTTTTCCAGCTCGCGAGATTGGCGGCGATATTCCCTCCCGGCGTCTGCACCGTCGAAGGCACCGAGATGCCAAAGCCATTGTCCTCGATATAGAACAGCATCGGCAGTGCTTGCGTGGTTGCAGCGGTCAGCGCCGACCAAAAGCCGTTCGAGGCAACCGAGCCGTCGCCGCCAAGCACGACGCCGATGTCGCGTGCGTATTCCGTGCGCCCGAGCGTGGTGGCATAGTATTTCATCGCCTGTGCCCAGCCGGCCGTCGGCGTGTATTGCGCACCGACGCCGCCGCACATGGGCAAGGCCGAGGCGCCGGAACGGTTTGGATAGTTGAAGACGACACCGATGTCGCGGCCGTCGGAATAGCCGCCGGCGCGGCCCATGGCTGAACCCAGCGCATCGGCCGGGTCGACGCCGAGAGAAAGCAGAAGTGGCCGCGAGCGATAATAGCCGCAGGTCGCGTCGTGCAGGCCGGTCAGCTGCATTCCAAGAAGGATTTGCGCCATGTCATGGCCGCGTGCGGAAAACTGGTAGAGAACCTTCTTTTCCGGAACGAGGCGCTTCTCCTCCATCTCGTCGAGAGCCCGGGAGAGATGAACGAGATAGGCAACCTTGCGCCAGTCGATGTGATCGTCGGGCGAGTTCCGCTCGTGGCTTTTGAAGGCAAGCTGGGCCATGTGATCCTCCTACAGATGGCTCAACTATTTTAATTCAAGCGTCAGCTCTATTCCTTTCAATTTGACAGGCTTTGCCGTAGCTTTTGAAAGATATGTTTCATAAGTGGCGGATTTCTGAATGGAAGATTTCGATCTTGATCACGTCGACAGAGCGATTCTGCGCGTCCTGCAGGAGGAAGGCGATATCAGTCAGGCGGCGCTGTCAGAAAAGGTCGGCGCATCGCCTGCCTCTTGCTGGCGAAGGATCAAGGCATTGGAAAGCGCGGGCGTGCTCGGCCGGACGGTTCGCCTTGTCGATCCCGACAAAATCGGCAAGGGGCTGAATGTCTTCTGCCAGGTCAAAATGAAGACCCATGATCCGCCGACGCGGCGCGACTTCGAACAGTTCATCGCCAGCTATCGCGAGGTGCTGGAATGCTACTCCATGTCGGGGGAGTGGGATTACCTGATCCGCGCGGTCGTTGCCGATGTCAGGGAATATGAGGGGCTTTTGATGCGGGGTATCCTGACCCATGAAGCCGTGCTGAGCTCATCGTCGCACTTCTCGCTGAAATGCGTCAAATACACCACGGCGTTGCCGACGAATGTGTCACGATAAAGCCTCTGTCCGTACTCGCCTTGAATAGTGCGAGCGTCTCACGCTAATAAACTCTAATAATTTCAGATGCGGAGCAGGGTTGGAGTGTCGGCTGATAACGTCAAGCTCGGCCATGATTTGAGCGAAGCGGTTGCGGCGCTCCTTATCAACTTGCCGATAAAAGCGGCGAGCTTCATCGTGACGATCTACGGCGATGTCATCGAGCCGCGCGGAGGCGTCGTCTGGATCGGCAACCTCATCGAGACGTGCAAGAGCGTCGGGATTACCGAGACACTGGTGCGGACCGCCGTGTCGCGATTGGTTATGGCGGGTCAGCTTGTGGGCGAGCGCGAAGGGCGCCGCAGCTTCTATCGGCTGACCGACGCCGCTCAAGCCGAATTCGTCGAGGCTGCCAGCCTGTTTTATGGGCCGCAGCCCGCGGTTCGATGGCAGTTCGTCCTCATCAACGGACCTGCGCCGGAAGAGATTATGCAGGGCCTTGAGCGGGAGGGGTTTGCGAGGTTGAACCCGCGCCTGGCAGTGGGAACGCATCCAGCACCGCCCCTGCCGAGCAACGTCGTCGTCTTCGACGCGCAGCTGGCGACCGAGAACGGCGCATTGCGGGAATTTGCCGAAGAGGCCTGGAACCTGCCGCGTTTCGCAGAGGCCTATCGCGAATTCATTGCCCGGTTCGGTTCATTTTTCAAACGCGTCGGAAATTGTGCCGCGCTATCGCCGTTCGATTGCCTGATTGCGCGGCTGTTGCTCGTGCATCAATATCGCCTGATCATGCTGCGTGAGCCGCATCTTCCCAAGTCTGCGCTGCCGGATAATTGGCCGGGCGAGGAGGCACGGCGGCTGTTCGCCGATCTCTATCTGCTTTTGTCGAAAAAAGCCGATGCTTATGTTGGCCGCCATTTCATCAATGAGGCAGGCAAGCTTCAAGAGACCACGCCGGCGAGCCAAAATCGGCACGAACGTCTCAAGTCCCTCTGAAGGGTCAATCCTCTCAGTAACATAGCGAAGCAGTTGCCTCGCTGCACTCTTTGATAGTCTAAAATGTCACAAAAAATGATAGTCTAAAATGTCACAAAAAATTTGGAAAATTCATTTGTACTGTGACATATCTCATGTTAATACAGTGACCGATCGGTCGGTTAATGCATTTGCCGCGGGATCGCTGTTTCGTGGAGGAGAACGAGAAACAGGCTTATACTGGCGGTGCCGTAACGCGGCGGCCTTGCTGATGCGCTTCGAGACAACCCCGGGCCTGCGATCATTCTCGAGCGCGTCGGACGCGCGAAGACGGAGGAAAGATCAATGTATGCACAGATGGTGAAAACCGACGACGCCCGCATCCGCTCCCTCGACGAGATGGATCCCCAGGAGCGCGCCTTTCAGGAGCGCGTCGATGCCGGCCAGAAGATCGAGCCGAAGGAGTGGATGCCGGAAGGGTACCGCAAGACGCTGATCCGCCAGATCAGCCAGCATGCTCATTCCGAAATCGTCGGTCAGCTGCCGGAGGGTAACTGGATTACCCGTGCTCCGACGCTAGAACGCAAGGCGATCCTGCTTGCCAAGGTGCAGGACGAAGCCGGCCACGGCCTCTATCTCTACTGTGCCGCCGAGACGCTCGGCATCAGCCGCGATGAAATGTATGAGCAGTTGCACTCCGGCAAGGCCAAATATTCCTCGATCTTCAACTATCCGACGCTGACCTGGGCCGATATCGGCGCGATCGGCTGGCTGGTCGATGGCGCTGCCATCATGAACCAGGTTCCCCTGCAACGCTGTTCCTACGGCCCCTATTCCAGGGCCATGATCCGCATCTGCAAGGAGGAAAGCTTTCATCAGCGCCAGGGCTTCGACATCCTGATGAAAATGGTGAAGGGCACGCCGGTGCAAAAAGCCATGGTGCAGGATGCTTTGAACCGCTGGTGGTGGCCGTCGCTGATGATGTTCGGCCCTTCAGACGATGCCTCCGTGCATTCGGCCCAGTCGATGGCCTGGAAGATCAAGCAGAATTCCAATGATGAGCTGCGGCAAAAATTCGTCGACCAGACCGTGCCGCAGGCGGAGTACCTCGGCGTGACCGTCCCCGATCCCGATCTGAAGTGGAACGAGGAGAAGGGTGGCTACGATTTCGGCGAACCGGACTGGGAGGAATTCTTCAACGTGATCGCCGGCAACGGCCCCTGCAATGCGGAGCGGCTGAATGCCCGCAAGCAGGCATGGGACGATGGCGCCTGGTTCCGCGACGGTCTGACGGCGCATGCCGAAAAGGTGGCCGAGCGCCGCGCTGCCGCAAAGATTGCCGCCGAATAAGGCGGCTCGAAAGTTCAGGGAGTGAGAAACATGTCCAGCGAATGGCCGCTTTGGGAAGTCTTCATCCGTGGTCAGCATGGCCTCAACCATCGCCATGTCGGCAGCCTGCATGCACCCGATGCCGAGATGGCGATCAACAATGCGCGCGATGTCTATACCCGCCGCAACGAAGGCATCAGTATCTGGGTGGTGCGCTCGTCTGAGATCACCGCCAGCGCACCCTCGGAAAAAGGCCCGCTCTTTGATCCCTCTAATTCCAAGGTCTATCGTCACCCGACGTTTTTCGACATTCCGGATGAAGTGGGGCACATGTGATGGCGACCGCTACCCTTGAGCCGGCGGCCGCTCAGGCCGCTCTCGTCGAATTCCTCCTGCGCATCGGCGACAACACGCTGATCTTAGGCCACCGCGTTTCCGAATGGTGCGGCCGCGGACCGGCGCTGGAAGAGGATATCGCGCTTGCCAACACCGCACTCGATCTCATTGGCCAGACGCAACTCTGGCTCGCTCTGGCGGGCGAGGTGGAAGGCAAGGGCCGTTCGGCCGACGAACTCGCCTATCTGCGCGATGGCTACGAGTTTCGCAATGTCCTGCTGGTTGAGCGCCCCAATGGCGATTTCGGCAAGACTTTGATGCGACAATTTCTCTTCGACGCCTGGCACTATCTGCTGCTGAAAGCGTTGAAAGGATCTGCCGACCGACGCATCGCCGAGATCGCCGAGAAGGCTTTCAAGGAAGTCTCCTATCACCTCGATCGCAGCCGCGACCTGATTATCCGCCTTGGCGACGGCACGGCCGAAAGCCATCGTCGCATGCAGGAGGCTCTCGACGATCTCTGGGCCTTCACCGGTGAAATGTTCGTTGGCGATGCCGCCGATGCGGCACTGGCACAGGCCGGCGTGATCCCGGAACCGCAAAGCCTCAAGGCGGGCTGGGACGAGATCGTCTCCGATACACTTACCGAAGCGACGCTGAAACGCCAGGCAGATGGCTACATGCACAAGGGCGGCCGGCGCGGCGTTCACACCGAGCATCTCGGCTATCTCCTGGCCGAGATGCAGTTCCTGCAGCGCGCCTATCCGGGCGCGACTTGGTAGGAGGCTGACATGGTGACCGCGCTGCATCCCTCGGTCGACGAGGTCTGGCACTGGCTGTCTGAGGTGCCGGATCCGGAAATCCCGGTGATCTCGCTGACCGATCTCGGCATCATCCGCGATGTCGGCTGGCACGAGGATACGCTTGTGGTGACGGTGACGCCAACCTATTCGGGCTGTCCCGCCACGACGGTCATCAATCTCGATATCGAGCGGGCGCTTGCCGAAAAAGGCCTCGACCATGTGCGCCTTGAGCGCCGGCTGTCGCCTGCCTGGACGACGGATTGGATCAGCGCGGAAGGCCGCGAGAAGTTGCGCGCCTACGGAATCGCCCCGCCGATCGATGGCACCGCTGCCGATGGCGTGCTGATGAAACGCATTGACCGGCTTGCAGGCCGATCCAACCTCGTTGTCGCTTGCCCGCACTGCGGATCGACGGACACGGAAAAGATCAGCCAGTTCGGCTCGACGCCCTGCAAGGCAAGCTATCGCTGCACCGAGTGTCTGGAACCTTTTGATTACTTCAAGTGCATTTGACCCCAACAGGACAAGGCCCGCATCCATGGCACGTTTCCATTCGCTGACCGTCACCGATGTGCGCCGCGAGACGCGCGATGCGGTCGTCGTCACGCTTGCGCCATCCGAGGAGGACCGAGCCATCTTCGATTTCACGCAGGGCCAGTATCTGACCTTCCGCCGCAAGTTCGATGATGAGGAGCTGCGCCGCTCCTATTCGATCTGCGCCGGCAAGGACGAGGGCGTATTGAAAGTCGGCATCAAGCGCGTGGCCGGCGGCTGTTTCTCGACCTGGATCAACGAAAAACTGAAAGCGGGCGACACGCTGGAAGCCATGCCGCCGATGGGAGCCTTCTTCACGGCGATCGAGCCGGACGCGGCAAAACACTATCTCGGCTTTGCCGGCGGCAGCGGCATCACACCGGTTCTCTCGATCATCAAGACCGTGCTGGCGCGCGAGCCACGCTCGGTCTTCACGCTGGTCTATGCCAACAGGCAGATCAGCTCGATCATGTTCCGCGAAGAGCTCGATGATCTGAAGAACCTCTATCTCGGCCGCCTATCGGTGCTGCATATTCTTGAAAGCGAAGCGCAGGAAATCGATCTTTTTACGGGGAGGATCGATGCGGAAAAATGCAAGGCGCTCTTCAAGAGCTGGATCGATATTAAGTCGGTTGCGACAGCCTTCATCTGCGGTCCCGAGCCGATGATGCTGGCAATTGCCGCGGCGCTGCGCGAGCACGGCATGCGCGACGACCAGATTAAATTCGAACTTTTCGCCTCCGCGCAGCCCGGCCGCGCGCGGCGCAAAGTGGAACAGGCCGCCGGCGCGGACCAGGACGCGGCGTGCGAGGCAACGGTCACGCTCGACGGCGCGACGCGAACGTTCAAATTTCCCAAGCATGGCCAATGCCTGCTCGATGCCGCGCTCGAAAATGCGATGGACGTGCCTTACGCATGTAAAGCCGGCGTTTGCTCCACCTGCCGCGCCAAGATTCTCGAAGGCGAGGTGGAGATGGAGGTCAACCACGCGCTCGAGGATTACGAGGTGCGCCAGGGCTATGTGCTGACCTGCCAGTGCTACCCGCTCACCGACCGCATCGCCGTCAGCTACGACCAGTAGGCGCGTGTGGGTCGAAGGGAGGAACAAGATGTCCGAGACGATGCCTATCGAGCAATATCTGGAGGAGGGTGGGATGCTCTCCTCGCCGGACAATGCGCCTCCGCGCTATCGCGGCGAACTCTTGCGTCTGATGGCGAGCTTTGTCGATAGCGAACTGGCCGGTTCCGCCGGCTTTGCCGATATCATCAACGACGCCCCAGGTATTCAGGAGCGCATTTCTGCGGCACGCATCGTGCTGGAAAAGACCGACCATGCCGGTCAGGTCCTGAAGATCATGGAGACTTTCGGCGTTGATGGCGAGCGCTATGCCGTCCAGCATCCATGGGCGGCACGGCTCGCCCGCGATGCCGATATAGGCGCTGTGAGGCACGGCGGCGACATGCGGCTTGCCGTATTCCACTACCCGCTCGAAGGCTGGGTGGATGCTGTCGTCATGAATGTGCTCATGGGTGCTGCCAGTGTCGTGCAGTTGAAGGAGCTGGCGCGCGTCTCCTACCAGCCGCTGGCAGAAACTTTCCGTGCCATTCTGCCGCGCGAAAAGCGGCACGCCGAACTCGGCGCCGCCGGTCTTGCCCGCATCGTCGCCGATGATGAGGGGCGGGCCAAGGCGCGACCTTCGATGGCCTACTGGTACCCTCGTGTTGCCGCGAGCTTTGGTCATGCCGGCTCGACCCGCTTCGAGACATTGTCGCGCTTCGGCCTGCGTCATCAGCCCAACGAGACCCTGCTGGCCGAATGGCGAGCCGATGTCGATGCGCAGCTCTCTGCGCTCGGATTGGCTTAGCCACGCCCGGAAAGCAAACGGCTATTTGCCTTTCAGGATTGCCGGAAAAGATGAAGGAAGGAAAAACGGATGAACATCATGGCAAAACAGCCGCGCCGGCTTGAAAGCTATGTCGGGGGCACCTGGGTCGCCGGCGCCAAGGAAGGCGTGCCGCTGCTTGATGCGTCGACCGGCGCACCCGTCGCGTTCATCGATTCCTCCGGTATCGATTTCAAGCAGACATTAGCCCATGGCCGCGACAAGGGCGGACCGGCACTGCGGCGCCTATCCTTCCATGAGCGTGCCGCAATGCTGAAGGCGCTTGGGCAGGCGCTGCTCGAGAGGAAAGAAGAGTTCTACGCGCTCTCTACGGCGACGGGTGCCACGCGTGCGGACAGCTGGGTCGATATCGAAGGCGGCATCGGAACTCTGCTGTCCTATGCCTCCAAAGGTCGGCGCGAGCTGCCGAATGCACGCGTGCTGCTCGATGGCGATGCGGAGCAGCTCTCCAAGGATCAAAGCTTTTCCGCCCAGCATATCCTAAGCCCGCTACAGGGTGTTGCCGTTCACATCAATGCCTTCAACTTCCCCTGCTGGGGCATGCTGGAAAAAATCGCGCCGACTTTGCTTGCCGGCGTTCCCGCCATCGTGAAACCGGCGAGCCAGACAGCCTATCTCTCCGAGCTGATGGTTCGCCGTATCATTGAAACAGGCCTGCTGCCGGAAGGTGCGCTGCAGCTTGTTTGCGGCTCGGTTGGCGATCTCCTCGATCATGTCGAAGGCCAGGATGTGGTGACCTTTACCGGCTCTGCCGCAACCGGCCAGCGTCTGAAGATGCACAAGTCGATTATCGAAAACTCCGTGCGTTTCACCATGGAGGCCGATAGCCTCAATGCGGCCGTTCTCGGTCTCGATGCTGCTCCTGGCACGGAGGAGTTCGATCTCTTCGTCAAGGAGGTCGCCCGTGAGATGACGGTCAAGGCCGGACAGAAGTGCACCGCCATCCGCCGCGTCATTGCGCCCCGTTCCTATAGTGAAGCGCTGATTGCCGCCTTGAACGATCGCCTCGGCAAGACGGTGATCGGCAATCCGGCCGATGAGACTGTTCGTATGGGGCCGCTTGCAAGCCTCGACCAGCGTGAGGAAGTCCGCGCTCGCATTCGGGATCTCGCTATCGAGGCCGAGATCGTCGGCGGCGATCCCGACAATCCGCGCGTCACGTCCGGCGATGCCAGCGCCGGCGCCTTCCTCAATCCGGTTCTGCTTTATTGTGACAAGCCGGGCTCGGCGCGTGCCATTCACGATGTCGAGGCCTTCGGCCCCGTCAGCACCGTCATGCCTTATGATACGGCGGAAGAGGCGGTCGATCTAGCACGACGCGGCAAGGGCAGCCTCGTGGCCTCCGTCTTCACCAATGATCCGCATTTTGCCGAGGAAGTGGTTCTCGGTCTGGCACCGTTCCACGGCCGCGTCATGATCGGCAACCGCTTGAGTGCCAAGAGTTCCACCGGGCACGGCTCACCCTTGCCGGGCCTCGTTCACGGCGGTCCCGGCCGCGCAGGCGGCGGCGAGGAGCTCGGCGGTATCCGTGGCGTCAAGCATTACATGCAGCGCACTGCAGTTCAGGGCACTCCGCGCCTGCTTTCGGCCGTGACGGGACGTTGGATGGATGGGGCGGATGCGCGCACCGGCAGCGAGCATCCGTTCCGCAAATCGCTTGCCGAGCTAACGGTCGGCGATCAGTTCGTCACCACCACGCGCACCGTCACGCTCGACGATATCGAGCATTTTGCGAGTTTCACCGGCGACACATTCTATGCCCATATGGACGAGGAGGCAGCCAAGGCCAATCCGTTCTTCGAGGGCCGGGTGGCGCATGGCTATCTTATCGTCTCTTTCGCGGCAGGCCTTTTCGTCGATCCGGCTCCAGGCCCGGTTCTCGCAAATTATGGGGTCGATAATCTGCGCTTCCTGACACCGGTCAATCCGGGTGATACGCTCCAGGTGCAGTTGACCTGCAAGGAGATCAATCCCCGCATCAATGCCGAGCACGGCGAGGTGCGCTGGGATTGCAAGGTGACCAACCAGCTGGATGCCGTCGTCGCGCAATATGACGTTCTGACGATGGTAGCGAAAACAAGAGAGTGAATGCATGACGACGATTGAGCAAGACCCGCATCGCCTGGAAATGACCGTGCTGATGACGCCCGATATGGCGAATTTCAGCGGCAAGGTGCATGGTGGCGCCCTTCTGAACCTGCTCGATCGCGTTGCCTTCTCCTGTGCGTCGCGCTATTCCAAGCAATATGCCGTAACGCTGTCGGTCGATCAGGTGCTGTTCAAGGAGCCGATCAATGTTGGCGAACTCGTCACCTTCCGGGCCTCTATCAATGATACCGGCCGTACCTCCATGGAAGTCGGCATAAGGGTGGAAGCGGAGAATATCCGTTCCGGCCAGCGCCGCCACACCAACTCCTGTTATTTCACCATGGTTGCCGTTGACGAGGCCGGTCGACCGGTCCGCGTGCCCGAGCTTGTTCCGGTCACGCCGACAGATATCCGCCGTCACAAGGCAGCCCAGCTTCGCCGCACCTTGCGTCGCGAATTCGCGCAGCGGCTGGAAGCCGTAGCCGAAACCGGTCGCGACGTGGAAGGTTTGGGAGCCGACTGAATGGCGCAGATCTATTCCTATGACGGCTTGATCCCGGTCATCGATCCCTTAGCCTTCGTGCATCCGGCCGCAACCGTCATCGGCGACGTTATCATCGGCCCGGCCTGTTATGTCGGGCCGGGCGCCGTGCTGCGCGGCGATTTCGGGCGCATCGTGCTCGAGCGCGGCTCGAACGTGCAGGAGACCTGCGTCGTCCATAGCTTCCCGAATCTGGAAGTTGTGATCGGCGAGGCGGGGCACATCGGCCATGGCGCTGTGCTGCATGGCTGCCGCATCGGCGCCAATGTCATGGTCGGCATGAATGCCGTCATCATGGATGAAGCCGTTATCGGCGAGAATGCGATCGTCGCTGCCATGGCCTTCGTCAAGGCCGGTGCCGAAATTCCGGCTAACAGCCTTGCTCTGGGATCGCCGGCCCGAGCGGTGCGTGAGCTTACGGCAGATGAGATTGCGTGGAAGCGCCAGGGTACCGCCATCTATCAGCGCCTCGCACTGGAGGCAAAGGAGAAGCTGGCGGCCGTCGAGCCGCTCACCGCGCCCGAGCCTGATCGCCGTCGCATCCGCGCGCCGGAATATGATCCTCTTATTCTCGAACGGATGAAGCTCGGCGATTGAGGCGCGATATCAACGGACGGCCTTGACCCCTTCAAGGATGAGGGTGGTGGCGATATCGGCATATTCGTCGCGGGTGATCGGGCCGTTGGGACGGAACCACATATAGACCCAGTTCATCATGCCGAAGAGCGACATGGTGACCGGCATCAGCAATGGCTTGTTCTTGTTGAGATCAGGGTTGAGGTCCTGGATCACACTGGAGAAGCGCTTGACGATGCGTCGCTCGATCGTCCTGATCTCCGACAGCTGTTCCGGCGAGAGCGCATGCGTGCCGTTAAGCTGAACCTGATGTTCGTTGTCCGCGCCTTCGTAATTTTTCAATACGGCTTTCACGAGCAGGCGCAGCCGTTCCTGCGGCGTTGCATCGGTGCGATCGGCTGCTTCGATCGCGCTTTCCAGCTCTGTCAGATGCGTCTGCACGATATCGAAGATCAGCGCATCTCTGCCGGGATAGTAATGATAGAGCAGGGCCTTCGAGACGTTGCTGTGCGAGGCGATCATCGACATGGAGGCCTTCTCCATGCCGACCTCGGCAAAGACCGCCGCAGCGCTTGCCAGGATGCCGCGCTGCTTTTCCTCGAAATCAACTGCGCGCGTGCGTGCCATGTGATCCTGCTCTGCTCATTGCCGGTTGACATTATCCATGCCTAATGGTCGATGCTTCCTATACACGATCAAATCCTTGTCGGGCTATCCGCTACGACACCAATCATTCTTTCGGGCGGTTGTCGACCACACGCTTTGCCTTGCCCTCCGAGCGGACAACGCCGCCCGGCGGATGCACGGCGATCTTCGTCGAGACACCGACCACGCTCTTGATGTGATGGGTGAGTTCCTTTGCCGAAACGCCGCGCGCGATTTCGTCCGCCGCCTCCAGCGTGCATTCGACATGAACGGTCATGTTGTCCATGCGGCCGGAGCGCGTCAGCTCGATCTGGAAGTGCGGCGAAAGCCCGCGGCATTTGAGGATCTGCTCCTCGATCTGTGTCGGGAAGACATTGACCCCACGCAGGATCATCATGTCGTCGGAGCGCCCCGTCACCTTTTCCATGCGGCGCATCGAGCGTGCCGTGCCGGGCAGCAGCCGCGTCAGGTCGCGCGTGCGGTAGCGGATGATTGGCAACCCTTCTTTGGTCAGCGTCGTAAACACCAGCTCGCCGAGTTCGCCATCTGGCAAGATCGCGCCGGTGACGGGATCGATGATCTCCGGATAGAAATGGTCTTCCCAGATGTGCAGCCCGTCCTTGCTCTCGACGCATTCGCTGGCAACGCCCGGACCTATGACCTCAGACAGGCCATAGATGTCGACGGCATGCATGTCGAAGGCGTGTTCGATTTCCTCGCGCATGGCGTTGGTCCATGGCTCTGCGCCGAAGATGCCGACGACAAGCGAACTTTCTCGGGGGTCGATGCCCTGGCGGCGGAATTCATCGAGGATGGACAGCATGTAGGAGGGGGTAACCATGATGATGCGCGGCTTGAAATCCTGGATCAGCGTCACCTGCCGTTCCGTCATGCCGCCGGAGACAGGGACTACCGTGCAGCCGAGCTTTTCCGCGCCGTAATGTGCACCAAGGCCACCGGTGAACAGGCCGTAGCCATAGGCGACATGCACCAGATCGCCGGCCCGGCCGCCAGCGGCCCGGATCGAACGCGCAACGACGCTCGCCCAGGTATCGACGTCCTTGGCGGTATAGCCGACGACGGTCGGTTTACCTGTCGTGCCGGAGGAAGCATGGAGCCGGGCAAGCTTTTCGCGCGGCACCGCAAACATGCCGAAAGGATAGGTGTCGCGAAGATCCTTCTTGGTGGTGAAGGGGAATTTGGCGAGATCGGACAAGGCCCTCAGATCGGAGGGATGCACGCCGGCTTCATCGAAGCGTTTGTTATAGAAGGGCGAATTCTCATAGGCATGGGTGAGTGACCACTTCATGCGTTCGAGCTGCAGCGCGGAAATCTCGTCGCGCGAGGCTATCTCGATCGCTTCCAGCTCGCTGGCTCGCGGAGAAAGGTTTTCCATGAATGTCTCCTCCAGAAATGCTTATCCTCTTGTCTCTTCCCCATTCCGGCCGGAACACCGCTGCGCATTTTTCCGGGTAATGCTGGGCGCTGCCGGCATGAACCCTATTCCGGCAGCAGCGTGCCCTTGACCGTTCGCGAGTGGCCGCGGAATTCCGCAATCTGCTCGCCCTGCTGATTGGTGATCGCAATGTCGTAAATTCCGCCGCGGCCGCGGCGCGACACCTCCCGCGCCGTCGCCGTCAGCAGGTCGCCCCTGAAGGCCGGCGCGATATAGGTCACCGAACAGTGCTGGGCGACGGTGCGCTGGTTGTAGCTGTTGCAAGCGAAGGCGAATGCCGAGTCGGCAAGCGTGAATATGTAACCGCCATGACAGGTGCCGTGACCATTCGTCATCGCTTCGGTGATCGCCATCGAGAGCGTAGCCTCACCCGGTGCTACTGCAAGCAACTCCATTGCGAGATGGCGGCTGGCATTGTCTTCGTCCCACATGGCTTTTGCGCATGCTTCTGCAAGCGCCTCTGGGGAAAGCGTGTCGGCCATGCTCATTTGCCCTTGAACTCCGGCTTGCGCTTTTCGAGGAAAGCCGTGACGCCCTCGGCATAGTCGGCGCTGCGGCCTGCTTCGCGCTGAAGGTCGCGTTCAAGATCGAGCTGTTCGTCGAGCGAATTTGTCGCTGCCGCCTGAATGGCGCGCTTCGTCAGGCCGAGGCCTTTTGTAGGGCCGGCGGCGAGCCTGATGGCAAGCGCCTTTGCCTCATCCATCAGCGTTTCATCGTCTACCACGCGCCAGATCAGGCCCCAACTGGCCGCCGTTTCCGCACCCAGAGGCTCAGCCGTCAGCGCCAGCGCCTTGGCGCGGGCTTCGCCGATCAGCCGCGGCAGGTTCCAGGTGCCGCCGGAATCCGGCACGAGGCCGATTTTCGCGAAGGCCTGGATGAAGCGGGCGGAACGGGCTGCAATCGTGATATCGCAGGCGAATGCGATATTGGCGCCGGCGCCGGCGGCAACGCCATTGACCGCGCAGATTACTGGCTTTTCCAGACTGCGAATGAGGCGCAGCAGGGGATTGTAGAAAGTCTCGATCGTATGGCCGAGATCCGGAGTGCCTTTGCGCGGATCGCGATCGCCGAGATCCTGGCCGGCCGAAAAGCCACGACCGGCTCCCGTCAGGAGAACCGCGCGAACATCCGCATCCTGATGTGCACGCTCGAAGCCGGCGCGCAGCGCAAGATGCATTTCTTCGTTGAAGGAGTTGAGTTTGTCGGGTCGATTGAGCGTGAGGCTCAAGACGCCATCGGCGAGCGCCGACAGAATGGTGTCGGATTCGGACATGTTTCCTCCCTGCCGCCCTTTCGATGGCGACGCAAAACTCTTGCATAAACCGACCGGTCAGTCAATTATAAATGCAATGATTGACATGAGGATCATGACCGTCAACGTTCACGTATGAAGGTGTGATGGCCCTCATCGTCCTATCTTGATCCGGATGAAATTAGCGAAGGACTTGTGCAGCCGGAGCGCTTCGTGAGGCTGCATTTCTTCGGGCCTGCCTATGTCACGAAGCTTCTGAAGATTGTGCCGGCCGGGAAAACGGTCACGGAAGTCCTGGCGATCGGCTTAACACTGGCGCGGCGGCCCGATGTATTATGGGCAAACCCGCGGCCTTGCCGAAATCGTTGCGCTTGAAAGGCGTTAGCGCGCCGAATGCCCGCAAGCCCCTGCATGCCGACCTTTGCATGCCGACAGGAGGGGCCGCGGGAGCGGTTGAACCTCTGCCTTGCTCCGTACCCCTCGATTCTAAAGGGTACTCGCGGTCACGCAATCTGGCGGAATCGATATATTGAAGCCTGGCTCCAAGGTGCTTTGTTAAGGCAAAATTTGGAGACGCTGATGCTACAGATACTGACCCGACGAGACCGCAATGCGGCGTCCTCGTATTTCACTCAGATGTTCCGCGCCCGCGCGCTCGTCTTCCGTGATCGAATGGGGTGGGATGTCAACGTTGAAGGTGGTTTGGAGATCGACCGCTTCGACGACGAGCACGACCCCATCTACCTGGCCGTGAAGGAAGAGGACGACGAGCTTACGGGTTCGCTGCGGCTGTTGCCGACAACGAGCGAGACGATGCTTTCGAGCGAGTTCCAGCATTTTTTCAACGAGGATCTCGATATCTGCAGCCCTTCGATCTGGGAGTGCACCCGGTTTTGCGTGCATCCTCCGCTTCAGGCCGGACATCCGTCGTCGCAGACAGCCGCCGTCGAACTGCTCTCCGGTCTTTGCCGCCTGAGCTTGAAATCGGGCATCGAGCACATCATGGGCGTCTATGATGCATCGATGATCGGGGTTTACCGAAAGATCGGATGGTCGCCGACGCCGCTTGCGCGTTCGCGGCCGGAGATCGGCAACCTCTATGTCGGCCTCTGGGAGGTGAACGAGGAGTCCGATCAGCGGCTTGAGCAGCGGCTGAGGATGATGCGCGGCAAGGATGACAGGACCCCCACCTTGCAATTCGCATCTTCGTCGCCGGGGAATATTCAGTTCAGCTTTTGATGAGCTCAAGCGAAATTGCTTTCGCAATGGCCTGATTTGTGGTGCTGACGTGAAGTTTGCGGCGGCCGGAGCTGAGATACAGGCGCACGGCGCTTTCAGAAATTCCAAGAATGGATGTGATCTGCTTCGGAAGCAGGCCGTGCGCCAGCAGTTCCAGGCACTCGGTTTCCCGCTTCGAAAGCTTGCGTCCGATGCTTTGTTCTCGCAGACCGGACACGATCAATGACTGCTCATGCAGATAATAGGCGATCACCTGCAGATCGCCTATTATGCTGTTTCGCAATTGCTCCCAGTCGCCGCTTTTCAGATTTGAGGTAACTGTAAAAAGCGATCGCTCACCGTGAGGCCCTCGAACGACCAGCGTCAAGCCGTAGCGCCCGACATCAAAGGCTTCGGCTTCGCGGAAAAAGGAGATGCTTTGCGGCGACTTCAGATCGAGGGTCGACCAGTCGAAGGGCAGAAATCCGTTGCGTCCGGCTTGAACAACGGGATCGATCGAGAAGTAATCGTGCGCTATATATGTGTCTATCCATTCCGGCGGGTAGGTCAGCAGGAGAAGCGGGTTTTGCTGCGACAGGGCGGCGATTTGCGTCACATGAAAGGCTGCGTTTGCCAGGCCGTATAAAGAACAGAACTTGAATAAGAACTGTCGCAATTCATCGATGTCATTTGCCTGAGCGATCTCAGACAAGCAATGAGATTGGCGTGATCCTGTCAACATAGTCTCACCATAAAAGCCGAAGTGAAAGCGGTGCTCGGGCCACGCGCAGCGCGTCTGGGATGTCTTTCAAAGTTTGAAGGTCATCCTGGCGCTCCCGCCGCACTCTCAGCTATTCAGAAGCCAACTTTTCGCGGGCATGATTGGGCTCTTAAAATTGTCGAAAACATAGTCGCTGCCAATCATATGAGGGTTGTGTTGCTGCATCTTTGGATACACGCGGAAGATACAGGTCCAGTCCCCTCGCCATATGTGCATACGCGCCATATGACGTTTCGCTAAGCGCCGCTGCTTCCCTCGCGACCATGCCGGCTTTAAGGCCGGGCAGGGTGCAAGCTCCATAATATCAGGCTCGAAGAATGTCCTTCCTTTACAAATGACCGACGGTCAGTCATATATGTGGGCTATCACTGTCAGGTTTTAAGGGGCATGCGAATGGTCGTCCGTATTGAGAATGTGGGAGGCGCAACACAGAGCGACGCCTGCTTCCGATTTGCCGCATCGAGGGGTATCCGGTCATGATCCGTCACGATCTCAGCCATTGGCCGCTCGTGCTTTCCGCCGCTCGCGGCGCGATGTCGCTCGATGAGCAGCTCGCCTTCTTTTCGGATTGGGACGCCTGGCTCGATCGCGGCGAATCGTTTTCGACATTGCGTGTCTTTACCGATGCCGAGGCGCTCAAGCGGCCTGAAGGCGGCGCAAAGGATGCAAAGGTCTGGCTTCAGGCCAATGGCGAGCGGATCAGGCAGTTCGTCATCGGCATGGCGACCGTCATACCGTCGGAGGCTCTCGAAGAGTTGAGCCGCATGGATGCAGAAAAGCTATTCGGAATTCCCGCGCAGATGTTCGATGACGTCAATGAGGCGGCGATGTGGCTTGCTTCCCTTTCGGCAGCGCAAGGAAGACCACTGGACGTCGGTGGGGCGCTGCGAGGTCTGGCAGCTTTGCGTGGGCTGTCATGAGCGAGCATATATCGATGTTGCCTGAGGGTGATGAGACTCATTGGCCGCTCGCGATACTGGTCGCGGAAACGCCGCTTGATGTCGACGGCATGCGCGCGGGCCTCGATATGATCGAGAGCTGGCTGAGACGCGAACAACCTTTTGTTCTCCTCCTGGTCGCGGCTTGCGGATGCACGTTTCAAAGAGATGTGGCTGTGCTGCCCATGCTGGCGCAGCGGCTGGATCTTGTTCGCGAGGCGCTTTGCCGCTCCCTTCTCGGGGTCGCAGTTGTCGCCCCCGCATCCGCGCTCGATGACGCTCGGCGCAGTCTTGCTCGTCTTCCGCTCGATATGCCGTTAGAAGTCTTTGAAAAGGGCTCGCTTGCGGTAAGGTGGTTGTGCGCATCCGCTCTCTCGCCAGCGGGTATCATCATCGACAGCCTATGAACAGCGAGGAGAACCCGTGACCGTTACAGATCGTCCGCGTCCGCGCACCAAGCCGCCGGAAATTCGCCGTGAGGAATTGATGGATGCCGCGCAGAGACTGTTTCTGGAGAAGGGGTTTGCCGCGACCAGTGTTGCGGAGATCGTCGATGCCGCAGACGTCGCCAAGGGTACTTTCTACCTTTATTTTCAGACCAAGGACGATGTCCTTAAAGCCCTGCAAGCGCGGTTCGTCGAGCTCTTTTGCGAGAGGATCGATGCCGTCGCCAGAGCGTCCGCCTCTGACAGTTGGGTGCGGCGGCTCGACGTTTTGATGGAGGCCTGTGTTCTCGGCTATCTCGACGAGGTCGCGCTTCACGATCTGGTATTTCAACAGTTTCAGCCGACGAAGCGGGACATGAAACGTGCCAATCCTCTTGTTAGTCGCCTCACGTCCTTCCTTGTCGAAGGTCATGCTGCCGGCGCGTTCGCCTTCGTCGATGCCCGGCTCACGGCCGTCATGCTGTTCAATTCCATGCACAGTGCGGTGGATGACTGTCTGGCCGATGGATCGGATGTCGACCGGCGGAGGCTGGTGGCAGCCGTTACCGACTTCTGCCGACGCGCCGTCAGCCCCTAAGACGAAAGAAATGGCGGCGAGAGACGTTGGACGAATGGAAGCACGCCCCTTCGCGGAGGAAAAAGCAGTGCATATGATGTCTGTCTCGGCAGGGCCAATTGCGCAGATGGTCGGTACGGTGGGTCTTCTCGCTGCCGCCCACATGGTGGCGTTTTGGAATGACCGCTACCGCACTTTTGCAGAGAGAAGCATGGGCTGATGACGAAGGCGAACTGAAGCCGGGATCGCTTGACGCCTGTGCTGCACAGCCAAGCACGACGCGCGGATGCGCCTGAATAAATGGGGAGGCAATGATTTGGAATTTCGAAGTCATTGTGGCCATCATCGGCAGCCTCGGTGCTGCCGGTATTGTCCTGTGGCAATTGGCGGATTCCGGCCGCCGCAGAAAGGAGACACGGGAGCGTAAGGATAACACCGACGCGATTGTGGAAGAGGTGCGGCAAACCCGAAACAAGGACGACTAGGATATTGCTCAGGCTTCCATCACAGCCTTTCAGCCAAGCGAATACGCGAAATTGCCTCGCTACATGCGGATATGATCCCCGCTAGAAATTGATGCGCTGCGGGCTTTTGGCGACAATGATCCTAGGGGCGGCGACATTGATCGCGCTATGGGGACTGTCGCGGCTTTCCAACAGGTCGGTGCTGCGCTGAAGCTATTTCGCATGGACATCCAGCCCAAAGCCGGTTGCCTCCTCGGGATACGCGACTTATTGAAACGGACAGCTGTGCGATTTCTCCAGGTGAGGCTTTGTAGAATGCCGTCTGTCACGCTTGCGCAAATGAAGGCCGTCGAAGCTTTGGCGCGCACGGGAAAGTTTTCCCGTGCAGCCGAGGATTTGGGCATCAGCCAGCCCTCGGTTTCGACGCAGATCCAGTCATTCGAAGAGCTGTGCCGCACGCGCGTCTTCATTCGGGATGGGCATAATGTCAGCGTCGCGCCATCGGCAGTCGATCTGATCGCCAAGATCCGGATCACGCTGAAATGCCTGAACGAGGTCGATCGCGCGATCACCGACACCACGTCTTTGAACTCGGGCACGATCTCGATCGGCTTCAGTGCGCATCGCCTCATCATGCCGGTCCTGATGGCGTTCGTCCGCGAATATCCTTCGCTGCGCCTGACGACACGGGGCGGGCCTTCGCTCGATCTCGCAGACGCCGTGCTGCGCGGCGAGCTCGATGTCGCCGCTATCTCGCAGGTGGCATCCGACGGCCGTTTTTCCTCCCTGCGCCTGCATGAATCGCGCGTGGCGATTTATGGCCGCAGAGGCGATCCGATGCTGGCCAAGGGCCGGCTGACGCTTGGCGATCTCGATGGCCGCGACATGGTGCTCTGGAACAAGGCGTCCGGCACTCGCACGCTGCTGGAGGATGCGGCGAACAAGCGGGGCATACGCCTGAAGCCGGTGCTTGAAGTCGCGACACTTGACGTTGCCTATGCTGCGGCGGCTGCCGGAATTGGGTTGGCGATCTCTATAGAAGGCGAGGTTCCGCCCGATGACCATATCGAGGTCGTGCCGTTGGTCGAGCCGGAGCTGGCCATCGGCCATTACCTCGTCACCCTGCCGGAATGCCGCGATCACGCGGCCATCCAGGCTTTTTTCGATGTTGCCAAGGAGCACGCGCGCGAAGTCGATGGCGGGATGCCTTCGAGTTGATTTTAAACTATAGGCAAATCATATAATTTTTTATGATTTATAATTCTGTCATATCATTTTGCTAGTGTTTGCCCTATAGGCTGACGGTTAGGCTTGATGCCGGCCGAGGAAGGGTAACGATATGGTGAATGGATATGACCTTGCGGTTGTCGGTGCGGGTATTGTCGGCATCGGCGTGGCATTGGCGGCTGTGCGCCAGGGCAAGAAGGTCGTCGTCATCGAGCGCAATGCCAAGGCGGTCGGTGCCTCCATTCGCAATTTCGGCTTCGTGACCATTAGCGGGCAGAAGGCGGGTGCCCATTGGGAGCGCGCCATGCGGGCGCGTGACATCTGGGCCGAGATTGTCGACGAGGCGGGCATCGCGGTCATCCATCGCGGCCTGGTCATGCCGGCGCGTCGCTCGGAAGCCGCCGTGGTTGTCGACGCCTTTTTGAAGACACCGATGGGCGAGAAGTGCCGCCTGATGACCAAGGCCGAGGCTGGCGATCTCGTGCCGAGCCTGCGTTTGGATGGCGTCGAGACCATTCTTTATAGCCCGCATGAGCTGCGTGTCGAATCTTCGGAAGCGCTGCCGAAGCTCGCAGCCTGGCTTGAGGCTCGGCACAAGGTCGATTTTCGCTGGAACACAGCCGTCCGTGCCATCGAGGGAATGCGGATCGAGACCAGCCACGGCGCGATCGAGGCGGAAGCCGTCGTCGTCTGTCCCGGTGACGATTTCTCGACGCTTTTCCCGGATGTCATCGCCAAGCATAATCTCATGATCTGCACATTGCAGATGCTGCGGGTGGCACCCGCTCAGCCGAGCAGGTTCGGCGCGGCCGTCATGTCGGATATGAGCCTTGCCCGTTACGAAGGCTTTGCTCAGCTGCCGGAAGCGGAAGCGCTTGGAAAGCGGCTCGATCGCGAAGAGGCCGAAAGCCGCGCCGCCGGCATCCACCTGATCGCGGTCCAGTCGGCCGACGGTTCTCTCGTCGTCGGGGACAGCCATGTCTACGGCAATGCACAACAGCCATTCGCCAGCGAGCGCTTCGACCGGCTGATCCTCGATGAGTTCGATCGCGTATTCGATCTGCCGGGCCGCACCGTCGTCAACCGCTGGATCGGCACTTATGCCTCGTCGAAGGAGCGGACGGTGCTGGTCGAGCGCCCCGCCGATCATATCCGCCTCGTGATGGTGACGGGCGGAACCGGCGCCTCGACCGGCTTCGCCCTCGGTGAGCAGGTCATCGACGACCTCTACGCTTCGACATCTCGGTCTTGGGAGTGAAATCAGTGAGCCAATTGAAAGCCGTTGTATTCGACTGGGCTGGAACGGTCATCGACTTCGGATCCTTCGCCCCCATGGGCGTCTTCGTCGAAGCCTTCAGCCGCTTCGGCATCGAGGTCACCATCGCGGAAGCGCGTGAGCCGATGGGGCGGCCGAAATGGGATCATATCGACGCCATGCTGAAGCAGCCTCGCATCCGCGAGCTGTGGGCCACGCGTCATGGCAAGACACCGACGGCAGCCGATGTCGACGCGGTCTACGAGGTCTTCGTGCCGATGAACGAGGAGGTGGTGCATAAGTTCGCCGATCTCGTGCCGGGCACGACCGAAGTTGTCGGGACGCTGCGCCAGCGCGGGATGAAGATCGGTTCCACGACGGGTTACACACGCTCGATCATGGAGCGCGTCCTGCCGCTCGCGAAAGAGCAGGGCTATGAGGTCGACAATCTCGTCTGCGCCGGCGACCTGCCGCATGGCCGGCCGACGCCGATGAACATGTACAAGTGCTTCCTCGATCTCGATGTCTGGCCGGCGCATGCGGTAGTCAAGGTCGACGATACTGGTGTCGGCATCGATGAAGGCGTTGCGGCCGGCTGCTGGACGGTCGGCGTCGCATTGAGCGGCAATGAGGCGGGTCTCACTCCGCAAGAGATCGCCGCTATGGCGCCGGATGCGCTCGCCAAGGTTCGTGAACGTGCAACCGGCGTTCTGAACGCACGGGGCGCGCATTATGTCATCGATACAGTTGCCGATCTGCTGCCTGTCATCGATGATATCGAACGTCGGCTGGGCGCCGGCGAACGACCGTAATTTGGTTGGTGTTCAGAGCTGGCAGGGCTCCGTTGCGGCAATCTCGTCCTTGAGCACGCTATCGGTAACTTGTTCGCGCTTACTCTGGAGACCCTGGCTTCGCGGTGTGGTTGATGATGGATATTCGCGTCTTCCCGCTTGCCCTGCTTTTGATCTCCCACGCAATTTGATAGGTATCGCTCCCGTCGATGCCCAGAATGCTAGGAAGGGAAGAGATGACTGATAGGCCTGAAAGCAACGCTGTCGATTTATCGGTTGACGAAGCCTTTTTTGAACTTCTGACCGGCAGTTTTCAACGCATTGTCGGCTCTTCCTTGATTGGCGAGGGCGCGGGGCCGGATTGGCTCTATCGCGACGCGCCGTTTGTGGTCCTCGCCCATAATACGGATGCCGATCCGCGTTTCGTCTACGCCAACAAGGCTGCGCAGAATTGCTTCGAATACTCATGGGACGAGTTCATAACGCTGCCCTCGCGGCTTTCGGCCGAGCTTCCCAATCGGGCGGAGCGTCAGCAGTTGCTGGACGCGGTGACCCGTAACGGCTTCATCTCCGACTATCGCGGTCTGAGGATTGCGAAATCCGGACGACGTTTCTGGATCGATGCCGGTATCGTCTGGCAGCTCGTGGACCGAGATGGCAATTTGCGCGGGCAGGCTGCAACCTTTTCCAAATGGCAGGATGCATAGGCCGTAGGATAGAGATTGACGGTTCAAGAGCTAAGTTCGCTTCATCGGGGCCGCAACAGTCGCAGAAGGTGGCGATCTGTCAGTGAAATCCAGAGCCGATCGCACTCTCGAATATGGTGGTAAGAACCAGCACGTGTTCATCCCGCCAATCTTATGGTCATGAGCCTTGCAAAACCGGCATGGCTATCGTGCAGGCATGTGCATTTTATTTAGGCGGATAAATGCCTATCTCCTGCGCATCAGCAAAGGAGACCGTAAAAATGAGAGTATTTGAGAAGATCAAGCGCTTTAGCGAACAGCGCAGAGCCATACGCGAGCTTTCCGCCCTCGACGATCATGTCCTTCGTGATCTCGGTATTGCCCGCTCGCATATCCCCTACGCCGTCAGCGGCGCCCGCGGCAACTAAACCATCTTTTCGAGCGCATACCCGAGGTATGCGCCGCCGCAAGAGACCTTTGGGCGCGCGCCGTCATCGCCTCTCTTTGACAAGCAATAGCCAGTAGAAGCAGCAGCTCGTGCCGTGATCCCTGGTGGCATCGAAGGCGATCGCCCGGCACTTTCTCTTGCCGCGGCATTGGCAATTCATGCCAGTCGCCAAGTCGGCAGACGATCCGGAACGCAGCTGATTGCGAAGGTTTTTTCGCTATTATCGTCGCGGCTGCTATGGCGAAGTTTTCAGGCGGCTTTTTCGCAGCTGCCTTTCATGTTCTGTTTTGCGCAATATTCGAGTTCGATCTCGAGCAGCCTTATTGCCTTGGCAAGTGCATCCTCGGCCTCTGCGAATAGCTGTGGCTTATGCCCCATTCTCGCTTCGCCGTAGTTTCTGGCTCGCAGCAAAACGAGGTCAGCCAAAGCGATGCATTCCGGCGTTGGTCGGACAAGGTTCAGGCAATATCGCAAATTGATCGCGACCTCGAGAGCGAACTCGGTTGCCGAGAAATCCAATATCGCGCCTGGCGGCGCGGAGCGAGCTAGAAATATCCTCCAGTGTTGGGTCATCGCAGTACCCCTCTTTTCGGATCGATCGCGCGGGCATCGATATATTGAGTGCCAATTTTTGCAAGGGCAATATTGGGTTCCCAACCATGGCATTTTGCATTGGCAAGGCGTCGGCGTATCCGCAGTCATATCGACCAGAGGAAGTCGTTTTCAATAATGCAATCATGCAATTGGGCTTCGGTCCAGCTCCTTCCTGGACGTTAGTCTGACGATATCCCGGCGAAAGGTCTTGGCTTCGATTGCTGAAGTCCAAGCAGAGGTCTCTCCGTTTGATAAGACTTGACCCCTCGCGGTGTTGCGGCGATTTGATATGGGATCAGAGATATTTGCCAGTCGGCGATAAATGGCGGCGCTTTCGGGCCAGGGAGCGACGAACATTCGTCGCCGAAGCCAACCGGAGCCTCAGGAGGCCGTAGGTGTCATTGCGTCGAAAGCTCATTGCTGTTTTGCCATGCCTGTTGTTGACTATGGTCAGCACAGCACTCCCCTACACCATTAAAATTCACGGCGCTTCCGCGATATTTGCACAACAAATAGTGGAGGCAAAAGGGGGTAACGGCAATGGCGGTGGCAATGGTAACGGCGGCGGAAACGGCAATGGGGGAGGCAACGGGAACGGCGGTGGCAACAGCGGCAATGGGGGTGGGAACGGCAACAACGGCAACGGGAATGGAAATGGAAACGGAAACGGTAATGCCAATGGCCGTTCATCCGCAACCAAGAGCGCTACCCAAACTCAGGTCGATTCCGACCAATCCTCCGATGATGGCGACGGATCGATTACCGTTCAACACAAGGATGGCATGAGCGAAAATATAAAGAGCGGGCGGTATGTGATGAAGGATTCAAAGGGCCGCACCATCGTCAACCGCAATGCGACGATCGCCGACGAGCAGCGGCTTAAAGCGTTCCTTCACTGACGGCGCCTTTCGAGTTCATCCCTGAATGCCATCGCAGCTTCCGTTCTGTTGCTCACTTCCAGCTTGGCGAAGATCTGGGTCATGTGATGCTTGATGGTCTTTTCATGCAGATCGAGCTTTAGCCCGATATGTTTGTTGCTCAATCCGGCAGAAGCCAGTTCAAGGACCTCCCGCTCGCGCTCCGTCAATGCGCTGAAGGGATTGATCTGGGCACCAGATCCGTTATCCGAGATCAGACGCGCCGATAGCGTCGGTGCGACATAGCTGTCACCCGCAGCAATGCTGCGAAGAATATCGGCGAGGGTCCGTGATCCGACGCCTTTGAGAACATAGCCTTTCGCGCCGCTCTTGAGCGCCGCCATGACATCGTCGCTTGCCTCGGAGACTGTCAGCATCACGATCTTCTGATCGGGTATCTGCTCGAGGATGAGAGAGATGGCATCCAGCCCTCCTCCCGGCATGGAAATGTCGAGCAGCAGGATATCCGGGCGGTGTTCCGCTGCTATGCGCAGCGCATCCTCCCTGCTGCTGCCCTCACCCACAATACTGAACCCATCCATTTCGGTCAGGCTCCGAATAACGCCCTCCCTGAAGAGAGGGTGGTCGTCTACGACCGCCAAACTGATTGCAGCTGTCATGCCTGCTCCATTTCCTCGATGTTCAGGGACATGCGAACGATGGTTCCCCGGTTCGACGACAAAAGTTGAAAAATACCGCCGAGACTTTCGACCCGGTCCCTGAGGCCGGCAAGGCCAAGCTTTTGCGGGCCGACCTCCTTCGGGTCAAATCCCGGCCCTTCATCGGCAACCTCGATCACGACCTGGCCGTCTTTGAAGGTCTGCACGACCTTTTGCCCGATTCCGCCGGCGTGGCGATAACCGTTGTTCAAGGCTTCCTGCACAAAGCGATAGACGCATATTTTTGCGGAGGTCGAAAGGTCTGTCGGCGTTGTCGCGACCATCAGCGCGACAGCGACGCCTGTGCGCTGTTCGTGGGCACGGATTGCCCGTTTCAAAAGATCGGTCAGATTGTCCGTCTCGATGTGCGGTAGCATCAGGCCGCTGCAGACGCTCCTGATTTCGGTCATGGCGTCGTCAAGGCTGGATTTGATGGTCTGCAGCGACGCCTCGCGCTCCTCTGGCGAGGTGGTGGAGCTGATGAGGGTCTGGCTGTCCAGCCGCAATGAGGCATAGGCGACCAATTGGGCGGGGCCGTCATGCAGGTCGGCGCCGATACGGCGCAAATAGCTCTCGTTAAGTGCGGCCGCACGCTGGGTCGCACGTTGAACCCGGGCTCGCAACGCCTCATTCTGTTGAAGAAGCGTCGACAGTTCGCCGATGCGGCCGTTGAGCGCCTTGCGCTGATTGTCGATGGTGCGGCTGCCACGCAGGACGATGATCGACAGAAGAGCGAAGAATGTCAGAGTGAACAAGGCAACGACAAGCCAGCTCAGCAGGCGGGCCTGAGTGAGACTCCCTTCGAAATCGTTGGCAATCTCGTAAAATTCGGAAACGGCAACGACTTTGCCCGACCAGGGCTGCAGTACGGGATTGTAGATTTCCAGGAGCGGTTTGCCGCTATTGCGTTCGGCGACGCTTTCCACGTCGTCGATCCGGTTGAATTTGGCAACCATTCGGCCGGAAAAGGCCATCTTCAGGCTATCTGACAGCGGAAATCGCTTTCCGGAAAGATCCTTGTTGTTGGAGTAAAGGATCGTCCCGTCATTCCGCCATAATCGGAACGAAAACAGCCGTGTGCCAAGCGCGCCCTGGCCGAGCGTTTCGTCGAGAGCGCGGGTGACGGTATCGTCGAGAGCCTGGGTGGTTTGCATATCCGGCAGAAGCGGGGCGATAACGCTGTCGACATAGAGCGCCGTCGTCGCCGCGGAATTGCGCGTCACCGCATTCTCGATGAGGGCGGCAACGAAAGAGCCGACCACGAGCATCGCACAGAGCGCGACGAGGCCGCCGGCGAGCAGGAACTGTCTGGCCAAAGATTGGGAGTTCCAGCGTTCGATAAGACTTGCCAGAGATAGTTTGTATTTATGGTTTGCTCGCAGAACTGGCATAATCAGCACTGATCTCCCAACCCTGTATAGCTATCCCAGTGGGATGGAGTGTCAACTGTTGCAACGTTGGCACCGGTCGCCTCGTCCCGTGAAGAGGGTATTGCTATCCGGCGCGCACAATCTAAGGGACCATCGGGCAGGATCAATCAGACAATGGTCCTAATGCTCAAAGCATAGGTCGGACCCATGTAGAAACCTGGGATTTCGGCAATATTCTAGTGCGCAGTGATTTGCTGGATACGGCCGCTGCTGCGAGTGGTGGACGCTTTATGAAGGAAATGCGCATGAAAATCCGTTCCATAATCGGTGCAACAAGTCTCGGCCTGGTGCTTGCAGTCGCTCCCATGGGAGGAGCTACGGTCGGTTTCATGCAGACGGCATTCGCCAAGGGCGGAAACGGCGGCGGTAATGGTAATGGCGGCGGCCATGGCGAAGGAAATTCCGGTCATGAAAAGTCCGGGAGCGACGATTCAAGCAGCACGTCGACGAGCGCGGCGACTGCGCAGGCTGCCTCATCGTCATTGCAGGCACATCACCCGGACAAACATTCCGGAGCTCATAGTGCAAGCTCGAAGACGCATGTTTCGAAGCCCGACGAGGGCAGGCTTAGCTCGCTCAGGAGAGACTATCACGCCTACTTGAACTCGAAAGACCCCAAGATGGCGGCACTCTCGGCCTATGTGAAGGCATATGCGGAATTCGAAATGCAATATGGAACGACGGCAGTGCCGACGGATCCAGCCCTCAGCGACAACGCCCTGCGTTCGGCGCTCGCGCAGCTGTCGAACAAGCCGGTAACGGACCAGACACTCGCTGAAGCAAAGAGCATTCTCGGCATCGGAACAAACAGCGGCAAAATCGCCGAAGTCCGTGATGCCCTGGAAAGGAAATCCGAAGCCGCGGCGCCCTCCGAGAGCAGTGCGGCGACTGTCAATTGAATGGCGCTGTACCAGCAGCGTCTTGAGGTGAGCATGCCGGTCGCCGGGCACTTTGCGACACGAGGTTTCTGCGATCATCGCTCACAAGTTTGGGTTCACGAGTTTGGCGTCGATGCACGCCTTTCCCTAGCCGGTCCGCCCACCGGCTCTATCGCCGGGTCGGGCCTTCCGCCCCAGACGCTGCTCGATCCGGCGATAGGCAATTTGCTGCGTGATGCAGGCGGCCAAGTTTAGAATATGGTGCGCAAGGGGGTGCAGCCTGTGGAAGCCACTGTGAAAAACTCGGAGCTTCGGGTAGCGCTGCAGACCGGCCGCTTTCTCGTTTCGGTCGCCCATGGGGAACAGGGGGAAGGGTGGAGAGCGGCTTCCCGCTCCCCACGACGATTAGTTCAGAATCTGGATAACCTTGCGTGAGGAAGGCTCGACGATCACGCGCTCGTGGTTGACGACTGCATAGGCATATCGCGGATTCTGCGGAACTGTGCGAACAACGACCGTATCCGGCAGAGACCTGCCGACGACCACTCTCTCGTGGACAACCGTGCCCTCTTCAGGCAAGGGCTGTTCGCGGACATAGGTGACCACCTTCTGAGGCGGCGGATCGATGGCGGTGCCGACAATGGCGCCAGCCACGCCGCCCACGGCGGCCCCGACCGGACCACCGACAACGGCTCCGGTAACCGCGCCACCTGCAGCGCCGGTGACGGTCGACGATTGGGCAAAGGCACATCCGGCGGTCAGGCCTAGCGCGAGTGCCGCAATACTAAGTACTTTCGTTTTCATCAGAATCTCCTTTCACCTTCTCTTCGTCCGTCATTGACGGAGCTGTCGGTAAAACAGAGCTTCGGCGCAGTCGGTTCCTTTCCATGGGCTTCAGTCGAGTGACATTGGGGCGAGGGTCGCGCGATGCACTGGACCAAAGGCTCACGCGGACGGTCTTCATCGGGAATATGTGGAAATTCATCACGCTCAAAGCTGATTCCGGTGATGGAATACAGGGATTGACTGCCTGCAGCCCTCTGTTCGCAAATACCGGAACCGGCTACTGGATGTCGACGAATACAGGAAGTCAATCCGACAAAGGCTTGCGATCGCCGCACATTCACGGCGGAGCGATCTCAATCCGTCAATGTGCGGCGCGGCTCGAAGAAGCCACCGATACGTTTCGCTCCGTGGTCCAGGTGCTCGGCAGGTTTGTACATATGATCCCGACCAGCAGGATTACGGAGACCAAACCAACCAATGTCTCCCATGACTGCCGGCGAAACGGCAGCGGCCAGCGCGATCGGGATATGTTTGGATCATACAGCATTCATCGGCTCCATATCCAAGGGAGAGCCGTCAGCATCGACGTGGCCGTTCCGGTTGAGATCAAGGCTATGATCGCTCTCTTTTTCTGGCACGCGTTCATCTATCAAGTTTATGTCCGTCGAATTCCGAATGTCTAGTACCTTGATCGACAATATCTGGTAACGAAGCCCCTTGCGATTGCTGGATCTGCCAATTTAAGTGAAGTATGGAGAAAATATTTCCGAGATTGGCCGTTATTGCTGAGACATAAAGGCGTGCATGGCTTCAGTCGTGCGCCATGTTGAAAATCTGTTCCGGAATTTGGCCGCGGCTGGTCATAGTGTACAGGAAGTGCGGCAGGTGGCTCCTGCGAAGAGATGACTTTCTTCATGGCTTGCGGAAGCGCGTTCCCAGCCGCCTTCTTTGGCATCGGGAAAGCGACGCTATACGGCTACACGCTCGCGGCCAAAAATGTCGAGTTCCGAAAGGCGGATGGCTTCGCTCGCCGCCGACGTGCTGCCGATGAATTCGTCGATCAGAAATGCGACGTAGCCGCCAGTCGTCTTGATGATGGCGATTTCACAGCTCCTTGAGGGCTTGTTGCCCATCTTCGTCGCCAGATCGTAGACCGGCACCAATTCGCCACGATATGAGGTATGACCGAGCGCGCGGCGCGTATCGTCGCTATCGCGAACTGGGCGCCAATTATCCGCCCGGGCGACAATCGTGCCGTCGATGAATGTACATAAGGTGTCATGCACGCGGACCGCCATCGCTGCACGGCGACGAAGAAATGCTGATAGAGGCATTGAGCACTTTGTCCCCTTCGGGACTCCCCATTCAAAAGTGCAATCGTCTGAGGCGAAACCCATTCCAGGATGCCTTGGCACTGTCATGGTGCCGCCGAACCTTGTTCGGCCAGACACGTCGATGGTAGAGCCGTGGTCTTGATGACCGCTTTTAGGTTTATCTAAAATTCTAACGGAGGCGTGTTTTTAGACCGAGCATTGGGCTGAAAGCGTGAGGAAAATCCTGGAATTGAAACAGCCTGCGTTCTAGCTATGCCTGCCGCGTCGAAACGGTCGGACGAGAAATTCGGTCAAGTTTTGCGGCTCCCGGATATTGGGCAAGCCGACATCGGGCCATTCCGCGGCCTTCGGATAATAGGCGGTCCCGAACAGAATGTCCCAGATCGCCGAGCCGCTGCCGAAATTCTTGTTGAAGTGCTGTCGCTCGACCGAATGGTGAATACGGTGAAAGCGATTGTCGGGAAAGACGTAACGAACCCAGCCCAGATTCAGTCGCGTCGAGCTATGCTCGAAATAGCCTTGCCAGCGCACGAAGAACACCCAGATCCAGGGAACATAGTCCTGTTTGAAATCGAAGAGCAGCGAGACGGGAATGATCAGAAACGGAATCCTGAAGATCTCCTCGCTGAAATGGTGGTTGCTGTTGAAGGCGCTCATTTCCTCGAGCGAATGATGCTCGGCATGGAAGCGCCAGAAGAAGCTATTGCTATGCTGTAGCCTGTGGAACCAATAGTAGAAGAACTCGCTGACCTGCAGAACGAGAAAAGAAGCAGCTATGGCGCCCAGCAGATGGAGTGGCCATGCGTTCGAAAACTTCGAGAGGAATGTTAGGTCGATTGCAAACAGCGGCTTTATGCCGATGCCCGCCCAAAACCAGTAGAAGAGTGTCAGGCTTGCCTTGGTTATGAGGATGTTCGTCACGCAGAAGATGGCGCCGCGAAGTCTCGATACATAGGTATAGCGAGACTTCGGAAAGATGATCTCTGCGGCGAGCAACAGGAACGCGACCGGAAGGATGCGATCGGTGTACTCCTCCATGAAATCAAGCAATTGAAGCAAATTTTCCATTGTCAATTTGCTATCCACGGAACGACGGAGGAAGCGATATCCTCCCTTTATCCGGGAATGGCGGTTGCTTCAACTTGATGATTAAAAACTGGTTAAAGCCATGCCGGCCGGATTGGAGAGAGGTTAAACACGTTCCGGATTGTGCCCGAACGCGATTCACTCAGCCTGTGGTGCGGCCGTGGACTTGACGGACCTGCGCGACCTGTCGCGCCATTCGAGCGGTGTGGTATCAGTGACGCGCCGGAACTCGCGATTGAAGTTCGACTTGGTCTGAAAGCCGACATCGAACATGATTTCCGTCACCGGCTTCCCGGTTTCGGCCAGCAGCGTGCAAGCTTCCGCGATCCGGTACTCGTTGACATATTGCGAGACGTTTTTGCCGGTCGCGCGGTTGATGGCTGTGGAAATCTGCCGGGCGGGAATCGCAAGCTTGCGCGCCAGCCGGTCGAGATTGAGATCGACATCGCGATAGGCGTGTCTTTCCTTCATCAGCGTCTGTACGGCATCAAGCGTCTGGGTGTCCTGCAGGATTTCAGGCGGCTGGACAGCCCCTCCCTTGTCGACGGGCGCGTGGCTGCGGCTGGCTGCAGCGGCGGCTGTGGCCAGGATGGCCAGTCCCACGAGATTTCCGAGGCTGATGACCTTCAACGCATATTCACCACCGGCCCAGGCGAAGTCCAGCCAGATGAAGATATCGACCATCGCCGATAAAAGAAGAGCGCCGGCAGCAAAGAGGACGGCCCGATAGGTCGGACCGGCATTTTCGAATGGCGCGAGGCGAAGCGCGTCCGTGCCCGAACGCATGAGAAGCAGGATCGCCGCGGCATAGCCGATGTCGATCAGTACGATGGCGATATCAATCGCGTCGCGCCACACCGCGATCAGCACGATAATGAGCCCGGCCGGCAGCGCATGCAGGCAGATCTGCTGAAGTGGGGAGAGCGAGCTTTTGCGCACCAGTCTCGAGACGCCGAGATAGGCAAGTGGCGCCACCATCGCGGCCGCCACCGGCATGATATACATGGCGGGCTGAACGGCATAGCCCCATCGCAGACCGGAAAGCGTGGATTGAAACGCACTGAGAAGGATCAGTGTCTGGAAAGGCAAATTGGGTGGTGCTTCATCGTCTCGAGCCTTTACGGCTGCAAAGAGAACGACGAGCAAAATGGCGACGACAAATGGAAATGGAATGAAGAGCATTGATCGGTTCGTGAAGGATTGGCAGCGATTTTCCAGCCGATCATGCCGAAAGATACACTGCGCGGCGACCTCAAACATGATTGAGGTCATCAAAATCCTGGGGAAGGGCGCCTCCCGGAACGAGGACGGTCAATTTCGCTGGATCCCGCTACCTTATCCGCTTCTCCTATTCGCGCCAAAACTCCGTTACCTCCTTTCCCGGATGCCGTGAACAGAGGAGCGAAACAACATAGGTGCGTTCAAAAATGGACGCAGACAGGCGGGTCGATTCTCCTTAGCGTCGGCCTCGATCGTGCATTCGGTGCTCTGCCGGTACTGGTTGGTCCCGTTGTACGATCCGGCAGAATCCGCCTGCGCTTGCCCGGTCGCGGTGTGGATGGATTGCCTTCAGGCCGCGCGCAAGAAATCCTGAGCGGACCCTGGCGTCATAGCCAGCAGGACGATCTGAAACGCTGCGGCCGATGGCATCCAATATGGCTATGTCGGCTTTGAAGCCATAGCGGCTGCGGCTCGATGCTCTCGGACCGCGCACCTATTATGCTGTTCGATGCCATGACGTCCGCGTCCTTGCCGCAGTCTCCTGACCGATACGGCTTCCACTTCGAGCGTCGCTTCGCCGCCTGGCGGTCTCAGCCAAAGCGGCAGCGGTAAGGCACGGAACGACGGGATGCCACATATCATTCAACGAGAAAAAGCAATCACTATGAGATTTTAATCTTTTCGCGCATTGCGCCGAATGGAACGGCTATGCGTGTCGAGCCATTTTCGCGTGAAAGCCAGTTGTCGAGATTGGAGCGCGAAGATGTATTTCGAATTGAAGGATACCACAGCCGATCTTCTGGCGAAGTGTCGCCGTCACGAAGAACTTTGCGATCTTCCGCTCGATCTGATCGTCTCTGAAGATGAGGCTTACGACATCCAAGCCGCGGCGCAGGATGCACTCGGCTTTGAGCGCAAGGGCTATGCGATTGTGGGAACGAGCGATCTGTCTTGCCGGACGCTCGGCCTTAAGGGGCCGATTTATTCAGAAATTCCGTCTTCCGCCCTGCAAAAGAGGGCGCAAAGCTTCCGTCTGCCGCCGGGAACCATTGGAATACAAAGCGAGTTCGTTTTCACGATGCTGAGGCCATTTCCGGACGAGGGCGAGCAAATCTCCCTCGATAGCGTGGCTGAGGCGGTCATGAGCTGCCGCCCTGCAATCGGGGTCGTCGGCCGCCGGACGCGGCGAGCGTTTGCCGGCGCAAACGCTGCGATTGCGGATTTTGGCCTGCATGTCGCGACGCTCTGCGGCGACCATGCCGCAAATGTGGACATCGGCGCTCTTTCGAGAATCGAGGTCACGGCGTTTCTGTTTCGGCAGACCATGGTGTCCGGCAGCTCGTCGGCGGTCATGGGCAATCCGCTGAACGCGGTTGCGTGGCTTGCCGCGGCGCTTGCGGCAAATGGCAGGCGGCTCGAGCCGAGCGATATCGTGGCGACCGGCTCCTGCACTGCGGTCCTCCAGGTCTGCGCCGGCCAGCATTTGGCCGTCGACTTCGGGCCGCTCGGCCAGGTCGAATGTGTCTTCAATTAAAATGAATCAAAAGTCGAAAGGACGGATAATGCGGCCGCAGCGAAAGCCATTCGTGGTCGAGATCAAGAAGAACAGGCGTCCGCGCTCGAAATCCTCTCTTGAGCAAGCGACGCGTGAGCGCACGCGCGCGCAGAAAGGTGCTGGGGCGAGTGTGGGCCTGACCCTTCAGCGTGGGGATCGGAGCTGATGGTCAGTCGGAACATTCCTCACGAATATTTCATGCTTTCCGCAACAAGGGAGGAAGGCCCTGTTGTCGGCTATGTCAACGGCAAACCTATTTCGGCTGCCGTCGTGGATAGAAACGGCAGCCGCTACCGGTTCGTCGGCATTGCCGTCCGGGATCGCGAAGGCAGGCTCGACGTCCTGACGCTCAGGAAGGGAGAATGGATCGTCGCGCCAGATCTGATCTATGAGGCGGCAGCCTGATGCCAAGCCTTCCAGGCGTTCCATAGCATCAGCTCCCCGTCGAATATCTCAGCCTCTTCGGCGGCTTCCATCGGGTGTTTGATCTCTATCAGGATGCCGTGGATATGATCTCAGGCGATCATATAGCCGCCATCGATCGGCATGGAGATGCCGTTCACCATGGCCGCCGCGTCGGAAAGTAAGAAAAGGATTACCTCCGCAACCTCTGCCGGTTCGACAAAGCGGCCGGCCGGAATGCGATCGCGCATGGGTGCTGCCTTTTCGGGATCGCTCCATGCCTTGACCGCCATCGGTGTCAGCGTCACCGTCGGGTGCACGCCGTTGACGCGAATACCCTTGGGCGCCAGTTCCCTGGCCATCACGCGCGTCAGGCCGTCCAGGCCGCCCTTCGATGCGCAATAGGACGCATGATCCGGTATGCCGATAAATGCGGCAATGGAGGAGACATTGACGATTGCGCCGGGAAGGCCTCTGCCGATCAATGAGCGAGCGAATTCCTGGGCCACGATCATCGGCGCGCGGGTGTTGACCGCATGCAGATGGTCGAAGGCTTCGACCGTGGTCTCAAGGAACGGCTGCAGCTCGGTCGTGCCTGCGCAGTTGACAAGATAATCTGCCGGAAGCGCAGCGATTGCTGCCTCACGTGTTCTGTCGGCGTCGGCAAGATCGACCTGAATGGCTTCGCAACCCAGTTCATTGCGCAAGGAAGCGACGTCCGCTGCGCTTCTGGTCAGCGCCACGACATGTGCGCCGCGCTTTATCAGCATTTCCGCCGTCACTCGACCGATGCCCTTGCCTGCCCCGGTGACGATCACTCTCTTGCCTTCGAAACTCATCGGAACTTCCTCTTTCGATCTCCTGCCTGTTTGCCGATCGAAGATGCGAATGCGGCGGGGGTCAACATGAAAATGCAGCGTTCTATCCGAAGCGAACCGAATTTCTCGCCGGGCGGAGGCATCCGCAAACAGCGCAAGCCGCCGAATTTCACGGCGTCTGTTCCGGCGACCCATAATTGCCGCGTCGAAGGGTCGCGCCCGCAAGCAGCTGGAATCATGCTTGAATTCATTGCGAATGCTGAAATCGCCACGAAAGAGAAGAATGCTTCTGGTCCGACGCTCAACGCGGCATATATGTTTCGCCAGTATTTCTTTGCTGGAAAACAATCAGTCTTGCGATGAGGATGGAGCGCAACGACACGCCGTCGCGGATTGAGAACAACAGGTATCGAAAGCAGGATTGCAATGCGTTCAATACTGGCACCCGACCAGCTTGGCCCAACGGTCTGCGCCGGGGAAATCCTTGTGGAAATCGTCGCCACGACGGTCGGCAATGGTTTCATGGAGGCACAACCGCTCGTCGGACCGTTTGCGAGCGGCGCCCCGGCGATCTTCATTTCCCAGTGCGGGCGACTTGGCGGCAGCGCAGCAATGATCGGCGCCGTCGGCACCGATGATTTCGGCCGCGTGAACCTCGAAAGGCTCAAGGGCGATGGCGTCGATATCTCGGCAATATCCATCGACCCGGATTATCCGACAGGCAGCGCCTTCGTTCGCTACCGCGAGGACGGTTCCCGCGACTTCGTCTATAATATCGCGACGTCAGCGGCTGCTCGCTTTGGCTGGAGCGAAGGCGTCAGCAATCTCATCGACCGTGCCGGACACCTGCATGTGATGGGTTCGGCGCTATCCGTTCCGAGCGCGTGTGAGGTGATCGACAAGGCCGTCGATATCGTCAAGACCCGCGGCGGCACGCTTTCCGTCGATCCGAACATTCGCAAGGAACTCAAGCTCGACGAGGCGACCGAACGCCGGTTTGCCCGGCTTGTGGCTATGGCCGATCTGCTGCTGCCCTCCGGGGAGGAGCTTGAGCGCGCGGCCGGCGTCGAGGGCGAAACCAATGCGATCCGCCGCCTGTTTGAAATCGGCGTCAAGGAAATCGTGCTGAAGCGTGGGGCTGATGGCGCGACTTATTACAGCAGGGAAGGCGAGCGCATCGATGCGCCGGCCTTCATCGTCGCGGAAATCGATCCGACGGGTGCTGGCGATTGCTTCGGTGGCGCCTACCTCACTTGCCGACGGCTCGGCATGCCGGCAGCAGACGCCCTGACCTATGCGGCTGCTGCGGGTGCCCGCAATGTCACAGTCGTCGGTCCGATGGAGGGGGCCGGCACCCGAGAGCAACTCGACGCGTTCATCGCAACCACGGAAAGACGTTCCTGATGCGGATCCGTTCCGTCGAAGGGGCGGGCTTGGAGGTCCAGGTGGTTCGACGACGGCCGCTCCATAGGCGCGATTGACCTGATCGCACTGTGGATCTCGCAGACTGTCTCGAGCTTTGCCAATGAATACCCGGTCTGCAGTGCCGGTAAATGATAGCTGTTTTAATCCAAGGAGGAGGAGACCATGGACGAATTGAAGGGGAAAATCGCCGCGGTGACCGGTGCGGCATCGGGGATCGGGCTCGCTTCGAGCGAGGCCATGATTGCGGCGGGAGCGAAGGTCGTCTTGATCGATCGCGATGAGAGAGCATTGGCATCGGTGTGCGAGCGCCTGGGCGAACTTGCCATTCCGCTGGTCGTCGATCTGCTCGACGCGGAGCAGTGCGCCGGGCTGCTAGAGGGCATCCTTGCCAAAGTCGATCATCTCGACATCTTTCATGCGAATGCCGGCACCTATATTGGCGGTGACCTGGTGGAAGCCAATCTCGACGCCATAGACAGGATGCTTAACCTCAACGTCAATGTCGTCATCAAGAATGTCCGTACCGTCGCGCCGCATATGATCGGGCGCGGTACGGGCGATATCATCGTCACGAGTTCGGTCGCAGGCCATTCGGCCATTCCTTGGGAGCCCGTCTATTCGCCCTCGAAATGGGCAATGACCAGCTTTGTCCAGGCCATGCGGCGCCAGCTTCTGAAGAGCGGTGTTCGAGTCGGTTCTGTCTCTCCGGGCCCGGTCATCAGTGCCTTGCTCGCCGACTGGCCCGAAGAAAACCTGCGCAAGGCCAAGGAGGCCGGCGCCTTGATCGAGCCCAAGGAAGTCGCAGATGCCATCATGTTCATGCTGACACGTCCGCGCAACGTGACGATCCGCGACGTCGTGGTTCTGCCGAGCGCCTTCGATATTTGAGGAGCAAAGCCATGGGTTATCAGGAGAAATTCCGGCTCGATGGCGAGCGGGCTGTGGTTACGGGCGGTGGCCGCGCCATCGGCCTTTGCTGCGTAGAGGCACTGGCTGAAGCTGGCGCTGCAGTCGTCGTCATCGAGCGTGACGAGGCCGACGCACGGGGAGCTCTCGCTTTACGAGAGAAGGGTTACGACATCGATGTACGGATCGGCGATGTCACGGACTCCGCGCGAATGGAGGCGATCGCCACGAAACTCGTCGATGGCGGCCGTGCCGCGACGATCCTGGTGAACAATGCTGGGATCGGTCAGAGCGGCATACCCTCGCAGGATGTCAGCGACGCCGATTGGCTGCGAATGATGGATGTCAATGTCAATGGCGTGTTCTGGTGCTCGCGCGCCTTCGGCCGCCACATGATTGCTCAAAAACGCGGCGCCATCGTCAATCTCGGTTCGATGTCTGGAATCATCTGCAATAGGCCGCAACCACAGACGCCATACAACGTCTCCAAAGCGGCGGTCCATCATCTCACACGGTCGATGGCGGCGGAATGGGCGGAGCATGGCGTCCGGGTGAATGCCGTGGCTCCTACCTATATTGAAACGCCTATGGTGATGGCGGTCGAGGCCAATCATGAACGCATTCCGGTCTGGCTTGCCGATACGCCGATGGGGCGGATGGGAACGCCAGAGGAAGTCGCCAGCGCGGTTCTCTTCCTTGCATCGGGCGCTGCCAGCCTGATGACGGGCGCGATCGTCAACGTGGACGCCGGCTTCACCTGCTGGTAGGTGTGTCCCGCGTCGGAGTGCATTCCCTCCGCGTAATGCTGCTCGGCAGAGGCGATGCTATACGGCTTGCATTCGGCTGTCGCGCACCCTTTGCCGCCGGGAGAGGTCTCACATTCCGGCAGCCGGCTGGCTATATATAGCCGAAGCAGTGATCCTGCGGAGGGGGCGAGCATCCTTGTAGGCGCGTTTGAGCTTACTCAACCTTGATGTCGCAAATGATCTGGATATTTTACCAGATTAAGTAGTACGCTTTCGATACCGGTACGGGATTCTTCGCCACCCCTCAGGCCAGGAGATCACCGTCAAGGAAACGATAAACAGGTAGTTGTCATGTTCCTAGAAGCAGCTCTTTCCCGCTTGATCAAAATCGGAACGCTCACGGTCACTTTTCCGGACGGTTCCACGCGCAGTTTCGGTACGGGATCGGAACCGCGTGCAGCGATGAAAATCAACACCGCCCGTGCAAAACGCCGTCTGCTCCTCAATCCGGCTCTGGCGCTGGGCGAGGCCTATATGGACGGGGAAGTCGAACCGGCTTCCGGCGATCTTTACGAGATGGTGGACTTGCTCGCCCTCAACATGATGGAAGGCGGGAGCCATCCCTTCGAGAAGCTGATGGAAAAGGTCCGCTGGCTGCGCCGAAATCTCGATCAATTGAATTTCGCCGGTCGCTCGAAGCGCAATGTCGCGCATCATTACGATCTCGATGCGCGGCTCTACTCCTTGATGCTGGATGAAGACCGGCAATATTCCTGCGCCTATTTCCCGGTCGGCGACGAGACCCTGGAGGAGGCACAGCTCAAGAAGAAGCGGCATATCGCATCGAAACTCATGCTCGACCGCCCGGGCCTCGAGGTTCTGGACATTGGCTGCGGATGGGGCGGCATGGCGCTCTATCTCGCCAGGGAGTTCGGTGCTCGGGTGACGGGTCTTACGCTTTCGGAAGAGCAATTGCTGGCCGCACGAGCCCGCGCGAAGGATGCCGGGCTGGAGCATATGGTCACGTTCGAACTGCTGGATTATCGCTCCTGGACGCGTCCGGTCGACCGCGTCGTCTCGGTCGGCATGTTCGAGCATGTGGGCATCAACCATTACAAGACTTTCTTCGACAAGATCTGCTCCGTGCTCAAGGAGGACGGTGTCGCGCTGATCCATGCAATCGGTCGGGCTGATGGTCCCGGCAGCACGAATCCGTGGATCGCGAAATATATCTTCCCTGGCGGCTATTCGCCGGCGGTCTCCGAGGTCCTGTCCGTGGTTGAGAAATCCGGTCTCTGGGCGACCGACATCGAAATCCTGCGCCTCCATTATGCCAAGACGCTCGAGCAGTGGCGCGACCGCTTCATGAAGAACAGAAGCACCCTGGCAAAACTCTATGACGAGCGGTTCTGTCGGATGTTCGAATTCTATCTTGTCGGGTCCGAGCTTGCCTTCCGGCGTATGGGTCACATGAACTGGCAACTGCAACTGACGAAGAACGTTTCCGCTCTGCCGTTGGCCCGTGACTATATGGTCGATATCGAGCGGGCGCGGGCTGTCATTGCCGAGCAAGGGAGGGCAGGGCCTATCGAAGCTGCGAGCGCGCGGGCAAGGCGAGATCTGACCTTGCATGACGAGCGCAAATCCCGCCAGCAAAATCAATCCGGAGGCGAATCCTCGCGGAACCTTTAGAAACCACTTGCAGCCCGGCATGAGGATTGGCAGGACATGGGATACAATGTCCTGTCCAGCCATTCCTTCAATATCTAGCCGATACATATCGCAATGTCGCGGCGAGCAAGTGCCTCCGTGCAATCAGCACGTTTGCGCATCGGTAAGGCGGCAAGCGCCCAATAAACTCGCGGAAACACAAGATCGCTGTGGCTTCTGGCCCACACTCGTCGATTGAGTTTGCAGGGTCATGGTATTGGCGAACTTGTCATCACAGGTCCCGAGTGGCTATGAGGTCATCACCACTTAATGATGAGACATGTCGCCTCTTTCGGTCTCATCCGTCGAAGAGGCGATATCAATATGCGGGGTTTGTTAGGATAGGAATGCGCTCAAACAAGAATGAAAAGACTCTTTCCCGCCGGGCTTTCATGCTGGGGTCTATCTCTGCGACGGCAGCGCTTGCGGGCTGTGCCACCACCGCCCCGGTTCCAACTCCCATTGCAGCTCCGGTTCGTACGCCACCTGTCGTTCCCGTGGCGTCGGAACCTCAGAGCGTCGTCACACCCGATCCCGAACTCGAAGCACGCTATGCCTCCGTGGTCGATGGCGGTCATGTCATTCCGGCGGTTCCCTACCGAAAGCTGGACCCGAAGTTTTATCGGCAGCGCGTTCCTGATCCGACCGGCGAGGCGCCCGGTACGGTCGTCGTGGATACGGCGTCGAGATTTCTCTATGTCGTGGAGCGCGGCGGCACGGCCATGCGCTACGGTGTCGGCATCGGCCGCGACGGCTTTGCATGGCAGGGCGAAGGGATCATCCATTGGCGCCAGCATTGGCCGCGCTGGAAGCCGCCGGGCGACATGATTGCCCGCAAGCCGGAACTCGCGAAATATTCGGTTGCCAATGGTGGCATGGACCCGGGAATCAAGAATCCGCTGGGTGCCCGCGCGCTCTATATCTTCCAGAATGGCAAGGACACGCTCTATCGTCTGCATGGTTCACCGGAATGGCGCTCGATCGGCAAGGCAGCGTCGTCCGGCTGTGTTCGCCTGATCAATCAGGACGTCATCGACCTCTACGAACGCATTCCATACCACGCGCGCATCGTCGTTCATCAGGCGCCGCTTCAAAGCAAGGCGATTTCTGCCTGAGCGAAATCGGCTCCCTCGATAGGCGCGAGCCGATGCTTCGGCACGATGGAGTGCCGTATCACGGAAGACGGCTGCGCTGCTGGCTTTGACGCTGGGCCTCCTGCGCGGCCTTGAGCTGCGCCTTCGTATACATCAGCGCATGTTCGGCAAGGTCGCGGCCATCATCCCAGAGGTTGCGCCAGATGCCGAGAATGCCTTCGAGCGGCTGGCCGACAACGCGAGAGGAGAAGGATTCGAAAGTGATCGGCCCCTGGTAGCCGGAACGGACGAGAGCCCTGAAGACGCCGGTAAGATCGATCGTGCCCGAGCCCATATAGCCGCGATGGGAATCGCCGGTATGGAAATAGCCGAGATAATCGCCGGTTTCGAGAATGGCGGCCTGAATATCGGATTCCTCGATATTCATGTGATAGACATCGAGATGCACCTTCACGTTCGGCATGCCGATGCGCTTGCACATCTCCACGGCCTGGGCGGCCGTGTTCAGCACGTTGGATTCGTAGCGGTTTACCACCTCCAGAACCAGCGTGATGTTGCTTTTCGCCGCCGTCTCGGCCACCTCTCGCAGGATGTCGACCGATTGCGCGACGCCGGCAGCTGTCGTCGGCTCGCTATATTTGCCGAAAGCGGAATGCAGAATGCCGCCGATATATTCGCCGCCGCAATCGCGGCAGACGGCGATCGCCTGTTCCAGCCTTTCCTTGCCGCGCCGACCCTTCTCCTTGTCGCCGCTTGAGATATCGGTTTCAAAATCGAGACCAAGCGAGAAGTTAATACCGATGCCGTTTTTCTCCAGCTGCCGGCGGGTGAATTCCGGATCGATCAGGCTTGGGTCGAGCGCTGGTGCCTCGATGAAATCGTAACCCACCTCGGCGCTGTTTGCGATTGCGCGGGCGCATTCGTCGCGGCTCCAGCCGGCCTCCCATACCAGCGCGTGAACTCCCAGTTTGTTCATGCTCGTCCTCCCGATTTCGTGGATGCAAAAAAAACATTGCTGCAATGCGAAAGACATGAATCGTTTTATACTTAGAAACGCTCACGTTGACACCGCATCTATGCTGGTATAGCTTACAATAAAACGTTTCACCAGGATTTTCGTATTATCAATCTGAGATTGTTGAAGGGAGGGCAGAATGTCGAAATCGCGAACCCCTTCCATCAAGATGGTGGCCGACAAAGCAGGCGTCTCGGTAGCGACCGTTTCGAACGTCCTCAATGGCAAACCCACGGTCTCTCCGGATTTCGCCAGGCGCGTGAACGACGCGGTGCGTGAGCTTGGCTATGTCGTCGATCTCGGCGCATCGCGGCTGCGCTCGCGCAAGGCACAGCTTGCCGGTGTCGTGGTGCCGGATCTCACCAATCCGATGTTTGCCTCCTTCGTTTCCACGCTGGAGCATCTGGCGCGCCTCGACGATTACGATCTGGTGGTCGTCTCCGCGCGCAACAATGCCGAGGAAGAGGCCGACCGGCTGCGCAAGATCCGCTCATGGCGTCCGGCCGGCCTGATTGTCATCCCCTGTGATGGCGCCTTTGCGGAACGCTTGCCGAACGGCTTCTTTGCGCCGGTCGTATTGGCCGACCGTATACCCGACGCGGCCGGCTTCGATTTGATCGCAGTCGACAATGGCCCGGCTGCCGGCGCGATCGCCGCCCATCTCGACAGGCAGGGTTATGGTGATTGCCTGGTTCTGGGCAGCAGCCTTTCGATCACCAATGTTCGCGAACGCTGGGAGGGCGTGCGCGCTGCGGCCGGCCGTATGCATGTCGAAATGCTGGAAATCGGCATAGACGATGCCAATGGCGCGCAGCGCCTTGAGGGGCGTCTGCGTCAGCGCCCTTTGCCTGGCGCGCTGTTTTCGCTCGACCACGGCACGACGCTTCTGACGTACCGCACCATGGCGGAGATCGGGCTTTCGGTGCCTGGCGATCTCGCCTTTGCGAGCTTCGACGAGATGGAATGGATGAGGCTGGTCGCACCCGGCATTACGGCGGTGCGCCAGCCCGTTGAGGAAATGGCCGAGCAGGCCTGGGCGCTGTTGTTGCGACGTATGACCGGCTCCGGAGGAAAGCCGGTTACGCGGCGCCTGCGCTGCGCCGTCGAGATCCGCGGTTCGACGCCGCGGAGCCCGCTTGAGGAGGCGGGTAACACGAAACTGGGAGGAGAAAAATGGAAGTTACAAGACGAACCCTACTCGTCGGAATAGGTGGAGCTGTCGTCGCCGGCACTCTGGGCGGCACGATCGGCGTCGCACAGGCGGCCGAGCCGCAAGTCGGCGTCGTGGTCAAGATTGGCGGCATTCCATGGTTCAATGCCATGGAAGTCGGCATCAAGAAGGCGGCACCGGAATACAAGGCCAATGCCTGGATGGTCGGGCCGACGCAGGCCGATGCCGCCCAGCAGGTGCGTGCGATCGAAGATCTGATCGCCCGCAAGGTCGCTGTCATCGGCATCGTGCCGAACGACTCCGCTGCCCTCGATCCCGTTCTCGGCCGCGCGCGGGCCGCAGGCATCAAGGTGCTGGCCCATGAAGGGCCGAACCAGAAGGAAGCCGATTGGGACTTCGAGCTGACAACCATCGAAGGCTATGGCCAGGCCCATATGGACCTGCTTGCCAAGCAGATGGGCGAAGAAGGCAAATATATCGTCTATGTCGGATCGCTGACGGTTCCCCTGCATAATGCCTGGGCCGATGCCGCGATCGCCTATCAGAAGCAGAAGTACCCGAAGATGGAAATGCTCGGCGACCGCTTCGGCGTGGCCGAGAGCCTGGATGACAGCATCAAGACCACGCAGGACCAGCTTCGCGCTCATCCGGATCTTAAGGGCATCCTGACATTCGGCTCGCAAGGTCCGATCGGTGCGGCGCGCGTTCTCGACGATCGCGAAAAGGCGAAGTCGATCGCGCTCGTCGGTGGCTTCTCTCCGGGGCAGGGCGTCAAATACGTCAAGTCCGGCACCATCCGCGGTGGCTTCATCTGGAATCCGATGACGGCGGGCGAAATCTTCGTTCAGCTCGCCTCCCTGCTGGCGGCTGGCAAGGAGCCCACCGACAATATGGAGCTGACCGGCGTCGGGAAGGTGCGTGTCTATCCAGACAAGAAACTCATCCAGGCCCAGAAGCTCGAGTCGCTCGATAAGGAAAATATCGACCGGCTCGTAGCGCTTGGTCTCTAAAGCATTTCCAGGAAAAGTGCGCAGCGGTTTTCCGTCCGGAATGCGTAAGGAACCAAGAGGATAGAGCTTTTCCGCGATGAGAAGAGAAGCGGAAAAGTTCTGACAGTTCCTCCCGAGGGCCGGCGGCAGGCTTCAAGCCGCCGCCGGCCGATTCATGGCAATCGGAGTGGATCGATGAGCGATGAAATTCCGTTTCTGCGTTTGACCGGACTGTCCAAACGGTTCGGCGGCGTGCGGGCATTGGAAGAGATCGACTGGGACGTGCGGTCCGGCGAGATTCATTGCCTGGTCGGCGAAAACGGCTGCGGCAAGTCGACCCTCATCAAGGCCGTAGCCGGCGTGCATCCGCCTTCGGCGGGTATGATCGAGATCGAGGGAAGGCCGGTTCTTCCGCTTGATCCAGCACGCGCCAAGGCTCTGGGAATTCAGGTGATTTTCCAGGACCTGTCTCTGTTTCCCAACCTGTCCGTTGTTGAAAATATCGCCATCGAAAGTCATCTCGACCGGCTGGTAAAACCGGTCAACTGGAAGCGAATGCGGGAGAAGGCAAGCGCTGTCCTTACCAGGCTTGGTTTTGCGCTCAACCTCGATCTCGTGGTTTCCGATCTTTCGGTGGCCGAGCGTCAGATCGTCGCGATCGCACGCGGCCTGGCAGCCGAGGCGCGATTGATTTTCATGGACGAACCGACAGCGTCGCTGACGCGGGCCGAGGTCGACCGCCTCTTGGGGATCGTCGGACGGCTCAAGGCGGACGGTATCGCCGTCGTCTTCGTTTCCCACCGGCTCGACGAAGTCGTCGAGATCGCCGAGCGGGTCACTGTCATGCGCGACGGCCGCAAGGTCGGCACCTGGCCCGCCGATCAAATGAATGAAAAGAAGATCGCTCATCTGATGACGGGGCTCGATATCGATCACGCGATCGTTGCCCGCAATATGGGTGAGGCGGCGCCTATTCTGGAAGTCCATGGTCTGTCGCGCCGTGGTGAGTTTGCCGATATCGATTTCACTCTGCGCCGCGGCGAGGTGCTCGGCATCTCTGGATTGCTGGGATCGGGCCGCACCGAGCTTGCACTGACGCTGTTCGGCATGCATCGGGCCGAAAGCGGCAGCATTCGTCTTGAGGGCAGGGAGCTTGTGCTTCGCTCCAATCGTGATGCCGTACGCGCGGGTATCGCCTATGTCTCCGAGGATCGTCTGAGCCTCGGCGTCATCCTGCAGCAGTCGATCGGCGACAACATCATGCTCGCGATCATGCGGGGCATGGCAAACCGGCTGGGGCTCATTCCCGATAAATCCCGCAGGCAACTCGCTGAGGATTGGATCAAGCGGCTCGCCATCAAGGTTCCCTCGGCCGATCGTGCCGTGCAGACCCTTTCGGGCGGCAATCAGCAACGTGTCGTGCTGGCGAAGTGGCTTGCGACGCGGCCGAAGGTGCTGATCCTCGATTCTCCGACAGTCGGCGTCGACATCAAGAACAAGCAGGGCATCTATGATGTGGTGGCCGAACTGGCGCGCCAGGGCGTCGCCATCATCCTCATTTCCGACGAGGTCTCCGAGCTCTTTGCGACCTGCGATCGCATCCTGCACATGCGCGCCGGCCGCATCGTCGGCGAAGCGGTGCCGGGTGACGTCAGCGAGGCCAACATGAAGGAGCGCATCTATGCGTGAGCACAGTCAAACGGCTGGACCATCCTTTATCGTGCAATTGAAGCGGCGTCCCGAAGCGTGGCTTCTGGCCGTCATTGCCGGGGTCGTGATCGTCTTTTCCCTGACGGCGCGCGATTTCCTGACGCTCGCCAATATTATCGATCTGCTCGAAACCTATTCCGTGCAGGCGATCATGGCGATGGGCCTCTTCGTCGTGCTGGTTTCGGGCGGTATCGACATATCCTTCGCGGCGACCGCCTCCGTAGCGCAATATTGTGCGGCACTGCTGGCAACGCAGTTCGGCTTCTCCGCGCCCATCGTTATTGGTTTTGGCCTGGCGATCGGCGTTGGCCTGGGCTGCCTGAATGCACTTCTGGTTCATTATGTACGCATCACATCGATCATCGCCACGATCGCCATGATGAGTGTCAGTTTCTCGCTGCTGATGTATTTTTCCGGTGGCAAGTCGATTTATACGTTGCCGGATTGGTGGACGAACCGCATCGTCTTCTGGCGCATGGAAACGGCATCGGGCGATATCGTCCGCGTGACGTTGCCGATCGTCGCCATGGTGGTGGTGACCCTGTTCACCTGGGCATGGATGACGCGCTCATCGGTCGGGCGGCAGCTCTACGCAATGGGCGGTAATGCGGAGGCTGCACGGCGCATCGGCATGAACATCGGCCGGCTGCAATTCGTCGCCTATGGCTATCTCGGGCTGATGGCGGCGGTTGCCGGCCTGCTGCAGGCCCATCGGGTCGGCGAAAGCGTGCCCAACGCCATGTACAATACGGAACTTGCGGTACTGTCCGCCGCTGTCCTTGGAGGTGCCAGTCTAACCGGCGGCATCGGCACCGTGCCCGGCGTGCTGCTCGGCATCGTGCTTCTGGCCGTGCTGCAGAATGGGCTCAATCTGCTCGGCGTCTCCTCCTATTTCTTCCAGATCGTCATCGGCATCACCATTCTGGTCTCGACCTCGATCACCGTCATCAGCTCGCGACCGGGCCGCCGCCATCGCATCATCGCGGGAGCGTCGTCCAATGGCTGAGCCTCCGCTTCTCTATAACATCAACAACAGCCTGGCAGACCTGATGACGCGTATGCGGACAGGCATTCCCGGTGCCCACACCGGGCTTGTCGTCCTTCTGGTCTTTCTGGTTGCCGGCTTCTCCCTGTTCATTCCGAATTTTGCCTCACTCGGCACGCTGCAATCCTTCATGTACCAGCTGCCGCTGCTGGGCCTTCTGTCCCTGGCGATGATGGCGCCGTTGATTACGGGCGGCCTCAATCTGGCGATCATCGCGACGACCAACCAATGCGCGCTGCTGATGGCCTTCATCATGCAGAGCCTGATCACGTCTGATAGCGGCACGGGAGCGGCGCTCGCCGTGATCATACTGGCGCTTCTGGTCGGCCTTGTGCTCTGCCTGCTCATCGGCCTTATCACCGGCACGCTCATTGCCTATACCGGCGTTCACCCCATCCTCATCACGCTCGGCACGAAATCGCTGATCGACGGTATCAGCATCTATCTGACCCGCGGCATGGCACTGTCTGGCATACCGGAGGGCTTCAGCCGCATCGGGACGACGACGATAGTAGGAGTGCCGCTGATCTTCCTGCTGCTGATCGTGGTTGCTGTCATCGTCAGCCTCATATTGCGACGTACCGCCTTCGGCATCGCCTGCGCCATGATAGGTTCCAATATTGAGGCGGCGCGCTATTCGGCGATCGATACGCGCCGGGTTCTGGTTGGCGTCTATGCCATGTCGAGCCTGATCTGCTTCTTCGCCGCCCTGGTCATGCTGGCAACCTTCAATTCGGCAAGCGCGGATTATGCGCAATCCTATCTGCTGGTAACGATCCTTGCGGCTGTGCTTGGCGGCGTCGATCCCTTCGGCGGCTTCGGCACGGCCGGCGGGTTGATGCTGGCGCTGGCGATCCTGCAGGTCATCTCCTCTGGTTTCAACCAGTTCGGCCTCAGCAATTACCTGACTGTTGCGATATGGGGCGGCATTCTCATCTTCGTCGCTGCGGTTCAGACGGCTCGGCCCTACCTGATGTGGCTGCTGCCGACACGTTTCTTCGGTCCAAAATGAGCATCGTTGCGGTTTTCGACATCGGCAAGACGAATGTGAAGCTGTCGGCGGCAACGGATGACGGCCGCGTATTAGAAACGCTGTCGACGCCGAATATCGTGAAGGATGGTCCGCCCTACCGCCATCACGATCTCGACAGTCTGGAAGACTGGCTCATCGATAGCCTGACGGAGCTGGGACGCAGGCACGATATAGGCGCGATCGTTACCTGCGCACATGGGTCCGGCGGCGTGCTGGTCGACGGACAGGGTGCTGCAATGCCGATGATCGACTATGAGCAGCCGATCCCCGCAGATGTCGATGCGCGGTACAGGTCAATTGCCGGCTCCTATCGCGAGAGGGCAAGCGCCATCATGCTGGGCGCGGCGCATCTCGCGCGGCAGATGTTGTGGCAGGAAATGTATTGGCCGGAGACCTTTGGCGCGGCCAGCGCCTATCTCGCCACGCCGCAATATTGGGCGTTTCGCCTGTCCGGCGTGCTGGCAAGCGAGGTGACGAGTCTGGCGGCGCAATCTCATCTGTGGGCATCGGCCGATGGCCGGCCGGCATCGCTCGTCGCAAGCCGCGGATGGCAGCGTCTCATGCCGCCGATGCGGCGGGCATGGGAAACGCTCGGCCCGTTGAAGCCTGAGCTTGCTGAGCGATGCGGCCTGAAAGCGACGACGCGTATCCTATGCGGCGTGCATGATTCCTCGGCCAATCTATACCGTTATCAGGCGGCCGGTCTGTCTGATTTTACCGTTGTCTCCACAGGCACCTGGATCGTTGCATTGAGCGATCGCGGCGATGTCGATTTCAGCGTCGAGCGACCCGGCCATTCCTGCAATGCCGATGTCTTCGGAAACCCGACGCCCGGTATGCTGACCATGGGCGGTCGGGAATTTTCGACCGTCGCCGCAAAGGCTTCGGGTCCCGCCTCGTTGCAGGCCCTTCGGAGGATCGTGGCTTCAGGTACCTTTGCACTTCCGACATTCGGCTTGGACGACGGGCTCTTTCCCGGCACGGCCCACCGCGGCCGTCTCGAAGGCCCGCTTGCGGAGGAGGAAGGCGTCCGGTTCACGCTCGCAGTGCTCTATTCGGCGCTGCTGACAGCCGCCTGCATTCAGGACCTTCCGCCCACGGAGACGGTCGTGCTGGACGGCAATTTCGTCGTCGATCCCCTTTATGGCGCCATCGTCGCGGCCTTCCTGCATAATCGACGCGTGCTCGTCAGCCGCAGTACGACCGGAACGGCGACTGGCGCCGCCATGCTGGCATCCCATGAAAAGCGTGCCTCACCTGCAGCGCTGACGGCCGAAGCACCCGATATCTCCAGCCTTCCCGAACTTTCATCCTACCGGCACCGCTGGCAAACCCAGATCAAGACAATGGAGTGAGATCGTGACGACTTATGACGACAATGCCCTGCGCGAAGACATGGTGGCGATCTGCCGCCGGATGAACGCATCCGGCATCAACCAGGGAACGGCCGGCAACGTTTCGGTGCGGAATCCCAAGGGATTTCTGGTCACGCCAACCTCTCTGCCCTATGACATGATGCAGCCAAAAGACCTGGTGCAGATGTATTTCGATGGCAGCTACGAGGGCGAGCGCCGGCCATCGTCCGAGTGGCGATTCCATCGCGATATTCTCGCGTCCCGCGAGGATATCGATTGCGTGCTCCATTGCCACTCGGTTTATGCGACCACGCTCGCCGTACACCATAAGACCATTCCGAGCTTTCACTATATGACCGGTGTAGCGGGCGGCACGACGATCCGCTGCGCTCGCTACGCCACCTTCGGCACCCAGGCGCTTTCGGATGCTGCGATCGAAGCGCTGCAGGATAGGCTAGCCTGCCTGCTCGGTCAGCACGGACAGATCTCGCTCGGGAAGACGCCGGCCGCCGCCCTTGCGCTTGCCATCGAGGTCGAAACCCTCTCCCGCCTTTATGTGCAGGCGCTGACACTTGGCGAGCCGCCCATTCTTGACGACGAGGAAATGGCGCGCGTCATCCAGCAGATGAAGAACATGAGCTATGGACAGGCGCCGGATTTGGATGGGGTCAACGATGTGGCAAAGCGGCGGCAATAATCCCTCGCCGCCTTCAATCGTCTCGCCGCGAAGTCTTGACATGTGTGCGACTGAGTAGCACCTTAGGCTCCTGAAGGAGATTATCCCGTGAGCGTCAAGTCGTCGATATCGTTAACCGATCAGCAGGATGCATTTGCTCGCTCGCTTGTCGAGACGGGCCGCTATTCCAGCCTGAGTTCGGTTCTCCAGCAGGGCCTGGAACTGCTGCGACAGAAAACGGAAGCGGAAGCGGCCGAGACGGAAGGGCTGCGCAGGCTCATTCAGCGCCGCGTCGACGGACCGAAGATTCCGGCTCAGGACATGGAAGAGCGGATCGAGAGCATGATCGAACGCAAACGGCGAGCTCTTCGTGTGGAGCCTTGAATATTCCAGGGATGCCGATCTCGATTTCGAACTGACCTTCGATCATCTGTTTGCGGCCTATCTCGATCTTGGAGACTCGTCTGGGGAAGCTCTAGAGCGCGCGGCCAGCCGTATTCGTGAACTCCGTCGGGAAATCGATCGGTTGGTCGAGACCCCATATATCGGAACATTGCGGCCGGATATCTATCCTGGCATCCGTTTCCTGCGGCGCGACAAGGCAGCCGTCTGGTTTCTGCCGATCGAGGAACGCAAAACGATCGTTGTTGCGGCGATTTTTTTTGGCGGTCAGGATCATATCAGGCGGATGCTGGCGCGCATGCTGCAGCGATAAGGCTTCAATTGTCTGCTCGAATGGGGTTTCCGGCTTCGAGCAGGGTCATTTCTTATTGGTTGCGACCCATTGGCTCCATCCTGATGCCACTTCCGCAATCTGCGTGTAATGTAGCCGCAATCTTTGGCTGTCAGTGGGGGCGAAGGATGGCAATCGCCGTCCTTTGGGGAAAAGTCATTGCGAATTCTGCTGCTTGAGGATGAGCCCGAAATGGCCCGCGCGCTGCTTGAAGCGTTGCGGCGTCGCGATGTGCTCGCCGACCATGTCCGAACGATTGCGGATGCCGATGCCATGGCCCGCGTTGGAACCTATGACGTCCTCGTGCTGGATCGTCGCCTGCCTGACGGCGAAGGACTGGATCTCGTGGCGGCGCTGCGTCAGCGCAAGCATCCCGTCCCGATCCTCGTGCTGACGGCGCTTGGCAGCGTCGATCACCGCGTCGACGGGCTCGACAGCGGTGCCGACGACTATCTTGCAAAGCCTTTCGCGATCGAGGAATTGCTGGCGCGCTTGAGAGCTCTCCAGAGACGAGGGCCGACGGTTTCCGACAGATATCTGACTTTCGGCAATCTGAGCGTCGATCCGCGCACCAATGAGATCGTCGTCGGCAGCGCGCTCGTCGAGTTCCCGCGACGCGAATATCTGGTGCTGGAGACGCTGATGCGCCGTCCGAATCGCATCGTGACGAGACCGAACCTGATCGAAGCGGTTTACGCCCTTGAGGACGAAATCGGATCGAACGCTCTGGATGCGCATATCTCGCGCATTCGAAAGAAGCTGCTTCTGGCCGAAGCCACGGTCGAGATAAGAGCGGTGCGGAACATCGGCTATCTGATCCGGGCGAAGGCATGAACCCGGAACGCAGCCGATCGCTACGCTGGGGACTGATAAAACGCCTGATCGTCCTGCAGGCCTTTCTTCTTGTTCTTTTCTTCGTCCTTCTCGTTGCCTGGCTCTGGATCATCAATCCGGAGCTGGAAGATGCCAATGAAGAGGCCGTTCGCGTTGTCGCTCAGCAGATTACAAGGGATGATGACGGGCAGTTGCAGGTGGCCGAGACGCAGGAGGTGATAGAGCTGAAGCAGCGCTATCCGGACCTCTGGTTCATGATCCGCGACCATAAGGGAGTACTCTTCCAATATGGAGAGATGCCGGCCGCCGCTCTCAACGAGAGCTTTCCGTGGACGATCGAGCGAATCAGGGTCGAAGCCGCCAACGGCGTGCATGCCACGGTCGAAAACCGGGAGACGTCCATCGGCCAGCTGCAGATCATGGCGGCTACCGAACGCGGCTTTGACAATGATGGCTTGAATGTGTGGATCAACATGCGTGTCGAGATGGCCAGGGGACCCCATGGCGAAATCGAATGGCTCAAAGTATTGCCGGCGCTTGCATTCGTCACCTTGATCGGCGTCGTTCCCATACTGGCATTGACGGGCGTCGCGACGCTGCTCGTCACGCCACGTGCCGTCGGCCGGTCGTTGAGCGGGCTGGTGGAGACGGCAACGCAGGCGCAGGCGATCGATTTCGACAGCCGTTCGGCCCGCCTCGAGCGCTCGAAGGTGCCGACCGAGATCATCCCTCTGGTCGACGCGTTCAACCATGCCCTCTCGAAGCTGGATGAAGGGTATAACAGGCACAATCGCTTTCTTGCCGATGCCGCCCATGAGCTGCGGACGCCGATCGCGATTGCACGGACACGGGCGGACCTTCTGCCCGATGCCGAAATCAGTCACCAGCTTCGGGACGATATCGACCGGCTGTCCCGCGTCGCCCATCAACTCCTGGAGATGCAGGCGATCGGCGTGGTCGAATTGCGTGCAGAGAAGAAGGATCTGAATGTGCTGGTCGAAACCATCGCCGCCGATCTTGCGCCGATTGCGATGGACGCCGGCTATGATTTCGACTTCGAGCCGAGCCCCGAGGAAGCGGTCTTCGTGATCCAGACCTCGACGATAGAAATGGCTGTGGTCAATCTGATCCGGAATGCGATCGACCATGCCGGAGGGAAGGGCTCGATCGTCGTTCGCGTCGGCGCCGGCGGCACCATCGATGTCTGCGACGAAGGTCCCGGCATACCGCTGGCGGAGCGCGGTCGCGTCTTCGAGCCGTTTCGCCGCATCAATGCCAGTTCATCCGGCGCGGGGCTGGGGTTGAATCTGGTCAAGAAGGCCGCCGAACTGCATGGTGGACGGGTTTCGTTTCTAGACACCGGCCATGGTTTTTGCGTGCGGCTGCAGATCGGCTCCATACCGCCGTCGGTCGTGGTGGCGGACATGGGCTGGCGACAACAGCGCTAAATGTCGATCCTAAATCGCGGATGCCGGCTATTGCAGCGCAAAATCCTGAAACTGTTTTTATTTTCTCAGCGGTCAGGGCTCGGATATTTGATTTTCCGACGCCGGGTTCCCTGCTAGGTTTCGGGGAGAGGCACCACCGGGATAAGGCATGTTGAAACTTTTATTGTCGGCTTTGTTCTTCCTGACGGCTGCCTGCACTTCTTTTCTTGCCTTCGGCGACACGATGGATCTTCGACTGCATAAGGCTGCCGCAACCGGTGACGTCGCGGCCATCCAACAATTGCTCGATAGCGGTGCCGCCATCGAGGCTCGGGATGCAAAGGGCGCAACGCCGCTGTTGGTCGCGACGCACGCCAACAGGGTGGACGCCGCGCGAGCATTGATCGAGGCGGGTGCCGACGTCAATGCCAAGGACGATATTCAAGACAGTCCCTATCTCTATGCCGGCGCTCGCGGCCATCTGGATATTCTCAAGCTGACGCTCGCGCATGGGGCGGATCTCGAGAGCATCAACCGCTATGGCGGCACGGCGCTTATTCCCGCCTCCGAACGCGGTCACGTCGAAGCCGTCGACACGTTGATCAAGGCGGGTGTCAACGTCGATCACGTCAACCGGCTGGGGTGGACTGCCCTGATCGAGGCTATCATTCTCGGCAATGGCGGTTCGCGTCATGTTGAGATCGTCAGGCTGTTGATAGATGCAGGCGCAAACGTCAATCTGGCCGACAATGACGGCGTGACGCCGCTGCATCATGCTCGTAGTCGCGGGTATGATGGGATCGTGAAATTATTGGAGGTGGCGGGGGCGACGTAACGAGACGTTCCGACTTCCGGCACTATGCAATACCACGGGGAGGCACATGCCTCGGTCTCCCGAAACGATGAGAATGAAGGGCTTGGACAATGGAAAGAAAATACTATTCCTCTCTTGGCGGCCATCCGCCGCAGAGCGATCTGCTGACGGGGCGGGCCGTATTCACGGAGGCCTATGCGGTCATCCCCAAGGGAGTGATGCAGGATATCGTCACCAGCTATTTGCCCTTCTGGAACGATACGCGCTGCTGGGTGATCGCAAGGCCGCTTTCGGGTTTTGCCGAGACCTTTTCGCAGTATGTCATGGAAGTGGCGCCGGGCGGCGGCAGCGACCGGCCGGAGCAGGATGCCGAGGCCGAAGGCGTGTTGTTCGTTGTCGACGGCGAGATCGAACTCACCTTGCCCTCCGGCAAGCATGTTCTCCAGCCGGGCGGCTATGCCTTCCTGCCACCGGGCCTGAAATGGTCGCTGCACAACCGCTCCGGCGCTCATGCCCGTTTCCACTGGGTGCGCAAGGCATATGAGACAGTCGAGGGGCTGGCTCATCCTGAACCGCTCATCTTGAACGAGAAGGATATTACGCCGTCCGCCATGCCGGGCACGGAGGGGCGCTGGGCAACGACCCGCTTCGTCGATCCGTCCGACCTGCGGCATGACATGCACGTGACGATCGTCACTCTCCAACCCGGTGCTGTCATTCCCTTCGCGGAGACCCATGTCATGGAGCACGGCCTCTATGTGCTGGAAGGCAAGGCCGTCTATCGCTTGAACCAGGATTGGGTCGAAGTCGAGGCCGGCGACTTCATGTGGTTGCGCGCCTTTTGCCCGCAGGCGTGCTATGCCGGCGGTCCAGGTCCGTTCCGCTATCTGCTCTATAAGGACGTCAATCGCCATATGGCGCTTCGTCCCTTCGGCGCGCGCCGTTAAGCCATGCGGTTTTGCGACAAGCTCGGCGCCCATGGCGCCGGCTTAGGGTCATCGATGCGGCCGGTCGTCAGCTTGCCGTCGCATCAGTTCGTGAGGCGCACGGCATCGCCGTCGGCCGAGGAACATTGCGACGAGATCGTATAGAAAAAGTCCTGTCGATCCCAACCGCCGCCATCTTCCCAGGCGTGCTTTTGTGCGGCCTGGCAGCCGAAATAATTCTCGATCGGCAAGGTGACGCCTTTGGGAAGTTGGCTGCCGTCGACGAAGAGATAATTCGACGTATTCGGATCATCTGTCCGCAGGGTCAGATCGTATTTTGTGCCGGCCGAGTTCTTGCTGTTGCAGTTCACGGCGTTGTTGTTCGAGATGGTCGCGGCCTGGCCAGGTGGACAGCCATCATCTTTGACGTCCATCTGCAGTACGAGCTTGGTATATTGGCCCAGCGTAATCGGGCCGGACGGGACGGCCGTCATGGTGCCCTGGCCACCGTTGTTATGGGTTGTCGGCTGATAGGTTACGGTGCCGACCACGGTTTCGGCCGTTGCATTGGGTCTGACGACACGGATCGTGATGACTTTGTAGTACCATCCTTGCGCCTGTGTCGGGGTGATGGTCACGATGTCAGGCTTTGCCGGCGCCGTGGCTTGGGAGTTCACGCCGATGTCGACGCTGTTGATATTGACGATGCGCATCAGATTTGTCGGCACCGCTCCGGTCAAATTCACCGAAAGGATGCGTCCGTTTGCCGTGATAGTATAGCTAAGGTTGGCAGGTGTCGTGTCCGCGTAGGCGGTGATGAAGCGTGTGGCTTCTGCCTGCGCCGCGGCAAGGTTGGTACCATCGAAGATCTTGCCGCCGGCCAGAGCGGCACCATCGGCGATTTCCTGCAAATTCGTTCGCTGATGTACCGCAGATGCGTAATCCACTGCCAAGCCTGCAGCTGCAGCCAGCGGGACTGCGATCAACGCCGTCAATGTCGCGAAATTGCCAGCACGATCCTTTGTCAGGCGGTCAAATCGCCGCAAAAAGCGAGTGCTCATTATTCCTACCAGAAAAAAGCCTGAACTTTGGTCGGAGAATGGGCAAAATATATAAAGACGTGGTTTAGAAGGAGACTCAAGTTGTAGCCATAGGCAGCATTTTTATGCTGATGTTCAGGTGGAAAAGACTTTCTGATACTTTGATGATGCTGTGTCTACGGGGATTTATCTAGGGTAGATATTGAGCATCTCGGCAATCTGCGGCACGCATTCGCCATACATTCTCGTCAATTCGGGTCGTCTGGTTTTTGCGCTTCGTCGTCAGCCGGCAGGCCGAGATCGATCAGCGTTTGGCTGATGTCCCGGCGCGCTGCGAGGTAGATCGGGCTGGTATTGCGAGCGGGCAGGGCGATATTCGCGGCTGTCGAGCCTGGCCTTAGTTCCAACCCCTTCGCCAGAGCTAGTCTGGCTTCGTCCGTTCGGCCCAATCGTTGATAAGCGGTCGCCAAAAGCATATGCGCCCGGCCCGTCCCGGAGGTGATCGCGATGGAGCGTTGCAGCCATCCAATGGCATCTTCATTGCGATTGAGAAGGATATCCGCCCATCCCGCGCCCAGCAGCCAGGTCCAGCGAGACACTGCCGGCGTGTCGAAGCGGTCCGCCAGCTCGAATGTCGCAAGCGCATCTTCGAAACGCCCGAGCTGGATCTGCGTCAGGCCCAGCTGGAAGAGCGCCGCGCCATCCCACGGGTTGAGGCTCAGCGCTCTTGCGCAAGTCACAAGGCTTTCGGAAAACTGGTTGGTTGCGGTCAGGAAACGGCAATAGGTGTCGAGCACCGGCAGAGAGTTCGGTCTTGTTCGTAGCGCGTGCTCGATCAGGAATCTTGCCTCGTTCTCTGCTGACCTGCTCTCGGCCGGATCATACCAGTCGAGCTGAATGCCGCGCAGATGCAGCGTGGCAAGCGCGATCTGCAGATCGGCATTATCAGGCTGATCGCGCAGATATTTTTCAAGAATCGATCGTGCCGTCGCGAAGCGTTCCTTCGTCGTCTGATTGATTGACGCGGTTGCCTGTTGGATCGCGACATTGGCGGCGCCGGCTTGGGCTGCAGGGCTACCTGCTTCTTCGAGTTTGTTGAGACGGTTGGCAACATCGTAGCCGGCTCCCGCAGCGAGCCGTGAGGCAAGGCGCTGCCCGTCGGCTTCGGTGGCATCCAGCGTCACTTCGGCGACCGATTCGATCTCGCGGCTGCTCACCTTGATGAGCCGTGTTTGAAGGATCCAGGATTCCGGGCTTCTTTGCAGCTCACTCTGCAAGAGAAAATCGGTTTCGCCGCCAACTCCGGATGTGGGTTTGGCGGCTGCCGCCGGGCTCTGTTCCTTCGGCGCTATCAGACGGATATTGTCGATGGCGGCGAGGCCGTTGATCATCTCCGCAGCGATGCCCTGCGCCAAAACGGCGCTCTGCGCATCGCCAACAGTATCGATAACAGGCAGAACTTCGATGACCGATGGCCCCGCTCCCAAGACCTTGCCAAGGCGAGAGGAAAACAAAGCGAGGCCAATGACGACGGCGATCATGCAAAGCATTGCCAACGCGCCGAGCGCCAAAACCTTGCGCGACCCGCGTCGACCGGGTGTCCCAGCACCATTCGCCATGACACTTGTATCGGAGACCGGCATATCCGGTTCCGCAGGCTGCGGTGCCGAACTCTCCTGCCTTGTGGTTACCTGAGCGGTGAATAGATAACCACGACCAGATACAAGCTTGATCATATGCCGCTCAGTATCACCGAGCGCCGTGCGGATTTCACGAATGCATTGAAACAGGCTGTTTTCCCCTACATAGATCCCGGGCCAGACAGCTTCCATCAGTTCCTGTTTACCGACAACGCGCCCGTTATTCGCGACGAGGAGTTTCAGCAGTTCAAAGGTCTTTGGGCGCAGCCGGATCGCGGAACCGTCAGGCCTGTGAAGCTCGGCACGATCTGGATCGAGACCGAATCCAGCAAAATAAAACACCTGCTCCCAATGATCCTCAATTGTACCATTTAAAATATGACGCAATATAAAGAGAGCTTTGCTCGACAGTCAACGTGCCGACGCCGCTATCGAGAAAGGGATGACGCCGCTTGCTTCGTCGCGCGGCAAGTTCAAACGGAATTGGCTAAGTGCCAGTTTTTGCAACAAAATCATCAATATCAGAAAAATATCAGAAAATATCAGAACCTTGGCATGGCCTTATCAGGACCTCGCCGCCTGCTCCGACTATTATTTGAATAGATAATGAAAAATTACGGCGGTTATTCATGATGTGAGAGGAAGTGCTCAATATCGGCAAGAACTGTGGGGATATTCTTTGTTGCAACCCGCGCTTCTTCCGATTGCGCATTCCTCACAAGCATGATTGTCCCGGAACGGCATAGCAATGGCCTGGACGCCAGCCAGTCGGCAATCTTGAGAGAGCTTTCCATGGGAAAGGTGCTTGATTTTCTGGTGCAGCGGCCGGCAGGTGAGGCGGACGGTCTGTTCGAGCCGGTGGTATTTTCCCAAGCAGTCTTACTGTTGGCCCGTAGTTTCGTTGCGGTTCACGAGGCTTCGCCGCGAACTGCAGCACTTTTCGCAACACAGCAACGCTGGCTCCTCTGCCATGCAGCACTGGGAAATTACTTTCGAACAATTCGCGAGTCCGGAGCAGGACTAACCCGGCGGGGTCTAGGAAATCTCGCTCTGCAATATGCGATCGCCAGCCGCAATACGGCCTATGCTTTCTTTGACGAAGCCTTGCAATATGATGTCGTTCGCCCGATCGTCGCTGCCAATGGTCTGCCATCGGAGCAGGTAGCGCCGGCGCCGTTCATACTGGAGATGCTGGCCCACTGGTATAGCGTACATTTTCAAGCTCTCGACCTCATCGGCGGCGGCGGCAGGACGGCCAGATTCCACGCCGAGCCGGAAAGCCTGCTGGCATTGGTGCAGCCGATTGCGGCGCACGCACTTCTGACGAGTCCCGCAATACGCAGCCCCGGTCCGCTCTATACGATCTTCACCTGGGCGGATGCCGGCGGGCTGCTGATGGACCGGCTGATCGCCGGAATAGAGCCTGAGATGCTGGCGGGACAAGACAAGCTCCTGACGGATGTGAGCTCGATTTCCTATCTGGCTCAATCATTCGGTTTGTCGCGAGCCCATACCAGCCGCAAGCTTGCCGCGGCGGAATCGATCGGAGGCGTCGGCTGGAGTGGCCGGCGTGGTCGCTCTCGGCTGTGGATCTCGCGCGGCTTTTATGAGGAGTATGCGCACGCGCACGCCCGCAAGCTGCTCATTCTCGATGACGCGTTTACCAATGCCTTGTCGGCTCTGGTGCCTACCTCCGAAAAATCGGTGGTGATCGCGGATGGAGAATTGACGGAAGAGTGGGCCTGAAAAGGTCCTTGCCATCCAAAGACAATTCCAAGGCAGCTTTGTCTTCGGCATGTTGGCCGCCGTCGTCACAGATCCCCAGATCTGACAGGCCACGGTATCTTCACGGTGTTGACCGGCATCGGCGGTGAAGGAGCTGGAGCCGACACAGGACGAGTGGATGGAGGCAATCTTCTTCCCCACCCGCACCGGCCATACCTGCACCGACTGGCGGCAGGAATTCATCCTGCTATCGGATGTGCTCGGCGTCTCGATGCTGGTCGACGCGATCAACAACCGCAAGCCGTCGGGTGCATCGGAAAGCACTGTCCTTGGCCCCTTCCATGCCGCAGATGCCCCGGAATTGCCGATGGGCGCCAATATCTGCCTCGACCAGAAGGGCGAGGACATGGTGATCAGCGGCCGCACATCCATTCCGATGCGGTGTTCGGTGTCAAGGAGAGCCTGCTTGCCGAGTTCAAGCTCACCGAAGATCCCACCCGCGCCAAAGACCTGGGTTTCCGGGGCGCGTTCTGGCAGGTCGAGCACGATTTCGTGCTGGCGCCGGAGCGGAAGTGAAACTGAAGCATGTCGCGCAAAAGTGTGCAGCGGTTTTGCGACAACGACATGCACAAAATCAAAGGCCTAAAGCGCGGGAAACGACTCTGAAAGATCGCGACGTTCCACCATGGGTGCTGCGGTCGTCCGAATTTACTTACGGAAATTTTTCTTGACCGGTACTGACGTGCAATTCTCCAATACAACCTTAGAATAACGGGAAAGTAAGCTTTCCCGAATAAATGTAGTTCCCAGGCCTCAGAAGCTTCGCCGATGCTGCGGCGGATGGGAGCGTCATGCCATCGATCGATATCATCGTGCCGAAGTCCGCGCCTCGCCGCTGGCAGGAGATCGTGATCCGGCGCCTGCAGGCAGACGGCCACGACATTGCCGTCTCGCACGCAGCCGGGCCGGAAGTGTGGCCGGCAGCGGTCAATGCCGCTTTGGCTCTCGAGCGAACGATCTTCCGCCGGCGCGATCCGGCGCTTGCCGCTCCTCTATCGGAAATTCCCACGAGTATTCGCATTCGCCCTGCTGCATTTCGGCTGGATCTTGCCGGCAATGCTGCGCCATCGGATATTCCGACCATCACGTTGCAGTTCGACGGATCGCGGTCGGACCTCTCGGTCCCGATATCCGTCGCCGCCGGCGCCTTGCCCGTCATCGAAACCGTCCTGGATGGAAAGAGGGTGATAGGCCGAGCGCGGCCGATGATCGACAAGCGGGAATCCGCCTCGCTTGGCGTCGAAGATGTCTTGGCGCGTGCTATCACGCTTGCCGTTTCCACCGTTCGTGCCCTTGCCGAAAACCGCCTCGCTATGAACGAACCCGTGTCCACAGCGCCTGAAAATCCCGCTGCTGGAATGCTGGAGTTTGCATCTTCATATACGGCCCGCGCCCTGCCACGCCTGGGTCGGGAGGTGATACGGCGCGCACGTTTTCGTCATGCGCATTGGCGCGTCGGCTATCGCTTTACCGACGGGCCGGGTGTGGCAAGCACCTGTGGACTCGGCGAAGGCTGGTCGGTGCTGCCGGATGCGGGAGACCGTTTCTATGCCGATCCCTTTCCCTTTCAATGGCAGGATCGTTTCTTCCTGTTCGTGGAGGATTATCCGCACGCGACCGGCAAGGCAGTCATCTCGGTCGTGCCGTTCGATGCTGCCGGGAAGCCCGGAGAGCCGCGATGCGTGCTGGAAGAGCCTTATCATCTCTCTTATCCGCAAGTCTTCGAACGCGACGGCGCAATCTGGATGCTGCCTGAAGCAAGTTCGGGCGGAAAGCTCGTCCTCTATCGCTCCATCCAATTTCCGGATCGCTGGGCCCCCGAAGCCGTACTCATCGAAGGCGAGATTTCCGATGCGACACTCCTCGAGCATGGTGGCCGACTCTGGCTGTTTGCGACTGACCGCGATGGTTATGGCAGCACCTCCGATACGCTCGCGGTCTTCCATGCACACCGGCTTGCCGGCCCCTGGACACCGCATATGTTGAACCCGGTTCTCATCGATCGTCGCATGGCGCGCCCGGGCGGCGCCTTTGTCCGCGAGTGGGATGGCATCTATCTGCCGGTCCAAGACGGAACGCTCGGCTACGGCGGCGGGCTCGGTATCTCGCAATTGCTGGAGCTGGATGAAAAGACGGTTCGACTGTCCTCGCCCCGACCCATCGCGGCGCATGGTGATTGGCCCTATCCGAAAATCCATACGCTCAATCGCTCAGGCCGACTGGAGGTTATCGACGGGATTGCAGCCGTGCGGAAGTGAGCGGGAAGGAAGCAGCGCTTCGTAGCCGGCGCACATGCGCGCCGGCGAATATTGTTCCTTCAGCTGCCGTCCGGCAGCGGCAAGCCGAGCTGCAAGCTCGGGCCTGGCGATAAGTTCAGCAAGTCCATCAGCCATGCCCTTGGCATCGGCTTCGACGAAGAGCGCTGCAGCTTCGCCATCATCCGTGGTCAGCACTTCCCGCAGGACATCGAGCTTGCTGGTGACCACCGGCAGTCCGGAAATGGCTGCCTCGACGGCGGCAAGGCCAAAGGTTTCCGTCAAGGACGAAAAAGCATAGGCGTCTCCCGTTGCGAGGAATTCGAAGATACGCGAGGGAGGCACCTCGCCGACGAGATGCAGCCTGTCGGCGATGCCATTGTCCTTAGCAAAAGCGACGATCGCATCCTGCTCGGGGCCGGTGCCGGCGATAGCGATATGAATGTCGGGCAGATGGGCGAGGGCACCGACGAGCGCGATCTGGTTTTTCGATGGCGCCATGCGGCCAGAAGAGACGGCGAGCCATGCCTCTCGGGGAAGGTCAAAGGCGGCGCGCGCCGCTCCCTTGTCGAAGGCGGCCGAGGGTGCGGAAACGCCATGGTCGATGCGTAATGTCCGCCGCCGATAGGCTTTCGGGAAGGTGTCGAACTGTGCCTCCGTCCAGCGCGAATTGACGACGTTGGCATGATAGGCGCCGAGCGTGCCCATCAACTTGTCAATCTGCGTCAGGATCCCCCTGACGCCTCGGGTCTGGGGGGCGCCGCTCTGGTTTGCGATGATGAGGTCTGCACCGGCGAACCGCGCGCCGATGGTGCCGAAAATATTGCCGTAGTGCTGGAAGGTGATGACCACATCCGGCCGAGTCTTGCGCAGATAACCGGCAAGTCCGATGGTGGCCCGCATCTGGCCGAGCACGCCGCGCGGTGGCGTGGTGAGGATGAAATCAGCGTGCGGATCGCCGTCGTAGACTTCGGTTTTCCTATACATGAAGACTGTCCGCACATCATGGCCACGCGCGCGCAGTCCCTCGCCGACCATATCGGAAATCCGCTGTGCGCCACCCGCTTCTGCCTGGGTCTGGACCTGGATGATTTTCATGAGCGGCCTTTCAGGAAGGAGCGAGCGGCAAGCGCGTCTTCGCCGGCAAGAAAGCCGAGGATTGACGGGTTGATGCCGATGGTGCGGCGCGCGATGAACACGGCGGTCACGCACCAAACGATGATCGTACCGGCGATGGCGAGCGCTGCGCCGATCGGGCCGAGCCAATAGGTCAGCACCGCCGTTGCACAGAGCCCGAAGGTGTTGACGATAACAAGCAGCTTGAAAAGCGCGTGCTGGAGGCCCGTCAACTGCATGAGGATTTCGGTCGGCCCGCAGGCGGTGCCGATGGTCGCGCCGATGCCGAAGATAATCAGCGTCACCTGCATCGTCGGCGTGGCATAGGCGTGATTGAAGATCGACAGGATCAGGTTGCCGAAGACCAGGAAGGATACCAGTACGCATAAGGCGATGATGAAGCCGCCCAGAGCTGCGAGACTGGTGATACGCTGCACATGTGCCCTGTCCCCAGTGTAGAAGGCGGCCGAGATCTGCGGCGCCAGCGCCTGGTTGATGCCGTTGAGTGCGAGGACGACCAGCCGCATCGTTCGATCCGCGACGAAAATCGCGCCAGCGGCCCCTGGGCCTAGAATGGCCGCGACAAGCAAGGTGCTCGCCTGGCTGAGCGCAGGCGGCAGCGCCGTGACGCCCCAGAGCCCGAACGTCACCGTCTTGAATTCATCCTTCTGTTCTGTCGTAAGCGGGCCGCGCTGCGCGCGCATCGTATCGCGAAAAAGCACGAATGTTTGCGGCGCGATCATGAGGAGCAGCAACCCGGCTGTCAGGTAGGTTGCGGTAACCGCGCTCATCCTCATCTGCATGAAATGGGCAAGCACGAAGACGGGGATTGCTACTGCCCGCCAAATGACATCGCGTGGCAGCAGGGCGAAGATGAGCGCATTCTTGGCGCGAAGGGCGCAGGCGACGAATTCCGACCAGCCGAGCGCGAAGGCCAACACCATGGTCGCCACGCAGATCGCCAGCCATTCGGGCGTCTGTCTGCCGGCGAATGGCAAAAAGCCGATGACGAGAATGAGCAGGCTGAAGCTCGCGAGCCCCATCAGTGCGACAAGGATGGAACGGGCCATCATGCCGTTTGCCGAATTCAGATCGTTATTGCCGGCATATTGCGGCCAGAACCTGAGCACTGCGCTTTGCTGGCCGACGATGGCGAAGAAGGAGACCAGGCTCGCTCCGGCATAGGCGGCGCTATAAAGACCGAACTGCCGCTCATCGGTCGTCATGGCGACGGCGACGAACATCAGGAACGAAAGGCCGGCACTGGCGAGCTTGATGGCACCGGCAACGGCGCCGCTCCTGGCAAGCGCGCCGATCGACAAGCGCAGGTTGCTCGCAGGCGGCGGCGTTTCGGCTGATATCGTATCGCTGCTGCCAGCTTTCTCACCCAACGCCCTGATCCTGTGTTGATTGCTGTCGACCGAATGGTCTGCAATGCCTGAAATAGAATGTATCTCTAATATCGTAAGTACTGATGCTTACGCCAGAATGAAGTCGCAACATGGTTACTTGCGATGTCTCAAGTCGATCACACGCTCTGGTGTAAATTCAACGGATGATTAACATTATTCACTAATACTGAATTTAGTGATGTGCGATGAGCCGGAGACCCGCGGCCCGCGGAGAGGAACAGGATGAAGCCGTTTAACATTGACGAGCGCTCGCTTCCGCCGCTGTTCGATGTCGGTGCCGTGTGGACCATCCTTTGGCAGCGCTGGCTGATCGTGTTGACGTGCACCGTTGCCGTGCTTCTACTGACGCTGGCTTACCTTGCCGTGGCAAAGCCGAGCTATACCGCGACAGCTTCCGTCATGATCGATCCGCGTGATCCGCGCGCGACGAATCTCAACAATGTCCTGCCCGGCATCGGCAGCGATAGCGCGGCCATCGCAAGCCAGGTGTTCGTCATTGAATCGCGTGACCTTCTGATGAAGGTTTTTGAGAGCGAGAACATCGAGAACGACCCTGAATTTTCGGCAGGCGGCCTCCTGTCGCGTATTGGTCTCGCTTCACATCCCACGAAGGATTCGATCTTCAAGAATTTCCAACGCGCCGTCACCGTAGAGCGTGCCGGGCTTACCTATGTCATCGATGTCAGTTTCGCATCCCGCTATTCCGACAAGGCGGCGCGGATCGCCAACGCCATCGTCAATCGTTATAGGGCCGGTCTGTCGGGTGAGCGGGAGACTGCAAACAGCGATGTGAATTCCCTGCTTGCGAGCCGGATCGGCAATCTTCAGAAGAACGTCAGCGATGCCGAGCAGGAGGTCGGAGATTTCAAGGTCTCGCATCAGATCCTCGATGCTTCCGCGGGCGGCACGCTGCAATCTCAGATCGACAAGCTTACGGATCAGCTGATCGGAGCACGAAGTGAGGCCGATCAGGCCAAGGATAAATATGCTCAGGCAGTCGCCGCAGGCACCTCGCCGGCCGGACTTGCCAAGCTTTCGGAAATCCTTTCCTCCGAAGCCACGGTTAAACTCCGCGAGAACTACAATCAACGGGCCGCCGATCTCGCCAATTACGAGGCCATGTATCAGCCGCGTCATCCGATCGTTAAAAGATTGCGATCCGAGTTGGACAGGATGCAGGGTCTTATGGCCGTCGAGGCGCAGCGGATTACTCGGGAATTGAAGGCAATGTCCGACCTCGCTGGACAGAACGTCGCAGCACTCCAGGCAAAGCTCGATGATCTCCGCCAGAAGCTGGATAGTTCGAATGCTGCGCAGGTGCAGTTGCGGCAGCTGGAGGCGAAGACGAAAGCGGCACGCACGGTCCTCGACGATTTCCTGAAACGCGCCGAGGAAACATCGCAGATGCAGGGCCTGCAGCTGCAGGAGGCCCGGGTGATCAGCGCCGCCGCTCCGCCGGTACAGCCGACCTGGCCGAAGCCGCTGCTCCTGTTGCCGGTCAGCGCCGCGCTCGGTCTTATCATCGGCTGCGGTCTTGCCCTGGTGCGCGGACCCAAACATCAGCCGGAACAGGATCCGACAGGCCCCATAAGACGTAGCCTCCTTGACGTCGAGCCCCACAAAGACCTTTCGTCGGAAATCGCAAAGACGGAGCCGGCGCCGGTCCATCTTGGTGAATATCGGCTTCCGGGCGTTGCCGGCATCGGTGCCTATCTCAGCATCCGCGCGATGCGAAGACGCTTTTTCCAGGCCGGAAACGAAGCTTTTTCGCGGGATGTGCTGCAGCTCATGCGGCGCATCATTCTGCATCTGAGAGAGCATCCGAAGCCCTATGTGCTGCTGGTCTCCTCGCTGCACACGCCGCTGGCGGCGAGACTTGCGGGTGCTATGGTCGGCCTTGGCCTCCAACAGGCCGAACAGAATGTGCTCGTCGTCGAGTTCGGAGACCTGCCTGGCTTGGGAGCGCCGGCGCGCAGCGGTAACAGCGTCTTCATCAGCGGGGCGAGCGGCCTGCGGACCGTCGTGTACAACAGGCCCGTGGCCGAGAATTCGGAACCGTGGGTGCGCCTTGGCCTCGATGATATATTGACCACCGCCGGCTCGTTCGACTTCGTGCTTCTGATGGGGCCTTCCATCGTCGATGACAATTGGGATCCAGCGCTTTTCGCTGAAGCGGATCTCATGCTTTTTGCGCTCAACCCTGCCGAGGAAGCGGCGGAAATCGCCAATATGCTTCGTCAACGGCTCGACGCCGATCAGATTGGGCGCAGCGCCACGCTGACAATTGCGCCGGAGAACATCGATACGCGCCGTAGCCAGATGGTGCGACCCATCCGCTCGACTGACGATGGAGGGCAGGGTGATCGAGTCTCTGCAAGGGGATGAACGAGGGACGCGGCTCGCGATCGACGATGATATCACGCCGAAGCGCTCTCAAGCTGGCAGGCGGCTCCATTCTGGCTGCTCTCCCGGCTGCCGGCGCGGCGCGTGCGGCGGCCAGGCCCATCGTACCCTCGCGTGGCATCAATCTGCCCGGATGGTTCGATAACAGCGATGGAGTAGCGCCCAGCGAGCCGGTCCTCGAAAAGCTTCGCCAAGCGGGATTCGAGACGATCCGCTTGCCGATCAATGGCGATCTCTTGACGGCAACTGATGCGGCCGCGCTCCGTCGCATCGAGGCCGGCGTGACCGACCTTAATCGGCTGGGTTTTTCCATCCTTGTGGACATGCATCCCTCTGAAAGTCTGCACAAGGCTCTTCGTCAAGATTTCGAGGCCGGCTCGCAAAGGGCGGCCGCAGCCTGGATGGCGTTAAGCAGCGTTGTCGCGAACCTCCCGGATGATAAGGTCTATCCGGAGCTCTTGAATGAGCCGCCCATGCGGAGTGACGCGTGGCTGCAACTGCGGGATAGGCTTGCCGAGGTCGTACGATCCAAATGCCCGAGCCATACGCTGATCTGGGGGCCATCGCCCTCTCAGGGCATCTGGGAAATAGGCGAGACGCCGCCGCTCGCCGACGATAACCAGATCGCCGCCATTCATTTCTATGCGCCCACGGCCTTCACTCATCAATGCGAGACGTGGGATGCGTCTCCGCTTGCGCGGATTTCGAATTTGCCTTTTCCGGCTACCATCGAAACGCCTCTCGTGCAGGAGAGCATCGGCAAGCTGCGCGCCAACGGGGATGAGCAGGCCGCAAACCTCATTGAGGAGCAATTGGCGACGCCCTGGACAGAAGCGGCGATCGCTTCCGAATTTGTGAGGCTGAGGCGCTGGTCCGAGACGCATGACTGCCCTGTCATGATGAATGAGTTCGGCGTGCTCAACTTCTGTGTCGATGCCGAAAGCCGCAAATTCTGGGTTCGGGCCGTGCGGCAAGCGGCAGAGGCCAATCAGGTCGGCTGGGCCTATTGGGAGCTCGATCAGGGTTTTGGCATCATCGAGAGCCGGCGCAGCGCCGAAGGTTTTGACGTCGGCATGATCGCGGCACTTCTGGATGGCCGTGGCGGAGGCTGAAATGCTGAGGAATATGGCAGTGAGGAACGACAACTGATGCGGACGAATGGAGTTTGGCGATGAGCATTACGGGACATCGCGCCGGCTTCGCGGCGGGAGGCGTTAGTTCGCTGCGCTCAGATGCGGTCTTCCACCTCTGCATCGCCATTCTCGCGGTCATTGCTTCCGTTTCAGCCTTCGCCGTCTGGACGCCTTTTGGGGTTGCCGCGACATTCGCATTGACGCTCGTCCTGTCTGTTGCTCAGCCCGGCTGCATCCCGATCGTCATTGCCTGCTCCTTTCTCTACCAGAACCTCGTGGTCGCCTGGTTCACGCCTTTCGTGCCGGATCACAATACGTTCGATGCGCTGCGCGGCGCCAATTTCGTCATTCTCATGACTGCGTTTGGCGCCTTCATTATGGCCTCTTTCCAATACCGCGTGCGGGCTCTGACGGAATTGCGGCCTTGGCTGATGTTCAGCTTCATGCTGTGCGGCATCGTTTGTTTCTATCTAGCGCTTGGGGCTGTTCACGGCGGACCGAAGGATGCCGTTATCTATTTCCGCAATACGATCACGCCGCTTGCATGCTTCCACATCGCAATTCTGGCAGCCAGTCTCTATCCAATTGATCTGCGCAAGGGCATCTTTTGGCTCTGCGCCATTGCCATCATATACGGCTATCTGGAACAGATCTTTCGGATGGATTTCCTGAGCCTGTTTCACGGCGATCTCTATATTCATCGTGGCCTGAAGGCTCAGATCGAGGCCGGTGTATGGGAAAAGAAGCTGCGAGAGACTGGCTTCGTGCTTCGCGGCATCGAAGACACGATGATGACGACCTTCTTCAACATCAAGCTGTTCAGTGACCTGTTTCCGCCGATCTTCCGCAATGGCGGCCCGAACTTTCACCCCATCAGCTACGCCTACGGCTTGAGCATCATGTCTGCCTGGCTCCTCTTCAGAGGCCGTTGGCTGCTGCCGATTGCTGCCCTGCCACTATTGCTTGTCATAGGCTCGAAAGGAGCGACGTTCATGTTGCTGGTGGCGATCGGTGCCCGGCTGATCTATCATCCATCGCGCGCGGAACTGACGCTTCTTGCCGTCATCGCGCTTGCCGTCGTCTGGACGGCCGCCGCTATCCTCTTCGGCGCCACCCATGGCGATTACCATGTTCTCGGCCTGATCGCGGGCGTTCGCGAATTCCTGCACAATCCGTTCGGACAGGGCCTCGGCATCGGCGGCAATCTTTCGAGTACGAGCCTCAATCTGGATTGGGACCGGGCACAGGATGAAGGCGTTGCCTCCGTGCCCGTCGAAAGCGCGGTCGGCGTCATGCTCTATCAGATGGGTGTGGGCAGCTTTGTCTTCTTCGGCTTTCTTGCCGCGCTGGCCCTATCGGCGCGCAAGCAGCTGATTGCTACCGGCGATCCGGATTTTCTCTTCGCTTTCGTCGCGGTCGTCACGATCGCGTCCAATGCCGTATTGCAGGAGGAGGCATTCTTCTCTCCGCTTGCGCTCGGCTTCTGCCTCCTGCTTGTTGGTGTTTCTTTTGGAACGCGCTGGCGCTCGCTCGGCATTTCGCGAAGAACGGTCAGCCAGTCGGGCGAACACATGCCATCGCCCTCGCCGTAATGCGGTTAATCTTCAATCGGACTGAGCCAGCGGTAAACTCCAAAAAGCCGCCGACAGCTCATTATCAGGGATCAGGAGCCGAAGATGACGAGTTCCGTGAATGTCAGGTCACCAAGCGATGGCGGTTTCGGACCTTTGAAATATTTCGTCCCGCTTCCGGCGAAATAACGCCCGATGAGACCGGGCACCGGCCCGTTCGCATCGACGACGCAGAGAAATATGCCTTTTCGCAGAAGATGGCGCCCGAGCGCGCCGGCGCACCGGCTAAGCTCCTCAGGGATGCGGCTGTAAATCACCTGGGCACTTGGAACGATGCCGTGGAAGATACGGCGTGTCTTGAACACGAAGGGAAAGGCTTCGTCACCGGCGACACAAATGAACGACAGGCATTCCAGTGCCGCATGCTGGAGAAGGATCTCCCTATCGCCTTCCGAGAGCATCGACATTTCCGGAAGATCGGAGCGGGCTTCAAGCACACGATAAGTCCGCCTCACAGCACTCAGCATCGGCAGAAAGGCGAGCTGCCCGTCCGCATAACGGCGAAAGCCGAGCGCTTCATTGACCTTTATAGTCCCTGGTGCCGGAGAAACGTTGATGAAGGTGACGTTCTTTCGTCTGAGCGCCGCAATCACCATCTTGCCGGCGAAAGCGCGATATTCGGGATCGACAGACCAGCTCGACAAATTGCAGCGGAGCTCTTCTCCTTCCAATCCCTCGTGCCGAAAATAAAGCGCCAGCAGAACACCGACAATGCGTCCGGACATATCCAGAACGAAGCCGTATTTCGGCAGGTCGGGCACGAAAGGCCGCTTTTCCATGCGCGCGACAGCGCGCTCCCAATAGCTTCGATCGCGCGTCGGAAAATTTCTGCGAAGACAATCGATGATGCCATCCCAATCGCTCTCTTCGATTGGTCGGCAAGTAAGTCCAGGAGGAAATGCGCCTAAAACTGCCATGATCAACTCCGTAATATTATCGATATAGGATTGCGTTTTTCACATGTTGGAAACATGCACTATTTGTGAATGTTTCCCGAGACCGCATTTCGCACTTGCGAGCCTGGCTATGCCATCGGTTCCGAGTTCAGTGCAGCGGATCGCAGTGCAGACTTGGCGCGTATCGCCTTCGCCTTCAGCTGATGAAGCTTTGTTGCAAGAGCGGGGCTTATGTTTTCGATGCCGTATAGGATGCGCCGCCGCGTGAAATGGAACTGGCGGCGCAGATGCCACCCGACATCGGTCTTCGCCGTCAGATTGAAGTGGTGATCGGCCATTTGCACCGAACTGATGTCCATATCAAGCTTTTCTGGGTCGTCATAATAAGCGGCGATCTTGGTGTGATCGATGGCAGTTTCTGTCATCCATTGCGGGATATATGTGCAGCATAGACGCTCTACATCGGTCAGAAGCCGGCTGACGCCGAGTCCGCTTGCCGGACAGGAGGTCAGATAGGCATCTCCGATCAGCACGACGCCATCCTGCCGGCAATTGTCGGCAGCTGTTATATCGGTCAACCAGCTATCGACGCGGCTGCTGATTTCAAAATCGCCAAAGGTATCGACAAGTGACGGGAAGGCGGCCGTGAGCATCCCTTTCGGATCGTCATGCAGCGACTTGACCCATGGATCTCGCGGGTCTCGGAACAGAAAGAGATTGGCTCGTGTCGTTCCAGGGACCGGAAATAGATTGAGATGGGCGATTCCGTCGCCGTCGCCATGATAGGTCAGGGCCGTATGGCGAAATCTATTGGATCGCAGCGGACGAATGTTGAAGCCGAATGCCAGCGGGCGTCTATCGCTAATCTGTCGGTGCAGAATCCCGAGATCCCGGCGCAGGGTATCGCCCATGCCCGTCGCGACCACCAGCAATCGCGTGGTGATTTCGTCCTGACCAAGGATCGATATCCGTTGGTGCGCTGCTCCGATCCGCAAAGCGCGGACCTGGCCGACGACGAAATTCACCGTTTCAGGCAGCGCGCTCCGCATCGCCATGACGAGCCTGTTGTAGAAAAATCCATAGTGCTGGCCGTATGTCCGGTCCACCACGCGCCCCTTGTGCATGTTGACGATTTCATCGAAGGGTACGGCGGCAGTCGACAGAGGTGCAAATAGCTGAAGTCGCTGAAGTTTTTCGATCGCCTCGCCGGCTATTCTTTCAACGCGGAATTCCTGGGGAAAGACGCGATGACGATCGATGAGTGTCACCCGATATCCCGCTCGGCCGAGCAGGCAGGCTGCTAGCGTGCCGGAAAGCCCGCCGCCGACAATGGCTATGTCTGTGTCCGTTTCGCTCGTCGGCAGTTCGGAATATCGCCTATTCATCATTTCGAATACCTCAGGATCGCATAGATGGCGTAGGGGTTGGTGGTCAGGTAGCGCCAGAACAGGCGGCGAGGTTCCATCAGCATCCGCCAGAACCATTCGAAACCGGCTCTCTGGATCCAGATGGGCGCCCTCTTCGTTCTCTCCGCCAGATGGTCGAAGAGGCCGCCTGATGTCTTGATGATGCCGACATTGGCAAGTCGCGCGGCGAAATCGTGCACGAAAATCTGCTCGCGCGGCACGCCAAGGCCGATCCACAATATGTCGGGGGCGAGTGTGTTGATCTCGTCAAGCTTCCGTTCCAGGGCTTCTCCGGCAAGGTAGCCGTGGCAATGGCCCACGATGCGTAAGCCGGGATAGCGGGTTTGCACGGCGGCGACGGCTTCGCGGTTTGCCGTCTCGGTCGCTCCCAGGAGATAGAAGCTTATGCCTTCCCTTTCGGCCAGTTTGGCGACATCGTGAAAGAGATCCGTTGTTGCCACGCGCTCGGGAAGCTGCACCCTGCAGAGTAAGCGTGAAGCCATCACGAGGGGTTGACCGTCGGCCAAGATCTGATCCGCCTGCTGGAAGAGTTTGGCGATATTGGCATCGGCATGAACGCGTGCGACGACCTCGCCATTGGCTGACGTAAAATAATAGGGCCGGCTGTCGCGGCGGCGTCTGCGCGCGACATCGATCATGAAGGAAGCAGCATTGCGTCGATTGACGACAGTGATGGGCAACCCGCCGATCAACACGCTTGGAAGCGTGGGCGGATAGTCTTGCGCAGGAATGGCGGCTCCATGTTCAGGCGCGTCTGCCGGCTGCATTTGGCTCTCCTGATTTAAGATCTGCTCTTCGGAAACAAGATGCGCACCAGTAGCGTCCGACCCGTTGTGGCCGGGTTTTTGAACGCCATTCTTGGTTGAGTAAGCTCTTCCTGAATATCTTTGAGAGTCTGTACCAATATCTTGCACAACCATTACCTCCGCTTGCGTAATGGTTAGCTAATATGAGTTGGAAAGTTAAGGCGTTTATTAGTATTCAGTTAATATGTAAATTTCTAAATAAATAATATGCGCATAAACTGAACTTAATGTGAAGTTAAATCTCTCGTCACACAACGAGTATTTCAGAAGTATTTCAATATGTTAATTAGTTGCTGAATAATCCCGTTCGCGTGGGACATCGGAAGTATCGCAGCGGCTAGCTCATAGACGGAGGAGCGCGTCAGCTATTCCTCTCCCTTGAAGGGTTATGTCGCGCGTTCCAGATTCAAACAGTGTACGACCTTAGCGTTAGTCTGCCTTCGAATGGCAGCGATGTGTAAAGGCCGGGACTGCTCGATGAGTACAATCATTGAGATCGTATATCCGTATCCTCTAAGTGACCGCCAGCGGGCTTGATTGCAATTGAATAACACATTATATAACAATTTATGTAAATGGAGGAATGGGGGTCGATTTGACTGAAGATATTGTGAGGGCGATGGGGTTCCTCTGTCTTGGCAGCCGGTTTCGCCGGATCGGCGAGCGTCTGCAGGCCGATACGCAGCAGATCATGGAGGAGCTGGACGTTTCTTTGCAGTCCGCCCAATTTCCGTTTCTCGCCGCCATCGATCGCGCCGGGCCGCTGACGATCGGCGAACTTGCCCAGGCCGTCGGCATCACTCAGCCGGGCGCGACACGCACTGTCTCGCAGCTTCTGGAAGCGGGCTATGTCGACATGCAGGCCTCGATCGAAGACCAGCGCCGCCGTCTGATCTCGCTGACTTCCAGGGGGCAGGAGCTCGTCGACTATTCGAAAAAATTCGTCTGGCCGCGCATAGAACAGGCGGTCCGAGAGCTCTGCGGTGACCTTTCAGGGCCGCTATTGCAACAACTCGCCGCGATCGAGGACGGACTTGCGGAAGCTCCGCTCAGGCGACGCGGCACCCTCAGCAAGGAGCAGCAATGATGAGCCATATTCTCGATCGTCCGATTTGGAGTGCTCTTGAAACTGCCCATGCATCACTGGCGGAGGGCAATGCGCTTGCCCGCCGCTATCCACCGTCCATCGTGCCCTTTGCGGCGTCCGCGGACAATTCGCCCGAAAGTCTCGAGGCCCTGGCGAGGCTGCCTTCGGGAGAGGAGGTCATGGCGATCGTCGAGGCGGAGCCAATCATCGTTCCTGAAGGGTTGGTGACCCTTTCCAGTGCCAGGCTCGTGCAGATGATGGCGGAGCGCCCTTCCGAGCGAGTCTCGGACGGTCGGGTCGTGCCGCTGACGGAGGCCGATGCTGCGGATATGCTAGCGCTTGCTACGCTGACGAAGCCAGGCCCCTTCACCTTGCAGGCCCAAAGCCTCGGCTCCTTCTGGGGCGTGAAGATCGATGGGCGCCTTGTCGCCATGGCAGGTCAGCGCATGCGCCAGACAGGATTTGCCGAACTTAGCGGCCTCTGCACTCATCCCGATTTTCAGGGGCGCGGCCTCGGCACCTTGCTCTTCCGTTTCGTGGCTGGTGAAATCGCGGCCCGCGGCGAGACTGCCTATCTGCATGCTTATACCACAAACACGCCGGCCATCGCTCTATACGAAGCGATGGGCTTCCGCATCCGTTCGGAGATGAATTTCAGCGTCGTCAAACGGCAGCAGGTTTGATTTTCCTTTGTTGCCGTAAAGGCGGTCACTGCTGTTGCAGCGCGAGCCTCAGGCCCAATGCCATATAGATTGTGCCGATGACCTTTCCCTGCCATCGGCCGATGGTGCGGTTGCGCCGCAGCCAGCCATCAATCGAGCCGGCACCGACCGCCAGAAGCGAGGTCACGCCGATGCTGAGGGTCACGAAAATGGCTCCCAGAAGCGCGAATTGCGCAATGACGGATCCGCTTTCCGGATGGATGAACTGCGGCAGGAAGGCCAGGAAGAAAAGCGCAGTCTTCGGGTTGAGTATCTCCGTGAAGAAACCCTGCCGGAATGCGCGCATGGGGGTAATAGCCTGCGCAGTCGGCAGATCGATGCTGCCGCTTTTCTCGATAAAAGCCTTGAAACCCAGATAGATCAGATAGATGACGCCGGCATATTTGACGATCTCGAAGGCCAGCGCGGATGTGGCCAGCAATGCCGACAATCCGAAGGTCGCCATCATCGTATGGAAGAGATCGCCGGCGGCTATTCCAACGCCCGTTGCCAATCCCACGCGCTTGCCGCCACTGACTGCCCTGGCGAGCGTGAGTAACGTGGCAGGTCCTGGAATGACCATCAGACCAAGCACCACCAATATATAAGTCGTCAATACACCGAGGCTGATCATCGATCTCTCTAAAGTTGAGTGCCGTTTCAAAGTCCCCGCGACATGGAACTTTGTATCCGCCGTTGTTAGCTGGCTTGAAGACTAGTCGTTTTAGAGATCGTTGCAACGAACATGTTGGCGATGTCCGCTGGCGGGAACCCGGCCTCTTCGGTGATCTCGGCTTTCTATCGGCTGTTCTATTCCTCCAGCATTGCCATCTGGTCTATAGTACGGGGTCGATTTGCTTCCTGTGGTTAAAGACAGGTCGTCGAAATTGTTCATGGAAAAAGATCCCGACGGGATTTCAAGGTTTAGCGCTTCGCAATGGAGTTTGAAATTGAGCACTGCGTTCATGAAGGAAGAAAGCGCTGAAACGGCCGCCGAAACCGTGTTGCCCGACCGGCCGATTTCTCCGCATCCGAACCGCGTCACCGAGGCGGGACTGAAGGCTCTGGAATTGCAGCTTCAGGATGCGCGCAAAGCCTACGAAGCAGCAAGCGCGATCGAGGATATCAACGAACGCCGGCGGCAGACAGCTATTCCATTGCGCGATGCGCGCTATTTCGCGGAAAGGGTCCGAACCGCCGAAGTCATGCCGGCGCCGGCCTCGTCCGAGGTCGTCGTTTTCGGAAGCACGGTCACCTACAGCCGTGAGGATGGCCGCGTGCAAAAATATCGCATCGTCGGGGAGGACGAGGCCGATCCCAAGGCGGGATCGATTTCCTACGTCTCGCCCGTCGCAAGATTGCTGATGGGAAAGACGGTTGGCGATATCCTGACCCTTGGCAAGGAGGAGCTGGAGATCACGGCGATCGAATAGCGGTCTTTCCGCGCGCCCTCTTTCTGCGCACGCCTGCGGTTTTCGATCAATGCGCCGGTTCGAACGGCGTTGCGATCGCGACCCTCGATGGTGCCACCTGAAAATCTGCCGGCAGCATCCGGTGATAGGCGAGCATGAGCTGACAGGCGCTACGGGCGTCATGGCGCAGATCGTGGTGAATGACGAGAGTGATCTCGCCGGCGGCGAGCAGCCCGATATTATCTTGATCGAGATCGTGGGCTGCAAAGACCGTGCATTCGCGCCGGGCCTCGGTAAAGGCTTTCAGGATGGCACGATTGCCGCCGCCAGCGGAGTAGACCGCGCGGATGTCCGGCTCGCGTTCCAACGCATCGCGGACGAGCAGTTCCGTCGTGCGGTCGACGCCGAACCCTTCGGAAATTCGAACGACCGAAAGATGGGGGAATCGCTCCGCAAGAGTATCGCGAAATCCGCGCTCACGCTCGTCCTCGCCGGTAAAAAGGCTGCTCGAGAGCGTCACCAACACTTTGCCCGCTCGTTCGCCGGCCATGCGGCCGAGCAGATAGGCGGCGGTCGCCCCAGCCATACGATTGTCCATGCCGACGTAGCCGATACGGGAATTTTCAGGCAGGTCAGTCACCAGCGTAACAACCGGGATCCTTGCTGCCATGAGTTGGGCAGCGAAATCGGCAATGGCCGGCGTTGACGCGGCCTTGAGCACCACACCGTGGCTGCCGCGCCGGCGTATGGCGCGCAGGATGGATAAAAGCTCGGCCTCGCTCATCGTCTCGGCCACATGAAAGCGCGCGAAAAATGATGCGGGCCGCATGCCGGGCAATTCCGCCTCGAAGGCTTCGCGGACGGCCGACGAGAAGCGCTGCGGCGTATCCATGACGACATCGATGACGAGCCGCCGCCCTGCTAAGCCCGATTGCACATATTGCCGCTCCAGCTCGGCAATCGCGGCTGCAACCCGCGTGCGGGTCACAGCACGGACGCCCTCGCGTTCATGCATGACACGATCGACGGTCGCGAGGCTGAGCCCAGCCTGTAGCGCAATATCTTTCAAGGGAAAGCGCGATTTCACGGTCACTCTTTCTGAGGTGTTTTTGAGGTGTTTTCCGTCTTTCTCATAGGCCGGTGCGGGACTACGATCAACCTCATAGTCCAACGTCATTTTGGGAGGAGAACACCATGGACGCTCAGACGCTCGCCAGCCGGCGCAGCCGGAAGGTCTGGCTTTCGGCCGATTGCGGCAATTTCGATACTTTCAAAGGCCTGGTGGAAAAGACCGCCGATCCGGCCGACTGGCCATTGGCGGCGGGGATCGAGAAAAACATCCTCATCTATGATGGCGACAAGGTTCGCAGCGCCGCCGAGGATGAAGACGAACGTCGCGCCCTGATGGCCGAGTGGGTGGAAGCCTTTACCTCAGGCCCAGGCGTCGTCGTCATCAAGAACGCCATGCCGGATACGGCGGTTGTCGATCGCGCAACCACCGTATTCGAAGCCATCGTCCGCGAGGAGAAAGAGAAGGGCAAGGGCGCCGGCGATCATTTTGCCAAACCCGGCGCCAACGACCGCATCTGGAACGCACTGGAAAAGCATTGCCTGGCGGACCCGGAGAATTTTGCTCGCTATTACGCCTCGACGGCGGTCGCCATGGTGTCGGAGGCCTGGCTCGGCGTCGGCTATCAGATGACCGCGCAGATGAACCGGGTCAATCCGGGCGGCACTGCGCAGAAGCCGCACCGCGACTATCACCTCGGCTTCATGTCGCCGCAGCAGATGCAGGCCTATCCGGGCCACATCCATGCCGTTTCGCCGCTGTTGACGCTGCAGGGCGCGGTCGCGCATTGCGATATGCCGCTCGAAAGCGGGCCGACGCTGTTCCTACCCTATTCGCAGACCTTCTTCGAAGGCTATATCGCCTTCGGCCGGCCGGAATTTCAGGCCTATTTCGCCGAACATTACGTGCAATTACCGCTGAAGAAGGGCGATGCCGTCTTCTTCAATCCGGCAGTCATGCATGGGGCCGGCGACAATGTCTCAAAAGACATCTACCGCATGGCCAACCTCCTGCAGGTGTCCTCGGCCTTCGGGCGGGCGATGGAGAGCGTCAACCGCAGCCGCATGTCTGTCGCAGTCTATCCGGCGCTGGTCGCCGCTCTCGATGCCGGTGCGCTGAGCCGCGCAGAAGCTGCGAACGTGATCGCATCGACGGCAGAGGGCTATGCCTTCCCGACCAATCTCGACAGCGATCCGCCCGTTGGCGGTTTGGCACCGAAAACGCAAGCGGCCATCATGGCGGAGGCGATCAATGCCGGGACGGATGCGAAGCGATTTGCCGAACTCATCGCCGCCCATGCCGCACGCAGGGAGGCTTGAGATCGTATGAGCCGACTGGATGGAAAATTCGCCGTCGTGACCGGCGGCACGCAAGGCTTAGGCGCGGAAGTTGCCCGGCTGTTTGCCGAACGCGGCGCCGCCGGCCTGACGATCTGTGGCCGCAGCACCGCCAAGGGCGAGGCCAAGGCGCGTGAGATAAGTGACCGCTATAAAATACCGGTCGCTTTCGTTTCAGCCGATCTCGGTAAGGTGGACGATTGCCGCAAGGTCATCGCGACCGCCGTGGAAAAATTCGGCCGCATCGATGCGCTCGTCAATGTCGCCGCCATCACCGATCGCGGCACCATTCTCGATACCGATCCGGATCTGTTCGATCGGATGTTCGCCGTCAACGTGCGTGCCCCGTTCTTCCTGATGCAGGACGCGATCAAGAACATGATCGCCAACGGCATCGAAGGCACGATCGTCAATATCTCTTCGATGTCGGCGATGGCCGGGCAGCCTTTCATCAGCGCCTATTGCTCTTCCAAAGGCGCGCTCGATACGCTGACCCGAAATACGGCCTTCGGGTTGCTCAGGAACCGCATCAGGGTCAACGCGCTCAATATCGGCTGGATGTCGAGCGATGGCGAGGATCGCATCCAGCGCGAATATCACGGTGCCGCCGAAGACTGGCTGGAAAAGGCCGCCGCCGAACAGCCGTTCGGCCGGCTGGTCGATCCGGCCGAGGTCGCACGCGCCGTCGCCTTCCTATCATCGGACGAATCCGGTCTGATGACCGGCGCCACGATCAATTTCGATCAATCGATCTGGGGCGCCTATGAGAGCTCGCCGCATCCGGAGAAAGCGATGTAAGCCACGCGGATTGGCGGGAGGGAAATACCCTTCCGCCAATGGGCAGGTTGCGTGCTGGCGCGAAATGCCAACAGGCATCCTCAGTGCCTCAAAAGCTCTTAATGGTTCCGTCCGACCAGACCATCTTGCCGCCGCGGATCGTGCCGCGCACCCGCGGTATCCGGCCGCGTTCTGCGATGACCAGATCGGCGCGCAATCCTTCGGCGATGCGGCCGCGATCATTCAGGCCCAGCGCCCTTGCAGGGTTGGCGCTTGCCAGCGCAACGGAGGCGGGAAGGCCGCCCTTACCGATTTCCGCGAGCGCGATCACGGCCGGCAGAATGGCCGACGGATGATAGTCGCTCGCAAGGATATCGAGTACGCCGGCTTCATAGGCTTCTCGTGCGGAAAGATTGCCGGAATAGGAAAGGCCGCGCAGCGCATTCGGCGCGCCCATGGCCGTCGCCAATCCCAGCCGCCTTGCTTCGGTGGCCGTCGCAATATTGATCGGAAACTCGCTGATTGCCGCGCCGAGGCTGTGTAGCAGCACTGCCTTCTCGATGGTGTCGTCATCATGAGATGCAAGGACGACGCCATGTTCGCGCGCCAGTTCCGCCAAGCCGTTGATGATGTCCATGCTGTCGCCATGCTCGGAGCGGGCCGCCATGCGCTGTTTCACGAGTTCTGCCGCCTGTGCTTCGCTGATCTTCTTGGCCTTTGCCGTGTTGGCGATATGCAGCTCGATATCGCGATATTGTCCCTGGCCCGGCGTGTGATCCATCAGCGAAATCAGGTGCAGTGCGCCGGCATCGATTAGGGTCTTTGCCTCTTTCAGCGCAGGCAGGAAGGTCACCTCGAAGCGGCCATGGACGCGGTGGTCGATCAAAAGCTCTTCGCGCATCGATGCAAGCTTTTCGATCATGGCGTGGGTATGCTCGATGGAGCGGATATGGCCGTAAGTTGCCGGTGTGAAGGCGACCGCAGCATAGGCTGTCGTCACGCCGTTGGCGGCGAGCATCTTGTCGAGGTCGTAGACGCCGAGTTCGAGCGGCATGCGGACATTGACGCGCGGCTCCACACATTTTTCGATCATATCGCCATGCATGTCGACAAAACCGGGCAATAGAAACCGGCCGTGGCCGTCTATTTCAGCCCCGTCGACAGGCCGCTCGCTGATTTCAGCGATCAGCCCATCTTCGATCCTGATGGCACCGCGCTCTATCACGCGATCCTGCAATATAATTTCGAAATTACTCAGCCACATCGTCTTGCTCGTCCTCGATCTTGATGGCTTCCAGATGAAGTTCCCGGTCGATCAATGCCCTTACATCTTCGGGATGGTGAAAGACACCGATCATTGCAACACCGGACGTTTTGAGCTGCGCCAATCTTTCGACCAGCGCCTTGCGGGCGGCATGATCGAGCGATGCGGTTGGCTCGTCGAGCAGCAGCAGACGCTGCGGCAGGATGAGCGCGCGAGCCAGATTGACCTTCTGTTGCTCGCCACCGGAGAAGGTCGAAGGATAAGCCGACCAGAGCTGCTTCTTGACGCCGAAGGCATCGAGCCAACGCCGCGCCTCGGCCAAGGCTTCGGAATGCGACGTGCCGGCAAGCCTCAGCGGCTCGGCCACGATCTCTTCGGCGGCAACGCGCGGGCGAGCATTGAGGAACTGCGTGACGAAGCCAATTTCTCGGCGGCGCAGCACGGCAATGTCGACATCGGCGGCTGTCGCGAGATCTATGATCCCTTCCTGCGTGTGATAATAGACGTGGCCGGCCCGCGGCAGGTAGGAGCGATAGAGCGTGCGCAGCAACGTCGATTTGCCGGCGCCGTTCTCGCCCTTCAGCAGAATGAATTCGCCTGTGTGAAGGTCGAAATCGATATTCTCGAAGGCAAACAGCGTGCGCTTGAGATGGTGCATTTCGAATTGCTTCGAAAGGCCCTGGACGCGCAGCACCGGGGGGGTGGTTTGCCGGGCGGAAACCTGAATGTTCATCTCTCGCGTTTCCTCAAAGCTTGGCGTGAACGAGCTGCTGCGTATAGGCGTGCTGCGGATCCTGGAAGATCTGGTCGGCCAGACCCTGTTCCACAACCTTGCCGCGTCGCATGACCATAACCCGGTCTGCCATCGTGCGTATGACGCCGAGATCGTGCGAGACCAGAACCATGGTGATCGAACGCTCGCGCTGCAACCGCTTCAGCGTATCGAGGACCAGCGCCTGAACGCTGACGTCGAGGCCGGTCGTCGGCTCGTCGAGCAGCAGGACGGCCGGCTCGAGCGCGATTGCCTTGGCGAGCTGCACGCGCTGCTGCATGCCGCCCGAAAGCTCGTTCGGTCGGGCATCCATGCGTTCGATCGGAAATTCCGACGCGTCGAGCGATTGGCGCGCCCGTTCGCGCAGCTCGGCAAAATTGCGATTGCCTGAAATCAGCAGGCGTTCGGCGACGTTGCCGCTGCTCGTGTGGTTCATCAGCAAGCCGAGATGCGGGTTCTGATAGACGATGCCGATGTGATGCGCCCGCAGCATTCGCCGCTCGAAGCGGTCGAGCGTAAAGAGGTCGCGGCTCTCGTGCCCGGGAAGAGCAAGATTATAGGTGCCTGTGTCGGGCGTATCCTCAAGGTTCATCATCCTCAGAAGCGTCGACTTGCCGGAGCCGGATTCGCCGACAATGCCGAGCACTTCGCCCGGATAAACAGTCACATCGACGCCGCCGAGCGCGGTGACGTCGCCATAGTTGCGCGCAATGCCGCGCATGGTCAGGATAGGCTCGGCCAGCATCAGCCGCGGCGGCTGGCGGGTCAGCTCTGCCGTTTGAGTGGGGTCAAGCGCGGCCATCAGTCCATCCTTCCATTCTTGTACCAGGTCTCGCCGATCTCGACCGCTTCCGCTTCCGACTTGCGGATGTGCTTCACGCCGAAATGGCTGTCGGACAATTCGTATTGCGAGGAACCGTCTTCCTGCGGAAGCTCGTTCATGAAGAAGCCGGTGACATTGCTGCGGTAGCAGGTTTTGTCCTGGTGATCTTCGACGCGGTACGGCACGTCATCGAAAACGAGCGGCTCGACGCGCGTATAGGGCGGCACGGCGAAGATGCGCTTCTCGCGGCCAGCGGATAGGATTGTCAGGTGGTCGGCCTGATTGAGCTTGGGCACGTCCCAGCGCGGGATCGGCGATGGCGTCATCACATGCCGGCCGTTGACCATGCTCGGATAGCTCGACCCTTGCATGATCCGTCCCGATTTGACGAGCTGTTCGTAGAGCACCAGCCACAGCTGCCCATAATCGGCATCCCCATGCATTTCGCGGGCGACGGACATATCCGGCTGAACAGGGCGCAGTGGTTCGGGGTTCGGAACCTGCAGCACCAGGACCTGATCCTCGCGCAGCTTTTCCTCCGGAATGCGGTGGCGGGACTGGATGATGGTTGCGGCCATCGTGTCTTCCGTCTCGACGGCACCACCGACCCGCGCCACGAACTTGCGGATGCTGCTCGCATTCACTGAATCGTCTGATCCCTGGTCGATAACTTTGACGACGGATGTGGGCTTGAGCAGCGTCAGCGTCACCTGCAGTCCGCCGGTTCCCCAGCCGCGGGCGATCGGCACTTCGCGGCTCGCATAGGGCACCTGGTAGCCGGGAACGGCAATCGCCTTCAGGATGCGGCGGCGCATTTCGCGCTTGGCGGATTCATCGAGGAAACCGTAGTTGAAGGCCATCCAGGGCTTGGTCAATTCCTGAAGTTTCATAGCGCAGCCTCCTCCTGTTGCGGGGCGAGCTTTTCTGTCACGGCTGGCTTTGCGGCGGCAGCGTCCTCGTCCGTCTTGACGCGGCGCAGCGCGTCGAGGGTCGATTGGAACGTAACGTAATGCGGAAGCTTGAAGTGAATGCAGAAGCCGGAGCTTTCGACCGGCTCGGTGTGATAGAGTACGAATTCCTCATTGGCAGCCGGGTGCGGGTCGGGCTGGTTGGAGGCAAGGTCGAGCGTTGCCGCCGCGATCACCTTTACCTCGTTCCAGCCAAAGGTCGCCGAAAAGCCCAGCTGCAATTCCTTCGCCTTGGAAATGACTTCGGTCTGGCTCACACGAACGCGGCCGGCGCTGAAGATTGTACCCGAGGGATGGCGCAGGCGAACTGGCGCATAGGTCAGACGCAGCTCGTTGACGGTCGGATGCACAGCGCTGTAGCCGCGCATGGTGGCATAGCCGAGCGCCAGCGTGCCGCCGGTGTCGGCGCGGGCCAAGCTCTGGAGTTTGTGGGCGCGCGCTGCCGGGAACAGCAGCGGCTCGCGCGTCAGATCGGGGATTTCCTCAGGCGCGACGGTTTCGACCGGATGGTCCGGAATAAGCCCTTGCGCTTTCTGCCAGCTGGTGAGCGACGGTTGCGTCGCCGGCGCCGGCTTGGCAGCCGGGATCACCGGTTCCGGGACATAATCATTGCCCTGCAACACGTCGACCTGAAGCAGGCGGTGGGAGTAGTCCAGCGTCGGCCCCAATATCTGGCCGCCTGGAATATCCTTGAAGGCGGCTGAGATGCGGCGGACCGTCAGAAGATCCGGCTGATTGACGGGTTCGGCGACGGCGATGCGTGGCTGCGTCGTGCGGTAGGCGCGCAGCAGCAGGATCGCTTCGTAGAGATCGCCGCCGGCCTGGGCGAGCGCCAGCGCCGCAAGGTCTGGCTCATAAAGCGAGGCTTCGCCCATCAGCCGGTCGATGAGATAGGGGAGGCCGTTTCGAACCGCCTCGACGCGCTCGCGCGTGATCGGGCCGAGATCGGCGCGGAAAAGCCGTTCCGCCTGCTCGATGGCATATTCGCCGCCGCGGGTTGCTACATAGGCCATCAGAGCACCTCGATTGTCGTGGAACGGGGAATACCAAGCAGGCGTCTTCCATCGATGAGATAGAGATCCCAGCCGAGCGGATAACGGATTGCTTTGGTGCGCATGTGCCAGAAGGCACGATCGATACCGTCGATCTCGATCGTCACGCTGTCCTTAATGCCGGGGCCGGTAAGACGCAGTCTCTGTCCGGAACCAAATCGCGCGGGCGCAAACAGCGTTGCAGCATCATCGGGATACAGTAGGCTGCCGATGCGCAATGTCGACAAGGCTTCGACAGCTTCGGAGGAGCCGATAGCAGTAAAGACATAATCCGCATCGGCAAGCGGCATTCGTCTCGCACCGGTTGAGGTCATCTTTAGGTCCAGCGCCGGATCGCTTGTCACATGGAAGCTGCATTCGCGATCGAGCAGGCTTTCGGCGAGCGGCCAGAAGCCTTCAGCGGGTAGTTCACGCGGATGACCGGGTCGGCTCAGCGCCCACATGAGTTCTTCGAAGGTGGCGTTGGTGCGGGTATCGTCGAGGGTGGGCAGGAGATTGTTGGCCATGGTCAGAATGTCTCCATCTGCACGCGGGTCGCCTCGACTTTTTGTAGGAGCTGCCGGTCTTCCTCTTCCTGATGGCGCCGTTCGGCATTCAGGAGCTCAAGGATGAGAGCGGCCTGATGATTGGCAGCGATCGCTGCGTCGATCACAGCCATTCCCATGGCGTGTTCGAGATCCCGGCCGACCAGTGCGCCATAGCCTTCCACGGCGCGATCCGGCACGCGGATATGCGCTTCGGACACCAGAACTTCGCCGAGATGGAAGGCGGTGCTGCGAACGGTATCGATCAGCGGCAGCATGGCAAGACCGGTACGGTTCACGACGACATCGACCTCGCCGAGGGTGTCGAGCACCTTTTCGGCCGCAGCCTTGATGTGCGCCGGGCGGCTTGCGGCGAGAATGTCCAGAGCCTGCGCATGCGTATAGGATGCGTTGACCGGGTTACCAGTCTTCTCCTCAGTCATCATCTTTTCCTCGGGCATCAGGATTTGTTCGGGGAATGGGCTCTAAAATATTCGAATGATTACTATAGTCATTCGAATGAATTGTCTATGGCATTTTGTCTTGCTCGAAGAGATTTTCGGAGTGCCGCGAATTCCCTAGGCGCTGCGCCGGCGCAGCCATTCCGCCGTGATGCGGCTTGCTTCCCGTGCAGCGGCCGCCGGTGCCTGCCCCTGCAGCAAGGCGAACAGAAAAGAACCGGCGAAACGGTCGCCGGCACCAATGGTATCGGTCGTGTCGACCTTTGTAGCCGGTTCGACTTCTACCGCCTGCAAGCCGTCAAACAGCGTAATCGGGCGCGTGCCGTCGGTGAGCACGAGCATCTTCAGGCGCGAACCGGCGATTTGGCCGGCCCTCTGCCAGGCGAGATTGAGATCATCCGGAACATCGTCGCGCGAGGAGATGACATAGTCCGCCGGTCGCGGCGTTGCCGGCCGCAGCGGAAATTGCGAGAGGACGAGCGGCTGCGCGCTAATCTGTTCGACGAGGCTTTCGTCGAGCGCGAGGGCATTGATATAGACGCCTGCACCCGACAGTTTGCCGGCTGCCGTCAGCTGCTGAGATCGCCCGGTCGGTGCGAGGATCGTCCGCTCTCCACTCGGCTCAAGGAAAATTTCCAGCGGTGCCGTCTTTCCAGGCGCCATCATGATGTAGTCGGTATGGAAGCCGGCCGAGGAAAGGGATCGCAATGCGGTTTGCCCTTGTTCGTCCTGCATCAGCCTCGAAACGATCGCGACGTCCGCTCCCAATTCCAGCAATTGCAGGCCTGTATAGAATGCGCCGCCGCCAAGGCGGGTCGTGCGGGACGAAAATTGTATGCGTCCGCCCGGAACCAGCGGTGCATCCAGCTGCCATATGCGATCGTGGTTTACCGATCCGATTACGATTACTCGGGGCATGCATCCGCCTATCTGTCATCAATGCCTGGTGCCAGCGCATCGACGATGAAACGCTGCGCCAGCAGGAAGATCAAGAGAACGGGGACGATCGACAACAGACTTGTTGCCATCAGCGGTCCCCAGGCCCGCTCTGCACCCTCCAAATCGGCGAAGGCGGCAATGCCCGTCGTCAGCGTCTTCTTGAAGGCATCATCGAGTACAAGCTGACCCCAGAGATAGATGTTCCAGGCCCCCATGAAGGAAATCACCGAAAGGGCGGATATTGCCGGAATGACATTGGGGATGCCGATCTCGATGAATTGCCGCCACAATCCGCTTCCATCCATGCGTGCCGCCTCGAATATCGAAGCGGGAAGCGACCGGAAAGCCTGCCGCATGTAGAAGACATAGAAGCCGATATAGGGGATCGATGGGATGATCATCGCGCCATAGGTGTTGAAGGCCTGGAGTTTCACCACGGCGATATAGGTCGGAATGATCGCCAGCACGTTTGGAAAGGACATGGTGGCGATAACGAACCAGAACAGCGGCTGCCTCCCCTTGAATTCGAGTCGCCCGAAGGCAAAGCCGGCCGGCACGGAGAGAGCGAGCTTTCCGGCGGTGATCAGGGTGGCGGTCAGCATGGAATTCCAAAGCCACATCCAGATCGGATGACGGCTTGCGGCGATGGCGAAATTCGAAAGCGTCGGATTTTCCGGCCAGAAACGCACGGCTCTCGCCATGATCATGTCGTTTGGCGTGAAGGCCGCCGTCACCATCCAGACGAGCGGAAACACGGTGACGATGCAGATTGCCATGAGCACGACATGGAGCAGCAACCTGTGAAGCTTGTGACCGATATCGCTCATCTGTAGTGCACCCGCTTCTCGCTGACGCGGAACTGCAGCCAGGTGATGGCGAGCACGAGAACGATGATGATGACGGCAACGGCGCTTGCCGGCCCGAACTGGAAGAACAACAGACCCTGCTGCCACAGGAAATAGAGAAGGCTCGAGCTTCTGCCCGCCGGTCCGCCATGGGTCAGCACATCGATGACGCCGACAATGTCGTCAAGCACATGGAAGAAGGTCGTGACGCTGATGAAAAAGGCCGTCGGCGTCATCAGCGGCAGGCTTATGTCGAAGAAATGCCGCGTCGAACCTGCACCGTCGAGCTCAGACGCCTCACGCAGCTGATGCGGCAGGTTCGCGAGCGCTGCCAGCCACAAAAGCATGTTGAGGCCGAAGGTCTTCCAGAAGGTGACGAGGCTGACACAGAGGAGCGCAAGGTTCGGATCCGTGTGCCAGCGCGACGGCGGAAAGCCGAAATGGCCGAGCACCTCGTTGAAGAGACCGTTGACTGGATTGAAAAGCCAGGACCAGGCAACGCCTGCCACTGAATAGGCGACGATCGTCGGCAGGAACAGGCTGCCGCGATAGAGCCCTTGCAGCGGATTCTTGCGCACCGAATGCAGCATGACCGCAAAGATCAGTGGGATGACGATCTCGGCCGGGATGAGGACGGTGCAGTAAAGCAGCGTATTCCAGGCCGCCATGCGGAAATCTGGATTGTCGAAGATGGACGCGTAGTTATCGACGCCGACAAAGCGGATGTCTGCCGACAGCAGATTCCAGTCGACCACCGATAACAACATCGACGCTATCAGCGGGCCATAGAGGAATATCGCCACGGAAAAAACGGCTGGCCCCACGAAGAGGTAGGGGGCCAGCGATCGAAGACGAAATGGCATGATGCGAACCTATGCCGAAATCAGCCCAGCAAGCTCGTCATGAGCACCCTTGATACCGTCGGCAACCGTCGTTTCCTTGAGCAGCATACGCGAGACCCACTTGCGCCACACGGCCTGTCCTTCGAGGCCGCGCTTGCCGGGCCAGATCGTCTCTGCGGTCAGGCCATCGCCGAGCTGAGCCGCCGCCGGCTTCATGAACTCGTTGATGAGCGGAATGTCGTGCGTCGAGGTGTTGAGGTAGCCGGTCTGAGACCAAAGCGTCTGGCCTTCCTTCGATGCGCAGAATTCGAGGAAGGCTAGAGCGGCCTCCGCCTGTTCCTTGTTACGCGTGTAAATGGCAAGGAAATTGCCGCCGCTGTTCATCTTGCGCTGATGTCCCGGAAGCCCCGGGAATTTGGTCGTGACAGCCTTTGCCGCACCGAAGGGGAAGGTGACGGCGGCGGTCGAGCTGGTTGTGCAAATCGCAAGTGCGCCGGACTGAAACGCGGCCGTCTGCTCCTTGTCGCTGACGGGAAGCCAAAGCCCTTCATGGGCCGGGGCGCAATATTCGGTCATGCCGGCGATGGCTTCCGCGCTGTTTAGGGCCAACTTGCCATCGGGATCGATGATGAAGCCGCCGGCATTCTGGATGAAGGACTGGCTCGTCCATTCGTTGTTGGAGAGGGAGATCGGTGAGCGATAGGTCGGATGCTTGCCTTTCAGGGCCGCATCGAGCTTGCGGGCGCCTTCGTAGAGCCACTTGGTATCAGGCGTTTCCGGCAGATTGGGATCGAGGCCGGCAGCCTTCCACATGTCGCTGTTGATATAGGTTATCGGCGTTGACATCGCCCAGGGAAGACCGATGACGGCGCCGTCGATGCTGACCAGTGGTAGGACCGACGGGCGGAAATTGGCGAGGATTGCCTCTGCCTTTGCGGAATTGATCTCGCGAAGGTCGCGGGCGCCGAGCGTGCGCTTGGCGAAATAGCCGAACTTCCAGCCGGTGATCATCATGGCCGGCGGACGGCCAGCGGCGACGCTCGCGACCGCCTTGGCGGTCACGGCCTCATAGTCGCCGTCGAAACGGTTGGTAACGGTTATGCCGAGCTGCTTAGCATTGAAAGCGTCGACAACCTTCTGGAACGGCTTGTCGGAGCCCCAGGTGCTCGAAATCTCGATAGCCGCGTCGGCGGACCGGGCCTTGCCGGTCATAGCGATTGATGTGCCGATGACTGCGGTCGTGCCCGCGATAAATTGACGACGATCAAGTCTTACCATCTTATCCTCAATATCCGAATGATTAATAAAACATTCGGATATTTACCTAACGATGGCGAGTGACACCCATATGAAGGAAAGCGTGGCTAAGCGCTAAAGCTCGAGGGTAAAATTGACTTTGGCTGCTGTTTGTTGGATTTCCGATATCGGGCACAGATTGAAAATCGATGCTGTAGCCGATATATGACATTCGAATGACATGGTTGAATTCGGAAGGCAGGCATGGAGAAGAAATTGCTGCACGGGCAATGGCAACAGGTCGAGAGCGATATTGCGGAGGATATCCTGACCGGTCGCCTGTCACCAAAGGCGCAGCTTCCGACGGAATCCGACCTGATGGAACGTTTCGGCGTCGGACGGCACACCATACGGCGCGCCATTTCCCGTCTCGAAAGCCGGGGGCTCGTGCTGGTCGAGCAGGGGCGCGGAACCTTCGTCAGGGATAGTCGCCTCGACTATCGCCTGTCCGAACGCACGCGCTTTTCCCAGAACCTGCTCGATCAAGGCAGAGAACCGCTCGGTCAGGCCATTCATGAGGAGGTTGTCCCGGCTTCGGAATTGATCGCAGAGGCTTTGCGGCTTCCACTTGGTGAGCCGGTTTATCATATTGTCCGCCGCGGCTTTGCCGACGAGGAGCCGATCAACTATTCGCATGCTTACTATCCGGTGCGCCGTTTTCCAGGTTTCGACGAGGCGCGGCGCAGCGGGCGAAGCGTCACCGTCATTCTGGCCGAATACGGCATCCCCGACTATATCCGCCTGCGCACGGATATCGTCGTCCGTCTGCCGACAAGCGAAGAGGCGAAACAGCTCTGCCAGTCCATGTCTCAGCCGGTGGCTGTGTCGAGAAAGGTGGATGTCGATCTCAAGGGCACGCCGATTTCCTATTCGGAATCCGTCTGGCCGGGCGAGCGCGTGCAATTCTCCATCGACAACACCAGCCAGCTTCTGGACGTGCTTGCGCGCGGTGACGCGGGCTGAATAGACCGGTTCTGTGCGATTGGGTCTCTTCAGAGCTGAATGACGCGTCTGCTGCGATATGCTAGTATCGGGCTTTCTCAGGCGCGCAGCGGGTGATGCGATGTTGGAAGCAGACAAGCTATTCGCTGGCTCGATTCCGGAAAATTACGACCGCCATATGGTGCCGTTGATTTTCGAGCCTTATGCGGCAGATATAGCCCAGCGAGCAGCGTCCTTGCGGCCCGACGCAGTGTTGGAAATCGCTGCAGGCACCGGCGTTGTCACCCGCGCATTGGCGCCGAAATTATCCCCCGGTGCAAACTACGTCGTCACCGACCTCAACCAGCCGATGCTCGATTACGCCGCTTCGCGGCAGGCTCCCGACAGCCGCATCACATGGCAGCAGGCGGATGCCCAGTCGTTGCCCTTCGAAAATGCATCCTTCGATCTCGTCTTTTGCCAGTTCGGCGCCATGTTTTTTCCGGACCGTATCTCGGCCTACCGCCAGGCAAAGCGCGTTCTGAAGCCCGGTGGGCATTTCCTCTTCAACGTCTGGGACCGCATCGAAGAGAACATATTCGCGGATGATGTCACGAACGCGCTTGCCCGGATTTTTCCCAACGATCCGCCACGCTTTCTGGCGCGCACTCCGCATGGCTATCACGATGTGGATCGGATTCGCGGCGATCTCGAGAACGCTGGTTTCTCCGAAATTGCGATTGAAACGAGGGCCGAGCAAAGCCGGGCATCTTCGCCGCGTCTTCCGGCCGTAGCTTATTGTCAGGGAACTCTGCTCCGTAACGAAATCGAAGCCAGAGAAGCGGAGAAGCTGCAGGCTGCGACCGACTATGTCGCCGCCGCAATCGAAGCCAGACACGGTAGCGGCGAAGTTGCTGCTAAAATTCAGGCACATATCATCCTGGCGACGGCTTATCCTGCCTAACGTCTGAAATATTAACTGAAGAATAACTATAATCTAAAGCAGGGCTGCCGATTTATGCATGCGGCGACGAGTTATTATATTGTCGTGGATACCAAATGGAGATCCAGGGCAATATTCGCTGAGCTTTCCGGTGAGGTTTTATAAGGAAATACCTGAGGGACGAGATGCGGGCGGCAACGCCGGCAAATCCGCTCATATGCTCTTGAACCTTCAGGTGCTGCGCGCGCTCGCAGCCTCTTCCGTGGTCATCGCCCATGCTCTGCACGAAACAGAGATCCTTGCAGCAGCGACAGGACGTGCAGCGGTCGATGGCTCTGCCTGGAATCTCGGTTTCGGCGTCGACATCTTCTTCGTTCTTTCCGGCTTCATCATGACCCACACTGCAGCATCGGAGTTCGGCAAGAGCGGCGCTCCGCTGCATTTTTTTTTACGGCGTTGCGCTCGTGTCGTCCCCCTCTATTGGCTTTTGACGAGTATCATGCTGCTTGGCGCGCTCGCGGCACCCTCGCTGCTCGTCGTTCCCGTCGGCTCCATATCCCATGTTCTCGCCTCCTATTTCTTCATTCCGTCCGGGCGTGGCGTGGGGGAGATCAGGCCGGTGCTCGCGCTTGGCTGGACTCTGAATTACGAGATGCTGTTCTATGTGTTCTTCGCACTGGCGCTCCTTTTGCCGATAAGGGTGGGGGTCATCTGGCTGTCGGTGCTCATGGTCGGCATGGCGCTCGTCGGAAATCTCGTTGACCCCAGCCATGTCCAGATAGCATTCTGGACGAGCCCGATCATTCTGGAGTTCCTGTTTGGCGTCTATGTCGCTCTGATTTTCCGCAGCGGCGTGAGGATCGGCAAGGGTATTGCGTTCGGGCTCGTGGCCATAGGGCTTCTTGGCTTCGTTCATGTCTCCACGCTTTGGAACGATGCGGCCTTGCCGCAATTCCTGCGAAGCGGTTTGCCTGCGGCTCTGTTCGTTCTTGCGGCCGCAATCGGTCCTGTTTTGCCTCATAAGAGACCTGTACTCTGGAGTGTCGCTTTGGGAGATGCCTCCTATAGCCTCTACCTCGCCCATCCCTTTATCCTGCGACCCATGCGAGCCATTTGGGCGAAAGTGATCGGAGGGGCTCTGCCGCTTGGTTTGTTCGCTGGCTTCTCGACGCTCGCTGCTGCCCTGCTTGCCCTGGCGCTCTTCAGAGGTATCGAGAAGCCGCTTACGCGCCGCGTGCAGAGCGTCGTGCTCGGCTCGGCACGGCGCAAGCGGATATCGGCTGGGGCGCTCCCGGCAGCGGATACCGAGAGTGCCTGACGCTTTCAGGCGGTTCGCTTTTGGCGAAGGTAATCGACGTGGTTCAATGCCGCCGAGGCGATCGTGTCGAGCTGGGTCGCAGCACGGATCAGCGTGTGGCGGGTCGAGATGTCGGGCTTGCTGATCCAGTAGGAAAGATGTTGGGCGGCCGCGCGCGAGACTTTTGCAAGACGAGCCGGATCGCCGCGGCCGAGCTGACGCAGCACGACGTTCAGTGGTTTGGCAAGATGAGGGTGCTCTCTTGCCAGTTCGGCGAGCGTGATCGCAGCCTCGCCGATCGCAAGCGCGGCAAGCATTCCCCTTAGGTCGTCTTCCGCCTGTTTCTCGGGAACGCCGGCATTCGCTGCGGCCTGGCCCGCCAGGCGGTCGGCCGTCCTGCTCAGCCAATGCTCTCTCGTCCAATGGCCCGGAGACCGGCCGATATCCGCCAGATCGCGCAGCGTGGCGCGTTGCAGGCGCTGCCGCTTTGCCGGCAGGTTGGATGGAAAGAGCAGCGTGAAGACGAGTACGCCCGATCCCACACCAAGGATCAGCGCTAGGGCACCGTTCATGAAAGAAGCCGCATCGGCACGGCTGGTATTATCTGGGCCGACCAGATCCAGAAACAGAAAGGCAAAGCTCGTTGCCAGGGCGGCAGTGCGGACGTTGCGCATGGCAAGCCCGGTTGCAAACATGATGATGCCGATGACCATGGCCAGTTCGGTAAAGTCCGACAGCATCGGCAGGATGGCGAAATTGCAGATCGCTGCCGCAATCACCGCGACGAGCCCGCCCTTGAGGAAACCCATTCCGCCGACCACCGGATTGGGCCGGGTGGCAAACAGGGCGCAGATGACACCGAGAATGACAATGAAGCTCGGGCCGGATGGCCAGGCGGTTGCGATCCAGAACCAGGATCCGATGACGATGGCGACGAAGGTGCGAATACCGTTTTGAACTGCGTCGCGATGATCGACGTGGAAGGAGAGCCTTAGCCTTGAGGAGGGGGCTTTCTCGTCCGAAAACAGGGCCTGGCGCGTGAGTGCGCCATGGGCGGCTTCAAGCAGCCTGTCGAGGTGATCCAGGATCAGAAGCCGAGGCGGGATCGCATGATCGGAGTCAACAGTAGTTTCGGAGAGTGCAATCTGAACATCTGCCCGCAATGCGGCAATGATATTGGGAGCGACCGGTGATGCCGAGCCGATAGCGTCGAGTGCCATAGCTGCTTTCTCGACGAGAGGTTCATCGAGATCCGGTCGCTCCGCGAGATGCTCGCGCAGAGACTGGGCGATCGCCATCTGGGTCAGCATTGCGACTGCGGCGCCGCGTAGATGGCCCAAACGGCTGCGTACGGAACGGGAGCTTGCGGCGGCATATTCTGCAGCGGCATCCAGTTCCAACGCGCCCGTCAGTAGCCCTCGGAAACCCGAAGTGTTGCTCTGGCCGCGCAATGCGCGCGCGCAGAGATCGGAGACCTGGCGGAGATATGTTGTCAGGCGGTTCTGGGTCTCCTGCAGCGGCGTGCCAGGCGCGAAGACGGTGGTGAAAACCGCTTCCGTCATGATCCCCAGGGCGATGTAGATTACCCGTGCCACCGCAATGTCGAAGACCTCCAGCGGCGAACCGATGGAATCGAATGCGACGATAGCCGCGGTGTATCCTGCCAACACGGCACCGTAGGCGCGAAAATTGCGCAAGCCGGTGGCGAGCGCCGTGCACAGTCCCAGCCATAGGGCGAGCGACAGAATGAACAGCTCCGGCGCCTGCATGAAAAGCGCGACCATGGCCACCGCGGCAACGGCCCCGATGATCGTGCCCAAAATTCTGTATTGGCCTTTTGAAAGGCTCATGCCGCGGTTGGATTGAGCAACGATCCAGACCGTCATCGGCGCCCATTTCGGATCGTCGAGATTGAGCAGGAAGGCGATGTAGAGCGCTACGAGCGAGGCTGCGGTCGTTCGTAGCGCGAAACCCACTGCCGGTCGCGTCAACCACGGTGGCAACGCAAGCCCATGTGCCAAGGAGCTGAATAGTCGTGCTGAGTTGAGAGGTGCCACGGTCATGCGCGTAGCCATAACGGTATGGACGAATAAGGATAATGGCGTAAATTCAGGATATATTGTTGCTGAAAACGGTAGAATATGGCCAGAGACCTCGAGAGCATTCGGATTTTTCTGCGCGTTGCGGAACGCGGCAGTTTCACCGCCGCCGCGACACAACTGCGGCTGCCTTTGACGAGCGTCAGCCGCCGCGTAAAACAGCTCGAGGACGATCTCGGCGTTCAATTGTTGTATCGCACGACCCGGCGTGTATCGGTCACGGATGCCGGGCGCGACTATTACGAGCGCTGCATCAGGGCAGAGGAGATCCTGGAGGAGGCGGACCAGACAGCACGCGCTGTGCGCATCGAGCCGCAGGGTATGCTGCGCGTCCTCATGCCCTATACCCTCGGCCTGAGTGTCGTGGAGCCAAGACTGGGCGAGTTTCGGCAGAACTATCAAAAGGTGCAGCTGGCCCTGACTTACGATAACTATCCCCTCGACCTCATCGAGCACGGCTTCGACGTGGCATTGCGAACGGGGCCGCTCTCCGATTCCGGCTATTCTGTGCGCACGCTCGGTCGGTCTCGCGCCCACCTAGCCGCAAGCCCCGCCTATCTCGACAGGTTCGGCCGACCGGAACGTCCACAGGATCTCAGAGAGCATGCCGTGATGATGATGGGCGCCGGCACATCTTTGGCGACGGTGCGCTTGCTCGACGAAGCCAGCAATGTGGCCGAGGTCATCGTCAAGCCGATCCTGATGTCGAACGAGGTAACCACCATCATCCGCCAGGCCGTTGCCGGTGCAGGCATAGCGCTGGTATCGCCTCAACTGGCCGCGCAGCACTTTGCGCGCGGCGAACTCGAAGCGGTTCTCCCGCAATGGCAGCGAGCCGATGATATCGAGCTCAACGCACTCTTTCCAAGACGCGCTACGTCGGATCGAAAGGTGCGCAGTTTCGTCGATTTTCTCGCCGAAGTGTTCAAGGATTGGCGGGGGTAGCGGCTGCTCAATCCGCCCATTCCGGATCCGTCGTAAAAGCGATCGTCAGCCAGCGGTCCGGCCCTTCGTCGCCGATCGCTTCACCGATTTCGTCGCGGATATGGTCCCATTCCTCCAGCTTCTTCGTCGGTCCATCCGGTGGAACGATGAAGTAGAGTTCGATCTGCTTGCCGCGGCCGACCCGCGCGACATAGGAGCGGTAGGATAAGAAATTGTAGCGTCGAACTATGTCGGTCGCGACGCGATCGACATGTTCCCGAAGATCCGCAGGTGTCACGAGCAGGATGTCGGCGAATGCCTGCTTGATCGTTCCGATCGGCATGGGAATGACGATGAGGCAGACGAGAGCCAGAGCGACCGGATCGACATAAGGCGACATCCACTGCAGCTTCGTTCCCTGAATGAAAAAGCCGAAGATGAAGGCGAGGAGCAATGCGCCGCTGAGGCTGCCGGTCATGATCCAGGCCTTGGCGTCCAGTGCGATGAAATTGGATCTGAGCGTCTTGTTCGCGCGGTTGCCATAAGCCGCCATCAGGAAGGCGATGAACATGGTCAGCACCGCGTAGATGATGGCTTGATCGAAAGAGAGATGACGGCCGCCGGCCATGATGCTGCCGATGGCGTTGATCAGGGCATAGACCGCGGCTCCCATCAGGAGGACGCCATTGAGGCCAAGCACCATCGGCTCGAGGTGCCAGAAGCCCATGGTGAAATGCTTGGCGAATTTGCCGGCGGGTGTCGTGTTCGTCGCGGAGGATATGATCAGATTGGAAACGATCAGCGCCACGATCGTCATGCTCGCATCGGTAAGCGCGTAGACGCCGTCAAAGACGATCGCATAGGAGCCGGAGAGAATGCCGAAGACGATACCGGCGACGGCCAGAACGAATGTCACGATGATGGAAATGCGCAGGACGCTTTGTTCGGTCGTCACTTCTTAATCCCCAGCTAAAGCGCGGCATGCATTTCGAATAATCTGGCATGCACGACAGACTTCTATCGCGTCATATGTCCCAAGCCAATCGAGATGGTTCTGTCATGAAATACTCTTCAAGCGTAAGCTGAGAGGCACTCAATCACCTTAGGATCGGCGTGGTCTGTCGTTCTCGCCCTGCCGTCTAAACTCGCTCGGCGTGACGCCCACTAGCTTCTTGAAGTCACGGGCAAAGTGGAATGGATCAGGGTAGCCGCATCTGGCGGCGATCTTGCCGATCTGCTCATCCGTTACCACCAGTAGCCGCTTGGCGGCGTTTACGCGCTCGTGCCGTAGCCAGTCGATAGGCGTCGTTCCCGTTCTCTGACGGAAGCGTCGGAACAGTTGGGCTTGGCTCAGATTGGCGGCGGGCGCGAGCTCTGCCACCGTCCAGGCGCGTGACAGATCGGCTCGAACCGTCTCCATGACCCGCTGCAGGCGCTGAACGGCGCCGCCAACGTCACTATTGTAGGCCCGCTCCGATACCAATGAAGAGATCAACTGGGCGAGCAAGGCGAAGCACTGGCTCTCTGCAAAGAAGCCTCTTCCTTCCACTTCACCGAGGATTCCCTCAAAGATGCCTTGTAGATTGTGCACAGCCTTCATGTCGAAAACCGGATTGGCGACCACGCCAAGGCTGTCAAACAGGGTATCGAGCCCGTATCCGACGAAGCCCACCCATAGATAGGACCAGTGCGCATGGCGTGGCTCGCAGCGATGCGAATACAACATTGAGGAGTCCAGCCAGGCGATCGTCCCCTCATGCAGCAGGCTGGAGACTCCGTTGACCTGCAACAGGCCTTTTCCGCTGAGAGTAAGGATCAAAGTGTGATGGTTGAAGCGGTGGGCTATCGGCATTTCCGCTGGCGTGCAGATCCGGCGTCCGGCGGCGAGAAGCGTGTAGGGAAAGGCGCGGGACAACTTGCCCGGAGTCTGAAAGAAGACGTCGTCAAGGGGGAGGGTTGCTGGTGAAGTCGCTTTATCGGTCATGGCGACCTAACCCTATTGGGGAATGAGAGTTTTATCCATATGGCTGCGGTTGGCATCCATGTCTTTTCATGCCGTGCCGCTGTATTCTACGGTGATAAACCAGAATGGACAAAGGTCCTGATTATGCCGACGGCAACCCCAGCATTCGATCCGCTCAGCCAAGCGTTCACTGACGATCCCTATGTCGCCTACCGTGAGCTGCGCGCCACTCCCGGTCCCGTCTATTACGAGCATTTCGACATATGGCTGCTGTCGCGCTATCAGGATGTGGCCGTTGCCGCCGCTGACAAGACGCTCGTGCGCTCGCTCGAATTCTTTCTTTCCCCGGAGGAGATACAGGAGCAGAAGGTTCGGCAGAATTGGCACGACATGCCGAACCATTCGCGCTTCGTGCAATTCAGCCTTCTGGATTCCGATGGTGAAACCCATGACCGGCTGCGCCGCAAGGTGTTCCGTGAATTTACCCCGGCACTCGTTGCGCGCCAGCGCGGCATGATACAGGATTTCGTCGACCGCCTGCTCGACCGTCTCCTACAGGCAGGTACGATCGATTTCGTCGAAGATCTTGCCTCACAGGTTCCGGGCCACATCATCGGCTCCGTGCTGGGTGTGCCGGAGGAATATGCCGGGCAGCTGCGCAAGTGGTCGGAAGAGGTCGTGCAGTATTTCGATGTCGATCGCAGCGCCGAGCGCAAGGCGATCGCCGAACGCGCGACGACGGAATTCTACGAACTCCTCAAGGAACTCATCGCCGAGCGTGTACGCAATCCGCGCGACGATCTTCTCTGTCGGCTGACCGAGGCGCATGTTGCCGGCGAGCTGACCGAAGACGAACTCGTGTCCACCTGCATGCTGATCCTCATGGCCGGACATGGCTCGACCATCGATGTGCTGGGTAGCGGCATGCATGCTTTGATGCAATATCCCGATGCTCTGAGCAAGCTGCGGGAAACCCAGGCCGTGATGCCGACTGCCATCCAGGAAATGTTCCGCTTCGAGTCACCGCTGCCATTCTTTCATCGCTACCTGACGGAAGAAAAGACGATTGCCGGCACGCCGCTGCCTAAGGGCACGAAGATCGGCCTGCTCTATGGCGCTGCCAATCGTGATCCGGAGCAATTTGACTCACCCGATGTGTTCAATGTCGAGCGCACCCCCAACCGCCATCTGGCCTTCGGCGGCGGCGCGCATTTCTGTCTCGGCAATCATCTCGCGCGGCTGGACATGGAGATCATTTTCTCGACGCTCCTGCGACGCACCCGCGCGATAGAACTGCTGGATGACAGTCCCGCCTACAAGCGCGGGCTCTCGGTGCGCGGTCCGCAACGTCTGGATGTTCGTCTTATTGCCGCGTGAACGGGCTTACCGAAAAATATGGAGAATGCAATGTGTGAAATCGTGTTCATCGATTCCGCTGGTCGTGAGACGCGTGTTAAGGCACAGGAGGGTGAAACTCTGATGGCTGTGGCCGTCAGGAGCGGCATCGATGGCATCGTGGCACAATGCGGCGGCGCCTTGGCCTGCGGTACCTGTCATTGCTACATCGAGCAACCTCATCTCGATCTTCTGCCGCCGCCTTCCGAAGAAGAGGCGACGATGATCGAATTCGTGATGGAGCCGGCGCCGAACAGCCGCTTGAGCTGTCAGATTCTCGCAAGCAGCGTCGTCGACGGCATGCGTGTCGTCGTGCCGGATAGTCAGCACTAGGGACGGTTCAGTTTTTCACGGAATCTCTGAACCGCTCTATCTCTTTGGTTTCGCGCAATTCCGGACGGAAAACCACTGCGCACTTTTCCTGGAATTGCTCTCGGAGCTGGCCTTCAGACGAGATGTCTGAGCTAGCGACCTCGTTCGAATTTTCAGAGTATCCGGCCTAAACCGGCTGTTCCGATGCCAGGAGATCGGCATAGTGGGCGCGAGCGACATCCGGGTGGGAACGCAAGCGGCTCTTCAGCTGGTTCTGACCAACTTCGCGGAAGATCGGGTTCAAGGGGTCGACCGAGATGCCGCGCTCCGATCGTTTCAGCTCTTCCGGCAACTCGATGACGGGGATCGTCGCATCCGGTCGGGAACCGAGGAAGAAGGCGACGGAGAAACGTTCGACGCCGGCAGGCGGTGCGATGACGTCATGCACGTCGGCGCGCACGAAGCCGTTCGTCGCAAGCTCAAGCAACTCGCCGGTATTGATGACGAAGGTGCCCGGCACCGGCGGTGCGTCGATCCAGACGCCGTCTTCCGTGCGCACGCGCAGGCCGGGCGTGGTGTCCTGGAGCAGCACGGTGACGAAGCCGCCATCCTTGTGAGCGCCGACACCCTGGTCCGTTTCGGCGACGTCGCGGCCGGGATAGCGGATGATCTTCAGAAGCTGCGAGGCCTGCGGCTCATAAATATCGGCGAAGACGTTTTCCTGCTGGCCGAGAGCTGCGGCGATCGCCTTCAGCACGTCGATGCCGATGCGCGTCACCTCGGCCTGATAGGCAAGCAGCAGAGGCTTGAGTTCCGGCAACGCCTCCGGCCACTGGTTCGGTCCCTGGAGGCGCCGCCAAGCCGGCGTGTCCGGACCGATCTCGAAGGGTGTACTTTCGGTGTTGATGTCGAGCTGCTCGCGCCAATCCTGTTCGCCGCGGGTACGCTCCTGGCCGGCGCGATTGTAGCCGCGGAAGTGCGGTGACTTGACCATCTCGATCTTGAGCTTTTCTTCCATGGGCAGCGCGAAGAAACGCTTGGCCGTTGCGACCACATCGGCAATCAGCTTGGGATCGACGCCGTGCCCCGTCAGATAGAAGAAGCCGTGATCGTAGAGCACCGTGCGAAGCTCTGCGATAAAGGCCTGATGTTCTGCCGGCGAAGCATAGAGGCGCTGGAGATCAAGCGTTGGAAGCGATGCATCGGAGCCAGTCGGCGTGGTATGGCGGGGCAATGAGGTTTCCTCTTCGAAGCTCGTCTTTGTTTTCGGACCGCAATGCCATCGCCTGCCGTGTCCGAGCCTGCAAATGGCTCTTATGGGCTTAGACAAGGCTAAAAGCCCTTCGTTATCAAAGCAAAGAAGATAATCTCAAAGATCGCGGATCTTTTGGAATGGTTTTACGGTCGTCGTTCTCGCGACTGCCGCTTATCTGAATAGTCATCAAGGCCGCAGTTCACCCCAATTCCTTCGTAAGCGCATCCAGCTCATCGACACTGCCTATCCGTGTCAGCGCCTTGCCGGCATTTTGCGCTTCCGTGCACAGGCGGCGAATGCCGGGCATCCAGTCTTGCTCGATTTCCCATATGGTCCGGAACAGATCTCGCGTCGGTGGCATGGCCGAAAGTCCGCCGGGCGCGTTTTCGATCGTGCCCGACTGCCAGGCGATCTGCCGCTCGGCCGCGAGCCAGAAATGCATCCAGAGCGGCATATCGATGAGGATGATCTCGGTCGCGCGATCTATCCGTGCCGGGATCGAATTCTTGTGCCCCAGGCCATCGATGACCCAATTCTCACCCGATAGGATCCGTTCATGCCGCTCGGCATAAGTCTCGATCGGTGTGGGAATCCAGCCTTCCTGCCAAAGCAGCCTGTCGATCTCGAAATGGGGAATCGCGTGGCGCTCGCTCAATTTGCGGGCGAGGGTGGATTTCCCACCGCCTGCATTTCCCAAAATGGCGATGCGCGACATTGGATGACGACCTGACGATTCGGGCCTATCGGAAACTCGGCAAACATGCCGGAGCTTTTATGAAGTTATTTCCTTGTTGTTGCAATTGATGCAGACGGCAGGAGACTCAGGCTGCGTCGCGCCGCACGAAATGCTGAATGCCAGCGGGATTGGTGACGATGAGGTTGCGTATGGGAGTTGGCACCAGGTCGAACCGGTCGAGCCCGACCAGCGTGGAAGGTGCCCAGCGAAATTCGAGGTCGGCATTGCCATCCTTCACCCGATGGACGATTTCCGTTTCGTGAAACGGAAATGGCTGCAGCAGCTCCGCCTCGTAATAGACGCTAACTTCGTGAACACGTCGTCCGGCAAATTCGAAGAAATTTTCGATGATGAAGCGTAAAGGTCCGATGGTCGCCTTGCAGCCGATTTCCTCTTCGATCTCGCGGGCAAGTGTCTCGGCGCCTGCCTCATGAAACTCCACCCGGCCGCCGGGCAAAGACCAGAAGTTGTCCGTGAGTGCGCGGTGAATTAGGATATGATCGCCGTGGCGGATCAATGCGCCGGCGCTCAACTGAAAGCGGGATTCTCCCGAATCCATGACGATCATGGTTCGTGCGGTTTCTGCCACGGGCGGCCTCCGATTGCGAGACGAGATGGAAATCATTTGCCAGATACCAGCATCCGGTTCTCAGATATAGTGAAGCAGTTTGAAGGTTGTTTTTCGTTTGCTTCGTTTCCCCTAATCGAGCAGGTCCTGGCGGTGCGTTTCGTAAATCCAATTCCCTTCGTCAGCGATATCGAGCGTTCGAAGGCGTTCTACTGTGAGCTGTTGGGCCTCAGGGTTTTGAATGACTTTGGCAGCTTCGTGCTGTTTGAAACCGGCTTTGCGATTCATGATGGAAAATCGCTGGAGCAAACGGTCTGGAGGGAAAGCAGCGAAGCATCCGAACCCTATGGGCGGCGAAACATCCTTCTCTATTTCGAACATGAGGACGTGGATGCTGCCTTCGAGGCGATAGCGCCGCATGTCAATCTCATTCATCCCGTCGAAAGGCAGGAATGGGGGCAGCGCGTATTCCGCTTCTATGATCCTGACGGTCATGCGGTGGAGATCGGCGAACCGCAGCGGGACCTGAAGGCCGGTTGATCCTTGCTGCCGTTAACCTGAAGCGACGGAGAATGGAAATGCGATCGCAGCATGTTCTCCAATGCGAGCCGGTTTGGCTGCACGCGAAGTCAAGGGAATGTATGGTCTGCGTCGCACCGATCGTTGTTTGACATATCACATCATCATGAAACGGATCTCATGCTTATCGCCCAGATTAGCGACATTCACGCCAGCCCGACGAATGATAGCATGGCGCGGCTTGACCGTGCCGTATCCTGGTTAGCGGTCCTTCAGCCAGATCTGCTGGTGGTCTCCGGCGACCTGGTTGATGGGAAATGGCTCGAAGGCTACGGCCTTATATCGACATCGCTCCATCGCCTTGCCTGTCGCTCATTGATCCTTCCGGGCAATTCGGACGATCGGGCCGTCATGCGGACGATCATGCCGCAACCGGATTATTGGCACGACCGGCCGGCAATGCATTTTATCGAACCCTGCGGCGGGTCTGTCATAATCGGGGTCGATACCTGCGTGGATGGCGAAGCCTATGGCGACGTCACGCAACATCTTTCCTGGTTGCGGCGGGCATTGGCGGGTAGCCCGAATGGCACGGCGTTGCTTTTCACCCACCATCATGTGTTCCCTTGCGGTATTCCCCCGTTGGATGCGGTCATGTGCAAGGGTACGCAAGCCTTGGCGGGTCTGCTGAAGAGCGGCATTAGACCGCCGGCCGCCATTTGTAGCGGCCATGTTCATCGGAGCATGTCGAGCCTGTTTGCGGGCATTCCGGCCTATACTTGCGGTTCCATATGCCCGGCCAATCCGCTGATGCTCGACGCATCTCGCGTGCCGCAAGCAGCGGACCCTCCCGCCTTGATGATTCATGATCTGAGACATGGTCATCTCGTCAGCAGTCATGTTTCGGTCTGAGGCAATTTCATCCTTGAGGCCGATATAGACCAGTTCCCAGGCGCCTGTGGCGCCGTGGTGGCATCTGCAATGGCACGGCGGTCGGCCGGCCAAGCGATGCGATGGCCCGTTTGGCCGGCCGCAATATTTCTCAACAAAAAAATGCACCGCCGAAACTGGAACTGGCCATACTGGCGAGGTCGTTCGCAGGAGGCTTGCATGGCGTTGTGCTTGCGGCGGCGAAGCAAGAGGATCAAGCAATGAAGATCTACTACGCGGCACTGACAATGATGGCGGCATCGGCTGCTGCCATTGGAACTGTCAGCTCCTGTTATGCCCAGGTCGTATTCCATGAGGACCAATCGTCAACCTATTCTCCGGGAGAAGGTCAGCCGGAAGCCGATTTTCTGCAGCGATGGAACCGCCGCCACGAAGAACGTCGCGAATGGGGGCAGAACTCCGACGATTTCGGCCCGTCTGATGTCATTCGTCTCCTGGTGCGTCGGGGATATCGGGTCAAGGATGTGCAAGACGTCGGACCACGCTATCTGGTTCGAGCATGGAGAGACGGAGACGACTTGTTGGTGAGCGTTTCGCGTTCCGGCGAGATCGTCGGCGTGGTTCACGACCGCGGCTGAGGACGTCTATGACGGGCGAAAGGCAGTGCAGATGCATTGCCTTTCGCTCCTATCTCATTGGATCATACACATCCTGCGACCCTGCATCCGTCTACCTCGTTCGGGTCAGAAGATCTGCAGCGCCCTTGTCTATTGCAACATAGGAGGCCTTCAGATTTCCGAACGACGCTCCAAGATTGAGCGCGCCCGGATATTGCTTGGAGACATAGGCAAGCAACAGGCGGTTGGATGTCGAATCAAAGATCTCGACCGCATAGGTCGCCGAGCCGGTCATCGATCCCTGTTTTCCGCGCGCCGCCTGGACGGTATTGTAGACGCCGCCGGCGATATCGAGATGCGAGGCTGGGCCAAGCACGGTATTGGTCGCCTCCGCACCGGCAAGCGTCAAGCGCAGACGCAGCGTGCTAGGGCCAGGAATGGCGGTCATCGAATAGCGTTGGGCAAGTACACTGCTGAACTTGTCATGCATATAGCGCGCGAGGTTCTGCTTGTCCTCTTCGGGCATGTTTGCGAACTGGCTGTCCTTGCCTCTATAGATGGAGACAGGCTCGACGATGATCTTGTCATAATGGTTCCAGTTCACGACCACCTTGTAGCTGAACGGTGCCCGGCCGGAACTGTCGCTCGGATCAGGTCTCAATTGCGCCGCTGATGCGAGGCCTTGATAGACCATGGGTTCGGAAGTGGCGCAGCCTGCTGCAGCAAGGGAAATGGCCGCCAATGCAAGGCATGCGGGAAGGGACTTCATGGAGAGCTCCTGGAGTGTTTTTGCGATCTCCTTGTAAAGTTTGCCCTTGTTGGGTTGTGTTCGGATTTTTATGAAAATGTTGCGGCATTGCCGATGCCGGAATTGGCAGGCAGGCGTATCACGACGGCCAAGCCGCTCGGCTTGCTGTCGCGCAATTCGAAACTGCCTCGATGGCCGATGGTGATGATTCCATGTGCAATGGAAAGCCCGAGGCCGAAACCACCGCCATTCCCGCTCGGCGAACGTGCCTTGTCGGCCTTGAAGAAGGGCTCCAGGACCTTCGGCTTCAAGTCGTCGGCGATGCCGGGGCCATCATCGGCAACCGTGATGACGACCGAACCGTCTTCGTCCTCGGCAAGCGTGAGATTGATGCGGCCGGCATGGCGGGAAGCGTTGTCGATCAGGTTCGATATGGCTCTCGATAGCGCCCGCGGCCGGCAGATATAGGGCAAGCGCCGCGGTCCGGCGAAAGTGACCTCGATGCCGGTATCGGCAAAGTCATCGGTCACGGTTTGCAGAAGGCTGGACAGCTCGACTTTCTTCAAAGCCTCAAGCTCGCCGCCGAGATAAGCGAGGCTTTCGTTGATCATGCCGGAAAGCACATCGATGTCTCTCAACATTTGTTGCCGCAAATCCGCTTGCTCGCAACGCTCGGTGCGCATTCTCAGCCGCGTCAACGGTGTGCGCAGGTCGTGGCTAATGGATGTCAGCATGCGGGTGCGCCCAGCCACCAGCTCGCGGATGCGTTTGCGCATGAGGTTGAGCGACGTTGCGAGACTCCGCAGCTCGGCCGAGCCACGAACGTCGAAAGGTTCGTCAAGCTCGTCATCGGAGCGCACACCTTCGGCTGCCTTTGCCAGATTGACGATTGGTCTTCCGATCAGCCATGCGGTCAGGATTGCCAGAATGGCTGCGGGGGCAACGATCAGCACAAGATTGCCGACCACGGCGGGGAGGACCCATCGTGTCGTGGAAAATTCTGGCAAGGCAAATACCAGGCTGCCATCTCCGGCTTTGACCGTCAAAGTCTTCGGATTGTTCCAGCCCATGAAGCCATAAGGATCGAGAAAGAGATTGTAATCGAGCAGCCGGCGCACGGCGGCGGCGATATCCTGTGTCGTGATTGGCAAACCTTCGGTCTGTTCACCGGTCGCCCTCCAGACATTGACGCCTTGCGCCCTGAACCTTGAAAGGATGGCGTCTCCTTGCGCTTCATCTGCCGAAAGCGCGAACTCCTTTGCGATGGTTTCGATGCGGCCTGCAAAAAGTCCGACTTCGACACCTTTGTCGAACCGGCCGCGAACGAATGGTTCGGTGCCGGCCGTTATGGTCGTGACGATGGTAGCAAGCAAAATGGTGAGAATGGCGATCTGGGTGCGGACTGATGATCGGGATAGCCACTTCACGGCAGATACTCGACATTCGCGGCGAAAAGATAGCCCCCAAGCCGCACGGTCTTGATGAAGATCGGCTCCTTCAGATTTGGTTCTATCTTCTGCCGAAGACGGCTGATTTGCGCGTCAACGCTGCGCTCGACCGGCCCGGCCGTTCCCGCATGTGTCATCGACAGCAGCTGTTCACGGGTCAGGATCTGGTTCGGATTGTGACAGAAGGCAAGCAGCAGATCGAATTCGGATGTTGTCATCAGCACCTCGGCCCCCTCGGGGTCCACGATCCGCCTGCTTCTTGGGTCGATCATCCAGCCTGAAAAGGTCATCTTCGTAAGCGGCTTCCGCTCCGATGTCTCCGCACCATACGAAGCTCTGCGAAGAAGCGCTTTGATCCTGGCGACGAGTTCCCGCGGGTTGAACGGCTTGGTGACATAGTCGTCTGCCCCAAGCTCAAGGCCGATGATGCGGTCGATATCCTCCGTGAGCGCGGTCAGCATCAGGATCGGGATCGTTCCAGCCGATCTCAGGCGCCGGCAGATGCTGAACCCATCTTCTCCGGGCAGCATGGCGTCGAGAATGATGAGATCGAACGGGTGCCTTTGCAATATCCTGTCCATCTCCGCGCCGCTTCGTACGGGGGAAGCGCGCAAGCCATGATCCTTGATCAGCTCGACTAACATGGTTGCAATCTCGTTATCGTCTTCGACGACGAGAATATGATGTGAAGGCTCAACCGTCCTCATGCGCGCAACCATGTTTGTAGATCCTGATCCTTCGCCCGTTATCCGCGTGCCGGAGTAAACCTTACGCTGCCTGAAAGGGCTGAAAGATGGGCCGAGAGCAACCAGCGATCGATGACTTTCGAAGGAAAATCTCGCAGATCATATCCTCGGCCGTCCATAGCAGAAGGAATTATAGCGGCGTGTTAGAAAATATTACAATATGTTGCAGGCGGTTCCCCGTCGCTGCTGCGCAGAACTGCCTTTTAAGGCGATTGGCGGGTCTTGCGAGCATCAGCAGTCGGAATGCCATCACTGACAAACCGAAGGCTGCGGAAACTGCATAAAAACCGCATATGGTGGGGACGGCGAAGATCTGAGCCATCCACTGCAAAGCCGGCGCGCTGCTTGCGTTACAAAGATCGATTCAGAACAACATTCTCTTCAGGACCTCATCCTTGCGGACGAAATGGTGCCAGAGCGCTGCAAGGATATGCAGGCTGACGATAGCATACAGGCAATAAGCACCATATTCGTGGATCTCGGCGGCGGCTCGCTCCAGGCCCTTGTCGTGTGGCAGCAGGTTGGGCCATTGGAAGAGGCCGAACCATGGCAGATCATGGCCGCCGGCAGCAGATGTGGCGTAGCCTGCAAGCGGCATCAGGATCATCAAGATGTAGAGCAGGATATGCGCGCCGCGGGCGGCATAGTGATTGAAGACGCCAAGCGGCCGTTGATAGGCAGGTTCACCCAGCGAAAGCCTGAGCGGCAGGCGGATGGCGATGAGAAAAAGCGCCGTCATGCCGAGGGATTTGTGTATGTCGAGGAGGGCGCGACGCAGGGGTATGCCCGGGGTGAGGTAGGAACAATAAAGGCCGATGACGAGCGCTGAAATGATGACGATGGCCATAAGCCAATGCAGGAGCCGTTGCGACGATCGGTAGCGGGCGGTAGATGTTTCTGCTGTGGTCGCTGTCGTATTGGGCATGGGTTTCTCCGGTCGTCTTGGGGGGTACGGCGCGGATGCGGTAATCGGTTGGAATATGGCTGAATTGAGGACCTTTCCGTTCACCTTCTCGCGAGCGGACTTCTATCGGCTACGCGCGAGGTAACGCCGGCGAAAGGCTTCGGCTTGCATAAGCGACTTTATGGTCGGAAATTGTGCCGGCCGCGTCCAGCGCTATCCGGCACTATTGTTCCGGCTTAGGCGGCGTCCGGTTTCTTTCGCCGGCGCTGGAAAGGATCTCGCAGCTTTCCGTATGCGTCGGCGCTGGCGCTTCGGCGACCAGGGCCTTCGTACAAATGCCGATCTCATGTCCTTCGATCCGGAAGAAGGCGATGCCCCCCGTCTCGAGCGCCAGGCGCAACTGCGCCTCCGTCGCCCGATGCAAGCTATGGCGATTGCCTTCATAGTCACGGATCGTGCTGCGCGATACGCCGGAGCGGTCGGCAAGATCCGTCTGCGTCCAATCGAGGAAGCCGCGGGCTGCCCGGCAGAGTGCTGGTGTCAAAATCATCGCCATCTTACCTTGACGCAGGGTTCGAAGCTGCCCATATTGGGCAATATCTATCATATAGGACATAATACACCGGATTTCTAGGGGTTTTGCCGTCGTGGCAGTCTGGGCGTGATCCGGCCAAGCGAAGGAATGACGTTTTGGGATAACTGGCGAGCCTGTTTTTATTCTAGCACTTTTGGCTCTGCCGTTTATCGGAAGTCTTCTTTCCGTATGCCTCTTGCGCACACAGTCGCGGCGTGGCCCGGCCTGGATCGCCGGGACTGTCACATTTCTGGCGCTGTTGATTTCCGCAAGCTTCTATCCTGCCGTCAAGGACGGCGGCATCGTCCACTATAGCATAGAATGGCTACCGCAGCTCGGGCTTGATTTCAGCCTCAGGCTGGATGGTTTTGCCTGGCTGTTTTCGCTTGTCATCACCGCCATCGGCTTTCTCGTCATCGTCTATGCCCGCTACTACATGTCGGAAGAAGACCCGGTTCCTCGCTTCTTCTCTTTCCTGCTCGCCTTCATGGGGGCGATGCTTGGCATCGTGCTTTCGGGCAATGTCATTCTGCTCTCGATCTTCTGGGAGCTGACCAGCATCTTCTCCTTCCTGCTGATCAGCTATTGGCACAATACCGCCGCCGCCCGCGACGGCGCCCGCATGGCGCTGACGATCACGGGGATCGGTGGGTTCTGCCTGCTGATCGGGCTGATCCTGCTCGGCCATATCGTCGGCAGCTACGATCTGGACAAGATCCTGGCATCGGGCGATATCATCCGTAACCATCCGCTCTATCTGCCTGCGCTGATACTGATCCTGCTCGGCGCGCTGACGAAGAGCGCGCAGTTTCCCTTCCATTTCTGGCTTCCGAACGCAATGGCGGCGCCGACGCCCGTCTCCGCCTATCTCCATTCGGCGACGCTGGTGAAGGCCGGCGTTTTCCTGCTTGCACGCTTCTGGCCGGTTCTCGCCGGTACCAATGAGTGGTTCTACATCGTCGGAGCCGCCGGTATCATCACGCTGCTGCTCGGCGCCTACTTCGCAATGTTCCAGCAGGATCTCAAAGGGCTGCTGGCCTATTCGACGATCAGTCATCTCGGTCTCATCACCACCTTGCTCAGCCTCGGCAGCCCGCTTGCGACGGTTGCCGCCATCTTCCACATGCTGAACCATGCGACCTTCAAGGCGTCGCTGTTCATGGCGGCCGGCATCATCGATCACGAGACCGGCACGCGCGACATGCGCCGTCTTAGCGGTCTGTTCCGCTATATGCCGTTCACCGGCGCGCTTGCGATCGTCGCGAGTGCTGCCATGGCTGGTGTTCCGCTGCTCAATGGCTTCCTGTCGAAGGAAATGTTCTTCGCCGAAGCGATCGAAACCCATGCGGATTCCATCCTCGATCGAATGCTTCCCTATGTGGCGACGCTGGCGAGCGCCTTCAGCGTTGCCTATTCGTTGCGCTTCATTCAAACCGTTTTCTTTGGTCCCGCGCCGACCGATCTGCCGATCGCCAAGCCGCACGAGCCGCCGCGCTGGATGCGCTTCCCGATCGAGCTTCTGGTCGTGGTATGCTTGGTCGTCGGCATCGTTCCGGCGCTTTCGGTGGCACCCTTCCTGCATGCGGCCGTTGTCAGCGTTCTTAACGCCGATACGCCGCAATACAGCCTCTCGCTCTGGCACGGCTTCAATCTGCCCGTTATCATGAGCATTGTCGCATTGGTTGGCGGCACGGTGTTCTATTTCGCCTTCAAGGATTATCTGTCGCGATGTGACGACGGTCCACCCATCTTCCGCCGCCTGAAAGGGCAGCGAATTTTCGAGCGGGTGCTGGTCGAAGTCTCCTGGCATTGGGCGAGAACGGCCGAAAAGCGGATCGGCACGCGCAAGCTCCAGCCGCAGCTTCGCTGGGTCGTCGTGACAGGGTTTGCCGCCGGCCTGCTGCCGCTTTACCTGTCCGGTTTCGAAGCGAAGCATTTTTCCTTTCTGGGTGCTGATCCGGTCTTCGCCGCGGTCTGGGCGATCGGTATTTGTCTGGCGATCGGCACCGCCTTCTTTGCCAAATATCATCGGCTTGCCGCTTTGGTGATGCTGGGCGGTGTCGGGTTGATCGTCTGCATGACGTTCATATGGCTGTCGGCACCGGACCTTGCGATTACCCAACTTCTCGTTGAGATCGTCACGACGGTTCTCATCCTGTTGGGTTTGCGCTGGCTGCCGAAGCGGACGGAAGGGATCGACGATACGGTCGATTTGCGCGCCCGTTTCCGCCGCTTCCGCGATCTGGCGCTCGCCGTCATCTGTGGTGTCGGCATGATGTTCGTCTCCTATGCCGTCATGACCATGCCGGTGCCTGACGCCATCGCGAATTACTTCCTCGAAAATGCCTATTCGAAGGGTGGCGGGCGTAACGTCGTCAACGTCATCCTGGTAGATTTCCGTGGCTTCGATACGCTGGGCGAAATCGCTGTTCTCGGCGTCGTCGCTCTGACGGTCTATGCGCTGCTGCGTCGCTTCCGCCCCGCGCCCGACAGCATGGAGATGCCGGAGCAGCAGCAGATCCAGAACCGTTTCGACGAGGAACGGCCGGAGCGTTCGGCCGGTGATACCGTGCGGGATTATCTGCTGGTGCCCTCCGTCATCATGCAGTGGATGTTCCCCTTCGTCATCGCCCTGTCGGTCTATATTTTCATGCGCGGGCATGATGCTCCCGGCGGCGGCTTCTCGGCTGGCTTGACGCTTTCGATTGCCTTCCTGCTGCAATATCTGGCCGGCGGTACACGCTGGGCGGAGGATCGCATCCGCATCCTGCCGCTGCGATGGATGAGCGCCGGGCTTCTGATCGCTACGGCGACCGGCATCGGCGCCTGGTTCTTCGGCTATCCGTTCCTGACATCGCATTTCCAGTATCTGGACGTGCCATTGATCGGCAAAGTGCCGGCGGCAAGCGCATTGCTCTTCGATCTCGGTGTCTTCCTGCTGGTCGTCGGTTCCACGGTCCTGATCCTCGTTGCACTGGCGCACCAGTCGCTCCGCATCAACCGTCTGCGCGCGCTCGATGCCGACAAGGCGAAGGGGGATTGATGGAACTCATCTTGTCCATTGCGATCGGCGTCATGACGGCCTGTGGTGTCTGGTTGATACTACGTCCACGCACCTATCAGGTCATCATAGGGCTGTCGCTGCTCTCCTATGCGGTCAATCTCTTCATCTTCGGCGTCGGCGGCGTGAAGACGAATGTGCCGCCGCTGCTGGATGACGGCACTGCGACGCATGCGCTGGCGGACCCCGTTCCGCAAGCCTTGGTGCTGACGGCGATCGTCATCGGTTTTGCGACCACGGCGCTGTTTCTTGTCGTGCTGCTTGCCTCGCGCGGCTTGACCGGCACGGACCATGTCGATGGAAGGAGCGATCGGAAATGACGGGCTGGTTGCATCATCTCATCATCGCGCCGATCCTCGTTCCGCTGATTGCGGGCGCGCTGCTCGTGTTCATCGACGAGCGTTCGCGCACGCTGAAGGCATTCATTAGTCTGGCGGCTACGCTCCTGCTGGCAGGCATTGCACTTGCGCTCTTCCGCGCGGAGGATGGATCACCGGGGCTGGAGCGTGCCTATCTCCTCGGAAACTGGAGCGCGCCCTTCGGTATCGTGCTCGTGCTCGATGGACTTTCGGCCCTCATGCTGCTGCTGACATCCATCGTTGCCGCCGCCGCGCTGATATTCTCGCTGGCGCGCTGGCATGCGGTTGGCGCGCATTTCCACACCATGTTCCAGCTGCTGTTGATGGGTGTCAATGGCGCCTTCCTGACCGGCGATCTCTTCAATCTCTTCGTCTTCTTCGAGATCATGCTGGCGGCGTCCTATGGCTTGCTTCTGCACGGCTCCGGTCCGCTCCGCGTCAAGGCTGGCATGCATTACATTGCCGTCAATCTCGCTGCCGCGCTGCTTTTTCTCATCGGCGTCAGCCTGATCTACGGCACGGCGGGAACGCTGAACATGGCGGATCTCGCCGTGCGCATCCCGGAAATGTCCGCCGATCGCCGCATGCTGATGCAGGCAGGCGCCGGCGTACTCGGCATTGCGTTCCTGATCAAGGCCGGTATGTGGCCGCTTTGCTTCTGGCTGCCGACGGCCTATAGCGCGGCTTCGGCGCCAGTCGCCGGCATATTCGCGATCCTCAGCAAGCTAGGCATCTATGTCATCCTGCGACTGACGATGCTCCTGTTCAGCACCGGCCCGTCCGCCGGCTTCGGCGCGACGGTGCTCCTCTATGGCGGCATGGCGACGCTGATTTTCGGCATTGTCGGCGTGCTCGCCTCGCAGGCGCTCGGCCGTCTGGCTGGCTTTTCAGTGCTCGTCTCATCGGGCACATTGCTGATGGTGATCGGCATCAATGACGGCTCCATCTCGTCCGGCGCGCTGATGTATCTCGTCAGTTCGACCCTGACGATCAGTGCCTTCTTCATGCTGATCGAGCTCGTGGAGCGCGGGCAGGATGCCGGCGCCAGCGTTCTGGCCGTCACGATGGAAGCCTATGGCGATGCCGAGGACGGCGAGCCGGAGGAAGAAGAGGGGGTGACCATGCCCGGCACCATGGCGATGCTCGGCATCTGCTTTGCCGCCTGCGGCATCCTACTTGCCGGCCTGCCGCCGCTTTCCGGCTTCGTCGCGAAATTCGCCATGCTCTCGGCCATGATGGGAACCGGCGCGATCGGCATTCCGCCAAGTACAGCCGTCTGGACGTTGATCCTGCTCGTCATTCTCTCCGGCATAGCCGCGCTGATTGCCATGACACGGGCCGGCATACGCACATTCTGGAGCTCGCTGGAGGGCACGGTTCCCCGTGTGCTCGTCATCGAGATAGTCCCGGTCATGGGCCTGCTCGCCTTGACGCTCGCATTGACCATTTGGGCAGGCCCCGTCATGCAATATATGGACGCGACCATTCGCACGCTCAGCGACCCCAATATCTATGTCGATGCGGTTCGCAATGCGGTCGTTGCGCCCGCAAAAGCGGGAGGCCTGTGATGCTGCCTTATCCGCTCCTGGCGTTGAGCCTGATCCTGATGTGGCTGCTGCTGAACGGCTTCACGCTTGGTCAGCTTATCCTCGGCATCATCGTCGCGGTTTTCGCCTCCTGGGGCATGGCATCGCTGCGGCCCGAAAAACCGAGGCTGTGGAAATGGTATTTGCTGCCCAAGCTCTTCTTCCGAGTCGTTTTCGACGTCTTGAAATCAAATGCTCAGGTGGCCTGGATCATCCTGAGGGGACGCTCGCGCAAGACGACGCCGGGCTTCGTTGTCCTTGAGCTCAGGGTGCGGGATCAGATCCCGCTGGCGCTGCTCGCGGTTATCCTGACCAGCACGCCGGGGTCCGCGTGGCTGGAATATGATTCCAACGACAACACCGTGCTGCTTCATGTCCTCGATCTCGAAAACGAGGCACAATGGCGCGATACGGTCGCCAATCGCTACGAGAGCTTGCTGATGGAGATATTCGCATGAGCGCCATGATCATCCAGATATCCGTGGCGGTCGCGCAGCTGATGATCGTAGCGGCCATGGCGATCGCTTCAATCCGCATGTTTCGCGGCCCTCGCGCGCAGGATCGCATCATCGCGCTCGACACGCTTTATGTGAATGCGATGCTGTTGTTGTTGACCTTCGGCATAGGCACAGGTCGCGTCGTCTATTTCGAGGCGGCGCTCGTCATCGGCATGCTTGGCTTCGTTGCAACCGTTGCATTGGCGAAATTCCTGATGCGCGGAGAGGTGATCGAATGAGCACGCCGTTTGAAAACATACCTCTGTGGGCCGCTATCCCCGTCGGTGCGCTTCTCATGATCGGCGCTTTCCTGACGCTCATCGGCGCCATCGGTTTTCTAAGGCTTGGAACATTCTACGAGCGCATTCATGCGCCGACATTGGGAACGAGCGGCGGCATCGGGGCAATCATGATCGCGTCGATGATCTTCTTTTCGACCGCGACACGGACGCTCGTCATTCATGAATTGCTGATCGGTATTTTCATCACGGTGACGACGCCGATCACCTTCATGCTCCTCGCCCGCGCCGCGCTGCATCGCGATCGCGCCGAGCAGAACGGCAACGTTCCGCCCAAGCAGCCGCCCGAGGAGACATCGGTCGAAAGGCGCCCGTCGTAACGTTCAACCCATCCGCTCGATGCTCACAGCCAGCCGAGTGCGGTTGCCGCCCGGATTGCTTCGGCGCGGCGATGACAGCCCAGCTTGCGGAACAGATTTCCGAGGTGAAACTTCACCGTCACCTCGGAGACATTAAGGGTATGAGCAATGCGCTTGTTCGACATGCCGCTCGCGATCAGCTGAATCATCTGGACCTCACGCTGCGAGAGACCGCCCTGGAGGGCTTTCGCCTGTGGCGAGTTCACGGAGCTTGCAAAGAGCGAAAGTGCGGTGCGGACCTCGGATGAGGTTTCGATGAAGCTGCGAATGCGCTGGTTCTTGAGAAGCGGCGAGAGAAAGATCCGCTCCTCGGAGAGCACGCCGTTGCAGCCAAGGCGCGTTGCGCCTTCAAGCGCGGATAGAAGATGCGCGCGCGTCGCAGCATTGTCGCGACGCTGGTAAGCGGTATAGCTTTGCCATAGCTGCAGGGCGACTTTCTCGCGGTTGGTGACTTTCGGGTTTGCGATCAGCGCGTCGATCTGGCGCGACAAATAGGGCCGCGGCGTCGAGAGGCGCACGCTGTCGCGCAGCCATGCCATGGCGTAGGAAATTTCGTCCCGGCGGGTCAGGCGCGTCAGCTCCTCGTTGGCGCTTTCCACCCAGTTACGGCCGATACGCATTCGGACGGCGGACAGCGTTGCCGCCGCGTCGCTCCAGCGATTGGCATTCTGGTAGGCGACGGCGGTGCGGATCTCCATCATGGCGTGAAACTGCAGGCCCTCCGACAGATGAATCCAGAGCCCGTCGAGAAAGCCGGGCCTGATCACCATCGGAAAATGGTCGGCCAGCACCTGCGATGCATAGTGAAGAGCGAACTGCATCAGGCTCGGCCAGATTTCTGCGGCGGCAAAATCATCGAATTCGTTTTGAACGAATTGGAGAAGATCGCGCGGCTGGCCGGCTTCGTAGGAGATACAGGCTTCGGCGAGCCGCAGCATACGGAATTCAGCCTCTGCTGCGTGCGGCACCTGTTCCAGTTTCTGCCGTGCTTCCTGGGCGGCACGACGCGCGAAAAGGGCATCGCCGCTCATCAGTCGAAGCACTGTCTGATGCAGATGGATGAAGAATTCCAGCAGCGGCTGGCCGCCCATATGGCCGAGATAGATCAAGGCGCGGGCTGCGGCGGCTTCCGCTTCTCGGAAATTCCTGCGGCGAATCTCGAATTCCAGCAGCGCGTTGTAGTAGGCGGCCCACTTGCCGTAATCGCCCATCGGATAATCCGCCATGAACTCGCCGAGGCGGGTAATCATTGCGTCCGTCGGCATCAGGTCCTCGGAAATCATGAGGTTGAGCCGGAACGTTCGCGCCGCGAAGGAAAAGCGCGATCCGCGCAGCAGGACCTTCAGCGGATCGAGATAATCCGAACCCAGATGTTTGCCGACGAGGTGGCGCACGCGTTGCAATTCTCCGAGCTTCAGGAGCGTGCGAGCCATGGCAAAAAGCACGACTTCATTGGTCGCGATCATCTCGTGGGAAAAGCGCATGATGATATCGCGAAAGGTCCCGAGGCTGTTTCGATAGATCAGCTCCAGACCCCGGGCACGCTCCAGAATCTGCGCCGCATGGGCCTCGTGCCCATGGTCGAGGAGCAGCGACATGGCGGCAAGCGCACGTCCCGCCTGCTCGTAAGCGGAGGCTACCTCGATCACGGCGACGGTGGTTTCGAAGGTTGCCAGGCGTTCGCTGACGGCGCCCGTCAAGAGTGTCAGCAGTTCCTGATGTTCGTCCGGTGCCTCGATCAGGCGTGGTGGCAAAAGGCCCGTCCACTCCTCGACGGTGACAGGAGATTGCGTTTCGAGCCAGATGGAAAGCAGCGCGGTCTGTCCCGGCGAAAGGTGGCCGAGAAAATTCTCGCGCAGATAGTCGATGGATAGGCGAGGATCCTTTTGGCGTGTCAGCGGCAGGAAAACCGGCCAGCCGGCATAATCCCTGATCAACCTGTTGGCTTCTTCGCCTGGCAGTTCCCCCAATTCCTCAACGGAAAATGTCAGATCGGCGGCGTCGAGCGTCACCGCACCTCGATGCAGGATGAGCCGCGCCAGCCCGCTGATGCGCTGATCGGGACGGCAGGCGATGACCAGAACCTCGACGGTCTCTATGAGCTGAGCGGAAAGACGAGCCGATCGAGCGGAAACCGGTATATCCCATAAGAGCCATCCATCCCTCACGTCGCTCATGCGCGGTTGCTGCAGGTTGCAAACCTCCTTGCCCATCGCCTTTGCAGTCATGGACAGGACTGTGCTCTTTCCGGCGCCCGCGGGGGCACGCAGGAAGATGACGCCGGCGTGTTCCGTCGCGATGCGATGGCAAAGATGGGGTCGGGCAATCAGTCTGTGCATGCGGGGGTTCGTAAGCGAGTACTGAAAAATAACCTATACCATAAGGCTAAAAAACTATACCCACAGCCAGTTGTTCATCGTCCGCAGATGAGGATTGTTGTTTGTCAGTTAGCTGACGAACAAGGAAACTCCCGTCGATGCAGCAACATCCGTTAGTCGCGATCCTGACGCGGCTTGGCACCTTCGTTCTGGTCATGATCGCGCTTTCCATCATGATTTTCGCGCTGGCGCGCGTCGTGCCGGGAGACCCCGCGCGCATGGCTCTCGGCCCGGCGGCAACGCAGGGGCAGGTCGATGCATTGCGTGTGCAGATGGGGTTGGACAAGCCGCTTCTGGTTCAATACGTCGACTATGTCGGCAAGGCGCTGCAAGGCGATCTGGGCATGTCGCTGGTCTCGCAACGTCCCGTCACGACCGATCTGGAACAGACGGTGCCCGCCACCGTGGAACTGGTTCTCGTCTCCGTGGTCTTCATGTTCGTGGTGGCCATTCCGCTCGGTGTCGTCACCGCACATTTTAGGGATCGTGCGCTGGATCATATCGGCCGCATCCTGTCCTTGACCGGTGTGACCATTCCGAGTTTCCTGTTTGCGATAAGCCTGCAATTGCTTGCCGCACGCTGTCTGCCGAATTGGCCGATCATCGGCCGGCTTGATCATTCTCTGAGCTTTCAGCCCGGACCGACCGGATTTCTGTTGATCGACGGCCTGCTGGCGGGACGTCTGGATGTGTTTGTCGATGCGCTTCAGCATCTTGTGCTGCCGGCTTTCGCGCTTGCCATGGCCGGCATCGGCCAGATTACCCGCATCACTCGTTCCTCCATGCTGGAGAACCAGCGCAAGGATCACGTTCTGACCCTGCAGAGTTTCGGTGTGCCGGAGCGGGTCATCATTTTCCGCTACCTTCTCAAGCTGTCGTCGATCGCGCCGTTGACGATCATGGGCCTCGAATTCGCGTCGCTGATCGGCAATGCCTTCGTCATCGAGATGGTGTTCGCATGGGGCGGTTTCGCCTCCTACGGGCTGAACGCCATCCTGCAAAAGGACCTCAATGCCGTGACCGCCGTGGTGCTGGTCGCCGGCCTGTTTTTCATCGTTGCGAACCTGGTGGTGGATGTCTTGATCTCGATGATCGACCCGCGCCAACGCCGCAAGGAGGCACGCTGATGGCCGATATGAAGATGCTGGATGCATCCGATCGCGCGCTGAGCACCGGTTACATGATGTGGTATCGCTTCAGCCGCAATCCGGCCGCGGTAATCGGCACGCTGATCCTGATTTCGGTCTTCGTGCTGGCTGTGTTCGCACCGTGGCTTACTCCCTATCCGAAACATGTCGGCGCCGTGGTCGATTTCCGCGCTCGGCACGTGTCGCCGGATGCCGCTCATTGGTTCGGAACCGACAAAGTCGGTCGGGATATCTTTTCCCGCACGGTCTTCGGCATGCGCGTTTCACTGCTTCTGGTCATCGGCGTGCTTGGCATTTCGGTGCCGATCGGTACCGTGCTCGGCCTTATCGCCGGCTACTTCGGCGGTTGGGTCGAAAAAATCATAACCGGCCTGACAAATGTGATGCTGGCAATGCCGCCGCTGGTCATGGCGCTTGCCGTGTCGAACCTGCTCGAGCCGAACCTGACGAACGCGATGATCGCCATCACGCTGCTTTGGTGGACCTGGCATGCGCGGCTGATCTACTCCGTTTCCAAGTCTATCGCGTCGGAAGACTATATCGAGGCCGCCCGCCTTGCCGGCGCCGGGCCGATGCACATCCTGTTTCGCGAAATCCTGCCGAATTGCGTGGCGGTCATCTCCGTCAAGACAACGCTGGATGCGGCCTTCGTCATCCTGTTCGGTGCCACGCTCAGCTTCCTCGGCTTCGGTGTGAAGCCACCCATTCCGGATCTTGGCTCCATGGTCGCCGACGGTCGCCAGTTCATGCCCGATTACTGGTGGGAGGTCGTATGCCCTGGTGCTGCGGTCTTCTACGTGACGCTCGGCTTCAATCTCCTGGGCGACGGCTTGCGTGACATGTTTGATGTGGAGAGCTAAGCGATGAGCGAGCCGCTTCTCAAGATCGAGGCTCTGAACGTCTCGTTCACGACCTACGGCCGCACCCGGCAGGTGCTCCGTGACATTTCCCTCACCGTCGCTGCTGGGGAGCGCGTCGCACTGATTGGCGAGACGGGGTCGGGCAAGTCCGTGACAGCAAAGGCAATCATCGGCACCTTGCCGAAGAATGCCGCCATCAACTCCGGCGTCATTTCCGTCGCAGGACGTGACGTTCTGAAAATGCAGCGAAGGGAACGCGAGGCGCTGAAAGGCACCGCCTTTTCCCTGATCATGCAGGACCCGCTCTCGTCCTTCAACCCGGTCTTCAAGATCGGCACGCATCTCGATGATATCATGCGTTTTGCGGACAAGCGTGATGGCATTCGCTCGTCGAAGGCCGAGCGGCGGACGCGAATTGCCGCGGTCTTGCGGAGGGTGCAGCTTGCTGACGCTGAGAGAGTGATGAACGCCTATCCGTCCGAGCTTTCGGGCGGCATGCGTCAGCGCGTTCTGATCGGGCTTGCGCTGTTGCACCAGCCGAAGCTTCTGATCGCCGATGAGCCGGGCACTGCGCTCGACGTGACGACCCAGGATGAGATTCTCAATCTGATCAATCAGTTGGTGATCGAGGAGAACATGGCTCTTCTGATGATCACCCACAATCTCGGTGTCGTGCGCAAAGTTGCCGACCGGGTGGTGGTCATGCATCACGGCGATATCGTCGAGGCGGGACCTTGCCGTGAGATACTCACTGCCCCGCATCAACCCTACACGAAGGCGCTCCTCGACGCCGTGCCGCCGCTTTACGGCGAGCGCGTGACCGATCTGTCGCAGAGCGACGGCGCGCCCATCGTCAGGGTCGAGGGCCTGAACAAGATCTATGGCCGGAAGCCAGGCTTCCATGCGGTTCGCGACGTGAACCTGACGTTGCATCAGGGCGAAATCTTCGGATTGGCCGGCGAGTCCGGTTCGGGCAAGACCTCGGTTGCACGCATCATCATGGGCCTGTCACGTCCGACCTCAGGCAGCGTCACCATCGATGCGCCGGCACCAGGGCGTGGCAGGCGGCTGACGCAGATCGTCTACCAGAACCCCGGCACATCGCTCAATCCGAAGCGCAATGTCCAGGAGACTCTTGCCTTGCCCCTAAGATCCATAGGTATGGATGGGCCGGCCCGCGAGGCACGGATGAAGCAACTGATGGATCTCGTGCGGCTGCCGCAATCCTATCTGGCAAAGTATCCGCACGAGCTTTCCGGCGGTCAGAAGCAGCGTGTGGCGATTGCGCGCGCGCTCGCGGCCGAGCCGAAGATCCTGATCCTCGACGAACCGACTGCGGCGCTCGACGTGTCGGTGCAGAAAACCGTGATCGAGCTATTGCTGCAGCTGCGCGAGGAACTGGGTCTCACCTATCTGATGATCTCGCATGACCTTTCGCTGATGCGCAATTTCTGCTCGCGCATCGCCATCATGCTGCGCGGCGAGATCGTCGAGGAAGGGCCGACGCCAGAGGTCTTCGCCGCCCCCAATCATCCATACACGCGCGCGCTGATCGCGGCGATCCCCGTCGTTACCGACGAAGAGGAACGCCTGAAGCCCGTCGTGACCGAGGAGGAGCGCATGCGCTTCCTCGTCAAAACCACAGATTGATCGAAGAGGAGCCTGACGTGTATCGCGTTGGAATTGACGTCGGCGGCACCAATACGGATGCCGTCGTCCTGGAGGGAAAGACCGTTCTTGCTGGGGTCAAGGCCTCGACGACCGAAGATGTGACTTCGGGCGTGATCGAGGCGCTGGAGAAGGTTATCGATGCCTCGGGCATCGATCGGGCCCGTATTGCCGCCGTCATGATCGGCACGACGCATTTCACCAATGCGGTCATCGAGCGCCGCCACATGGATGAGGTCGCAGCCATCCGCTTGAGCCTGCCGTCCGGCGCCGGTCTGCCGCCGATGGTCGATTGGCCCGACGATCTGCGCGAGATCGTCGGCAATCACGGCTATCAGGTCAAAGGCGGCTACGAGTTCGATGGGCGCGAGCTTTCGCCGCTCGATGAAGACGCCATCGTGCGCATCGCAGGTGAAATCCGTGCAAAGGGTTTAAAGGCTGCCGCCGTGACCTGCGTCTTCAGCGGCATCAACGATGCCATGGAGGTGCGGGCCAAGGAAATCCTGCAGCAGCATTGCCCCGGCCTGCCTGTGGTGATGTCGAAGGACATCGGCCGTCACGGCCTGCTGGCGCGGGAAAGTGCGGCGATCATGAATGCGAGCCTGCTGTCGCTGGCGGATCGCACCGTTGCAGCCTTCGGCAAGGCGCTAGCGGCGGCTGGTATACCATGCCCGTTCTACATCACCCAGAACGACGGTACACTGATGGCCGCCGATGTCGTGCGTGCCTTTCCGGTGCTGACCTTTGCCTCTGGCCCGACCAATTCCATGCGCGGCGCCGCGTTTCTGACCGGGCTCAAGGACGCCGTCGTCGTCGATGTCGGCGGCACGACTTCGGATGTCGGGGCTCTCTCGCACGGTTTTCCACGCCAGGCTTCCACGACCGTCGATATCGGCGAGGTTCGCACCAATTTCCGCATGCCCGATGTCTTTTCGATCGGTCTCGGCGGCGGTTCGCTCGTCGTCAGGGGTGAAGCGGGCATTACAATCGGACCGAAGTCGGTCGGCTATCGGGTGCGCAAGGAGGCGCTCTGCTTCGGCGGATCGATACTGACCGCAACCGATATCGCGGTTGCCTCCGGCAAGGCCGACGTCGGTGACTGCGCCTTGGTTGCCAATCTCGACAAGGGTCTGATCGATGCGGCCGTGGCAAAGATCAACGCCATGCTCGAAGCCTGCGTCGAACGCAGTCGAATTTCCTCGACGCCGGTGCCGGTCATCGCTGTTGGTGGCGGTTCAATTCTCATGCCCGACCGTATCGGCGATCTCGAAGTGATCATGCCTGAGAATTTTGCCGTCGCAAACGCGGTCGGCGCCGCCATCGCCCAGATCAGCGGCGAAACGGATCGCGTCTTCTCGCTCGTCAATGGCCGCACGCGCGAGAGCGCGCTTGCGGAAGCCGAAGCGGAGGCGCGCGAAAAGGCGATCGCAGCCGGCGCTCTCGCGGAAACCCTGGAAGTTATCGAGCGCGAGGATACGCCTCTTGCCTATCTGCCAGGCAACGCCACGCGCATTCACGTCAAAGTCGTCGGTGAAATGGGAGGCCATAATGCCTGAGACGCGCAAGCAGAAATATGATGATGCCGCTCTGCGCCGGCTGACATCAGAGGATCTCGATGCTTTGGAAATCGGAGCGGGCATCCTAGGCACCGGCGGCGGCGGTAATCCCTACCAGGGCAAGCTTCTGGCTCTGGAGGCGATGAAGGCCGGTTACGAGATGAAGGTTCTGGCGACCGACGCCATCGAAACGGACGCGCTCTGCATGTCGATCGGCGGTATCGGCGCACCGGTCGTCGGCGTCGAACGCATCCGTGAGGGACGCGAAGGGCTGCGCTGCCTGCGTGCCATGGAAGAACTCATCCGCACGCCGATCGATGCGATCGTCTGCGAGGAGATCGGCGGCGCGAATTCGATGAACCCGCTTGTGACGGCGGCTCTCGGCGGTCTTCCCATCCTCGATTGCGACGGCATGGGTCGGGCATTCCCCGAAATGCAGATGACGACCTTTTCGATCTATGGTCACAGCTCGACGCCTTCCGTCATGTGCGACCTGCATGGCAATGCGGTGATTTTCAGCCATGCCGTATCGGAAGTCTGGCATGAGCGCATGGCGCGCGCTTGCGTGGTCGCGCAGGGCGGCGGCGCCATGCTGGCGACGGCGCCGATGCAGGCTCACTATGTCCATCAGTATGGTATTCCAAAAAGCTTCACCAAGGCGATCGCGCTGGGCGAAGCCGTGATCCGTGCCCGCAAGGCGCAGGAAGATCCCATTGCTGCCGTCTGCGCGCTGGAAGGCGGACGGCGGGTGTTCAACGGCAAGATCACTGATCTCAAACGCCATCTGCGCGGCGGCTTCGTCGTCGGCGACATGGAGCTCGCCGGCTTCGATGATTGCAACGGCCAGACAGCGAACGTGGCGATCCAGAACGAATTTCTGGTCTTCCGCCGCGATGACGTGATCGAGGTTTGCGTGCCGGATCTGATCGTGCTGCTCGATGTCGATACCGGCTATCCGATCACAACCGAAATGCTGCGCTACGGCCAGCGCGTCGCCGTCGTCGCCATTCCCTGCCACGAGCTGCTGCGCAGCGTTCGCGCGCTTGAGGTCGTCGGTCCTGCCGCCTTCGGCTATCCGGACATCACCTATTCGCCGCTGCCGGCTCCGGGCCGGAAGGCAGCCTAACCATAAGCGGGGCAGTTCCCGCATCAAAGAGGAGAACTAGAATGAAGATGGGTTCCAGAAATCTGCGTCTTTCCACGCTTCTGCTTGCGAGCGCCTTGGCGTTGCCGCTAACTTCGGTTGCTGCATCGGCGGCCGACAAGGTGTCGATTGCCGTCAACACGATGCAGATTTTCAGCTCGCTCGATCCGGCCAAGGTCACAGACTACACAGGCTATATGGCGATCGTGAACATGTATGACGCGCTGACGACCGTCAGCCCTTCGGGCGAGATCGTGCCCCATCTGGCAAAATCCTGGGATATCTCCCAGGATGGGCTGACCTACACCTTCCATATTCGCGATGACGCCAAGTTCCAGGATGGCACGCCGGTCAAGGCCTCCGACTTCGTCTGGTCTATCCGGCGCCTGATCGGCATCAATAAGGGGCCATCGAACCTCGTCGTCGGCCTCGTGCAGCCCGACAATGTCACCGCGTCCGATGACAAGACCGTCGTCGTCAGGCTCGATCGCCAGTTCTCGCCGTTCATGGCCGTGACGCCGCTGATGATGGCGCTGAACGAGAAGCTGATCGAAGCCAATTCCAAGCCGGACGACAAATGGGGCGAAGCCTATGTGGGCGAGCATTCGGCCGGCTCGGGTCCCTACAAGCTTGTTAGCTACAATCGTTCCGCCGATATGGTGATCGCGCGCAATCCCGATTACTTCCTAGGCTGGACCAAGGGAACGCCGATCGACGAGGTGCGCTTCGTCCAGACGAGCGACGACGCCACCGTCAAGGCGCTTGCCGAAAAGGGTGAGCTCGGACTTTCTTCGCATGGTCTCGGCAACGACACCTATGAAACCATCGGCAAGATGCCGGGCTACAAGCTGCTCCAGTCGACGACGGCCGGCGGCTTCGTCATCAAGCTGAACAGCAAGGTCTATCCGACCGACGACGTGCATGTGCGCCGGGCAATCGCCTATGCCACCGACTACAAGACCATTCAGGAAGCGATCTATCCGGGCTTCGACATGACCGGCCCGCTCTCGACCGTGTTCAAGGATGCGCACAACGACGATATCCAGCCCGGCGTCTTCGACCTCGAAAAGGCGAAGGAAGAGCTCGCCAAATCCAAATATGCCGGTCAGAAGATCACGCTGGTTAACAGCTATGTCGCCTCGCTCGCTTTCGAATCCGAAGTGGCGCTGCTGATGCAGGCCAATCTCGAACAGATCGGCATCACGCTCGACATCAAGCCCGAGCCTTGGAACCGCATCGTCGAGCTCTCCTCCAAACCCGAGACCACGCCGGCCTCGACACAGGTCAACATCTCGCCCAACTACCCGTCGCCGGATGCGATTTTTTATAATCAGTATCATTCCAAGGCTTCCGGCACGTGGATGTCGATGGAATGGCTGCAGAATCCCGAGGTCGATGCGCTGATCGACAAGGCGAGGTCGACCACCGATATCAAGGAGCAGAACGCGACCTACAAGGAGCTGCAGGTCAAGCTCGCCGAGCTGCAACCCGACGTATGGGCGGTGTCGCCAAACCGGCGCTATGCGGCGAACAAGTGCCTTCAGGGCTATGAGTTCATTCCCATGCAGAGCTGGGATCTGAACTTCTCGAACTTTCATTGGGACTGCAAGGCGAACTGACCTTCGCCTGCACATGACATAGACCCGGCCCCATTCGGGGTCGGGGGAGCTACTGCCGAAGGTGAAACATGCTTCAGGAATTTTCCGAAGACAATATCGAGCCGCTCGCAACGGGAGCCTGGATTCTGGGAACCGGCGGCGGTGGCAATCCCTATATCTCGACTCTTAACCTTCGAAGACTCTATGCCGAGGGGCGTCGCGTGCAGGTGATGGATCCGATGGCGCTCGATGACGACGATATGGTTGCGGTCGTCTCGAAGATGGGCGCGCCGCTGGTCGGGCAGGAGCGTCTCAGCGATCCCGTGCATCTGGCGCGCGCCGTCGAGGTCATGGAGGATTATCTCGGCAAGCCCTTTCGCGCGATCATGAGCGTGGAGATCGGTGGTTCGAATGCGCTCTCCTCTTTTCTCGCCGCCGCGATGCTGGGCCGGCCGGTCGTCAATGCCGATGCGATGGGACGCGCCTATCCCGAGGCGCAGATGACCTCCTTCGCCATTGGCAATCTGCCAATGTATCCGCTTTCCCTCGTCGACGTACGCGAGAATGAGGTTATCGTCACGAAGGCCGCATCCTGGAAATGGATGGAGCGAATTTCGCGCAAGGTCTGCACGGAGGTTGGCTCGACTGCCGCCACCTGCAAGGCGCCGCGCACCGGCCGCGAGGTGAAGGAATGGGGCATTCATTACACCATAACGAAGGCTACAGAGCTTGGCCGCGCCGTCATCGAGGCGCGTGCCCGTCATGACGATCCGGTAAAGGCAGTTCTCGATCATGAGGGCGGCAAGCAATTGTTTCGCGGCAAGGTGATCGACGTGGCGCGCGAAACCACAGGCGGCTTCCTTCGTGGGCGAACCGTGATCGAGGGCATTGACACCGACAAGGGCTCCCGAATGGAGCTCGCTTTCCAGAATGAATGGGCGGTCGCTTTCCGCGATGGCGAGCCGGTGGCAATGACGCCGGATCTCCTTTGCCTGCTCGACACGATTTCCGGCAGTGCCATCGGCACGGAATCCGTGCGTTACGGCCAGCGCGTGACCGTGGTGGCTCTTCCGGCACCCGAACTCCTGACCTCGCCTGCCGGGATCGCTGCGGTCGGTCCTCGTGCCTTCGGTTACGACATTGAATTCAGATCGGTATTCGCATGAAACGCATCGGTATTGACGTTGGCGGCACTAATACGGATGCCGTTCTGATCGACGGTGAGACGATCATCGCTTCCATCAAGGTTCCCACCACGCAGGACGTCATGTCAGGCGTGAAGTCGGCCTTGAGCCATGTCGCCGGCCATGCCGGCGCGTCCAGCCGGCCGATCGATGCCGTCATGATCGGCACCACGCACTTTACCAACGCGGTTGTCGAACGGGCGCGACTGGAAAGGGTGGCTGCGATCCGCATTGCACTCCCGACCGGCGCTTCCCTGCCGCCGATGTGCGATTGGCCAAACGACCTGCGCGCGGCAGTCGATCCGCTCATCTTCATGGTTCATGGCGGTCATGAATATGACGGCAGCCCGCTCGTGCCGATGATCCCCGACGAGATCCGCGAAGCCGCGATGCAGATCCGCGATGCCGGCATCACGTCGATCGCGATATCCGCGACCTTCTCGCCGCTGACCACCGAATGCGAGGTCAAGGCGGCTGAGATCGTTCGGTCGGTGATCCCGGATGCGAGGATCACGCTGTCTCATACTCTCGGTCGGATCGGTCTGCTCGAGCGCGAGAATGTTGCACTTCTCAATGCGGCGCTGCAGTCGCTCGGCAGGACCACGGTGCAGGCGTTTTCGGACGCGCTGCGCGAAGCAGGTGTTGCCGCACCCTTTTACCTGACGCAGAACGACGGTACGGTGGCGCTGGCAGATGTCGCGGCCGCCAATCCGGTTCACAGCTTTGCCTCCGGTCCGACGAATTCGATGCGGGGTGCCGCCTTCCTGACCGGCTTGAGCGACGCCATGGTGGTCGATGTCGGCGGTACCACTTCGGATATCGGCTGCCTCGTCGGCGGCTTTCCGCGCGAGGCCAACAATATCGTCCACATCGGCGGCGTGCGCACCCTATTCCGCATGCCCGATCTTCTGCCGATCGCCCTTGGCGGCGGAACGATCATCGATCCGGAAACTGGCAAGATCGGCCCGCGTTCGGTCGGCTATCGCATCCTGACGGAGGCACGCGTCTTTGGCGGGAACACCCTGACCACCTCGGACGTCGCCGTCGCCGCCGGTCTGATCGAGATGGGAGACAGGGATCGCGTTCGCGATCTCGATCCGGCCTTCGTTAAGGCAAGCCTTGAACGAATCCGCGATATGGTGACGGACAGCTTCGACCAGATGAAGACGTCGGCAGAGGACGTACCGCTGATCGCCGTCGGCGGCGGCGCCTTCCTGATCCCGGAAAAGATCGCGGGAGCTTCCGAAGTTCTGCGTGTCGAAAATGCAGGCGTTGCCAATGCGCTCGGCGCCGCGATGGCGCAGGTGTCGGGCGAAGTCGACCAGGTGTTTTCGGGGTTGAGCCGCGACGAAGCCATCGCCAAGGCAGAAGCGGAGGCGCAGGATGCAGCCGTTGCTTCCGGTGCGAGCCAGGAAAGCGTGAAGACGCTCGAAGTCGAGGATATTCCGATTGCCTATCTTCCCGGCGGAGCGCGCCGCGTAAGAGTAAGGGTCATCGGCGATATCGCCTTCAACTGAAATGGCGTCCCGATCAGGGTGATCGGGCGTTGGTGAGGAGAGCGGTGTTGGGCATAAAGGTTGCACCGGCGCCGGATCGGAGTGGAAAATGACGAAGATTGCGCTGGCTATTCACGGTGGCTGCGGTGTCATGCCCGAAGACAGCATGACGCCAGAGGAATGGGAGGGCGCGCTCCGCGACCTAGCTGCCGCTTTGCGTGCAGGCTATACACGGTTGCAGGCCGGTGACAGTGCGGTCGATGCCGTCGAGGCAGCTGTCGTGATCATGGAGGACAGCCCGCATTTCAACGCTGGCCATGGCGCAGCGCTCAACGAAAACGGCGTGCACGAGCTCGATGCCTCGATCATGGATGGGACGACGCTGGAGGCGGGCGCCATCAGCGCCTCTCGCGCGATCCGCAACCCGATCAAGGCTGCCCGCGCATTGATGGAGGATGGCCGTGCCGTCTATCTGACCGGCCCGGCTGCCGATCGTTTTGCCGAAGCCAAGGGGCTGCAGATCGAGCCGCAATCCTATTTTACTACACTGAAGCGGGTCGAGGCGCTGGAGGCGATGAAGCGCCATGCCGCTGACGGCACCGAAGGAACCGAGAACGAAAAGCATGGTACGGTCGGGGCGGTGGCGCTCGATGCCGCCGGCCATCTTGCCGCCGCCACCTCGACGGGCGGCTACAACAACAAGCCTGACGGGCGCGTGGGCGACAGCCCGGTCATCGGTGCGGGCACCTATGCACGCGACGGCGTCTGCGCGGTGTCTGGAACGGGTAAGGGCGAGTTCTTCATCCGCTATGTGGTTGGACACGAGATTGCCTCCCGCATGGCCTATCTGAAGCAGGATATCGCGACCGCGACCGAGGGGTTGATCAACCACGATCTGGCGCCGCATCAGATCGGCGCCGGCCTGGTGGCTATAGATGCTCAGGGTATTGCCGTCGCGCCCTACAATACGCCGGGAATGTTTCGTGGCTGGGTGACGCCGGAAGGCAAGGGTTTCGTCGCGACGCATGAGCGGGTCTACGAAATCGAGCTCTAAGGACACTGCGGCTTAGCACCGCGCTGTGGGTTCACGGTATTTGTCGCTCGAGCACATAGCAGCATTGAACGATGGTTTCGCTGCGCGCCCGCGAGAAAAGCTCCCTGCTGCCGACTTGGCGGAAGCCAAGTTTGGTCAGCACCCGTCCAGAGGCCGGGTTGTCGGATGCGTGACCGGATTCGAGGCTGAAGAGACCGACTTCGTGGAAGATGAAGCCGATCAGTGCCTGCGCCGCCTCGAAGGCATAGCCCTTTCCCCAGGCTTGCCTTTCCAGCCAATATCCAAGACTGCCCGCGCTGCCGACAATGCCATCGACATCGACGACACCGATCATTCTTTCCCCTTGTTCGATGGCGAAGCGATAGGCGGAGCCTTCGGCCCATTCGCGCTCATGGCTGGAAAACCAATCTTTGATATCGTTTTCGTTCGGCGGGTATGAGGCGTTGCTCAGCATGCGCGTCACAGCCCAATCGCTCTGAATTTCGGATGCGCGTTTCGTATCTGCGGCCGATGTCGGCCGCAGACGGAGGCGTGCTGTCTCTATGGAGGAGCGATGGATCGATCTTGCGGTCATCATATGAGGTGTCTTGCCGAATGAGAGATAACGACAGGCGGCGCCCGAGGGCACTATCTACGCACGAGGCGATAATGGGAACCGATATCGCGCTATTTTGTCTGGTCTCCATTTTTTAGCGTTAGACAATATATTGCCGCAATGGGCGCGCAAAAGCGCCGCCTCTTGCGGGCCTGGCCTGCAGGAAATATGGGACCGGCCGTGAGAGCGTTCCGTTTACGAGGGGCGAACCCCCTTTCGCGGTCCGGTCCTTCCCCCGTCATCCATGTCCTCACAGTCCTCGCTTTGGCGAGCAAATCTTGATGGCTATGATGCCGCCCGCTCCCGCGCGTGCCCAAGGAAGCCTGACGTCTGGTCGAGAACAGCCTCCATCGCGTGTCTGGCGGCGATACTGTCGCCTGCGGCGATTGCCTCGGCAACTGCGGCGTGGTTTTCGAGATTGGCCGCAAATGCACCGACCGTATGCGGGAAAACGGCATCGAGAATGGATTCGATCGCCTGGCGCAGGCTTTGCAGCACCGGATTATGCGTTGCTGCAAGGATCGACATGTGAAAGGCCTTGTCGGCGGCGACGGCTGCGATCGGGTCCTTCTGGTCCCGTTCCATGCGGCGATAGATGTCGAGGATCGCCTGACGTTCCAGATCGGTTGCCCGCAATGCCGCCAGCGCGGCGGCCCCAGGCTCGATGATCTTGCGGGCCTCGGCAAAAGCCATAAGCTCATCGTGCGAGATCCGTCCGCGCGACAGCCATGCGATCAATTCCCCATCGAGCCATTGCCATCGCTCTCGCGGCTCTACTCGCGTGCCCGTGCGCTGCCTGACGGTCACGAGACCCTTGGCCGACAATATCTTCGCCGCTTCACGTACGACCGTGCGACTGACGCCAAATTCCTGCTCCAGTTCGCCTTCCGAGGGAAGATAGGCGCCGGGGAGGATCTGTCCGGACGCGATGCGGATGCCGAGGGCCTCCACGAGGGCTGTCGTCCTGTTCGGCTTTGTCTTCGTCATGCGTCGGTCCTTCGCCTCCATCGCCAACGAGACCAACCAGAATGCGGTGACAAAAGCAAATAGCTTGTTGCACCCTACAAACATCATATGTTAAAGGTATGATGTTTGTAGGGTGCCGATGAGTGTCGTGGAGGGGGAAATGAATTTCGATACCAATGCGGAGGCGGTCCGACGCATCAATCTGCGCATCCTGCCGTTCCTGATGCTGCTTTATCTCGTCGCTTACATCGACCGGTCGAATATCTCCGTCGCCGCGCTCGGAATGAATGAGGAGCTGGGCCTGACGAGCCAGATGTACGGGCTGGCGGCCGGCATATTCTTCGCGACCTATATCGTCTTCGAAATACCGAGCAGCTGCTGCTGGCCCGGTTCGGCGCACGCCGCTGGATTGCCCGCATCATGATCAGCTGGGGCATCATTGCTGCCGGCATGGCATTCATTTCCAGCGCCTATCAGCTCTATGGAATGCGCCTCCTTCTCGGGGCGGCCGAGGCCGGCTTCACGCCGGGCATCATCTACTATCTCGCGAAATGGTATCCGTCGCGCGACAGGGCGAACGCCATGTCCTTCTTCTATATCGGCGCAGCGTTCGCATCGGTCATCGGCTTGCCGCTCTCCGGCCTGCTGCTCAATGCGCACGGTATTCTCGGCCTATCGGGATGGCGCTGGGTGTTTCTGATCGAAGGCATTCCCGCCATCCTGTTGGGCTTCGTCGTGTTGAAGTTCCTGCCCGATCGCCCGCGAGACGCAACATGGCTCACGACCAAGCAGCAGGATGGCCTCGAGCGAACCATCGCCGCCGAGGAGGAGAAGGCGCCTGTCCCGCATCATGCATCCTGGAGTGCCGCCTTTTCCAACACTCGCGTCTGGATGCTTGCCGTCTTTTGGCTGCTTCAGGCCTTCGGGACGATCGGCATCACGCTTTTCATGCCGCTGATCGTCAAGAGCCTGTCCGGCGGCGGCAATCTGGCGGTAAGCCTGCTTTCGGCGGTGCCGTTTCTGGCTGCCTGTACCTTCATGTTCTTCAATGGCAGGCATTCCGATCGAACCGGCGAGCGCGCGTTTCATCTCGGGCTTCCGCTCGCCCTGGCCGGTGTCTGCCTTCTCGGTGCGACCCATGCCGGCGATCCACGGCTGTCCTACTTGCTGCTCGTCCTTTCGGTGGCACTCAACTGGGCGGTTATTCCGATCTTCTGGGCTGTCACCACCGAGTTCGTCTCGGGGATTGCGGCGGCCGTATCGATCGCGCTCATCAATGCACTGGCGAATGTCGCAGGCCTCGCCCTGCCGCCGGTGATCGGCTGGATCAAGGATTCGACCGGAAACTATGATGTGGCGCTGACGCTGGTGGCTGCCGCCTTGATCGCGGGTGGCCTCCTCGGCATCGCAATCGCCCGCAAAGGTGCGCCGGCCCTTCGGCTTTCTAAACAATAAGGCGAAACGAGATGGCGTTCGAACCTGAGAAACTGCACGGTATTCATGCGATCCTCTACGCGCTCTTCGATAAGGAGGAAAAGCTCGACAGGTCGGCGATGAAGCGGCAGACCGAGATTTGCGTGGCGGCAGGCGTGCATGGGCTTGCCGCGCTCGGCCTTGCTACGGAGGTCTTCAAATTGACGGCCGCCGAGCGCCGGACCGTGATGGAATGGCTTGCCGAGGACAATGCCGGCCGCCTGCCGCTCGCCTTCACCATCTTCGGCACTTCGGTTGCCGAGCAGGTCGAGCAGGTGCGGCACGCCGAAGCCGTTGGCGCTGACTGGGTGATCCTCCAGCCGCCACCGGTCGGCACTTTCGGCGTGGGCGAATATATTGGCTTCTTCGGCCGCGTCGTGGATGCGACGAACCTGCCGGTGGCGATCCAGAATGCCCCTGCCTTTCTCGGACGCGGCCTGACGGGACCGGATCTCGCGGCATTGCGCGCTGCCCATCCCAATGTAAAGGTGTTGAAGGCGGAGGGCTCGGCCATCGAGATCAAGGCGTTGATGAAGGCGATCGGCGAGGGCGTGCCTGTTTTCAACGGTCGAGGTGGCCTGGAATTGCTTGACGGGCTGCGGGCAGGCTGTGCCGGCTACATTCTCGCTCCCGATCTCATCGACTATGCGGTCGACGCATACACCGCCTTTCGCGCTGGGAATGAGGTCCGTGCCGAGGAAATCTATCGTGCCATGCTCCCATCCGCCGTTGCCGTCATGCAGGGGATCGAGCACCTGATGTGCTACGGCAAGCGGCTGTTTGCCGAGCGGGCGGGGCTCACGGTTCGCGATCGCGCGCCTGCCATGCGTCCGACACCGTTCGGCGAGGAACTTGTCGCCTTGCATGCTAAGAGGCTCGGATCTTTCTGAAGCCGATCTGCTTCTAATTTTCGGATTGCGGCAATTCCAGCTTCTGGACCTCCAGCGCCTCGCGCAGGAGGTTCTTCATCTGCTCGGCAGCGCCCGGACCATCGGCGCCGGCAATGGCTTCATAGACATTCTGGTGACGGCGTATCCAGCGTTCGTCCTCCTTTGCAGTCCGTTGCAGCCCCGCCTTGAACACATGCTTCAGCCCCACTGAGATCAGCGACCCCAATGCCAGATAGAAGGCATTGCCGGTCGCTGCCAAAATGGCGGTGTGAAATGCGAGATCGTGCTCGATCTTTTCGTCCGCGGTCGAGGCGAGGGTCATGCCGAGCAAGGCATGTTTCATTTTCTGTAGCGTCTGCGGCGTCGCACGCGCGGCGGCAAGCTCCGCCGCGGCCGGCTCGAAGGATTGCCTGAGTTCATAGAGATCGATACGTGCCCTCTCGCTGCCGTTTTCCGCGCCGAGCCTCCATGCGAGGACCTGCGGGTCAAGCAGCAGCCATTCCGAGTGATCGGTCACTCTGGTGCCGCTTCTCGGGCGGCTTTCGAGAAGGCCCTTGGCCGACAGGATCTTGATGGCTTCCCGGATGACGGTACGCGATGTCCCGAAATGATCGCAGAGCTCCTGTTCCGTTCCGATGGAGGCTCCGGCCGCAAGTGCGCCACCGACGATCCGCTCACCCAGCGCGTGCACGATCGCGTCGTGGTATCTCTTGTTGGTGCCGAGGCTTGCATCATCGGCGTCCGAAGTCATTCCGGCCATCTGCCTTTCCCAAAAATCGAGACATGTCTAGCGTCTTCAGCCTGTGGTCACAAGCGCTACCGCGCTTGACCGCTATGGCTTATTTGTATAACAAAAAAATAAATTATAATACAAAAGAGGCAATCATGACCAAGGATCCAAAGCGGCGGTCGCAGGCGTGGTTCAGCGGAGTGGACAAGGATGGCTTCATCCATCGCTCGTGGATGAAGAATGGTGGCCTGCCCGATGATGTGTTCGACGGCCGCCCCGTCATCGGCATCTGCAATACGTTTTCGGAATTTACGCCCTGCAACGCGCATTTCCGCGAACTGGTCACGCATATCAAGGCCGGCGTCCTGGAAGCCGGCGGATTGCCGCTTGAATTTCCGGTCTTCTCCTGCGGCGAGTCCAATCTGCGGCCGACTGCGATGCTCTTCAGGAATCTCGCTTCCATGGATGTCGAAGAGGCGATCCGCGGCAATCCCATGGACGGCGTCATCCTGATGGCCGGCTGCGACAAGACCACACCATCGCTGCTGATGGGTGCGGCAAGCTGCGATCTGCCGACGATCGTCATTTCAGGCGGGCCGATGTTGAATGGTAATTTTCGCGGCAAGCCGATCGGCTCCGGCACGGACGTCTGGAAATTCTCCGAGGAAGTGAGGGCAGGCACCATGAGCCGGCAGGAGTTCATGGATGCGGAAAGTGCCATGTCACGCTCGCCCGGCCACTGCATGACAATGGGAACGGCCTCGACCATGGCGTCGATGGTCGAAGCCCTCGGCGTTGCCCTGCCGACCAATGCGGCATGGCCTGCCGTCGATGCCCGACGGGCGCGGCTTGCCCGGATGACCGGGCGCCGCGCCGTCGCGATGGTCAAGGAAGATATGCGGCTTTCGAAGGTTCTCACGAGGCAGGCGTTCGAGAATGCCATCAAGATCAATGGCGCGATCGGCGGATCGACCAATGCCGTCGTTCATCTGCTCGCCATCGCCGGGCGTATCGGCGTCGACCTGTCACTGGAGGATTGGGACAGGCTCGGGCGCGACGTGCCGACGATCGTCGACCTCATGCCGTCGGGCAAATACCTCATGGAGGATTTCTGTTATGCCGGCGGCATTCCCGCCGTGATGAAGGAAATTTCCGACCTCCTCCATCTCGATGCACTCACCGTATCGGGGGGGAGCGTCGGAGATAATATTGCCGATGTCGTCAACCGCAATCCGGACGTCATCCGCAGCCGGTCAAATCCGCTCGTCGACAGCGGGGGAATTGCCGTCCTCAAGGGCAATCTTGCGCCTGATGGGGCGGTGCTCAAACCATCGGCCGCATCGCCGCATCTGATGCGTCATCGCGGCCGCGCCGTCGTCTTCGAGACTATCGAGGATTTCCATGCCAGGATCGACGATCCGAACCTCGATGTCGATGAGAATTCCGTTCTCGTGCTGAAGGGGGCCGGTCCGCGCGGCTATCCCGGCATGGCCGAGGTCGGCAACATGGCTTTGCCAAGCAAACTGCTGGAGAAAGGCGTACGCGACATGGTGCGCGTTTCCGATGGCCGCATGAGCGGCACGGCCTACGGAACCGTGGTGCTGCATGTATCGCCGGAAGCCGCCGCCGGCGGTCCGCTGGCACTCGTCGAGCAAGGGGATTTCATCGCACTCGACGTCGAGGCCCGCACATTGGTTCTCGACGTTCCGGACCATGAGCTTGCACGGCGGCGCGTGGCCTGGAAGGAACCGGTGCCGGAAATGACCTCAGGATACCAAGGCCTTTACGTTCGAACGGTCATGCAGGCCAATACCGGCGCCGACCTAGATTTCCTGGTCGGCGGACGCGGCGCCAAGGTTCCGCGCGAGAGCCACTAACTCATTTCATTCAGAGCGAATATGCCTACGTTCCTGGGCATCGCTATTCTTCATCGGTTACTTCATTTTCGAGGTGCGGAGCAATCTTCTGCTGACTAGGTTTGGTGCGAATAAACGGGTCGCGAATATCCAGGCGTCTGTGGCTCGATCTCCCGATGTTCTCTTGTATGCCGCGAAACAGGGCGGTGAGCTGGTGCGCTTGTGCGGCTCTTTGGTTGCATAAATTTGACAATATAATCTATAATTTTAATAGACAAAAGAATCGGGCAACGATGTTTCAATCATCGACCGCACAATGAAAGATCGTGCCGTGCGAAGCGCACCATCGATCATGCATGCTCTGCCTGCGAAGCGCTGAGCGGAGTTTGCAGAGTGGTCGGCAAGATCGGCGATCCTCACGATCGATCCCGGGCAGCCTTCAGAACATTGTTTGGAGGCATATGCATGAACGATATCATAGTCCGGTCGTCATTGCTGGACCCGGCGGCGGAACCGCTGATCGATGGTCTTGCCAGCGAGTATGATAGCAGATATGGCGCCGTCAGCCGCCCGGGCGGCGCGCGAGCGGAAATCATGCGTTATCCGAGTGCGCTGTTCGCCCCGCCGCTTGGCGATTTTCTCCTGCTGCAGCGCGACGGTCAGACCATTGCCGGCGGCGCCTTTATGAGCCACGACGACGAAACCGCTGAGTTCAAGCGGATATGGGCGCATCCGGATCTCCGGCGTCAGGGACTGGCACGCCGCATCATGATCGCGCTCGAGGAGAGTGCCGGGCAACTCGGCTATAACAGGGCCTACCTTAGCACCGGCTTTCGCCAACCGGAGGCCGTGGCCTTCTATCTGTCGCTCGGTTATCGCCCTCTTTTCGACCCGACCGTCGACCCGAGCCTCTATCGCTCCCTGCCGTTCGAAAAGCATATCGGTAAAAAGGCGGGAGCACCCGGTCTGACACCGATCTATCCGCCTGCCGCCTCCTTTGAGGAGGCTACGGCGCGCGTGACTGCGCTCAAGGCCGGGCAGGAGCAGCAGATTATCGCCCGCCTGGCGGCTCACGAAACCTCCGCTGCGTGACGGGCATGGCGTCTCCGATGGCTATCGGCAGATCCTGACAAGAAATCGGATCTGCCTTCGAGTTCCACAATATCGCGAAACAGGACTTCACATGACGCATCCAAATGGTCTCAGGGTCGGCATCGGATTAGATGTTGCCGCGCAAACCGCAATTCGCGCGACGCTCAGAAGAAATTCTGGCGGGCGCTTGTTGCGCGTTTCGACACGGTGGTCGATTTTGTGACGCTGGAAGACGGCTTTGCCCGTCTTGACGGCGACGGGCTGGATGCCGTGCTGCTTGCAAACTGGCTTGCCGCGAGCAGCAGCAATATCAGAATCATCCCCGGCGCAGCGGTCAATTTCCTCGAGCCGTTTCATGTCTCGACCGCCATCGCGACGCTGGATTTCGTAAGCGAGGGCAGGGCGGGTTTTCTGGTTCAGCATTATGATGGATCGAGGGCCGTGCATGCCCGGCAAGCTATTGGCGCCCTCAATGGCTTTCCTGCAGCGGGAAGCGCCGCCTTGCGTCAGGACGCGCTTGATGTCGTCGATGTCGTGCGGGGGTTATGGGACAGCTGGGAAGATGGAGCGGTCATTCGAGATAAGGAAAGTCAGCGCTTTCTGGATGGCTCGAAGCTGCATTACATCAATTTCAAGGGCAGTGGCTTTCAAGTTCTCGGTCCTTCGATCACGCCGCGCCCGCCGCAGGGACAGCCCGTGGTCGCGACAGCGTATCGTCATGGCGAGAACCCATCCGTGGCCTCGGCTGCCGATGTTGTCTTCCTCCATCCAGATCGCCTGGACATCGCCAATCTCATCAGGACGATCGGTACTGCGGACAAGAACAGGGTGCGGGCGTTCGTAGCCGACGTCGTGATCGATGCCGATGGTAAGCGCAGGCCATCCGGCCTACCCGTCCACTAGAAGCTGGGCGGCGTGCAGGCGCTGATGACTTCACAGGGATATGGCCCGACACAGCGGAAGCGATGCGGGCGGCGACTTTCGAAGTAGTAGGCATCGCCTGGGCCGAGAATGCGGCGTTCGTCATCCACCGTCACCTCCAGGCGGCCGGTGAGCACGATGCCGCCTTCCTCTCCCTCGTGCACCAGTGGTACCTTGCCGGTATCGGCGCCCGGCTGATAGCACTCCTTCAAGATCTGAAGGCTGCGGCCGAAGAGGTTTTCGCCGATCTGCCGATAGGAAATCGGGCCTTTGCCGATTTCGACCAACTCCTCAGCCGCGTAGAAAGCCTTTTTCGGTGCTTCCGGTTCGAAGGCGAAGAATTCGGCAAGGCCGATCGGGATGCCGTCGAGGATGCGTTTCAGCGCACCGACGGATGGATTAGCCGAATTGGATTCGATCAGCGAGACCGTCGAATTGGTAACGCCCGCGCGCTTGGCGAGTTCGCGTTGAGAAAGATTGTGCGCAAGGCGCAGATGACGCAGGCGATTGCCGATATCGACGGACATGACGGTCTCGGGTTTCAGATGTTCGAAATATCGAAAACATCTCATGTGATATAAGCAAAATCAATGGGTTAAATTCAGCAAGAAAAGGTCTTGTTCGAAACAGGAAAATCGCTGATGTCAGGGATAATGCAATGGAGGCGACCATGGACAAGATCACGCATTCCAACACCCCTGTTCTCGAAAATTTCTGGATGCCGTTCACGGCAAACCGGCAGTTCAAGGCGGCTCCGCGTCTGCTCGCAGCCGCCGACGGCATGTATTACACCGATGTCGACGGCAAGAAGGTGCTTGATGGGACGGCAGGCCTCTGGTGCGTCAATGCCGGCCATGGCCGCAGGAAGATCGCACAGGCGGTCGAGCGCCAGCTCTCCACCATGGACTATGCGCCGACCTTCCAGATGGGCCACCCGATCGCCTTCGACTTTGCGGCAAAGCTCGCTGCGCATGCGCCGGGCGGTCCGGAGGCCGGGCTCGACCGCGTCTTCTTCACAGGCTCCGGATCCGAGTCGGTCGACACCGCGCTGAAGATCGCCATCGCTTATCAGCGCGCTATCGGCCAGGGCACGCGCACCCGCATCATCGGCCGCGAAAAGGGCTATCACGGCGTCGGCTTCGGTGGAATTTCCGTCGGCGGCCTCGTCAACAACCGCCGCGTCTTCCCGCAGATCCCTGCCGATCACATGCGTCACACTCTCGATATCGAGCGCAATGCCTTCAGCAAGGGCCTGCCGGCCCATGGCATCGAGCTTGCGGAAGACCTCGAACGGCTGGTCGCGTTGCACGGGGCTGAAACGATCGCCGCCGTCATCGTCGAGCCGATGTCCGGTTCTGCCGGCGTCGTTCTGCCGCCGAAGGGCTATCTGGAGCGGCTGCGCGCCATCGCCGACAAATATGGCATCCTGCTGATTTTCGATGAAGTGATCACCGGCTTCGGCCGCTTGGGCACCCCGTTTGCAACCGAATATTTCGGCGTTGTTCCCGATCTTGTCACGACGGCAAAAGGCATCACCAACGGCACGATACCGATGGGCGCCGTTTTTGCCAGCCGCAAGATCTATGATGGCCTGATGACCGGCCCGGAAAACCAGATCGAGCTCTTCCACGGCTATACCTATTCCGGCCATCCGGTCGCCTGCGCCGCGGGGCTTGCGACCATGGAAATCTACGAGGAGGAAGGTCTGCTGACGCGTGCAGCCGAACTGGCCGAGGACTGGCAGAATGCGCTGCATTCACTGAAGAGCCTGCCGCATGTAGTCGATATCCGCAATCTCGGCCTAGTCGGCGCTGTAGAACTCGCGCCGCGTGATGGCGCCCCGGGCACGCGGGCCTACGACGTCTTCGTCGATTGCTTCCAGAAGGGCCTGTTGATCCGCGTAACCGGCGATATTATCGCTCTTTCTCCGCCACTCATCATCGAGCGCGCAGAGATCGAAACGATCGTCTCCATGCTTGGCGATGCGTTGAAGCGGGCGGTCTGATAATTTCCGGACCTGACCGGCGCGGACAGCGTCGGTCAGGCTCGACAAGGATCGCCCTGCACATGCAAGGTTGGCTTCGAACCATCGATCTTTCCAGGAGCGATCGTCTGGGCGATATGATCGCTGAAGTCATCGGCACCCATAAGGTGGATAGTGCGATCGATGCAGTCGGCTCCGAGGTGCCTGGTCATTCAGCGGCGAGCAGCCGGTGATCATGCTCAATCAAATGATGGAGACGACAGGAGCCGCCGGTTCGATCGGTATTCCCCGACTGTATGTAACGAAAGATCCCGGTGCCGTAGACAGTGCCGCGAAACAGGGCAGCCTGTCTCTGCGCTTCGGTCTCGGCAAGGCAAAGGTACTATCCTTTCATACGGGACAGACGCCGGTGTTGAAATACAATCGCCAGCTCAAGCAGGCGATCCTGCAGGACAGGCTGCCGATTGCAGATATTGTCAACTCCAGGATCATTTCGCTCGAAGATGCTGCACAAGGATATGAGAATTTCAATCGAGGTGCTGCAACGAAGTTCGTGCTGGATCCGTATGGCGAGCTGACGAAGGCAGTGTAGAGAGGAAAAACTCACAGGATCATGGAGTGATCCCGAGGTGCATACGGACCGAGCGCAGAGGTTGCTATCTCGGGCCTCGGTCTCGTAGAGGCGAATGCATAGGAGTTTGCCGGACAACAAAGTGGCGGCAAGAGCCAGAGACGGCATCAACTACCCCTCGACACGCCCGCAAGGTTTGTGCATCGCCATAGAGCATTTCCAAGCAAGGATGCACCGCAGCACGCCTTGCCGAAGTTTTCAGATCATGTCCGGAAATGGCCAATCGGGTCGGAAAATTTGCGAAAATTGAGCGTCTTTGCTCTCCAAAGGCGGCTGCAAAGGCCAGATTGTCGACAATAATGACGTATTATGTTGCCATTATACATCTATCCTTTACATATATGCGGGCATCCATGCGGAGGAGCTTCGTCATCGCTTCCTAAGCAACGGCGGCTTGACAAAGAACGCTAACCTGAAGAGATCGGATCAATGGCAAACTTTCTTGAGAAATGGACTTCAAAAAAGGCTGATAAGCCGAAGGCTGGCGCACGCAATGTTGTCGATACATTTCGTGCTCGAGTAGCGGAACAGAAGGCATATCTGGAGGAGTACGAGCGAGACGCTGCAGGCTTCAAGAAGTGGCGCTCTACTTGGTTCCAGCGTGTCCCCGGTGGCTTTGGCGTGACGGTCGGCCGCGACTCCATCAATGCCGGTCGTGGATTGAGCTACGTCGTTGTCGACACGGTCAAGGACGTGGCTGAGTTTCTCGATGATCTGGCCTTTCATGCGGAGAATGATGTCGGCTTCCAGCAGGCTCTCGAGCAGAACCGCCAACGTCGCGTCGCACTCCTGAACGCGGCAAAGACTGGAGGCAAGGCAACGGCTTCGAAGACGAAGGCGAAGGCTGCCAAGCCCGCGGCAACGGTAAAGTCGGCCGCCGCCAAGCCTGCTGCTACCAAGGCAGCACCAAAAGCTGCGGCACCCAAAGCTACCCGGACAAAGGCCGCTTCGGTTGCCGCTCCCGCACCGGCTGCTGCAGAGGCAGCAAAGCCGAAGCGCACGCGCAAGACGAAAGCTGCAGGCGCAGCAGAATAAGACTAAGAAGCCCGCTTCATGCGGGCTTTTTCTTGCCTGAGATATGCTGATGTCATCGAGGGTGTGTAGTTGCGCCATCGAACAAGCATCATGGCGGATGTATCTTCGACATTGCCGGCCCCAGGAGTTAAACTGAACCGGAAGAGAGACGCGCGCTCAATGAGGGACTATGCGGCTATTGGTGCTGACATATTGATTGGAGCTCCTAGCGCATCGGATCAACCTGCCGATGGTCGGTGATGTGGCCGACAGACCATGCAGCAATCGTTGTAGTGAATGCTTCGAGGCAGCGGCATAAGATCGCTACGGCCAAATGTGTTGAGCAGGACTTCTCCTTGAACTGAGCGATCGTGGCGAGTGGGCAATGACGCTCCGCTCGGAGAAGGTTCATTCCATGCCGTGCAGCAATCCGAAAGGAGCGGGTACAAGCCGCCCCTTTCGGTCGATCTCACCTCTTCTCGCTATGGGCCTTGATGGCGGCCGCGACTTCGTTCTTCGCCGGCTACATCTACCCGAAAGCGCGTACGTTGCGGCGGATCGTCTGCGGCGGCTGGCCCAGCACGCGCAGGAATGCGCGACGCATGCGCTCGCGATCGGCAAAGCCGACTTCGGTGGCGATTTCGTCCATCGAATGGCGGCCGTCTTCGATCATCAATCTCGCAGCCTCCACCCGCATGTTCTCGATCGCCTTGGCGGGGGATTGGCCGGTCTCGCTGCGGAAGACGCGGTTGAACTGGCGCGGGCTGAGGCTTGCCGCCTCTGCCAGCTCCTCGACCGATACGATTTTGCGCAGATTTCGTCCGGCAAAGTCGAGCGCGCGTTGAACACGGTCGGACTTCGGCTCCAGCTCGAGAAGCGTGGAAAATTGCGATTGCCCGCCGGCGCGGCGGTGATAGACGACGAGCTTTCGGGCCACTGCTCGTGCCAGCTCCTCGCCGTGATCCTTCTCGATCATCGCAAGGGCGAGGTCGATGGTGGCGGTCATGCCCGCCGATGTCCAGATGGACCCATCGATGATGAAGATTTTGTCTTCATCGACCTTCAGCGCGGGGAAGCGATCCCGCAGCTCTCGCGCAAAGACCCAATGTGTCGTTGCGCGGCGACCATCGAGCAGGCCGGCTTCAGCCAGAGCAAAGGCGCCGGTGCATGGAGCCGCGACGCGCCGGGCGGATTTTGCTGCCCGACGGATATAGTCGAGGATCGCCGGAGATGTCGATGAAACTTCCGTCGCCGCGCCTATGAAAAGAGAATCAAAGGCAGCGTCGCCAAATGCCTCCGTTTCGACACAGAACCCCGCCGATGAGCGTACAGGCCCTCCTGTTTCCGATAGCAGCGTTACACGATAGAGCTCCCTCTCGCTCGCCAGATTTGCAACCTCGAAGGCGGTCACTGCGGTAAATCCCATGACCTGAAAGCCGGGGAAGACGAGAAATCCGATGGAATGCATGGCAAAGCTCACGGCTGGAAAAGGTGCTTATAGCATTTATCGGTCGCGAACGGCATCAATTTTCTACGATTCGAGCCATTATTTACCGTTCTGAAATGTCTGAAAACGTGGTGAATATGACATTTAGGTCATCGGCATCCGCGCGTATTGTTATTGCAGCGGAATAGTGACGCCGCAGGACAAGGAATGGAAACAATGACAAATTCATCGGGCAAGGCATTGGTAACGGGCGCTTCTTCGGGCATTGGCGCCGTCTATGCGCACCGGCTCGCCCACCGGGGCTACGACCTTATTCTGGTGGCGCGCAATGAAGACCGGCTTTCGGCGATTGCGGATCGGCTGCGTACAGAGACGGGATGCAAGGTCGAAGTGATCGCCGCAGATCTCGGCTCGGCGAATGGGCTGCGGCGTATCGAGCATGTGCTGAAGACGGATGAAGCGATTACGCTTCTCGTCAATAATGCCGGCTTTGGCGGGGCGGCACCTTTGCTGGAGGCCGATGTCGACAAGATGCAGCAGATGATCGATCTGAATGTCACGGCGCTCATGCGGCTGACCTATGCAGCGGTGCCAGGCTTTGTTCAGCGTGGTGGCGGCTCCCTCATCAATATTGCGTCGATCGTCGCAATCGCACCGGAATTGCTGAATGGCGTTTATGGCGGCACGAAAGCCTTCGTCCTTGCCTTCAGCCAGTCCCTCAAGCATGAGCTGGCGGATAAGAATATTCGCGTACAGGCAGTTCTGCCCGGCGCGACTGCAACGGAATTCTGGGCGGTCGCCGGTGTCCCCGTCGAACATCTGCCATCGGAGATCGTCATGTCGACCGAGGATATGGTCGATGCAGCGCTGGTTGGCTTTGATCGGGGCGAGCTTGCGACGATCCCTGCTCTCGAAGACGTCGATTTGCAGAAGGCTTATGAAGATGCACGGCAGGCCTTGAAGCCTAATCTTTCGCGCTCTACCGCAGCTCGACGTTATCAAGTGAAGTAAGAATCTATCGAATGAATAGCGTGGCCGGCATTCACATCGTGCCGGCCGGTCATTCAAAAGCCATAAAACTGGTGAGGCTCGGAAAGGCAAGACGGATCAACAGGATCCAAGCATCGGCTGCATAGGATATCACGTAATACCACTTATGCGTCAGGATCTATCCCGGCCAGTATCGACGTCATTCATTAGGACCTGAATGAGAAGGTTCGCCGCGACCAAAGCAGATCTGCGAGGTTCAATGCGATGTATTCCATCCAAGACCGCACTCCCGTCTCCATCGTCATTGCGAACTACAACTACGCGCATTTTCTGAGGCGCAGTATCGACAGCGCGTTGGATCAGGATTACGACGATGCCGAGGTCATTGTAGTCGATGATGCATCGACGGATGCGACGGTTGACGTCATCGCCTCCTATGGCTCTCGAATAAAGACATGTCTGCGTGAGGTGAACGGTGGACATGCTGCAGCATTCAACACCGGCTTCGCATCCAGCCACGGCGAGATCGTGCTGTTTCTCGATGCGGATGATTATCTCTATCCGAATGCTGTATCAGAGGTTGTTGAAGCCTTTGAAGAGAAGACAGCCCAGGTGCAGTTCAGGCTGCATATCGTTGATGAACAGATGCATGTAAAGGATGTATTTCCGCCGGTAGAACTGCCCTTCGATTCCGGCGATGTCACTCCGGAGTTACTGCGGAAAGGCCGCTATCAGACGACGGTCACCAGCGGTCTTGCGTTCAAGCGTTCGGTGCTGGACAAGGTCATGCCGGTCCCGGAACCGGAGTTTCGCCAGGGCGCCGATGGATATCTTGCCACGGTTGCGCCGCTCCATGGCGAAGTGACCTCCATCGAAGATTGCCTCGGCGCCTATCGCATACATGGCGCCAATCATTCCGTCTTTGCCGAAAAGCTCGGTCAGCGCGCACGCTGGCGCATAGCGCATGATTTCCGCCGGTTGGAGGCCCTGTCGGATCAGGCAACGGAGATCGGATTGGACATGCCCGATGATGCCGGCCTGCGCGATCCCGTCCATCTGGAGGAGCGTCTGGCATCGCTTTGCATCGACAGGGACCAACATCCTGTTGCGAATGATTCCAGGCTCTCTCTTGCCGTGGCCGGCGCGGTTGCCAGTCTCAAGATGAATGCGTCGCGAAAGCGTCGCCTGATGCTGGCCGGATGGTTTCTTTCGATCGGTGTCCTGCCTCGGGATATGGCAAAGACCATCCTCTTGTGGAAGCTTGTGGCCTCATCCCGGCCTCCGTTTCTCCTGCGTCTCTCGAAGACCATCAGGCATGCAATGGGATAGCTGGATTCCGGGAGATATGGGGCATCTCGCGCCAATGGATCGACCGTGATCCTACTTGGCAATGCCTGATTTGCGCGAAGGTCCCATCAAGGCGTCGAGCACGGCTTGATGATGGATATTCCTGTCATAGCGGCTGTCGGTCGCAAGCTGCATCAAGCCGGCAAAGGCGCTCTTGGCGGAAGGTTTCTTGCCCTTGCCGCGGAGATAGGCGGTCAGGCGGCGATAGTTTGCATTCGTCTCGATCTCCAGCGGATTGCCGGCGCCTATTTTCTTCAATGGCCACCATGACCAGCCGATGCCGTTCTTTTCCTGCAATGCGACGGCGCGCGCGTACCACTCATTGTTGTTTTCGCCGGATTCGCCGTTCCAGAGCGGCATGTCATATTGTTCGCGCAGTTTCAGGAAGGGTTCGATCGATTCCTGCGTCGTCGGTGTCCAGTATTTGTGGAAGCTGAGCGCCGTATTGCGATCGTCGATCGGCAATATGCCGGCATAGTTATTGCCCCAGCAATTGCCCTCGATGATAAGCATATGGTTGGTGTCGATCGCGCGGATGGCGCGGATGGTGCGCTGATAGATGTCACGCAGCGGCCGGTTTTCGGTCTCGCGGCAGCCGCCCTTGTCTTTCTTGTCCTGAAAACCCCAGTTCGGCTCGTTGAGCAGATCATAGCCCGCGATCGTCGGCTCGTCCCTGTAGCGACGGGCGATCTCGCTCCACAGCGCGATCATCATTGCCTGGTTTTCGTCGCTATCCCAGAGCGACGGCTTATTCGGATTGCGATCGGAAATGGCGATGTCGTGACCCTGGCCGCCAGGTGCCGCATGCAGGTCGAGGATCAGGTACATGTCATTGGCTTTCAGCCAGCGGATCAAAAGGTCGATCCGCCGAAAGCCCTCCTCGTTCCAGACAATGTTCTTGGAGGTGTTCTTGCCGTGCTTGTCCTCGATGAACAGGTTCCAGTGCATCGGCAGGCGTACGCTGTTGAAGCCCCATTTGGCCATCGCGTCGATATCGGCTTTCGTTACCGCATTCTCGCGCCAAGATCGATAGAATTGCTCGGTCCTTTTCTCGCCGATGACTTCGGAAATGCGGCGGCGAATGATGTGCTGCGCCTTCAGATTGGAAAGCCCCATCATATAGCCTTCCTGCACCATCCAGCCGCCGAGGCCGAGACCGCGCAGGATGAGGGGATTGCCCTTGCCGTCGACGATCCAATGATGATCGGCGCGAACGAATCCCTCGGCCTGTGCCGGCGGTGCAAAAGACCCCAGGCAGAGAATGGACAGGCTGGCGAACAGCAGCAGAAAATGCCTCATGAATCCCAACTCGCGTGAAACTTTGGCGCCATGTGGGCAAGGTAGCGCGCAGAGGGCCAAAATCTCGTGCCAATATCTACGCCGGTCGCTCCAATGGCTCACCGAAGATGATTTCCTGATAGGCAGCAAGCAGGGCAGGTTCCTCAATGGAGCCGTGATGGTGGAGCTGACGCCAGACGCCGTCGATCCGGGTGAACCAGCGTGTCGTGCGGATGCGAAGCTCGATATTCCTGTCGGCGGTGACGCAACTTCCCCGCTCCCGGCCAACGAACAGATGCCAGTCATCACCGCCCTGGCTGGTAAAATCATGGAATGCGACTTGGACTTTCGCCTTTCCACCAAACAGCTTTGCATAGCCTTCACGGATCGACGGCCATCCACGCCGGATGCCGCCGATCGGATTGTCCATGCTTGGCTTGCCGCCATCGGCCCAGTTGGCGGCCAGTGCTTCCAGGTCACCGGCGTTGAAGGCGCGATAAAAGCCGATGAGCGCATCGAGTGCACCACCATTCCCCATCATGTTTTCGCTGCCGGTAATTTCAGTCAAAAGCTTTGTCATGCCATGTTCTCCTATTGTTAGGCGTCGGGACCTTGGGCATTCTCCTGAGGAGCGCGGACCAACACCGCAATGGTGAGGTCGATCGCCAAAGCGAGAACCATTGCGCCGGCTCCGATCAAGAAGAGGACCCTGTAGTTTCCGCCGGTTCGGGCGAAGATGAAGGAAAGTCCATAAGCCGCGGCCGCCTGAAACAGGGCAAAGAATACGGTTGCCAGGCTCCATGCGACCTTCTGCTGCGCCGGATGGTGCGGCAGCAATTCCGCGATCCTCCCGAGCATCAGGGGAACCGTACCGGTTACGAAGGCGCCGACGATCAGGCTTGACGCGATGAGCCAAGCCTGCCCGAGACCAAAGGTGGGAATGGCGACTGCGACGGCCTCGAGAAGGAAGGCAAACCGCAGCGCTGCGGCAAAACCCGTGCGATCGGCCAAATGGCCGGCGAGGATGGGGCCGATGGTCGCGCCGAGGCCAAACAGCACCCAGTATTCCGCGCCGACCTGCAAGCCCTCTCCCAAGCCGCGGGCAACGAAATCCACGAGGAAGATCATATGCGGAACCCAGCCGGCGGCATTCAAAGCATATTCGATGTAGAGCGCGCGCAGCGTCCAGCGTTTCGGGACATGCGTGGCATGATGGCTCGCGGCGGTGTGGCCGGCGATTTCGCGCGGCCATCCGGTCCAGGCGATGATCGTAAGCAGCAGCGATAAGGCGCCGAGGCCGAGCCATGTCTCACGCAAGCCCTGTCGCAGCAGCAGGGGCACCAATGTGCCCGATAGTGCGATGCCAGCGCCGATGCCCATGAAGATTATACCGCTGGCAAGCCCTCGGCGAGACGGTGCGATCAGCGGCAGGACGGTCGGCGCTGCCAGAACCATCAGGGCGCCGCCGGCAAGGCCGGCTGCAAAACGCCACACAAAGAACCATGGAAAGTTGACAGGAAAGGCGCAGGCGAAGAAGGCTGTCGTTGCGGCAAGCATCATGATCCTGAGCGTCAGGACCGTGGAGGCACGGGCGGCGACCGTCCGCCCGAGCAATGCGCCGACCAGATAGCCGGAAAGATTTGCGGCACCCAGATAGGCGGCCGCCGAGGCTTCGAACCAATTGTTATCGACGATGGCGGGCAGGAGCGGCGTATAGGCGAAACGGGCAAGACCGATGCCGATCAGGCAAGCGCAGAATGCCGACAGGATGGCACGCCATGCCATATGAGCATCATGATGGTTCCTGTCGGTTTCGTGCGTGGTGGTTTCGGTCATGGGAACTCTCTCAACTATCTGTGCTTGAGAGAATACGCCGCGCGTTATATCATAAAAAATGAATTATTATGAGAGCAGTTATCTCTATTGGAGATAAGAGGAAGATGGACCTATCCGATCTTAGGGTATTCGAAGCAGTATCGCGGCACGGCAGCATGAACCGGGCAGCACAGGAGCTGCATACCGTTCAATCGAATGTGACAGCGCGGATCCGGGCATTGGAAGAAGAGCTGGGCGTCAGCTTGTTCCAGCGGCATGCCAGGGGCGTGTCGACCACGCCGGCGGGGCAACGAATTCTGCCATTTGTCGGGCGCATCACCAAGCTTCTGGCCGATGCCCGTACTGCCGCTAGGGATGATGGTGAGCCGGGCGGGACGCTTTCCCTCGGCAGCCTGGAGACGACCACGGCGCTGCGATTGTCGCCGCTCCTCGGCCAATTCGCCAAGACCTATCCACAGGTGCGCCTCGTCGTCGCGACCGGTACGACCCGCCGACTGATCGACGATGTCGTTTCATGTCGGGTCGAGGGTGCCTTTGTCGCGGGTCCCGTCAGCCATCCCGATCTCGAGCAGGAGGTGGTCTTTAAGGAAGAGCTCGTCCTCGTGACATCGCCCGCCATTCGCGGAATGGAAGATTTGGCCGGCATTGTCGATCTCAAGACCATCGTCTTCCAGATCGGATGTTCTTATCGGCAGCGGCTGGAGTCGCTTCTTGCCGATATGGGGATCGTCACCTCGAAGCCGCTGGAGTTCGGCTCTCTCGATACGATCGTCAGCTGTGTGTCGGCCGGCGTCGGCATCACTCTCCTTCCGAAAGGCGTCGTCGCTGCCGCTGTCCGGGAGGGTAGGGTTGCAATTCACGAGCTCCCGCCGGAGCGGTCGCTGGTGGATACGCTCTTCGTGCGCCGGAAGGACGCCTATACGTCCAGTGCGATGACCGCGCTTCTCGACATGCTGCGATCAGCCCATCCGATTAACTCGAAGCCATGATCTCCTGCCAGGCGCGATAGGCCGAAAGCACGGTTTCCATCTGCGCGGTGTGGCCCGCGATGAATGCGTCGCCGTAAATGGTCTCGTCCGGATATTCAGTGATCAAGGTCATGGGCACCGTGTGGCGGTCGTCGATATTGGCAAGGCACGGGAAGCCGTTGATGATGCGGAAGCCGGTTTCGCCGGCATGGATTTCATAGAGTGCGATCTGGCGGTTGTTATAATCCAGCAGCGCCGGGATGGCGCCGAGGTGCCTGGTGACCTTGTCCAGAAGGTGCTCTGCCTGAGCCGCCCAGCCGGAATGATAACGGGTAATCAGGAAAAAGCCCTTCGGCAGCGTCCACATGGCGAAGTTGCGCGGGACATAACCGGAGAGCGGCCGCGTCCATTCATGCGCCGGATAGCCATGCAGGTTGACGTGCAGCCGCGCGCCGCTCAGCCTTTCCGCCTGGAAGCGGATTTTCTTTTCAAAGAGATAGGGGCCGGCAGTCTCTTCGGTCCGATATTCGAGATCGTCGCCAAGCGCGGTGTAGCGGGCAGCATGATACATGTGGCGCGGGCTGTCTTGGCGCAGACGCTGATGAAGGGCGTAGCCATCCGGATTTTCCAGCGGCGAGATGGTGAAATGCGCGCCTTCGACCCCTGCCAGCCGCCGCGCTGCCCGCAGCGCGCCCGCGCCGCCAGTCGTCTCGTTGGCGTGCTGCCCGCCGCTGATCATCACGGCCGCGTCGCTGCCCTTGATGTAGCGCGCTCGAACTGTGCGGCCAGAGCGAGTAACGGCCTCGAATGCTTCGCCTCCGATCTTGTCAAGCTCGGCCTCGATCTGCTGCACAGCAAGTGGTTCCGTTGCCATCTCGATCTGCTGTTCCGGGCCATCCCAATAGCGAGACGTCAGTGGTTGCGTTTCCACTTGGACGGAAATCTCGCCAGAGGACTGCAGGATCTGCGGAACGATCTGCCCCGGCTTCAAGCCACGGTCGCCGAGGGGGCGGCCGGATTTCTTCTGGAAGAATTCGAGCAGCGAGAAATAGAAGTCTTCATGCAGCGCCTCGCGAAGGCTCATGACTTCGTCGCCGACGGGCAAGGCCTCGTCCAGCGCCGGCAGGGCAACGCGAATGTTCAGTTCCTCGAAATAGGGTTCGCTTGTGCCCCAGTCGAAGTGTGTGACCGCGGCAATGCTCTCCTCAAAGAGTTGTTCATAATCGGTGGCGAGCCGGTTGCCCGTCGCATTGCCATCCCGCACTAGCCAGCCGGTCAGAGAAACGCTCGTTTCGCCGGCGGCATCGATATGGACGCGATTGGGCGTCAGCACCTTCAATTGCCGTTCTTGGCCGGCATTGCCTTTCAGCAGAACGTCGTAATGAAAGTCGCTGTCGGCTCGCGCGGTAAAGGTGATCTTGCGATTTCCCACCATTGCCGCGAGCGGATAGGCTTCTAGGCGGAAGCGATTGTCAGGTGCGTTGGGATGAACCGGGTAGCGGATCTCGATCGCATTCACATCATGCAGGTCGATTTCCTCGATGAAGGCATTGATCAGCGGCTTGTAGGCGCTGCGAATGCGAGCGTTTATACCTTTTTCCGCGAGCGTACGCTCAGCCTGCTGGCGGCTCTGACGATCATCGAAAGTCCATGCCTCGAAGTTCTGGCCAGGCTTCGCATCGGCAACAAGGCGCGATAGCGTGCGCTCAAAACGTCTCTCGAAAATCACGGTCATGATATCTACCTTGTCGTTCTGCCTGTTGGGTCGAGGCTGTCGCGCAGCCAATCGCCGAGGAGATTGAGACCGAGCACGGTCAAAAGGATTGCGACGCCCGGGAAAAGGCTCACCCACCACGCCGTCTGCAGATAGGTGCGGCCATCGGCCAGCATGCCGCCCCAGCTCGGAATTGTCGGGTCGACGCCCAGTCCGAGGAAGGTCAGGCTGCTTTCCAGGAGAATGTTGGTGGCGATGTTCAGCGTCATCAATACGATCACCGGTCCGATGAGGTTCGGCAGCAGGTGCTGGAAGATGATGCGCCAGTCTTTGACGCCGATCGCGCGTGCCGAGAGGATGAATTCCCGCTCGCGTAGGCTGAGCACGGAACCGCGCACGAGGCGCGCATATTGCACCCATTGCGATACGATCAGCAGGATGATCGTGTTGGTGAGACTGCCGCCGACAATGGCGATGAAGGTGATCGCCAGCAGGATGAAGGGCATGGCAAGCTGGACGTCGGCAAAGCGCATCAGCAGCATATCCCAGATGCCACGATAGTAGCCTGCGGCAAGCCCCACAAGCACGCCAAGCACAACGCCGCCAAGGACCGAAGTCAGGCCGACGGTCAGCGATATCTTGCCGCCTGCGACAACGCGGGCTAGCACATCGCGGCCGAGGGGATCAGTGCCAAAAGGATGGGCGAGGCTGGCGAAGGGCCTTGCAAGCCTTGCCATCAGATCGATCTTTTCCGCGCCGCCTGGAAAAAGCACGTCAGAGAGCAGCACGGCAAGGCAAATGACAGCCGTGAGCAATACACCGAATATGAATTCGAAGCTGTAGAAGCGCGAACGGTGAGAAACTGTGGCGGCCATCAGCGTTACTCCGTGCGGATACGGGGATCGACGAGGCCATAGGCGATGTCGACGAGGAGATTGACGCCGATGATGAAGAGCGCCAGCACGGTGATTACGCCCTGCAAGACCGGGTAGTCGCGGGCGCCGACGGCGTCGAATGCCAGCGTGCCGAGGCCGGGCCAGTTGAAGACGCGCTCGATGACGACGATGCCGCCGAGCAGCCCGCCGAACTGAATGCCGAAATAGGTGATGAGCGGTATCGCGCAATTGCGCAGCGCATGCTTGTAGAGCACCTTGCTTTCGCTAAGGCCCTTGGCGCGCGCGACCATGATATATTGCGATTGCAGCGTCTCCAGCATGGCGGTCCGCACCAGGCGCACATTGGTCGCCGTCAGGATGACGCCCATCGTCACGGCCGGCATGACGTAGCTCGAAATGCCGACCATGCCACTCGGCGGCAGCCAGCCGAGCGTGATGGAAAACAATAGCACCATCATCAGCGCCAGCCAGAAGTTCGGGAAGGAGAGGCCGAGGAGCGAGAGAACGCGGATCACCTGGTCCGCCGTCTTGCCGCGTGCCGTCGCCGCCTTGATGCCGAGTGGGATGGAGAGCGCGATCGATACCACCATCGAGATGAAGGCGAGCAGCAGCGTGGCGGGCAGAGCATTGGCGATCAGTTGCGAGACCGGTGTACCGCCGGTGAAGCTGCGGCCGAAATTGAGCGTCAGCAGCCCCTTCAGGAAGGTGAAATACTGCACGAGGAAAGGTTGATCCGTGCCAAGGGCTGTGCGGATACGGGCCAGGTCGTCTTCGGTCATGCTGCCGCCGCCCTGAAACATCATCACGGCCGGGTCGCCGGTGAGGCGGATGGCGAATGAGACGAGAAGGGTGATGGCGATTACGACGAAAATCGCCTGCAGCAATCGCTTGATGAGAAAACCGGCCACGTTCTTACCCCGAGAGCTTTCGGATGACGCCGCCGGCCGTGCCGGCGGCGTCATGCTTGATGATTAGTCGACGGTGACTTCGTTCAGCTTGATGCGGGTATCCGGAGCGGGCACGAAGCCCTTGACGCGCTTGCTGACGCCGTAGATCGCATTGCTGTTGTAGAGCGGCAGTTCGAGCGCCTTATCAGCGACGTATTTGCCGATGTCCTTCAGCACCTTTTCGCGCTCGGCGCGATCGGTGAGCGGGCGCTGCGATTCCAAGAGCTTGTCCAGAGCGGCATCTTTTTCGTAAGGGTTCCACTTTTCGCCGGAGTGATACATGGAATAGGCAGTGTTGTCGTAGTCGAAGGTCCAGCCACCCCACTTCTGCTGGAACATCGCGCCGGTCTTGCCCTGCGGGATGATGTCGTTCAGCAGAACGTTGGTTTCATACGGCTTGATGGTGGCGGTGAGGCCGACCATCTGCAGATAGCTTGCCACGACCTGCGCCACCTCGTTCATGGTCGCGTCGTTGCCGCGAATGTCGATCTGCAATGCCGCGCCCGGCTTCACACCGGCTTCGGCGAGCAGCTTCTTGGCGCCTGCCGGATCATAGGGAAGCGGCTTCAGATCGGCATCGTAGCCGAAGGAAAGCGAATTCTGGAAGCTGACGATCTCGGTGCCTTGGCCTGCAAGGATCGACTTGACAATCGTGTCGCGGTCGACTGCCATGATGATCGCCTTGCGCACGCGCGGATCGGCCGTGATGCCGTCGCGGGTGTTGAAGCGCAGTGCATCGACCGTCGGGCCGGGAACGCTGGCGATTTCCAGCTTGGAGTCACCCTGAATGACCGGCAGCATGCCGATCGGGATGGTCGGCGGGATGACGATATCGACGCGGCCGGCCTGAAGCTCGGCAACGGCGGTCGCCGGCTCGCTGATGAAGCGATATTCCAGTTCGGAGAGCTTCGGTGCGCCGCCCCAATAATCCGGGTTGGCTTCGAGCTTGATGTTCACCTTCGGCGTATAGGAAACGAATTTGAAGGCGCCGGTGCCGACCGGATTGAGGTTGAAGTAATCCTCCCCCTTTTCCTTGATATATTTCGGCGGCACGATCATCGCGCCATAGCCGGCAAGCTTCGTCAAAAGCACCGGATCGGGCGTTTTCAGCTTCATATCGACCGTGTAGTCGTCGATGATATCAACGCTTTCGATAGCCGTGTAGTTCGAGCGCTGCGGTCCCTTGGCGCCCTGTTCGCCGAGCAGGCGGTCGAAGGTGAACTTCACCGCTTCGGCATTGAAGGGCTCGCCGTCATGGAATTTCACGTTATGGCGGAGCTTGAAGCGGATACGCTTGCCCTGATCCAGCTCTTCCCAGGATTCGGCAAGACCCGGTACCAGCTTGAGATCGGGGCCACGATAGGTAAGGCCGTCGAAAATGTTGGTCGAAACGGCAGCCCATGCCACGAGGAACGTGTCGATCGGGTCCCAGCTGCCGGGATCCTGCGACGACGAAACCGTCAGCTTGCCGGCCGCGAAGGCCGGAGCGGCGCTGATCGCGACGCCTGACATGACAAGTGCCGTCAGAGCGGTCTTCAATCCCCATTTTATTGTTTTCATTGAACCTGTTTCCTCTTCAGATCGATGCAGTGGTTGGTGGTCGTTCAGGCGCACTTGGCGATGAAGTGGCCTGAGGTGATTTCCTCGTGAACCAGGATCGGCGGCTCGTCGCCGACGCGGCGGACGGGATTGGGGATCTCGCCCTCCAGCAAGGTGGTTCTGCGCTCCTGCGTTGGATCGGCGATCGGCACGGCCGAGAGAAGGCGTTGCGTATAGGCATGCATCGGTGTTTCGAAGACCTGGCGGCGGCTGCCGATCTCCATGATCTGGCCGAGATAGAGGACGGCAACGCGATGGCTGATCTTTTCCACGACGGCCATGTCGTGGCTGATGAACAGATAGGCGAGCCCGCGTTCCGCCTGGAGATCCATCAAGAGATTGATGATCTGCGCCTGGATCGACACGTCGAGCGCGGAAAGCGCCTCGTCGGCGATGATGAGCTTGGGATCGGAGGCCAGGGCACGGGCAATACAGACGCGCTGGCGCTGCCCGCCGGAAAACTCGTGCGGATAGCGATCGGCATGAGCCGGCGTCAGTCCGACGCGCTCAAGAAGTTCGTCCACTCGGCGGCGAACCTCCTTCGATCCGGATATGATGCCATGGGTGTTGATCGGCTCCGCAATCGAGAAACCCACCGTCTTGCGCGGGTCGAGCGAGGCGAACGGATCCTGGAAAATATATTGCACGTCGCGCCGCAGGCGGAATCGCTCCAGCGCCGACATGGCGGCAAAACTCTTGCCGTTGAAGGTGATTTCGCCCGAACGCGCTTTCTGCAATTGCTGGATGGTGCGGCCGATCGTCGACTTGCCGGAGCCGGACTCGCCGACGAGGGCCAGGGTTTCACCGGGATGAATATCGAAAGCGACCTTCTGGACGGCACTGCAGCGATGCGTGACCTGGCCGAATATATTCTTCTTGATATCGAAGCGCACGAAGAGGTCGCGCACGGACAGGAGCGGCTGCTGGTCGTAGCGGGCAGTATTCTGGACCCGTTCCTCACCGACAATCTTCGGCTCGCCGCCGTCGAGGACAGTCAGCGGCATGCGCTTTGGAAAATCCTGACCGGTCATGCTGCCAAGCTTCGGCACTGCGGCGAGAAGCGCCTTCGTATAAGGGTGCCTGGGATTGGCGAATATCTCGCGAACCGGGCCTTCCTCGACCTTCTTGCCCTTCCACATGACTACGACATCGTCGGCCATTTCGGCCACCACGCCCATGTCATGGGTGATGAAGATCATGCCCATGCCGAGATCCTTCTGCAGGTCCCGCATGATGTTGAGGATCTGCGCCTGGATCGTCACGTCAAGGGCAGTCGTCGGCTCGTCGGCGATCAGCAGCTTCGGGCGGCAGGCAAGCGCCATGGCGATCATCACGCGCTGGCGCATGCCGCCGGAAAGCTGATGCGGATAGCGGTTCAACAGTGCCTGCGCATCCGGCAGACGCACCATCTCCAGCAGGCGCTGCGCTTCCGCCATTGCGGCGGACTTGCCGATCTTCTCGTGAAGGAGAAGGACCTCGCAGATCTGGTCGCCGACGGTGAAGACAGGGTTGAGCGAGGTCATGGGCTCCTGGAAGATCATGGCGATCTCCTTGCCGCGAACTGCGCGCATCTCCTTCTGCGAAAGCTTCAGCAGATCCTTGCCGTTGAAGAGGATGCTGCCAGTCTCGAAGCGCGCGCCCATCATATCGGCAAGCCGCATGACCGAAAGCGAGGTCACTGATTTGCCGGAGCCGGATTCGCCGACGACGGCGAGCGTTCGCCCCGGCTCGACCGAAAAGGAAAGTCCTTCGACGACGCGGTTTTCGCCGAACCGCACAGTCAGATCCGCTACAGACAGAAGCGGTTTGTTGTCGCCTGTAGCAGCCGTCATGCGCTTACCTCGATATTGGGCAGGTCGTTCATGACATCGGAGACGATTGCCGTGTCACACTTTGCGTCGATGATGCAGGTGCGCTCACCGGGATCGCCGCCACAGCCGGATAGTAGCATGCTCATGCGGACACCCGTTGCGGCCTGGCAAAGGCTGGCGATGTTTTTCTACAAAACAGGCGTCTTATGAACATCTGTATCCGCGTTCCCATTATATTTGTTAGGCATGAGATAGCATCAAACAACAATCTGGTCTATATTGTTCAACAATTTTCGTGTTGCCAATCAAAAATGGGGACAAATCTGCATAAAATCGTCCAGCGGACTTGCCGTTGGGGTGGTGCGACTGCTGCAGACAAGCATGAGAACGCTGTACGCTTCTCAGCAAACGCCTGATATGGCCGGACATCGAAGACGATTGAGTGCAGGCGCCGGGAGAGCAAATGAAGCAGACAAATCTTGCGAGCATCGAGCCGACATCGGTCGCTGAGGCGGGGCAGACGCTGGCGGAACTGACAGCTGCCCGCATTCGTGAGCGCGTGATCAGCGGTATGCTATCGCCGGGTAGCCACCTGTCCGAAGCAGCTCTTTGCGAGGAGCTACAGGTCTCGCGCAACACGCTGCGCGAAGTCTTCCGGCTGCTGACGAAAGAGGGCGTGCTGCGTCATGAAGCCAATCGCGGCGTCTTCGTGTCCACTCCGAGCATCTCCACGATCATGGATATCTTCCATATTCGCCGCCTGATTGAGTGTTCGGCGCTTGCCAATGCGCATCACCGCCATCCAAGCGTCGACAAGATGCGTGCTGCCATCGAGGCTGCCGTGCAGCATCGTGATCGTGGCGAATGGCTGGAGGTCGGCAGCGCTGATATCGCCTTTCATGCCGCGATCGTCGAGCTTGCTGATAGTCCTCGGCTTTCAGCCTTCTATGCGCAGATCTCGCTTGAACTGCGCCTTGTCTTCGGGCTGATCCGCGATCCCGAATATCTGCATGCTCCCTATGTCGGCCAAAACGCGACTATTCTTGCGCATCTGGAGGAGGGGGCGCCGGCGAGTGCTGCCGACGCGCTGGAGAAATATCTGTTCCAGGCCGAACGCTTCATTCTGGCAGCCTATTCGAGAGCAATGCCGGGCTGAGTCCGGTTACTATAATTGATATGATGAATGGTGTGGACAATCTCTGCGAGATGGGTCCAAGCTCCATGTAACCATTTGCCTCCCGATCCGCTTTGATCGAAGGATATGCAACACCCCGGACGTAGGCGTGAGGTTCATCGGACAGCAGAATTCGCTTTTGCTGCAATCGATCAGGGCGTCCCGCCGATCAACCGGCAAACTCGTTTCGACAACCGTTAAGACGGATGGGGCTATGGACGCGCAATCCCCGACGACCTCCAGCAGGGCCACGGCGATCCAGCAGGTATGGGTTTCGCCGCTGTATCGCGGCGCGACGCTTGCGCTGTTTCTCTCCGGGCTTGCAACATCCGCCTCGCTGCCGCAGATCGTTCTTTTCCTCGTCAAGGAACTTGGGACGTCTTTGCCAGTGGCGGGGCTCTATTATCTGACCGGTCTCACCGCACCGATTGCCGGCTATCTTGTTGGCAGCTATTCCGACAGAACTGGAAGGCGTCTTGGTCTTTTTCGGCTTTGTGCCGTTGCCGGCGCTGTTGGTTGGGCGGGGATCGCCCTTTCGATGCAACCATGGATGCCGTTCGTGATCGGCACCGTCATTCTGGGTTTTTCCGGATCTGCCACCTCGCAGCTCTTCACCGCCATCCATGACGATCTCAAAGTCAAGGGTGCCGGTGCGAATGACAGCGTCGTGGCCATCATCCGCATGGCTTTGACCGCGGGCTGGGTCATCGGGCCGTTTCTTGGCGCCTGGTTTGCTGTCGAAATCGGGCTTCGCGCCATGTTGTGGGGAACGGCGATCTGTTTCTTCGCGCAGATCCTGCCGCTCGGAACACTACATGCGCTTGTTGGTCCGGGGCAGCGAGCCGACAAGAAGACCGATGCCATTGGTCACGTCGACTGGTCCGAGATGCTGCCGCTGCTGGCCTTTACAGGTCTCTACGTCCTCGTCTATGCCGGCGAGCCGATCAAATACGGATTCCTGCTGCTCTATATGCAGGACCAGCTCAAGCTTGATCCCTCCATTCAAGGCTCGGTGATAGGAACGCAGCCATTCATCGAACTCATCCTTATGCCCTTCAGTGTCGTGCTGGCGCGACGGATCGGCATCTTATGGATGATGTGTGTCGCCGCGATTTGCGGCGTCATGGCCAACCTCTGTTTTGCTGCCTGGCCAACGGCCATGGGCATGTTTGCCGGCCAGATTCTGATGGGCGGAGTCTGGGGCCTCTACATGGTCCTCGGACTGATCGTTGCTCAAAGATTGCTCCCGAATGCAGTCGCGACGGCTTCGGCGATCTTCATGAGCTCCTCGGCGCTCGCCAGCGCCCTTGGCGGCGGTGTGGGAGGTGTCGGCGTTGCCTATCTCGGGCTTCCGAACGTTTTCTACCTCCCGGCGGCATTCTCTCTGGTAGCGGCGATCGGCCTGGCGGCCATGGCTCGTTCGGGCGCCATCAAATAGGGATTTCATGCCATAGGACAGGCATTATTTCATTCCGAGAAGCTCCAGCCAGCGTCAAATCTGCTGCAAGCCCTTCGCCATGATTTCGGGTGCTCTGCCAGATCCCGGATCCGCCTATGACTTGCATCCCCGCCTTCGGTTTCGCCATCGCCGCCACATCGCCGTAGCCAACCGATTGTTCGCCTTGCTGAAAATACGATTGACTGAAGACGATCGATTGACTAAGTGATAAAGTCATCCGATGACTTAATGAAATCCAACCATGCGCGCTCTGACCAAAACGACGCTTGCGGATACGGCCGTGGAGGCAATTCGCAGCGAGATTACCAGCCGCCGCTGGCTCGTTGGCGAAAAGCTGCCCAACGAGGCCTCCCTCTCGTCCATGCTGTCCGTCAGCCGCGGCACGGTTCGTGAGGCGGTGAGGGTCCTGGTATCTCAGGGCTATCTCGAGACACGGCAGGGGTCCGGGACCTATGTCCGGTCGAACACAGATGTTGGTCGGCCACTGGACATGGCCCGCCGCGCCGGATTGAGAGACCAGTTCGAGGCCCGGCTTGCGCTGGAGGTCGAGGCAGCAAGGCTTGCAGCCTTACGTCATTCCCCTGAAGCCGTTTCGCAATTGCGCGCCTTGCTGGTTGCTCGCGGCAACTATGCCGGCGGCGACAAGGCGGCGTTCGTCGAGCGTGATCTTGCCTTTCACAAGGCTGTCGTCGCGGCCTCGCAGAACAGGGCGATGATCGAAATCTATGAGTTCTTCTCCCTCTCGATTGCCGAGACCATCGAGGCGACGCTCGGCGAGGATATCCCCGAGCCGGATATGCAGGCGCATATCGCTATCGTCGACGCCATCGAAACCGGCAGCCCCGAAGCGGCCGATAGAGCTGTGCGCCGCTTCATGGCCCCTATCGTCGCTACACTTGATCGGTTGCTTATGTCATGACCATGTCCTCGCAAAATCTCGCCTCCGTCGAATTGATCGATGCCGAGGCTGATGAAGTTCCCGCACCGCTGCCGCATGGAGGCAAGTCGCCGATCGGCAGGTTTTTGCTGGGTGCGAGCCTTGTGCTCATCGCTTTCAATCTGCGGCCGGTTTTTTCCAGCGCATCGGCGCTCTTGCCGGAGATACGGACCGGTCTTGGCCTCTCCGCCTTCGGCACCAGTATTCTTACGACCTTGCCCGTCATTTGCATGGGGCTGTTTTCACCGCTTGCGCCAAGGCTGGCACAGCGCGTGGGGACCGAGCGCGTCCTGCTCGGTGTCATTCTCCTGCTCGCGCTGGGCACGGCGCTGCGAGGCTTTTCTTCGATTTCGCTGCTGTTCTTGGGCACCGCATTGGCCGGCGCCTGCATTGCTATCGGCAATGTCCTGTTGCCGGGCGTGGTTAAGCGCGATTTTCCCGATAAGGCGGCGCTTATGACCGGTTGCTATACGATGGCGCTATGCGCGGGAGCTGCGAGTGCGGCCGGCTTTACGCTTCCTGTCGAGCATGCTCTCGGCGGTTCGCTCGGCGGCGCGCTGGCCGTCTGGGCCTTGCCTGCCTTTGCCGTCGGACTTCTCTGGCTGCCGCAGGTAATCGGGGCGCGCAGCCAGGCGCGGCGCGCCGGCTTTCGTGTTACCGGTTTGTGGAGCGACCGCATCGCCTGGCAGGTAACGCTTTTCATGGGACTGCAATCGGCGCTCGCCTATTGCGTCTTTGGTTGGCTGGTGCCCATTCTGCGTGAACGTGGTCTCGACGGCGTGACGGCTGGCGTCATCGTATCTGCCTCGGTCATGGTGCAGGCGGCCGCCTGCTTGGTGGCGCCTCATATCGCCGTCAAGGGTAGAGATCAGCGCGCGATCAATGTCATCCTCTGCACAATTGCCGTCGTCGCCTTGCTGGGGCTGCTCTTTGCTCCGCTCTGGACGGTCTGGTTCTGGGCCGTGCTTCAGGGCATCGGGCAGGGCGGATTGATCGCGGTGGCGCTGACTGTCATCGTATTGCGATCGCCCGATGCGCATGTTGCCGCGCATCTCTCCGGCATGGCGCAATTCGTGGGTTACCTGCTTGCTGCGATCGGTCCGCTGGTGGTCGGCATGATCCATGGTTGGACTGGAAGCTTCGCATGGAGCTCCGTCCTATTCCTGCTGCTTGGCCTCGGTGCCGCGATCAACGGTTGGTTCGCCGGCCGCGCCATCACGGTCAATGCCAGGACGATCGAAACGTCTTAACGGCTGCGAGCGGATCGCATCCAGGCTGGCGAGCGAAATCATGAGGTGCCAGCCCACTGCCAAGGGGCGGTCCTGAATTTATACCCCAGCCCGTGATCAATTTTGTTCATGCAAAAAGCAAACCGCCCGTTCAAAAAAACGGGCGGCATGGTTATGGTGCGTGACGAAACGATCCGGATTAGCCGGCCTTCCGCTGGCGCCGTGGTGGTTCGACCGCCGGAGGAATGTCGCTCAGGTTTTTCGTATGGCCCAGGAGAGCCTGCTTTGCCAACGTCGATCTTGTGGCTGCATAGGACGCCGAGACCATCGGATAATCCGCGGGCAAGCCCCATTTCCTTCGATATTCTTCGGGCGTCAGACCGTATTTGCTGTTCAGGTGCCGTTTGAGCGACTTGTATTTTCCGCCGTCTTCGAGGCAGATCAGATAGTCGTCTGTTATGGATTTTTTGATCGGCACGGCCGGCTTCAGCAGCTTTTCCATCGCCGTCGTTGTTGAGGCGGCCTGCTGAGAGCCTGTCAGTGCAGAATAAGTCTCCGTGATGAGCCTGGGTAAGTCTTCCGGCGTTGTCGCATTGCGAAGTACGTAGGCAGAGACAATCTTGCTCGTGAGCTCAATATACCTTTCATGGCTGGCAGTATTTTCCCTTTTCATTTTCGGCCTCACGCAATGTTTTTTATTTATGTATCCAATGTTGTTTTTGCTTTCAATAAAAATTGACGTGACTTTGGATATTCTTTGTCCTTGGTTTATTTTCATAGTAAATATCAGGCGATAGAAGTTTAGAACTGTTATATTCTCATTTTACCACAATATTCAGATTGCGCGCCTTCAGGAGATGCGAGGTGCCGGCGTTCAAATATCTGTTTGCCAAGAACGGTGCGGGACCTGCCGGCTTTCGCCGTGCCTGGGTTGGATGTCAGTCACATCGTGAATGTGACTGTTGCCGGTGGAATGGCAGGACATGATGTTCGGTCAGCGGCGCCATGGTGATATCTCCCGGATCTTGGGGTGATACCCAGCGGATCTCTTCGATCTCTGCCGCTGCCGTGATTGCCGTATCGCCCACATGCAGCCGGAATATATCTGCAACGACGGTATGGTCCGGCTCGTTGGCAGCTGGCGCCTGGAAACCGCCAAGAAAAATCAGATCCTTAGCCTCCGCGGTAAGCCCCAGCTCTTCGAAGAGTTCCCTGATCAGCGCCGTCTCCGGCGTCTCCTGCGGCTCCATCTTGCCGCCGGGTTGCATGAAGGCAGCGGTACCGCGCTTGCGCACGAGCAATGTCTTCCCGTCCGGGCGCAACACCAGAGCCGCCGCAATGCGTATCGTTTTCGTCATGTCTTGATCTGATCGGATTCGCGGACGAGTTTCAACACTGATAATGTCTGCGCACAATTCGACGGCGTTCGACACGCGGGCACCTTCGCTGTTACGGTTTCACCAGGTGCTGGCGGAAAAATGCGACGACCGCGGCGTTGAACTGCCTATGAAACGCGATGCGATCGAACCCCGGCGCGTCGATGCAGGCATCGGACGATGGGTGCATTTCCGGGCAGGGTGTCAGAAACGACAAATGCACGGCATTGGGGACGATCCGAAAATCAGGCTTTTCCGGCAATAGGCGCGCAAGCGTCGCGACATTTTCGGGAGATGCTCCACCACCCCCTCCAAGTTCCGAGCCCCAAAGCTGAAGCGGAACTCTGACATCTTTCACGCTGTCCACAGTCTGGAAGACGATGCTCAGCGGGTCAGCTACAACGACTGCCTTGATACGGGGGTCATGGGTCAATGATTGTGGTAGCGGTTGTCGCCGCGGAGGCTGAGCATGGTCCGCTGGCGGGCAGCCGGCTGCTTTTGGATCTGAACAGCGTGGAGGCCGCTTGGTAAAATCCGGATTGGCTCCCGCAACGACGAGACCGGTATATCCGCCCTGGGAAAATCCGTAGAAGCCGATCCGCTGCGGATCGATCCTCGCAGCATCGGGGGAGGCACCAAGCATGAAATCGACGATCCGCTTGATATCGGCAGGTCGCTCGATCAATACGCCAAGACCGTTTGCCCGGCTCATGTCGGCATGATTGGCGTGCGGATGATTGATGGCAACGACAATGAAGCCAGCGTCGGCAAGCGCTTCGGCGGTATCGTGATGGCCGAGATACCAGCCGCCATAGCCGTGCGAGAAGATGATGAGCGGCAGCTCCTCGCCTGCAATTGGACAATCCGGCGTTGCCGGTATTGCGAGAGCACCGATCTTCACTTCTGTCGGAGGGGTAGCGCAAGGAGACCATATGGCGGCGTCGATCGCCGGGTTATCCGTATCTCCGGAGATGCGAATGAATTTCAAACCTGCCGCATATCCCGATGACGCGACAAGAAAGAGCGCGGCCGCGAGGGCAAGGCTAAAGCGGATCATGACAACTGCTCCATTTAACCAGAAATATACGCTGCGCGATGGGCTGTGATGGCAAGGCGCGCCGGTCGGTAGGTCAGTTGACGCGAAGGCGGCATATGTCGGCTATGAAAGCCATCGAGCTACCTTGCATAAACAGATAGCTTGTTATATTCGTTCTGTAAAGCTGAGGCGTTCATGACTGACTCCATCCAAGTTCAATTGCGGAAGGGCGTGCTCGATCTTTGCGTCCTAGCCGTGCTCTCGCGGGGCGAAAGCTACGGCTATGAAATTGCGAGTACGCTGGTTGCTGCGGTCGGCATGGGCGAAGGAACGATCTACCCGCTGATGCGCAGGATGCAGAATGACGGACTGGTTGCGACCCGCATCGTCGAGTCGAGCAACGGGCCGCCGCGTAAATATTATCGGCTCACGCCGCTGGGGCGCTCGATTTTTGAAGCGCATCGCCGCGACTGGCGCTCGCTAGCAGGCTCCGTCGACAAGCTACTCGAGGATTTGCCATGACCAGGGAAGCCTTTTTGCGCACGCTGAGATTGGGACTTGCAGGCCTGCCTCCTCACGAGGTCGACGATATCGTGGCCGACTATGCCGCCCATTTTTCCGAATCCGAGGCCTCTGGCCGAAGCGAGGAGGAGGTTTCCGCCGCTCTCGGTGATCCCGCCAGGATTGCGCGAGAGCTGCGCGCGGATGTCGGACTGCGCCGTTTCGAGGCGCATTGGAGCGTGCCGAACCTGCTGGCTGCCATGATGGCGCTGGCTGGCCTTGCCATCGTCGATATCTTCTTCCTGCTGCCTTTGCTGTTTGCGGCGATATTCGTCACGCTCGGCCTTGCGATCGCATTGGTGGCCGTCGGCGCCGTTGGCCTGAAGATCATCGTCACGACCGTGTTGTTCCATATCGGCCTGCCTTCCGTCGGCATGCTGGCCCGCCTGCTTGTCGGTGCCGGGCTGGTGAGCTGCTTCATCGGTGGCGGCGCTTTGCTGCTGATGGGTTTGAGTTTGGGTATCCGCATGCTCGGGCAATATGCCCGCCTGCATTTCCGCCTGGCGCAAGTGGACGAAGGTCGAGCTTGAGCGCCGGACTGCACATCGTTGGAGGAAAAGGACAATGAACGGGAAGCTGGCGACTGTCGCGACGACCGGACTGATTTGTGCATCCGTCTTTCTTGCGCTCGGCATCGGACTTTCCGGGCCGGATTGGGCAAACGCAGCGCATTGGTGGGGTGGCATGCAATCCAGCTGCGGATCTGCGGTATCCGGCCGGCAGCAGGTTATCCTGCCTTTCAGCTCCAGTGGCAGCCTGACGATCGATATCCCGGCCTCCGTTCACTATCAGCCGGGCGGAAAGGCGGAGGCCGTCATCACCGGCGATCCCGCGCTTCTCGATCATGTGCGGCTCGATGGCGGAAGGCTGAGCATGGATTGCAATCCGGGTTGGTCCAACGCCAAATTCGATGTCAGCCTGTCGGGGCCGCTCGTCACTAATTGGAGGGTGCGGGGCAGCGGCGATCTCGCTCTGTCGCAGCTCGATCAGGCAGATCTGCGCCTGAGGATATCCGGAAGCGGCAGCGTCATGGCCACGGGAAGCGCGCGCTCGGTGGATCTGGATGTATCGGGTTCGGGCACTGCACGTCTCAAGGACCTGGCCGCTCAATCCGTGAAGATCAGAATTCATGGCAGCGGCGATGCGGAAGTCGCCGCTGCGGCGGATGCAGACATCTCGATCAGCGGAAGCGGCAATATCGAACTCTACGGACATCCGGTGCTGCGGCGTTCCGAAATCAGAGGCAGCGGCCGCCTGGTACAGGTGCCGTAATCCGTTGCGAGAAAGCGCGCCGCGCGGCGACGATCCTTGTTGTCGGCTTTGATCGATATCATGCGATCGCCTTGCTTTGAATGATTCTCATGTTAATCAGTGAGGGCCGTAATCGAAGCGAACATGCAAAAGATGCAAAACAGAACAGACAGTGGCGTGAGGCCGCGCCTAGAACCTGAAACCGCAGCAAAACAAGCTAAGCGGCCGCTGCGCGATCGCCGCCGCTCGCTGGCGATCGGACTTCTGCGCGCCCGTGAAGCGGTCATGAGCCATTTCCGGCCGATCCTGGCGGCGCATGACGTAACCGAGCAGCAGTGGCGTGTCATTCGCATTCTCTATGAAGGCGGCCAGCTTGACGCGACCGAATTGGCCGACAAGGCATCCATTCTAGCGCCGAGCCTGACGCGCATGATCCGCTCGCTTGAGGAGCGCGGCTTCATCACCAAGCACAAGGATGATGCCGACGGACGCAGAGTATTGCTGCAGATCACCCCGGCAGGGCAGGCGATCGTCGAGGACGTCATGCCGGAAAGCCAGAAAGTCTATGCCGATATCGATGCCCGTTTCGGCGAAGAGCGGGTGGAGAAGCTGCTCGATATGCTGGAGGAGCTTGCCTCGCTGAAATTGGAGAACGGCCCAGCCGGTGAGGAATGAGGCCTCTTCGATTTTATTAATGTGTTAAGTATTTGATTGACGCGTCAGGAGATCTGTAGCAGTCTTCCGCGGTGCTGACACTGTTGGGAGGCGGAGTTGGACCTGCTACAAAATCGCAGCCTGGTCGACCGGACCTGGTCGCCGACGCCCTACGACCAGTGGGTTGACGATCTTCAGAGCATTTGCGGCAACTTCAATCCGCACACGGTGCAGCGCGGTGACAGTGTCATAGGCACAGCCAGCCGCATCGACGTCTGCGGCATGGAATTCGCCCATGTTTCCAATGATCTCGACTATGTTCATCGCGATTGGGATGACATTCGCCGCGACGCCAATGAGCACCTGTTCCTGATCCTGCAGCTGGAAGGCGTCTGCGGCGTCGAGCATTCCGGCCAGCAGAACATCCTCGATGTCGGCGAATGCATTCTTGTCGACTCCACGCGACCGACAACTTTCTATTTCCGCGGGCACTTTTCCAATCACCTGTCGCTGCATCTGCCCCGGCAGCTGATGTATTCCGAGAGCAAGATCGATTTTGATATTGCGCGCAAGCTCGAGGCGAGCGATCCGATGGCAATGATGCTGCGTGCATTGATCGCCAAGATGATGACCACGCCGGATAATGAAGCAGCTTCGCCCTATCTTCGCCAGCTGATGTTCGACACGACCCGCCAGGCATTCCTCTCCACAGGCGCCCAGACGGCAAGCCTGAATTCTCTGCATGAAAGCGCCAGCAAGCGCATGCAGATGGTCGATATCCTCATCGACAAGCATCTGACCGATAGCGACCTCAGCGCCAAATGGCTGGCGACACGGCTCGGCATTTCGATCCGTACACTGCAGCAGGATTTTCAGGGCATGGGCATGACCTGCACGACGGTCATTCGGGACAAGCGGCTGCGCTTTGCACGGGAAAAGATCGAGCAGCTCAAGGAGCAGCGCAACCCGACGACGATAGCCGAAGTCGCCTATTCGGCCGGGTTCAATGACATTTCCTATTTCAATCGCAGCTTCAAGGAACTGTTCGATTGTGCGCCGAGCGAGCTGCTGCGCGCCGCAGAGCCGGCCCATAGATCGGACTGAACCGCGGGGCTGCGCTTCAGTCCAAGACGAGGCGCGTTTCTCCCCAAGACGGATGTTGGGGCAAAAGCCATAGTCCTCCCGAAAGTCACGGGAGGAAAATGTCGTGAAGCAGTACACCCTGCTTATCGGTGGCGAGCCTGTTGCCACGTCCCATCATGCGCCGGTAAAAAACCCATCGAATGGCGACGTGGTCGGCTTTATGCCGCTTGCCGGCGAAGCGGATCTCGATCGCGCCGTTGCCGCGGCCGCGCAAGCCTTCAAGGGCTGGTCGCAGGTATCGAGCGGGGAACGTGCGGCGGCCTGCCATGCCGTTGCGGAAAAGATCAGCGAGCACGCCGAGGAGCTGGCCCAGCTGCTCACACGCGAACAGGGCAAGCCGCTCAATGGTCTCGGCTCTCGCTTCGAGATCGGTGGCGCGCTGGCATGGACGCGCCATACTGCCGAGCTGGATCTGCCAATCGAGATCCTGCAGGACGATAATGAAGGCCGCGTCGAGCTGCATCGCAAGCCGATCGGAGTCGTCGGTTCGATCACGCCCTGGAACTGGCCCGTGATGATCGCGTGCTGGCATATCGTTCCGGCTATTCGTGCCGGCAACACCGTCGTCATCAAGCCGTCGCCCTTGACGCCGCTGTCGACCATCCGTCTCGTCGAAATCATGAACGAGGTTCTCCCACCCGGCGTCGTCAACGTCGTCACCGGCGAAAACAGGATTGGTGCGGCGCTTTCTTCCCATCCGGGCATCGCCAAGATGACCTTCACCGGCTCGACGGAAACGGGCAAGAAGGTCATGGCATCTGCGGTTGCGACCCTCAAACGCCTCACGCTGGAACTTGGCGGCAACGATGCCGGCGTCGTTTTACCTGATGCCGATCCGAAGGCCATTATCGAGGGCCTCTTCTGGGGCGCCTTCATCAACAATGGCCAGACCTGCGCGGCGCTGAAGCGTCTCTACGTGCATGACAGCATCTATGAGGAAGTGTGCCGTGGTCTTGCGGACTATGCTTCCAAGATCGCCGTCGGCGACGGGCTGGACGAGGCAAGCATTCTCGGCCCCGTGCAGAACGAGATGCAGTTCAACAAGGTGCGCGAACTGGTCGAGGATGCGCGCGCCAATGGCGGGCGCATCCTGACCGGCGGCGCACCGATGGATCGCCCGGGCTATTTCTATCCGATCACGCTCGTCGCAGATGTAGATCATGGCGTGCGCCTGGTCGATGAGGAGCAGTTCGGTCCGGCCCTGCCGATCATCCGCTACAGCGACATCGACGAAGTGGTTGCTCGCGCCAACCAGAATCCTGCCGGGCTTGGCGGCTCCGTCTGGTCCTCCGATGTCGAGAAGGCGAAGCGCTACGCGATGCAGCTCGAATGCGGCTCGGTCTGGATCAACAAGCATGGCACGATCCAGCCGAACGCACCTTTCGGCGGCGTCAAGCAGTCCGGCATCGGCGTCGAATTCGGCGCGGAAGGGCTGAAGGAATTCACCACGATCCAGACCGTATTGAGCTGAGCCATGACGACTTACGACTATATCATTGTCGGTGGCGGTTCTTCGGGTTGCGTGCTGGCAAATCGGCTTTCAGAAAATCCGGCGCATAAGGTGCTGCTGATCGAGTCCGGCCGCCGGGATTCCGACCCATGGATCCACATTCCTGCGACCTTCTTCAAGGTGCTGGGCAAGGGCATTGACATCCATCCCTATGCCTCGAACCCTGACAAGGGCCTGAATGGGCGTCCGAGCATCGTGCCACAGGGTAATGTGCTCGGCGGCGGCAGCTCCGTGAATGCGATGATCTATATTCGCGGTCATCGCAACGACTACGATACCTGGTCGCAGATGGGCTGCCAGGGCTGGTCCTACGAGGATGTGCTGCCGGCCTTCCGTTCTCTGGAAAACAATGAGCGGCTGAACGGCCAGTACCATGGGAAAAAGGGCGGTCTGCGTGTCTCGGACCCGCGCCATCGCCATCCATTGAGCGAGGCTTTCATCAAGGCGGCGACCGAAATCGGCATTCCGCATAATGATGATTTCAACGGTGCGGATCAGGCCGGTGTCGGCTTCTATCAGAGCACCACCTATGGCGGTCGTCGCTGGAGCTCGGCCCAGGCCTTTTTGCGCGAGGCGGAGAAGCGGCCGAACCTGACCGTGCTGACGGAGCGCAAGGTCGGCCGTATCCTGTTCGAAGGGCAGAAGGCCGCCGGTGTCGAGCTGCTCGATGGCACAGTCTTCAGGGCGTCCCGGGAGATCGCGCTGACCGCAGGTGCTATCGCAACACCGAAGATCCTCCAGCTGTCCGGCGTCGGCGACGGCGCGCATCTTTCTTCGCTGGGCATCAAGATCGTTGCCGATCTGCCGGGTGTCGGTGCCAATTATCAGGATCATCTCGAGGTGCCGGTACAGGGCGAGACGCGTGAGCCGATCTCGATCCTCGGCCATGACAAGGGGCTGCGGGCCGCCGGCCATATGCTGCGCTATCTGACTTCGCATCGCGGCCTGCTGTCGTCCAATGTCGTCGAATGCGGCGGTTTCATCGATACGTCAGGCACCGGCCAGCCGGATGTGCAGTTCCACGTCCTGCCTGTTCTGATCGGTTTCGTCGATCGTGATCCGGAACCAGGCCACGGCTTGAGTATTGGCCCATGCTATCTGCGGCCGCGCTCGCGCGGTTGGATACGATTGAAAAGCGCCGATCCGACCGAGCAGACGGATTTCAATGCCAACCTGCTTTCCGATCCGGCCGACCTTGAAACCCTGGTGCGCGGTGTGGAAACGGCGATCCGCATCCTCGACGCGCCGGCGCTTGCCAGGCTGGTCAAGCGCCGCGTGCTGCCGAAGCCGGGCGTCGAGAAAGATCCCGAAGCGCTCCGCGATTACATTCGCCAGTCCTGCAAGACCGTGTTCCATCCGGCGGGAACGGCCCGTATGGGCCGGGCGGACGATCGCATGGCCGTCGTTGGGCCGGATCTGAAGGTCCGTGGGATCGAGGGTCTGCGCGTTTGCGACGCCTCCATCATGCCGACACTGGTATCCGGCAACACCAATGCACCGACGATGATGATCGCGGCCAAGGCTGCGGCTTTCATGACTGGAAAGGCGATTTCCGGCTGAGCCGGACGTCGGGGAAGAAAAGAGCCCGTGGGGAGCGGGACAACAAACTGGAGGAGACAATGCCTATCAATCTAAGAGGGCTGGCAATCGGCCTTTTTCTGACGCTCGCATCGGCATTCAGCGTGCATGCGGCCGCATCCTGCGGCGACAACACTGGCAAGCCGGCAACCGGCGAACCGATCATCATCGGCGCCATTACCGGCAAGACCGGGCCGGATGATTTTTCCAACTCCACCAAGGCGGCAAAGGCCTATTTTGATTGCCTGAATGCCAATGGCGGCATCAAGGGGCGGCCGGTCAAATATCTGGTCGAGGACGATCAGTGGAATCCGGAAATCGCCGCGCAGCTCGCCGCCAAGCTCGTCAACGACGAGAAGGCCGTGCTGATGGTCGGCAATTCCAGTTATGTCGAGTGCGGCGCCAATGCCGATTTCTACAAGAAGTCCGGCATCCTTGTCGTCGCCGGCGTCGGCGTGCCGCGCGAATGCTATTTTGCTGAGAATTATGCGCCGACCAATGCCGGGCCGCGCGTCTCGATGCTCGGCGCCATGGGCTACGCGCTCGACAAGCTGAATGCGAAGTCCGTCGTCTGTATCGGCCCGAACATCCCGAATGTCGGCACCTGGTCCTGTGACGGCGTGATGCTGCTTGCCAAGGAAAAAGGCTTTGCGGCCCAGACGATCCTTATGGATCCGGGCTCTGCAGACGCCACATCGATCATCCTGCAGGCGGCCGCAAGCAAGCCGGATGTCATCGTGCTTGGCCTGTCGAAGGGCGTTGCCGTGCCGCTGCTGACGGCTGCCGAAGAACAGGGGCTCAACCAGACGATCACCTTCCTCAGCGCGGCCTCGGCCTATGATCTCTCGGTTCCAGCTACCATTGGTTCGGGTTGGGACGACAAGTTCTATGTCAACATGGAATTCAACGATCTGAACGCGCAGACGCCGGATAATCAGAACTGGCTCGCCGTCATGGATCAGTACGGCCAGAAGTCTGATCCGCGCGATACCTTTGCTCAGGCTGGCTACCTCGCAGCTCGCATCGCCGAAAAGGCACTGATGACGCTTGACCCTGCCAAGATCAACCGCGAGACGGCTTCTGCCGCCGTGCGCGAGATCAAGGACTTCAGGAGCGATATCTTCTGCGCTCCCTGGTACTTCGGCGATGGCCAGCCGCGCCACAATGCCAATTCGACGACACGCATGGCGGTTGCCGAGGGTGGAAAGTGGAAAGTCGTTTCCGATTGCGCCCAATCGCCCGATCCGGAGCTGAAGGACGTGCGTGCTTTTGAAAAGTCCGCCGGCATCAACTGAGCCCAGACGCTTGCCTCGGTTCCGCGGCAAATCCGCGGAACCGAACGACCCGAAAGGATCGATTTATGAACATCCTGCCTTTCATCATATCCGGGCTTGGGATCGGCGCTGTTTACGCGCTGTCCGGCGTCGGCCTGGTCGTCCTGTTTCGGGCGACTGGCGTTCTCAACTTCGCATTCGGTGCCTTCGGCGCGATCGGTGCGCATTGCGCCTGGCAACTGTTGGAGTGGAAGATGCCGCTCCCCGTCGCCATCCTCGCCGCCGTTGCCGTCTCGACGACGATCAGTTTTCTTTATGGTCGGGTCCTCGCGCCCATGCTGTCGCATCGCGATATCGTCGTGCGCGCCGTCGGGACCCTGGCACCGGCGCTGATCCTGATCGCGATCATGGGTGTCATCTGGGGCGAGCTGCCGCGCCGCCTGCAATTCCCGACCGACCAGATGTTCATCTCTCTTTTCGCCGTGCGCCTGACCTTTACGCGTATCATCGCCATCATTCTTGCCGTCGTCATGGTCATTGCCATCACTCTGCTTCTGACTCGCACGCGCCTTGGTCTCGATATGAGGGCGCTTGCCAATGATCGCGATCTCAGCGCCATGCTTGGCGTGCGCATCCTTTATACGGAAACCGCCGCCTGGATCATGACTGGCATCTTCGCCGGTCTTGCCGGCCTGCTGCTTGCCGATCTCGTCCGGCTACAGGGCACCTTCCTGACCTTGCTGGTGATCCCGGCGATCGCCGCAGCGATCCTCGGTCAGTTGCAGTCGCTGTGGCAAACGGCCGTCGCCGGCATTCTGATCGGTATTGCCGAGGCCGTGCTGACGCCTGTCGCCTGGATATCGCCCTATCGCGCAGCAGCACCCTTCATCATCGCGCTTGTCGCGGTCACCATTCTCGGAGGCACGGCCAGGGCCGCGTTGAAGGACCGATGACCGTTCAGGAGCAAACAATCACCCCAACAGCCGGAAGCATATCGATGATGCGCCTGCCGAAGCAGCTTCTTCACGTGCCTGTGACGATGCTGATCTTCTCGCTCGTCGTCGCTTTGCTCGCCAATTCTTTCTGGCTTTCTGCCGCCACATCCGCGGTTGCTCTGTCGCTGTCCGTTGCGGGGCTTGCCATCCTCTATGGTCAGCTTGGTCTCGTCTCGCTTTGCCAGTTCGCGCTTGTCGGCGTCGGCGGCTGGGTGACGCTTCGTGTCGGCCATGCCTTTCATCCGCCTTTTGAATTGAGCCTGCTTGCGGGCGGTATGGTCGCTTCGATCGTGGGGCTGGTTTTCGGCTTGCCCGCCTTGCGCCTGCGCGGTCTTTATCTTGCGCTGGTAACGCTGATGCTGGCGGGCGCTTTTCAGATCGTCATCAGCGCCTGGGGCTTTCCGGATGGCGGTCCCGGCTTCCTGGGTCGCGCCGATGGCTCCGGCCGTGCAATGCTCGCAAGACCAATAGTCGCCGATGGCGAGGTCTCCTATTTCCTCTATGTTTGTGTCGCGGCAGCGATCGGCCTGCTGATCGCGCAATGGCACAAACTTGCCCGACCCGGTCGCGCATGGGCGCTGATCCGCAAAGGCGAGACGGTTGCGGTTGCCAGCGGCGTCAATGTGCTGATCTATAAGGCCTGGGCCTTTGCGTTGAGCGGCTTTCTTGCCGGTCTTGCGGGTGGATTGCTCGCAGGCAATGTCGGTCAGCTCGACGGGCGTGCCTTCGGCGCCTTCGAGAGCCTCAATCTCTTCGCACTTGCCATCGTCGGTGGCGTCTTCAACTGGTACGGCGCCGTCATCGCCGGTTTGTTGCTGCGTGCCGTGCCGGCCCTGCTCACGGATCTCGGCATTGATGGCTATGTTACGATCGGGATCTTCGGCGTCGCCCTGTTCCATGCGCTGGCGACCGCGCCGACGGGCATTGCCGGCCAGATATCGGCTCTTATTGCCCGGTTGAATGCCGTTCTCTCCACGGGGAGGGCACGATGATCAAGATCGACAATCTCATCGTCCAGTTCGGTGGTGTCCGACCGATTAATGAGCTGAGCGCGGCGCTGACAGCGCCCGTCGCCGGTCTCATCGGCCCGAACGGCGCAGGCAAAACCACGTTGCTCAATGTGCTCTCCGGTTTCGTGAGGCCGATCCAGGGATCGGTCTCGCTCGGCGAGCGGCCGCTGCTGGCGATGACGCCCCTGCAGCGCGTGCGCGCCGGCCTGCGACGCTCGTTCCAGACAGAGCAGGTGGTGGAGGATCTGACCGTTGCCGGCAATATTGCCGCGATCGCCGATCATGTCGTTGGCACCGGCCACCATGCCCGTGCGGTCGAGCAGGCCCTTGCCTTTGTCGGGCTGACCGATGCCGCCGAGAGGCCCGGCCAATCCCTCAATCTCTTCCAGCGCCGTCTCGTCGAGCTGGCAAAATGCGTTGTCGGCGAGCCGAAGCTTATCCTGCTTGATGAACCGGCAGCGGGTCTGACGGAAGAAGAGGGCAAGGCTTTTCGCGAGCTGGTGCTGCGCATCCCAGCGGAATTCAGAGCACAAGTGCTGATTATCGACCATGATGTCGATCTCATCCGCTCCATGTGCAGCGAAACGATGGTGCTCGACTACGGCAAGCTTCTGGCGCTTGGCCCGACACAGACTGTGCTTGCCGATCCCAATGTGCGGCGCGCCTATCTAGGGGAGTTCTGATATGGACGCCACGTCGGAAATCAGCGTTGAAAATCTCGTCGTCGAGCGCGGCGGCAAGCGCGTCATCCATGACATTTCGTTTTCCGTCACGGCTGGGAAGATCACGACACTGCTTGGGGCCAATGGCGCCGGAAAGTCGAGCACGGTTATGGCCATGGCGGGCGTCCTGCCGCGTGGCGGTTCCGTATGCCTCGCCGGCGCGGCGCTCGAAGGGTTCTCGCCTGACCGCATTCGCCGCGCTGGTCTTGCGCTCGTGCCGGAGGGGCATCGCGTGCTCGGGCAGCTTTCCGTCGAGGATAATATTCTCGTGGCAGCGCTGGAGACATCGGCGGCTGCCCGACGAGAGGGACTGGCTCATGCCTATGAGATCTTTCCCGAACTATCGGAACGGCGGCGTCAATCGGCATCGGATCTTTCCGGCGGCCAGAAGCAGATGGTGGCGATGGCGCAGGCCTTCGTCGCCAAGCCACGCTTCATGATCGTTGACGAGCTGTCGCTCGGCCTTGCACCGGCCGTCGTCAAGCGGTTGGCCGAGGCGCTAAAAATCGCCGCCACGCGCGGCATAGGCGTTTTGCTGATCGAGCAGTTCGCCAATCTCGCCCTCGATCTTGCCGATCAGGCTCTTGTGCTGGAGCGCGGACGCCTGGTCTTTTCCGGCGCCGCGGCGACGCTCAAGGCCCAGCCGCACATTCTGCACGGCGCCTATCTGGCAAGCTGACGCGAGGGAGCCTTCATGACATTCTCTGCCGATCTTTTTGCGAGGCGAACGGTCGTCATAGCCGGTGGTACATCTGGCATAGGGGCAGCGACCGCGCGGAGCTTTGCCGATCTCGGCGCCCGTGTGGTGAGTTTCGGGCTCGGTGCCTCGATCGCGCCAACAAGTCGGCAGATCGAGTATCGCGAACTCGATGTACTGAAGCCTGGCGCGCTGGAAGCCTTCTTCTCCTCGGTCGAGACAATCGATATTCTCGTCAATTGCACCGGTGTTAGCAGGGATCGGGGCGAATGGCAGAAGACCGCATTCGACGAGGTGATGGCGATCAATCTCACGTCGATCATGGATTGCTGCCGGCTGGCCCGTCCGCGCATGCGGGCGGGGTCGGCGATCGTCAATATAGCCTCGATGTATTCGACCTTCGGCGCCGCCGATCGTCCGGCCTATGCGGCCAGTAAGGGTGCGATCGTGCAGCTGACGAAATCGCTCGCCCAGGAATACGCCCAGGCGGATATCCGCGTGAATGCGGTGGCACCCGGCTGGATCGTCACGCCATTGAGCCGCGCGCTGTTTGCCGACGAACGATCATCGACGCCGATCCTGCGGCGTATTCCCGCCGGCCGCTGGGGCGCGTCCGAAGAAGTCGCCGATGCGATCGTCTTTCTATCATCTGATGCCGCGCGCTATATCACCGGCGCCTGCCTGCCGGTCGATGGCGGTTATCTCACCTCCTGAGGACAGCAATCATGACCGCAGCACTTCACCGGCATGTCGATAGCGCCAGCGGTCGATCGTTCGCAGGGCTGGCGCGCAATCTCTTCGGTAATGTCCGGCTTGATTTCAGCACGGCGGATGAGGAAAAGAGCCGCATGACCTCTGCCATGCTGGGTACTTGCCGGCTGACGCGGCTGGAGGCGGATCGGCATGTCGTCTTCGGCGATCATGTGACGGCAGCGCCGAATGATCCCGACGCGATCAAACTGATCGTGCAGACTGAGGGCTGCGCTTCGCTGACGCAGGGCGGATTGCATGCGCCCGTCTCGCGGAATGCGCTTGTCGTCTACGATCCCAGCCGCCCCTATATGCTGACGAACAGTACGCCGGTCCGCCAATTGTTGCTGCAATTGCCGCGCCATAGCCTGCCCGCGACGGCCGTAGAACGGTTGTCGCAACCTTTCACGGCGCATGCCGATAAGGATGGCATGTGCCGGATCCTTTTGTCGCTGATGGATTCGACCATTCATGAGATCGATCATCTTGACGAGGCCAGGCGCGCAAGTGTCGGCCAGACCATGATCGAGCTCGTGCGCACCTTGATTGGCGCCGACCTGCAACAGGCAATACCGGTCGCAAACCCCCTTCACACGCTGCTGCAGCGGATCAGGGATTTCATCGATCTCAATCTCGAACGGCCGGATTTGACGATAACCATGATCGCGCGCCGCATGGGCTGTTCGGTGCGTTACGTCTATCGCGCATTCGAAGTGGAGTGCCTGACGCCTTCCGATTATATCTGGGATTTGCGCGTCCAAAAGGCTGCGGAAAAGCTGCGCGATGCCGGCGGCTACGCGGGAGAAATATCCGAGATCGCATTCGCTCTCGGCTTTTCCTCCAGCGCGCATTTCTCGCGCGCTTTCCGCCTTCGATATGGTGTGTCGCCGTCGCAATGGCGCAAGGCCAATATGTCTTAGTTGATGAAGCGGCCCTGCCGGAGCCGGGCCGCCTCGTTTCTCATTTCATGGATTCAGCCACTCTCAGCGTGTCCGTGAACTGTTCGAAACGCCGGATCTTGCCGCCCGCCACGCCCCAGACATGCACGACCCGGGCTTTGAAGGTCTTTCCCGTCTGCTTGTTGGTGCCGCTATAGTCTCCTACGCCAACGACCTCGTCGCCGGCGTCGAGCAGGCGTTCGAGATTGAAGGTGTAGCCTTCGAAGGCCTCTCCGAGTGCCTGGAAGACGTTTCTGAAGATCTCCTGCGGGCCGACATAGGTGCCGGCGCAGGGGAAGCCATCCATCTCGGTCCAGCGGCAATCGGGGGCGATGTCGGCAAGCATGCCATCCATGTCGCGGCGGTCATTGGCGTCGTAGTGCGCCTTTACGATATCGAATGCTGTGCGCATGGCGTCCTCACACGGGTTCCTGGCCGGGCAGGTAATAGGTCATCGAGGCCTTGCGGATGAAGGCGCCGGCCGGGCTGTTCTGGATGCGCCCGTCGCCAGTGATGCCGAGGAACTTGCCTGTCGAGCGCATATCCTTGAAATTGTAGAAGAATGTGGATGCGACCGCGATTTTGAATTCACGGAAGGTGAAGATGTAGAGATTTTCATCAAACTTATACGTCGTCGCGAGATCAACATCGCCGTGGCCGCGCTGCACACCGACAAGGCATTGCCAGGCATAGCGCTGCGACGAGAGATAGGTGTGCTCGTAGACATGATTGGGGCTGTAGGTGAAATGAGCCCTGAGCCCGATCAGGTCGCGGCTCTCGTGCGGCACCGGCCCGCTTGCGGCGCCACCTTCAATAACACCCGGCCGGAAGATCTGCGCGACCTGCGGCTCGCCGACGGAATCCTTGAGCTCGCGAACGACCGAGTAAATGGAAAGCACGCGGCGCGTCTCGGTGTTGAGGATCAGCGTCTCGGCTTCCCTGGGGCGGCCGGCAAAGATGATCTCGACGAAATAAGTCTTCGGCGCGACTTCGATCACCTCGGACAAGTCGTTCCCGCTGTCCTTGCCATCCGACCATTTCACCTCACCCTTGGCGAAGGAGAGTTCCAACCTACGGCCATCGTCGAACGCGATCTTGTGCGTCGAGCCGGTCAGGGCCTCCGTGGCGGGCAGACGGTTCGTGTCGATGCCATAGGCGAATTCGTCGTAGGTTTTCCAGTCCTTGGGATTCTGGTTCATCTCTATTTCCTCCCCGTTATTCTACAAAAGCCAGCGTCGGCAGGTCGACGGTGCCGGCGCCGCCGTCGACGGTAAGCACCGCGCCGTTGATCATTGATGCCTCGCCTGAAGCCAGGAAGCAGACAGCATTGGCGACATCCTCTGCGGTTGCCGGCCGGCCGAGCGGCACGTCTTTGGTGACGAGCGCGTAGGCCTCCTCGATGCTGTTCAGCTTGTATTTCTCGACGATGAATTCCATCTGCTCATCGGCCATGGCGGTCGTGACCCAGCCCGGGCAGACGGTATTGGTGCGCACGCCCCTGCGGCCATAGTCACGCGCCAGCGATTTCGCGAGGCCGATGCAGCCATGTTTCATGGTGACGTAGCCCGCCGCATCCGGCCCGGCAAAGAGTCCGGCAATCGAGGCCAGGACGACGATGTTGCCTTGGTTCCTGATGAGATGCGGCAGGGATTCGCGGGCGCTGACGAAGGCGGTGTTGAGGTTGAGACGAACGGCGAGATCCCAGGTCTCGTCCGACATGCTGACCGTCGGCCCGACGCCGTGGCCGCCGGCATTGGCAATCAGGATATCGAGGCCGCCATGGGTCTCGACGACCTTCTCGACGGCAGCCTTCATTGCGGCGCCGTCGGCGGCATCGGCCGCGACGATGGTCGCGCCGATTTCATCGGCAACACTTCTCAGCGGCTCGGGACGGCGCCCGACGAGTGCGACATTGCCGCCTTCCTGCCGGATGCGGCGGGCGACGGCCGCGCCAATGCCCGTGCCGCCGCCGGTGATCAGGGCAGTCTTGTTCTTGAAACGCATGTTTCCTCCTCTTGGCTTTCGGGTTCATCATGACCGATGCTCGCGGAGGCGTCGCGTCCAGCTGTGCAGTCCGTTTTGACTGAGCGTGCACAAGGCTTTCTTTATGCCGAAATTTGCGTGATGAGGCGCAAAGTCACGCGACGCAGGGAAGGTGGCGTCGGCGCTCAATAGACCTTGACGTCGTGAGGCGGCTTGGCGGCATCCGTCTTCTTGAAATCGTCAAGGAGCTTGATTGTGGCATTGGCAAGCACGGTGACGTCGTTGCCGATCGCGACGAAAGTGGCACCAAGTTCGAGATAGCGTTTGGCCAGCGAAAGATCGCCGATCAGGATGCCGGCGGCCTTGCTATGCGACTGGATTTTTGTGAGCGCTTTTTCGACTTCTGCCTGAACTTCAGGGGCACCCGGCTTGCCGAGATAGCCCATGTCGGCCGCGAGATCGGATGGTCCAATGAAGACGCCATCGACGCCTTGCGTTGAGGCGATGTCGTCAAGCGCCGCAAGCCCGGCGCGGCTTTCCACTTGCAGCAGCAGGCAGATCTCCTCATTGGCCGTCGCAAGGTAGTCCGGAAAACGGTTGAAGGCGGAGGCGCGGGCAAGGGCTGCGCCGACGCCGCGCACGCCATGCGGCGGGTATCTAACAGCCTTGACCATGGCCTCGGCCATTTCCTTGCTGTCGACCATCGGTATTAATAGGGTCTGGGCGCCGATATCCAGCATCTGCTTGATGATCCAGGTCTCGCCAATCGGCGGACGGATCACCGCATGGCTATCCGTGCCCTTCATCGCCTGCAGCTGGGAGACGAGAAGCGGCACATCGTTCGGGGCATGCTCCGCATCCAGCAGCAGCCAGTCGTAGCCGGCGCCGGCGCAGATTTCGACCGTGTAGGCATTGGCGAGCGCCTGCCAGAGGCCAATCTGCGCCCGCCCTTCCTTCAGGGCCTGTTTGAAGAGGTTTTTCGGCGCAGGCATGGCTCGCTCCTTCATGCAAAGAACAGGCTAACCGATCCGTAGGGACCGAAATCGGCATTGATCGTATCGCCATGCCGCGCCTCGATCGGGCGGATGAATGAGCCGGCAAGCACGATCTGGCCGGCTTCGATGCCATCGCCATATTGCGACAGTCGATTGGCAAGCCAGGCGATGCCACGTGCGGGCTGGTTGAGCACGCCGGCGCCAAGCCCGGTTTCTTCCACTTCGGCATTGCGGCTGACGATCGCACCCATCCAGCGCATGTCGATCTCACCGGGCCGCACGGCGCGGCCGCCGGTGACGATGCCGGCATTGGCGGCATTGTCGGAGATGGTGTCGACGATGGTGCGCGCCTTTTTCGTATCGGGATCGACGCGAAGGATGCGCGTGTCGAGGATCTCAAGAGCCGGCGTCACATAGTCGGTGGCATTCAGCACATCGAAGATCGAAACATTCGGGCCTTTGAGCGGCGCCTTCATGACAAAGGCGATCTCGGCCTCGATGCGCGGCTGGATAAAGCGGTCGGCCGGCACGGTGGCGCCATCTTCGAACACCATGTCGTCGAAGAGTACGCCGGAATCCGGGATGTTGATGTTGAGGGCATATTGCATTGCCTTCGACGTCAGCCCGATCTTCCAGCCGATCGGCTCGCGGCCGCGCGCAATCTTCTTTTTGACCCAGGCGCCCTGAACGGCATAGGAATCGTCCATCGTCATCTGGGGATGCTTGAGCGAGAGGAGCCCGGTCTGGACGCGCGTCCGCTCCGCCTGATCGAGGCTTTCGACCGCAGCCTGGATTTCGTCATGAGACAGCATCAGTGCACCTCGTCGGCAATGGTATTTTTCAGGATACCGAGGCCATCGGCTTCGACCTCGACGACATCACCCGGCTTTAGCCAGATCGGCGGATCGAAGCGGGCGCCGGCGCCTGTCGGCGTGCCCGTGACGATGACGTCGCCGGGGACGAGCGTAGTGAAAGTGGAGATGTAGTTGATGATCTTGCGGAAGGAGAAGATCATTCGGCTGGTGCGGTCGCTCTGGCGCACTTCGCCATTGATGCGGGTCGTGAGCGCTATGTCTTCAATCTGGGCCGCATCCGTGAAGGGGATCAGCCACGGGCCGATCGAGCCGGTATTGTCGAAGTTCTTGCCCTGGGTGACGTTGAACTTCGCATGCCGCACCCAGTCGCGGATTGTGCCCTCATTGCAGAGCGAAAGAGCTGCAATATGCGAGAAGGCATCGGCCTCGGCAATGCGGCGACCGCCTTTGCCGATGACGATGACGACCTCGCCTTCATAATCGAGCTGCGGGCTTTCCGGCGGGCGGATCAGGGGCTGATCGTGCCCGGTGAACGACCGCGGAAAGCGAATGAAAAGCGAGGGATTGGGGGGAGCTGCCTGCCCATCCTTGTACTCCTCGTTGCGATCGGGGAAATTGACCCCGACGCAAATGATCTTTTCCGGCGACGGAATGGGAATTTCGAAGCGAATGTCGTCGAGCGCGAAATCCGGCTTCAACGTCTTGGCTTCCTCGGCGAGTTGAACGAGGCGACCGGCCTCGATCACTTCGCGCAGCGTCGGCCATGTCGCGCCATAGCGGGCAGAGAGGTCGACGACACCACCGTCGACCGCAAGCCCGTAACCATGACGGCCGTTTCTCGAAAAAGACAGGAATCTGGGATGGGTCATGCTTTCACGGCCTTCTCCTGACCTCAGACGACGCCGCCGAGGCAGACATATTTGATTTCGGTGAATTCCTCGATGCCGTAGCGCGAACCCTCACGGCCGAGGCCGGAAAGCTTGACGCCGCCGAACGGCGCTTCGGCCGTCGAGATCAAGCCAGTATTGACACCGACCATGCCATATTCCAGCGCTTCAGCGACGCGGAAGACGCGGGCGAGATCCTTGGCATAGAAATAGGAGGCAAGGCCGAACTCGGTGTCGTTGGCCTGTGCAATGACATCGGCCTCATCCTTGAAGCGGAAGAGGGGAGCCACGGGACCGAAGGTTTCTTCCCTGGCTACGGCCATGGCAGGCGTGACGTCGGCAAGTACCGTCGCCTCATAAAAGCGTCCGCCGAGCTGGTGGCGATGGCCGCCGGCGACGACGCGGCCGCCCTTGGAAAGCGCATCGGCGACATGCTCTTCGACCTTGGCAAGGGCCGCCTCGTCGATTAGCGGGCCGAGATTGATGCCTTCGTCGAAGCCGTTACCGGTCTTCAGCGAGCCGACAGCATTGGATAGCTTCTCGGCAAAGGCATCATAGACGCCGTCCTGCACGTAGAGACGGTTGGCGCAGACGCAAGTCTGCCCATTGTTGCGGAATTTGGCGATCATCGCGCCTTCGACGGCGGCATCGAGATCGGCATCGTCAAAGACGATGAAGGGTGCATTGCCGCCGAGCTCCAGCCCGAGTTTTTTGATGGTCGGCGCGCTCTGCTTGTAGAGCTCGGCGCCGACTTCCGTCGAGCCGGTGAAGGTGAGCTTACGCACGACCGGGCTTGCGGTCATCTCGCCGCCGATGGCGCGGGCCGAGCCGGTCAGGACGCTGAAGAGGCCCTTGGGCAGGCCGGCGCGCTCGGCAAGAATGGCGATTGCAATGGCCGAGAACGGCGTCTGCGAGGCAGGCTTCAGCACCATGGCGCAGCCGGCGGCAAAGGCCGGGCCGGCCTTGCGGGTGATCATCGCATTCGGGAAGTTCCACGGCGTGATCGCCGCGACCACGCCGATCGGCTGCTTCATGACCAGAATGCGCTTGTCCTTCTGGTGGCCGGGAATGATGTCGCCATAGACGCGGCGGGCTTCCTCGGCAAACCATTCGATAAAGCTGGCGCCATAGGCGATTTCGCCTTTGGCTTCAGGCAGCGGCTTGCCCTGTTCGGCCGTCAGGATGCGTCCGAGATCGTCCTGGTTTTCCATCATCAGCTCAAACCAACGCCTGAGGATGCCGGAGCGCTCCTTAGCGGTGCGGGCGGCCCATTCCTTCTGCGCGGCTTCGGCTGCGGCAATCGCCTTTTTGGTTTCGGCGGCGCCTAGATTGGGAATAAGGCCGATGATCTCGCCCGTTGCCGGGTTGTCGACCTTGATCGCGTTGGATGGATCGGCCTCGATCCACTCACCGCCGACCAACGCGGCCTGGCGGAACAATGTTGCGTCTTTCAAATTCATGACGGACTCCTCGCGCTTTCGAACGTTGATGAGGAGCGGGCGTCTTTCACCCGCTCTCAAGGGTAACGCTTAAGGCGCGATAATCGGCTGTGCCTTCAGATCGGGCTCGGCGACTTCCGCACCGGCAAACAGGCTACCATGTTCGAACCAGGATTTGGGAGCGGGTGCGCCCCACAATGTCTGGCGCTGCGGATCCTTGAGGTCCCACTTGATCGGTTCCAGATCGGGATCGACCGTCTGATAGTCCGAGCAATAGATTTCGATGCGGTGGCCATCGGGATCGAGAATATAGAGGAAGAAGGCGTTGGAGATGCCGTGGCGGCCCGGGCCGCGCTCGATATTGGCGACCCAGCCGGTCGTCGCCATCAGGTCTAGCAGGTCGATGATGTTGAGCGGCGTCGGCACCCAGAAGGCGGTGTGGTGCAGGCGTGGACCGCGGCCGTTGGTGAAGGCGATGTCGTGGACGCCGCCCTTGCGATGCGTCCAGGCGGCCCAGAGGCGGCCTGTTTCCGCATCCTCGGTATATTCGGTCACGCGGAAGCCGAGCTCGTTATAGAAGGCGACGCTTTCATCGACATTGGTAGAGAAGCAGTTGAAATGGTCGATGCGCAGCGGCTTCACGCCCTTGTAGAGGGCGTATTTCTGGTGGATCGGCGGCAGACGGTCCATCCTAGAATAGAATTCGAGGGGTATGCCATGCGGGTCGCGGGTATGGAAGGTGCGCGCCTGATAGGGGCGCTCGATCCATTCGACCGGCAGATTCTTGCCCTTGAAGAAGTGCGCCGCCTTGTCGAGATCCTCGTCGCTGAAGACCTTGAAGCCGAGATCGCGGGCTTCGGCCTTGTCGGATTTCTTCAGCACGATGCAGTGGTGGCCGCGTTCCTCCATCGCCCGGAGATAGATCGTATCGGCCGTTTCATCCGTCACCTGCAGACCGAGCGTGTCGACATAGAAGGCGCGGGACTTGGCAAGATCCGTAACGCCGAATTCGACATGGCTGAGACGCACGATGTTGAAAGGCGGATAGAGATTGGGTTTCGGCAGGGGCATTTGTTCCTCCTCTTATGCGTACTTATAGATATTAGCGGCTCAGCCGCCGAGTTTCTGGATGGCGTGCTGCTTGGTGGCGAAGGCGATGTTCTTGGTTTCCATGTAGAAATCGAAGGACCAGTCGCCGCCGTCGCGGCCAATGCCGGAACTCTTGACCCCGCCGAAGGGTGTCGGCAGGTGACGCACATTTTCCGAGTTCACCCAGATCATGCCGGCTTCGAGGTGATCGGTGAAGCGGAAGGATCGGGTGACGTCCGAGGTCCAGAGATAACCGGTCAGGCCGTATTGGACGTCATTAGCCAGCGCCAGCGCATCGGCTTCGTCCTTGAAGGGGATGGCGGTCAGAACCGGCCCGAAGATTTCTTCCTGAGCGATGCGCATCTGGTTGTTGGCGCCAGTGAAGAGCGTGGGCGAGACATAGCAACCGCCGCCAGGGCCGTTGACTTTCTCACCGCCGGCGGCGAGCGTCGCACCTTCCGAACGGCCGATCTGAATATATTCCAGCACCTTCTTTTCATGCACGGGATGGACGAGCGGGCCAACGACCGTTTCCGGATCGAGGGGATGGCCGACCTTGATGCGCTTGGCCTTCTCAGCGACGATCGCGGTGAACTTGTCGTAGACGCTTTCCTCCACCAGCAGGCGCGAGGACGAGGTGCAGCGCTCGCCATTCAAAGAGTAGATCATGAAGACGGCGGCATCGGCGGCGCGCTCCAGATCGGCATCGGCAAAGACGATGACCGGGTTCTTGCCGCCGAGCTCGAAATGCACGCGCTTCAGCGTGTCGGCGCCTTGCTTCATGATCATCGAGCCGGTGCGGCTTTCGCCGACGAAGCCGATCGCCTTGATCAGCGGGTGTTCGGTCAATGCGCGGCCGGCATCCTCGCCGAGACCGTTGACAAGGTTCCATACACCTTTCGGCAGGCCGGCCTCCTCGGCGATCTCCACTAGAAGGCGCGCAGTGAGTGGCGAGAATTCTGCCGGCTTGTGGACGATGGTGCAGCCCGCAGCGAGAGCCGGCGCGATCTTCCAGGTCGACAGCATGAAGGGCGTGTTCCAGGGCGTGATGATGCCGACCGGGCCGATCGGCACGCGCGTTGTCAGGTTCACCTGACCTTCCGCACGCAACGTCTTGCCGTCGCGGGCTTCCGGGGCGCGATCGGCGAAGAAGCGGAAGTTTTCCGCACCGCGTAGAGCGGCCTTCGCCATGAATTTCAGGGATTGTCCGGTATCCATGCACTCGACGAAGGCGATTTCTTCGGCGCGCGCGACGATCGCATCGGCGATCTTATGCAGGAGCTTCTTGCGGGCTTCACCAGGCATCGCGGCCCACTCTGCGAAGGCAGCCTTTGCGGCCTTTGCAGCGCGATCGATATCGGCTGCCTTGCCGCGGGCCACGGTAGCGAGCGGCTTCAGATCCACAGGCGAAATCGTTTCGAAAGTGGAACCGTCATCGGCCGAGACATCCTCGCCATTGATGCGGTTGAGAATGCCGCGATCCTTGAAACGGGCGAGAAAGCCTTCCGCCTTTGCGATGTTTTCCTGCAGTTTGGACATCGTCTATTCCTTTGGTGTTATGTCGTCCCACGAAGGGAATGTCACTTGCCGCGAAGCCGCGGATGAATGGCGTTCTTCTTCCAGCTGAGCTCCGCATCGATCTCGCGGATCTCAAGCGAAAGGGCGAAATGCGGCGTCTCGAAAAGCGGGCCGAGAACGTCGATCGCTGCGGCGAAGATTGCCTCGCCGGTGCGTTTCTTTTCTTCCTGCGTGCGGCCCTTGCCAATGCGGAAGTTCAAGTCGATGAAGGCGTTTTCGGGCAGCTTGTCGGCGATGGCGTAGTGCTCGGCGCGAAAGGCGCGCACGCGCACAGCCCCGACCTCGAAAAGTCCGGTCTCCAGCACCGTCTTCAGCAGTCGCTCGCAGAGCGCACCGATATCGGTGCGACCCTCCAGATTGGCCGAATATTCGATGGCGAGATGTGGCATTGAGTCCTCCCGATCTCTTATTTACTTAACACGTTAATAATTATGCGGAAGATGTCAAGCGGCGATATTGAGCTTTCTCGCCATCTCCATGCTTTCATTGACGTAACGCGACAGGCGCTCGACACTGCCCGGAATTTCCGGACGTCCCGCGAGCCATCCAATATATGTAAGGCTCCTCAGCACCATGAATAGGGGCAGGGCCGCCAGCGCCGCGTCGGAGAGGGATCGCCGGCTGCGATAACCTGCTATCAGCGCTTGCTCGATTGCAGGATAGGCGGGCTCTCTGCGGTTCTTGAGTAGGGTGGTGGCAAGATCGAACAGGCGGAAACCATGTCCCGCATCGTCGAAATCGATGAAGGCGACATCGCCGTCGGCTCCCGTCAGAAAGATGTTTTCCCGCACCAGATCGGCATGGATCAGCCCGTAATCGAAGTCTTGAGCTTCTGCATCTCCAAGGGTGCGGCGTAGTTCGTCGCGTAATGCCGAGAGCGCAGTGGTGCTCTCGGACGAAAGGCCCCGGCAATCCCAGAAGCGACCCCATAACGGCTTTTCGCCGACCAAACCCTCGACGTTCCATGCTGGGCGGCGAAAACGCTCCGGAGGCTCCCAAGCATCGGCAAGCTCGTGCATGGTCGCCATGCTCTGTCCGACGCGAAAGAAGATGTCGGCCTGCATCTCTGCCGAATGCGACAGCGGCACGCCACTTTGGCCAAGCGGCACGCCGTCGATCCAGCTCACCACGTCGGCATGCTGTTCGGCAAAATGCCTGTTGGCTGGCAGTCGGACGAGGCTCTGCTTTCTGCTTGTCGGAACGGGACTCGGCACATCAAGGCCGCCGAGCTTGAGCGCCGCCATGAAGTGCAGTTCCGAGCGCAGGCTCGTCTCGTCATGGTAGCCCGGCCGATGGAGCCGCAGTGCGGCGAACTGACCATCCTCCAGCGTGATGCGGAAGACGGCATTCTCTCGATATTTCATCAGGAGAGGTTCATGGGCCTGCACAGGCCAATGGTCGAGGGCCTCCAGCGCACGTCTCTGCAGGGCATCGCGGATGGCCTGAGGCAATTGATCAGCCATATTGCCTCACAGGCCGGATAGGACATCGTCGAAGATCGACAACATGTAGTCGGCATTGCTCCGGGTAAACGGCATGGGCGGTCGGATCTTCGTGGCGCATTGGTGAATGCCGATCTTGCCCATCAGCACGCCGCGTTCGCGCATGGCGTTGATGATCCGGGTTGCCTCAGCGGTAGCCGGCTCCTTCGTCTGCCTGTCCAGCACAAACTCAGTGCCCATGAAGAGGCCACTGCCGCGCACGTCGCCGATGATCGAGTGCTTCTCGGCCAGCCGCTTGAAGGCATCGCGCGTATATTCGCCAACATTGCGGGCGTTCTCGATAAGGTTCTCATCCTCGATGACATCGAGCACGGCCATGGCCGCCGCGCAGGAGACCGGATTGCCGCCGAAGGTGTTGAAATAGCGGAATGCTTTGCGAAAAGTGTTGATCGTATCGACATTGGCAATGACGCCGCCGACCGGATGGCCGTTGGCCATCGGCTTGCCGAGCGTGACGATATCGGGAACGATGCCAGCGTGCTGGTGACCCCACATATGCGTGCCGGTCCGGCCGAAACCGGGCTGTACCTCGTCGGTAATCACGAGGCCGCCGGCCTTGCGCACGGCGGCAACCGTCTTGTCGAGAAAACCCGGCGGCAGGTCCGGAAAGCCTTCATTGGCGAAGAACGGATCGATGATGATGGCCGAAAAGCCGTGCGGGCTCTCCTGAAGCGAGGTAATTGCTTTCTCCACTTCGGCCGCAAAGGCCGTAGCAAAGGCCTCTCCGCCTTCGCCGCCGAGCGGACGATAGCTGTCCGGCGCCGGCACATGGCGCACATGGCCACCGAAGCCGCCGACCGGCGGCATGCGGGTCGACAGCTGCGACACAGCTGCCGTGTTGCCGTGATAGGTGTGGTTGGTGGCGATAACGCCGGTTTTGCCGGTCATGGCTTGCGCCATGCGCAACGCCACGTCGTTGGCTTCGCTGCCGGTGCAGGTCAGGATCGCCGCGTTGAGGCTCCTGTCGAAGGTTGCCGTCAGCCGCTCGACGTAATCAAGTATGCCTTCGTGCAGGTAGCGGGTATGCGTGTTCAGCGTCGAGGCCTGCCGCGCGATCGCTTCCACCACGCGCGGGTGGCAATGGCCGACATGCGGCACATTGTTGTAGCAATCGAGGTACTTTTTCCCATCGGCATCCCAGAGCCAGACGCCTTCGCCGCGCACCAGATGCACGGGGTCGTCATAAAAGAGCGACATGTTCCGGCCGAGAAGCCGTTCGCGACGCGCGATGAGGGCTGCATTGTCGGACATGATCAGCCCCTTGCCGCGGTGAGACCTGCGTCGAGCGCGGTCAGGATGGTCTGGACATTCTCCGCCGTCACGATGAGCGGCGGCGACATGATGACATTGGCGCCGGAGGTGCGGACCAGAACGCCGGCATCATAGGTCGCGTCCTGCACCTTCTGAATGACGTCCTTAGCTGCGCCACTTTTCTTTGCACGATCGCTGACGAGTTCGAGGGCGCACATCAGGCCCTTGCCGCGCACATCGCCCACCAGTTCGTGCTTGTCCTGCAGCTTTTTCAGGCCGGCGAGCAGTTCTTCGCCACGAGCAGCCGCATTATCGACGACATTGAGTCGCTTGGTTTCCTTCAAGGTGGCAAGGGCTGCGGCGGCACCGACCGGATGGCCGGAATAGGTGTAACCATGGCCGATGCTGCCGACAGCGCCCTTGTTGCCTTCGAAGACCTGCGCCACCTTGTCGGAGATCATCACCGCGCCGAAGGGGAAGTAGCCGTTGGTGATCGCTTTGGCCGTCAACATCATGTCCGGCTGCACGCCCCAGAGACGCGATCCGGTCCAGGCGCCGGTGCGGCCGAAGGCGGTGATCACTTCGTCGGCGATCAGCAGGATGCCGTGCCGATCGCAGATCTCGCGCATCAGCGGCAGGAAGGTCTCGTGCGGAACGATGACGCCGCCGGCGCCGAGCACCGGTTCGACGATCAGGGCCGCAATGGTGTCGGCACCCTGGAAGGCAATTTCATCCTCGAAGAGCCTGCCGATTGCAGCCGCAATCTCCGCACCATCGGTGGTGTTGAAGGGATTGCGGTAGGTGAAGGGTGCCGGCAGGTGGAAGACGCCTGGAAGCAGCGGCTCGTAGTTGCGGCGGAAGTTCTGGTTGCCGTTGACCGAGGCGCCGCCGAAATGCGTGCCGTGATAGCCCTTCTTCAGCGCGACGAACTTGGTGCGCTCGGGCTGACCATTGACCTTGTGGTACTGGCGCGCCAGCCGCAGGCAGGTCTCGACCGAATCCGAGCCGCCTGAGGTAAAGAAGGAACGGCTGAGGCCGTCCGGCTTGAACCATTCGGCAAGCTCGTAGGACAGTTCGATCAGGGGTGAGTTCGTCGTGCCGCGGAAGGTCGAATAATAAGGCAGTTCGTCGAGCTGGTCGCGGATCGCCTTCTTCACCGGCTCGCAGGAGTAGCCGAGATTGACATTCCAGAGGCCCCCGACCGCGTCGAGCACTTTCCTGCCCTGGATATCGACGATCTCGACGCCTTCGCCTGAGTTGATGATGCGCGGCGGATTGGCCTGCATCTCAGCGGGGTGAGCCATCGGATGCCACAGGTGACGGGCGTTGTTTTCGATGATGAAATTGGTCTCACGCATGTCAAATTCCTCTTGGTTCAGAGCCCCAGCATCGCAAGTGCGCGGGCATAGCTTTCGGCAGGGCGGGTCACGTCGAAATGCACGTGAGGCAAGCTCACGGCTTCGGCGCCCTCGATGTTCTTCTTCTGGTCGTCGACGAAGACGCAGGCCTCGCGCGGGAGGTTGAGCTCGGCAAGGACGAGCTCGTAGGCGCGGGGATCGGGTTTCAGGATCTTCGTGTAGGTGGCATCGACGATGACGTCGAAAAGCTCGATCAGCGGAAAGCGCTGACGGAATTCGACGCCATAGAAAAGGTCGAGTTCGTTCGACAGGATTGCCAGCTTGAGGCCGGCCTCCTTGGTGCGCAGGATGGCGTCGCGGGCTTCTGGCCGCAGAACCAGCTCCGGCTCGGCGCCGCGCGCCCGGCGCACGAAGGTCTGCATGTCCGTCCAGTTTTCGCCGACCAGCTTGCCGACTTCCTTCGTGCGCTTCAGCCAATAGTCGCGTTCGGTGATCTCGCGGTTCTGCATTTCGACCCAAAGCGGGTCCGTCGTCGTGTCGAACGGGCCGCGCCACGTCAGCGATCCCTTGGGAAGGCCGAGTGTGCGCTCGGTGATATCATGGGTTTCGAACAGGGTGCGGGTAACGACACCACCGAAGTCGAGGATAAGCGCGCGGTCTTGGCTCATGGCCGCCCCTCCGGAATGACGCCTTCGGCAACCCATCGATCGAAGATGGCAAGGGCAGCGGTCGAGAAGGCCGGGGCGTTGATATGCGCATCGACCTCCTGCAGCGTAACGCTGGGCGGAACGGCTCGGCGCATTTCGTCGAGGAAGGCGTCGAGGCCCTCTGGATCATGCAAGGGTTCATCCGGCTTGTCCCATTCCTGCAAGCCTTCAGTCGGCAGGAGGAAGGCGACCTTCGCTTCAGCGCGCCGCAGTTTTTCTCCGATCACACGGGCGACTGCACGCCGCCCTTCCGGCGATGTCGTTACCGACCCGATCAGCCGGTTATGGGCGTGATACGGGCGATCCACAAAGATCTCTGGCAGGGCTTGCCATGCCTGAAGATCGACCATGTCGATCGCGCCAGGTGCGACGATCTGCGGAATGCCGGCGCGACCGGCGTTTTCGAGACGATCGGGCCCAGAGGTGACGACACTGCTATAATGATGATTGCTGACTTCCTGGATGCAGAAGTCGAAGACGGCGGCAAAGCCACCCTTCGAGGCGATCGCTTCATAGGCCCGTCCGCCCATGCCGGTCGAATGAAACACGGCGACGTCGTAGCCGCGCTTTTCCAGCTCTGGCCGCAGATATTTCATATATTTCAGGCAGGAGGAGCCAAGGGAGGTCATGCCGACGAGGGGACGTTCGCGATCGGGCTTGGTGCCGTGCTTTGCAGCGCCGACCACTGCGCCGCAGGCCTGGGAAAGAACCGACTGGCAGATGCTGTTGAGACCATAGAGACCGCCAGCCCACAGGATCATCATAAGATCGGGCGCGATGCGTTCGGGCGGTATGAGGTGGGAGTAGGCAATGGTCGAAACCACGAATTTCGGCACGCCGAGCGGCAGGACGGCAGCGACATCGAGCGCCAGATCCGTGCCCATAGAGCCACCGAGCACGATAATGCCGTCGATTAGTCCATCGTCATAGAGGCGGAGGGTCAGGGCCGACGCACCCTTCGCCATAGCCGCCATGGCGCTGTTTTCGTCGCCGCTTTCGGTAATGGCTTCGATTGTCGTTGCGGCAGCCTTCGCAATGTCATGTTTGGAATAATCGGGGCTGTAAGGTGGGTCGCCGAGAATGCTCACATCCATCATGACCGGCTGGCCGCCGGCTTGCTTGATGACGGACGCCATGAATTGCAGTTCGTCGCATTTGGTGTCACCGGTTCCGATGACGAGTATCCGCGGTGAGGGAGCCTCCGGGCTCATCAATCCGTCCTCCTGAGTTTCGCAATGGTTCCCGTGGGTCTTTCCGACCCGTAGTATTTTTCTGAGATCGTGCTGGCCGTGGCGGCGGCCTGCGCGCCGAATTCCTGGATGGTAGCCTTCGTGGTGCGAGAGAGCGGGGCGGCGATTGCCACGCAACCGATCGGGCGGCCGCTCGGCGTGCGCACCGGTGCCGCCGTGCTGATGACGCCGACCTCGAGACCTTGGTCAATGACGGAAAAGCCCCGTGCAGCGGTTTCATCGAGCATTTTATGCAGCAATTGGGGGTCGGTGACGGTGTGGTCGGTAAATTTTTCCAGCGGCTTTTTAAGCGCTTCGTCGATTTCCACGGGTGGGCAGAAGGCCAGAAAGGCGAGGCCTGATGCCGTCGCATGAAAGGGAAGGAGGCTTCCGACATCGACGATGATGCGGTGGGCGCGCGGTGAGTCTTCAACATGAATGGTAGAAAGCTGCCCGCCCGAAAATTCGGACAGATGCACGGTCTCGATCGAGGATTCGGCAAGTGTCCTGATGAAGGGGATTGCGACCCGCAGGAAGGGAAAGCGCGCTTCCCGGATACGGGCGAGGCGAACCGGTGCCGAGCCGATGCGGTAGCGGCGCGTCTCTGGATCCTGCTCGACGAAGCCGTGTTTTTCCAGCTCCACGAGAAAGCGTCGTGCCGTCGCCTTGTCCAGCGCGCAGAGGCGGGCGATGTCGGTCAGACCCGCCTCCTTGTCCAGCCGTGACAGAGTATCCAGCAATGCCAGCGCCTTTCCGATCGTGCTCATTATTCCTCCTCTTGGGTTGGTCAGGGTCTGATTCTACGCGTCCAGCCGGGGCTTCCCGTCAAATCAGCCTGTTGACCCTGCGCCGCGGCACGATAGCAGCGACCCAAGATACTTAACATGCGAAATAACTTGACAGAGGCCGGCAATGTTTGCAAGTCTGTATTTGAAGCTGTGGTTCAAATAATGAACCATAAGCGCTGACGGCGGTAAGATCAACAAAACATAGGCCCCGATCGTCAGTCCGGTTTTTGGTGGAGGTCGCACGCGTGCAATCGCGGCGATGATCGGATGTTCTTAAACAAGGGGAACGAACGCAGATGAACACGCAAAATTCGCAAGGTGCGGCTGACAACCAGCTGCGCAAGAACAGTCTCGGCGTCGGTGCCGTGACCTTCCTCGTGGTGTCGGCTGCCGCACCGCTGACGGCGGTGGCCGGCGGCGTGCCGCTTTCGATGATGCTCGGCAACGGGCCAGGCATTCCGCTGACCTTTCTGCTGGTGACGGGTATTCTGCTGCTGTTTGCGGTCGGCTATGTCGCCATGGCGCGTCACATTCGCAATGCCGGCGCCTTCTATGCCTATACGGCCCAGGGCCTTGGCGGCTTGATGGGCGGTGCCGCTGCACTGATCGCGATCCTCGCCTATAATGCCATGCAGGTCGGGGTTCTCGGGCTTTTCGGTGCGGCGACCAAAGGCTTCTTTGCCGAGCAGCTCGGTCTCGATCTTCCCTGGTGGGTCTGGAGCTTCATCGGCATCGCCTTCGTCGCCGTCTTCGGCTACCGCCGTGTGGATCTGTCGGCGAAAGTGCTGACGGTGCTCGTTATTCTCGAATATCTCGTCGTGCTCGTCATCGATGCTGCGATCTTCATCAAGGGTGGCGATACCGGTTTGACGGCCGCGCCGTTCACGCCGACCGCCTTCTGGAGCGGAACGCCGGCCGTGGGTCTCCTATTCTGCTTTGCCGCCTTCATCGGCTTCGAAGCGACCACTATCTACAGCGAAGAAGCTCGCGAACCGGAAAAGACCGTGCCGCGCGCGACCTATATTTCCGTTCTCATCATCGGCCTCTTCTATATGCTGACGTCCTGGCTGATGGTGACCGGCGCTGGTGTCGACAAGCTCGTCCCGACCCTGCAGGGTCTTGCCGATCCCACGACGTTCCTCTTCGGCCTCGCCGAACGCTATGTCGGCCACTGGATCACCGTTGTCATGAGCGTGCTCTTCATCACCAGCCTGTTTGCCGGCATTCTCGCCTTTCACAATGGCGTTGCCCGCTACATGTATGTTGCTGGCCGCGAAGGCTTGCTGCCAAAATCGGTCGGCGTCACGCATCCAGTCTTCCAGAGCCCGCATGTCGGCTCGATCATCCAGACCGTTATTGCCGTGCTCGTCGTCGCGCTCTTTGCGGTGACGGGTCAGGATCCGGTGCTGGCGCTCTTCTCTTGGCTCACCAATGTCGCGACGCTGGCGATCATCCTGCTGATGGCGTTTACAGCCTTCTCGATCGTGGTGTTCTTCAGCTGCAATCCGGGACTTGAGCGCAATGTGCTCGCGATCAAGGTGCTGCCCATCTTGACGGGTCTGATCCTTTTGGCGCTCGTCTATTATATCTCGGCGAATTTCGGCGCGATTGCCGGCGCCAATGGCGTGCTGGCCGTGGTCTTGCCGGGGCTCGTGCTGCTCGCAGGGATCATCGGCTTCATCGCGGCGGCTCGCCTGAAGTCGTCGGATGCGGCCGGCTATGCCCGCCTCGGCGCCGGCCAGGAAGCTTGAGTTCCAATCGCGGTGGCGGAGGACCCCGCCACCCTCTTTGTGAGAGAATGAGATGCAGGACAAGATCGACCAGCTCCGGACATTATCCGTTTCGCCGCAGGCATTGTTCATCGCAGGTGCCTGGCGCCAGCCGATCAGCGGAGCCGCCATGGACGTCATTTCGCCGATCGATGGAACAAAGCTGACCACGATTGCTGACGCCGGCACGGAGGATGTCGATCTCGCGGTCAAGGCCGCGCGGCAGGCGTTCGAAAAGGGCAGCTGGTCGAAGGCGGCACCGGCCGAACGCAAGAAAGTGCTGCTGAAGATTGCCGAACTGATTGAGAAGAACGCGCTCGAGCTCGCCGTCCTCGGCGTGCGCGACAACGGCACTGAAATCTCGATGGCGCTGAAGGCCGAGCCCGGCAGCGCCGCAGGCACGTTCCGTTACTATGCCGAGGCGATCGACAAGGTTTATGGGGAGATCGCGCCGACGGCGGAGAATATTCTCGGTCTGGTCCACCGCGAAGCCATCGGTGTCGTTGCCGCTATCGTACCGTGGAATTTTCCGATGATGATCGGCGCCTGGAAGATCGCACCGGCGCTCGCCGCAGGCAATTCCGTCGTGCTGAAGCCGGCCGAGGGCGCGTCGCTGACGCTGCTCAGGCTCGCCGAAATTTGCGCCGAAGCGGGATTGCCCGAAGGCGTGCTCAACGTCGTGACTGGCCGAGGTGCGGTCTGCGGCGAGGCGCTGGGGCTGCACATGGAGGTCGATGTGCTTGCCTTCACCGGTTCCGGCCCTGTCGGGCGGCGGCTCCTGGAATATTCGGCGCGTTCTAACCTGAAGCGCGTCTATCTGGAGCTTGGCGGCAAGTCGCCGAACATCGTCTTTGCCGATGCGCCCGATCTCGATCATGCGGCCAAGGTTTCCGCCTATGGCATCTTCCGCAATTCCGGCCAGGTCTGTGTCGCCGGCTCCCGGTTGCTTGTGGAGAAGTCGATTCATGAAGCCTTCTCCGAGAAGGTGGCTCGCATCGCCGAAAGCATGAAAGCCGGCGATCCCCTGCAGCTGACGACGGAGGCAGGGGCGATTTCCAGCGAGATCCAGCTGAAGAAGGATCTTGGCTACGTCTCGCAGGCGCTGTCGGAGGGTGCATCGTTGCGCACTGGTGGTTCGCGTATTCTCGAGGAGACGGGCGGTTATTACATGCGGCCGACCGTATTCGACGTGAAGCCGTCGATGACCCTGGCGCGGGAAGAGGTCTTCGGGCCGATCCTGTCGATCATTCCCTTTGAAGGTGAAGCAGAGGCCCTGCGGATCGCCAATGCCACGGAATATGGCCTTGCCTCGGCCGTCTGGACATCGAACCTGTCGCAGGCTCATCGAATGGTCCGGGGCATCCGCGCCGGCGTGGTGCATGTCAATACCTATGGCGGTGCCGATAACAGCGTACCACTTGGTGGCGTCAAACAATCCGGCAATGGCCACGACAAATCGCTGCATGCGCTCGACAAGTATGTCGATCTGAAGACGGCCTGGATTCAGCTCTGACAGATTGTTTTATTACGCAAGAAGGGGTGCCGCGTTATCGCCGGCCCCCTTTTTTGCTCCCACGATCGATAGCTGTTCCTGCGGCACCTAGCCGCCGAAGCTCCCCGTCTGGGTCGGCACATGCACATAGTTGCGGTCGAAATAGAGCAGCGCATGCCCATCCTTGCGGCTGCGGATATCCATCACTTCGCCGATAAAGATATGGTGCGTGCCGACCAAGCGCGCTTCCGTCAGCCGGCAATCGAAGGAGACGATGGCATCGGAAAGCGCCTGGCTGCCAGAGCGGAAGTTGATCCATTCCGCGGCGGCGTAGCGCTCTTCCATGTCGGCGCGTTGGCCGGCGAAATAACCGGCCAGTTCCTTGTGCTCCTGCGTCAGAACATTGACGCAGAAGCGGCGATTATCGAGGAAGAGGCTAGTTTGCGCCGAGCGGCTGTTCATGCAGACCAGCAGCGTCGGCGGTTCGTCGGTGACGCTGCACATGGCGGTGGCGGTAAAGCCGCCGCGGCCGGCGGGGCCGTTGGTGGTGATGACATTCACCGGTGCGCAAACCCTGGCCATGGCGTTGCGAAATTCTGTTTTCGAGAGTTGCTCCTCCATGGCAACGTCCTCACTCGGCGGCGTTGCGGACGGGGGAGGTGTCACCCAAAGGCGGCAACCACGTATCTCCGGTCCAGCCATTCTCGTCGTAATCGCTCATGCACTGATCGACGAGCGCTTCCATTTCCTTCAGCCGGCCGCCGCGCTCGGCACCCTTCAGCACCTGCAGGCGGACTTCCTCCGGCGCGCCGGCATAGTTGAGCTCGTAAAGGGCATGGCGTCCGCCGAACTCGGTGCCGGTGGCGTCCCACAGCAGCTTCATGATCTTGATGCGCTCGATATGACCCATGTCGTTGGAACCGCGTACATATTGCGCGAGGTAGCGGTCGATCTCCGGATTACCGAAATCCTTGGCCGAGGAAGGCAGATAGATCAGCCCGGACGCGATGACTTTGCGGACCGTTTCGATGACGCGGGGATAGGCCTCTGACATGAAGGTGCGGTAGGAGAGGGCCGCTTCCATGTTTGGCAGCACCGCGCCATTCGCCCAGGGCTGCGGATTGTAGGCCATGGCATTAGAGAAGGACCAGAACATGTGGCGAAGTGCGATGACCTCGCCAAGTGCCGCCTGATTGCCGCGGAAGGCATCGCCGCCGGTCGCGCGCAGCGCCTTAGCCAGCAATCCGGCGATGAAATCGAGCTTCACGGCGAAACGCGTGCAGCCCTGGAAGCAATAGCCATGCATGAAGCCCGAAGCGGGGTGGAAGGAGAGGATCTTTGCCGCGTCGCGCAGCACAAGCACATCCTCCCAGGGCACGAAGACATTGTCGAGCACCAGAATGGCGTCGTTCTCATCGAAGCGTGACGACAGCGGATAGTCGAAGGGATGTCCCACAGTATTGGCGGTCTGCTCATAGGAGACGCGGCAGAACATCTTAATGCCAGGCGCATTCATCGGAACGATGAACATGACAGAGAGCGACGGGTCTTCCGTGACCGTCGCCGAACTCTGGGCGAGGAAATTATAGTGGGTCAGTGCGGAGGATGTCGCCACCACCTTGGCACCGGAGACATAGATGCCAGCATCGGTCTCCTTGGTAATGTGGACGAAGACATCCTTGACGGCATCGGCGGGCTTGTGGCGGTCGATCGGCGGATTGACGATCGCATGGTTCATGAAGAGCACGGATTCCTGCGCGCGCTTATGCCAGGAAAGCGCATTGTCCTTGAACGGGCCGTACCAGTCGGCATTAGCGCCGAGTGTATTCATAAGGGCCGCCTTGTAATCTGCGGTGCGGCCCATCCAGCCATAGGACATGCGCGCCCAATCGGCGATGGCGCCCTGCTGTGCCACAAGCTCGGCGGAAGATTTCGCCACTCGGAAGTATTTGTGGGTATAGCCGCCCGATCCCGTATCCGTCGGCGAGGTCAGACGTTCCTTAGTCTTTTCGTCATGCAGCGCGTCGTACATGCGGGCGAGTGAGCGGACGGAGTTGCGCATGGCGGGATGCGCAGTCACATCAGCGATGCGCTCGCCATTGATATAGACTTCGCGGCCATCGCGCAGGCTTTCCAGATATTCGGCGCCGGTAAACGGACGGGTCTTGTCGCTGCGGTGATCTTCAGCTCGCATCTCGTATTCCTCCCTTGAGATCATGATCAATGCTACGTCCGAACCCTCGGCGCGACCATGGACAAAGGGGGCAATTCGCTGGTACTTTTTCCGGCATGTCGCAGAAGAACGAAATCCCGAATTTCTTTGTCTATGGCGTGCCGAGCCGGGCGCTTGACGTCGGATTTCTGCACGTGGAAACGGTCATGGACCGCAAAACGCTGCATTTTGGGCATGTCGCGTCTCATAAACACCCGTTGATGGGGCAGATCACCTATTGGTACAAGGGCGACGGTCGCTACCGGATCGAGGATCGGACTTGGAATTTTTCCGCTCCGACGATCAGCTTCGTGCCGAGTAACATCATTCATGGATTCGATGTCGACGATCAGTCCGATGCCATCGTCGTCTCGATATCGGACGATACTTTAAAGGCTTTGGTACCTCAGGTGGATCTAAGCCTTGACGTGCCGACCTTTCTGACGGCACGGCCGGGCGATCCTTCCTGGCAAAAGATCGACACGCTGCTGCAAATGGTCAGCGCCGAATATCGCGAGCGCGGCGGCCAAAGCGAAAAAGTCATGCTGGGGCTGATCGGCGTCGTGCTGTCGCTGATGAACCGGCTTGGCGGCAGCGCGGCGCTGCCTTCAGCTTCACCGACCGTGACGCTTGCCTTGGCGCTACGCAGCGCCATAGACCGCCATTACAAGAGCGATTGGCCGGTCGGCACCTATGTCGACCTGCTCGCCACGACGCCGCATCTGCTCGATAAGGCGGCGCGCGAGGTGTTCGGGCACAGTGTCAAGGAGATGCTTTTGGACCGGCGGCTGCTGGAAGCCAAGCGTCTGCTGATGTTCACCATCCGCTCCGTCGAGGATATTGGTCGTGAAGTAGGCTTTGAAGATCCCGCCTATTTCTCACGCTTTTTTCGCAAGCGGGTGGGGGAGGCACCGGCGGCCTGGCGGCGCCGGAATTTGGAGCGAGCGCCGTCGGGGAATGATGCGGCTTGACAAGGGCCGTTGCGACGTGTTCGGCCTATCTTGATCGATCAGCTTCTCCGGTAGCGGGCGCGAAAATCGCGCGGCGTGCAGTTTTCGCGCTCATGGAACAGCCGGGAGAAGTAGAACGGATCATCGAATCCGACTTTTGAGGCGATGATCTCGATCTTGTCATCCGTCATCGTCAGCAACTCCTTTGCACGGTCCATGCGCACGCGAAGCTGAAACCCCTTCGGCGGCAACCCGACTTCCGCCGAAATTTTTCGGCGCAGCGTGGCGGGCGACATGCCGCATTCAGCTGCAAAAGCCGCCATGTCGAGAGCTTCTGTTGCTCTTTGGCGAAGAGCCTCGATGATCTCGCCGATATCCGAGCCTTGCCGAGGAGAGGGAGCGATCTGGCTCGCCTGCCGTGCAGCCAGAATGACGATCTGATGAAGAGCGGATGAAGCAGCTGCTCTTGATAGGTTGGTGTCTTCGATAAGGTCGTCGTGGATGGAGCCGAAGAGACGCTGCACATTATCGAGATTACGAAGGGTGGTAAGCGGATTCTGCTCGCTGATGAGGCGCAGTCGCAGGAAGTCGCGCACGAGAGAGCCTTCGAAAAGCGCCCATCGCTCACTCCAGCCTTGCGCATCGGGACCATAAGAGTGCTGGCGGTTCGGGAAGAGCCAAAAGAGCGCCGGGCCTTTCACGCTTCTGCGGCCGCCGGCATCCGTTTCGAGAAAGCCTTGGCCGCTTTCGACGAGCACCACCGCATAGCTCGGCAGCTTCCGTGCTTTAACGGCATGCATGGCATGCTGCCTGCCGCTGCCGGTGACGGCCAGTCCTCCGGTGGAGGCAAGTGGCGAGCGGTAGATGGCATGTGTTGTCGATGTCATGGTGAGCGAAAAGTCCAGTATCACTTTCGTCCATGTAGTGAAGCATCGCTGGCTGCTAGATTCAATGGGCAATCAAATCAAACCGTAGGCGAGTGAAATGTCGATTCCCATGCAGAGCGTCCTTTCCGACAAAAGTGCACTTAACCTTGTTGCCAATGGAAAGGTTCTCTCCACCGCGCCCCATCGGCTCGGTTATCTCACCCCGACCGATCCGTGCATCGGTGTTGAGGCAATCCGCACGCTCTACGAGGAGAACGGCTATGTGTGGCTCAAGGGATTTCTGCCGCGCAAGGACGTGATCGATTTTCGCGGCTGGGTCTTCAGTCACATGGCGAAGACGGGGCTGGTCGAGAAGGGAACGGATCCGAGGGATGGGATATCGTCCGCTTCGGCGCCGGAAGGCAGAGAGGTCGATCGTTGCCTGATGTCGCTCGTGCGCTCGGTCGCCTATGAGGGCTTCTGCGCGCAGCCGCGTCTTTCGCGCTTCATGGATGCATTCCTCTCGGGCATCTCCTATCTGCATAAGCGCAAGATCATGCGCCATGTGCGGCCGGGAACGGCGACGGCGACGCCGGCGCATTATGATCTGGTCTATCTTCGGGGCGGCACCAGCCGGATCGTCACGGCATGGATACCGATCGGCGATATCCCGGTTGAAATGGGCGGACTGACCTATCTGGAGGGATCGCACGCAATCGGCCTAGAGATGGAGCGGGAGTTTGGCGAAAAGAACAGGGACCTCAGCCCCGAAGAGCGTGTCAGCGCGTTCAACCGCAATATGACGGAGGGTGGCTGGGTTTCGAAAGATCTGCCTGGCATGGCTGAGCGCTTCGACACGCGCTGGCTGGTCGCCGATTATGAGGCGGGCGACGTCATGCTCCATTCACCGTTCATGATCCACGCCGCCACCACCAATCAGGACGGCCAGCGCAGACTGCGCCTTTCCACCGATATTCGCTATCAGAATGTCGAGGATGAGATCGATGCGCGATGGAACAATCATTGGACGCTGGGCGACATGCTGTGATTCAGGTTTGATCGTGTGGCAGGCTCGTTCGAAGCGTGCCCTAATTGTCACCGTTTAGGACGCGCTCGATTTCCTCGACACGATCGCGACGGCGCTTCAGCCGTTTGCCGATGCGGCCAAACCAGCGTTTGCGCTTGGTCGCCTCGCGGCTTGCCTGGAGCTGTTCGATGAAGACCTCGCTGACGGCACCATTCTCGACCCGATCGAATATCCAGCAGAATGACGCAGGCAGTCTGGCTACACGGAATTGGGGCTTCGCGCTCGCTGCGTCCTCGGCGATGATTTCCTCCAGAACCACCTGATCCCACACGTCAGGCTTGGCAAGACATCCTTCCCGCCAGCGCTCGATGAGCTCCGCCGCGCCGGGCGTGTCGTTGATGAGAATCGTCGCGCTGATAAGACGGGCATCGAACTCATAGTAGACTGCAATATCGCATTCGAGTTTACGAAGCTCTTGCCAGGGATTGCGGTGGAAGACTGCATCGACGTCGACATAAAGAATAGGCCCGCGCAGCCTCGCCCTTTCCTGCAGAAGGAAGCCGGGTTTCAGCCCGGCATTCAGTACCCAGCTGCCGGCGCTGGGCACTGCCGTTGCATGTACCTTCAGCCCGATCCGCTCCGCCGAATGGGCCATACGCTCCTTTTCCTGTTCGTAAAAACTGCCTTCGGTAAAAAACGCCACAATCGGGCCGTCGGCGCTGGTTGCCGCGGATTTGCGTTCGGCCAGATCCTGTTCTGCCGGGAAGGGGACGATCAATGCACGCTGCTGCGGGCTCCAGGGGCGAATTTTATTGAGGATATTCAAGAAGGCACCTTCGGGATGTGTGAGCTTCAATCGACTATCCGCCACCCCGAAGCGTAGCGGACAAGATTGAGAGTTTGGATGAATGGAGCATTTAATCTGGCCGATGGCGGAAACGTCACATCGTTGGCGTTCGTACAGGATTGGCAAACCATTTGATCTTCGCTAATCGATTGTCATGTCCGATAATGTCATCAAGTTTGAACGCCGTCCGAAGCCGAAACCGCCGAGACAAACGCCTCCCTGGCTCAAGCGTTTGCTGGCGATTTTGGCCATCATTGCATTTTTCGTAGCAGCCTTTGCTTATTTCACGCTGAAGAACGGCGGAGCCGGCCCAACATTCTGACAGCTCGAGACCTATGCGATCTCGGGTCGATTGTCCGATCAGGTATGGGGACGGCGGCGCTTTGATTTGCGCGCTTTGCGGCTGCATTATGGCCTTCGACGGCCGTTCCACCTTTGGGCCCCAAGCTTCCTTGTCACGTCATCGTCCCCATCGGGCGAGGTTCGCAACGCAGCTTTTTCGCAAAACAGCTGAAACTTGGGATAGGTTTGTTCGATAATCTAGAGAATCTATAGAATGTAATCGCAATGGGTTGGAATCTTCATCCTTGTACTCGGCAGAGGACAATTCAAACCGGGAGATATCAATGAGCGATGCGAACAGAGACGCTTTGAAATTCGCCTATTGGGTGCCGAATGTGTCGGGCGGGTTGGTCATCTCGAACATCGAGCAGCGCACGAGCTGGACGATCGACTACAACAGAAAGCTTGCGCAGATCGCCGAGGCGAGTGGTTTCGACTATGCGCTGAGCCAGATACGCTTCACGGCGGGCTACGGCGCGGAGTTTCAGCATGAATCCGTTTCCTTCAGCCATGCCCTGCTGGAATCGACGACGAAATTGAAAGTCATTGCGGCAATCCTGCCCGGGCCATGGACGCCGGCGCTGGCAGCGAAGCAGATCGCCACCATCAACCACCTGACCAACGGCCGCGTCGCCGTCAATATCGTCAGCGGCTGGTTTCGCGGCGAGTTCGCGGCCATCGGCGAGCACTGGCTCGATCATGACGAGCGCTACCGCCGCTCGGAGGAGTTCATCCGGGCGCTGCGCGGCATCTGGACCGAAGACAGCTTCACTTTCCGTGGCGATTTCTATCGGTTTACCGATTATTCGCTGAAGCCGAAGCCGATCGATCCGCAGCCGGAAATTTTCCAGGGTGGCTCGTCGCGTGCGGCCCGCGACATGGCCTCGCGCGTATCCGACTGGTATTTCACCAATGGCAACACGCCCGAGGAGATTGCCAAGCAGGTGGACGATATCCAATCCAAGGCAAAAGCGAACGGCCATCATGTGCGCATCGGCGTCAACGCCTTCGCGATCGTGCGCGAGACGGAAGAGGAGGCCAAGGCGGTTCTTGCCGAGATTGTCGAGAAAGCCAATCCCGATGCCGTCAAGGCCTTCGGGCACGAGGTGAAGAATGCCGGCAAGGCTTCACCGGAAGGCGAGGGCAATTGGGCGAAATCCAGCTTCGAAGATCTGGTGCAGTATAATGACGGTTTCCGCTCTAACCTGATCGGCACGCCGCAGCAGGTTGCCGAGCGCATTATCGCTCTGAAGCAGGCGGGTGCCGATCTGATCCTTCTCGGCTTCCTGCATTTCCAGGAGGAGGTCGAATATTTCGGCAAGCACGTCATTCCGCTGGTGCGTGCGCTTGAGGAAACTCGGGATGCTGTTGCTGTGGCTGCGGAGTAAGCGCTTTCCCCACGTAACACCGCTTTGATCTCCTGCGCTTTTCAAAGCTGGCGCCCCATATTTCGGCGAACCGCGGCAGCGATATGCAAACGACCTCCCTCACCGGCAAGATTTTCCTTTGCCGGCGAGCGGGATCTTTTCCCAGATATTTCAATCGATTGATGGAGATATTTCATACTGACGCGGCCTGGTCACGGGTGGAAGTTTATCCCTAAGTTTCTATATTCGAGGGATGCTCATGGTCTGACAAACAGGAAGAGGAGCAGGACATGATATTGACTTCACAAGACGTCACCTCCGTACTCGGCCCTGTAGACGAGACCCTTATCGCTGATATCGTTGCGACAGGTGCAACGCCGACGGAACTGTCCGAGGCATGGGCTTGGGTCAACAGCGATGAGGCTTTGATCGGCGAAGGCCGCCATCTGCCAGACGGCAAGGTGGCAGCGCTGGTGGATCTGCTTTCCGCCGATGACGAGGAATGGGAAGAATAGCAATTCGCGCCCTTCTCAGGGCTTGAGGCAAGCCATGTCGCCATCTATGCGCGGCATGGCTCCAGCTAAAGGCTAAAGCTCGACCTTTACATTGTCGCCCATGTCGGGTCTTCTATTCGAGACTGCGGCGGCCGCCATCTTGATGTAGCTGATGATGCTGCCGGGGCTATCCCAATATTCGGCGAAGACAGGTGTTACCTTCAAAACACGGATCGAAGGATCATCGGCACTATCCCACCAGGCCCTGGCGCCCGTGGACCAGAGATCCCTGACGCGTTCGCGGTCGTTGCTGACTTCAGCCGTTCCGGATATCGAAACATATTTCTGACCCCTGGTGTCGGCAAAGGCGAGGCAGACATTCGGCCAGCGGGCGATCTCCTCATCCTTGTGGCCCGCAACATCCGTCAGGAAATAGATTGCATTTTCAATTGGCTCCGGATGCGCCGCCATCGGCCGGGCGCGCAGGCTGCCGGATATTTGCGTGGTCAACATGCAAAAGCCGATCTTGTCGACCAGCTCCCAAACGCGGGCGTTTTCGTCGGTCTCGGTCATGGCTGTCTCCTGTTCTTGATTGCAAAAGGATGGAGCGGGTGAAATCATCCCGATGAAGCCTACGGCTGCTCGCGGGTTCCTGGTGCAGCCTCACGCTCATCCGCATCTTCGAGATCGCTCTTTACGACAAAGGCATCGTCGTGCTGGCGCACGGCCTCCTTCTCCGCTTCGATATTGGGCAGGTCGTCGGGAGTGCGCTCCTTGACGTGCTCCGACGTCGCGTCGATCTCGCCTTTGGTCTGGTCGGCCGGAACGGATCCGATGCCATGATGCGTAGCGTCATGCTCGGTCCTTGCATGGCCTTTGTCTTGTTGCGTGTCCGTCATGTCGATTTTCCTGTTCGTCTGATCCGTAAGATCTCGCGTCATGTCGAATGCAGCAGGGCCGGGAGCTTTTCCGCGTGAAAAGGCGGCCGGGCCATATCAATCAAACCGTACGGCAGCCGCATTGTTCCGTATCGGCTGGGGCGTAATGACAAGGTTTCGCGGCCGGCGGGATGAGTAGAAGGGAACCTTGAACCCGAATTTACGTCTTCCTACGTGAGTAGCAGTCGAGGCTTTATGAGCTCGGCTGCAATCACGTCTGTTAGGAGTGACCAAAATGGAAGATAGAACCAGAACCATCGAAGACCTCACCGTCGAAGAGCGCGAGGAAATCCTCATCGACGCCGCCCGGACGCTGGAGGGCAACGCACGCGAGGCTCTCGTCGAAGGCAATCAGCAATTTGCGGCGCTTTCCACCAATATGGCGCAAGCGATCCGCATCCATGCCGACGAACTGGCGCGCGACAATCCCGAACAAGCGGAAGAATTGCTGCAGCAGGCTGTCGCAATGATCTCGCAGTTCAATGCTACTCATCCTTACCGGTTGATCAGCACGGCTGTTCACTAGTCGGCCCGATGCCCTACTTCTTGTCTCGACAACACCACCCGGAGGATTTCGATGTCAGAACTCATAGTGCTTGGTTTCGATGATGCCGATAAGGCGGATGCTATCCTTAATCGTCTCGTTCAGCTCGAGAAGGAATATCTGATCGATCTGGAAGATGCCGTTATCGCCATTCGCGACGAATCCGGTAAGGTCCGTCTCAAGCAGAGTGTCAATCTGACCGCTGCCGGTGCCGCAAGCGGCGGTCTTTCGGGTGCGTTATGGGGCTCGCTCGTTGGCCTGATCTTCCTCAATCCTCTTGCGGGCCTGGTGGTCGGCGGTGCGATCGGTGCCGGCTCCGGTGCTCTCGCCGGATCGATGGCCGATTACGGCATCGATGACGGCCTCATCGAAAAGCTCGCCGAAACCATTCCGGTGCATAGTTCCGCGCTCTTCCTGCTGATCCGCAAGGTTCAGCCCGAGAAGGTCCTCGCCGAATTCAAGGGCGAGCATGCGCGGCTGTTGCGCACCTCGCTTTCACCGGAACAGGAAGCACGGCTGCGACAAGTTCTCGTTGAGGAGACCTCGCCGACGTCTGCGGCGTCCGCCACCGTTTGAGCGTAAAATCCGATCCGTAGCGGTCAGTCAAAGCCGTGCTTCCGCAGAGGACACGGCGAGCCATCGGATGATTTGCCATTATTCGCTCTCCTTCCATATCAGGCCGAACACTGCCATTGTAATTCGCGGGTTCATCCCGCGATCGGCGTTGCAGCAGGGGAGGGGGCAAGACCCTAACGGCCATTGTCAGCATACGTTTTCAGACCAAAAGTAGCGCGATGACCGAACCCGTATCGCCTCAAAGCCAGCCCCCGCCAAAGCCCAGGATATCGCTGATCCAGACCAAGCGCGCGGCGGTGCAGGCGTTGCGTGTCATGATCGCCTGCACGATCACCTATGCCGTCTCCCAGCTTCTGCAACTTCAGCAAGGCTATTGGGCCGTCTTCACGGTGCTGATCGTCATGCAGGCATCTGTCGGCGCCACCGCCGGCATGGCTGTCGACCGTCTGGTGGCGACCGTCGCCGGAGCTATGCTCGGAGGAGCAGCGGTGTTCGTCACACCGCACGAGCCGCTCGCTATCGGGATCGCACTTATCTGTGTCGTCGGCTTTTCTAGCTTTGTGTCGGCGCGCGTGCCTCGCCTGCGCAATGCAGGGCTGACGGCGGCGATCGTCATGCTGACGCATTCCGCCGCCGTTCCCGTCGAGATTTTCGTCATCGACCGCATCGCCGAGATCACGTTGGGCGGTGTCGTGGGCGTGCTCGCCAGCCTCTTCATCCTGCCGACGCGTTCGCGGACCATGGTGCTCGATCGTTTCGGATCGGCCCTCGATGTCATGGCGCAGATATTGCGCACTCTGGCAACCGCAGTCGAAAAAGGAGAGCCGGTCTCGGCTTCCGAAGCCAATATCGCGCTGCGTCAATCGCTGATGGCAACGGAAACGCTTTTGACCGACGCCCAGCGCGAGCGCGCCTTCTGGTTGACGAGGCATGGGATTTCTGAGGCCATCCCTCGCTCTCTCTGGCGCATTCGCAACGACATGACCTATGTCAGCCATATCGTGGAAACGCCCTTCCCACCGGCGATCGTCGAAGCGATCGGGCCGCAAGCAGGGCAAGTGCTCGAGGCACAGGCCCGCTTCGCGGAAGCATGTGGCCGGGCGCTTCGTTCAGGCGGCGAGATCGATCCCAAGGTGCTCTCCGCCGGTGATGAGGCCTTCGAAGCCGCTTTCAGCGCTCTGCAGAATTCGACAGAGGCCCAATCGATGGGCTTCAGCGAAACCGGCCGTCTATTCGGCCTTGATTTCACCTTGCGCCGGATGCGGCAGAATTTTTTGGATCTTGCCGACCGCATCCGCGAAAGCGATGTCAATGAAAAGGCCGGCGGGCTCGGGTAAGCCGGCCGGCCCTGAAACAATCACCAACTCCACATGGTCCCATCGGAAAGCCGCGCGACGTCGAGATAGGCCTGCCGATACGGATATTTCTCGGCCGCTTTCTCGTCGAAGTCGACGCCGTGGCCCGGCTTTTCGCCGCTGTAGAGATGGCCGTCCTTCAGATGCCATTCGTGAGGGAAGACGTTTTTGGCTTCGTCCGGATGGAAGGCATATTCCTGAATGCCGAAATTCGGCACCCAGCGATCGAAGTGCAGAGCAGCGCCCATCGTGATCGGCGACATGTCGGCCGCGCCATGGCAGGCCGTGCGGATGTGATAGAGGCCGGCGAGATCGGCGATGCGCCGCACATGGGTGATGCCGCCGGCATGCAGCGGCGTCGTGCGGATATAGTCGATCAGCTGTTCCTGGATCAGCTGGCGGCAATCATGGATCGAGTTGAAGACCTCGCCGAGTGCGAGCGGCGTGGTCGAGTGCTGGCGGATGAGGCGGAAGGATTCTTGGTTTTCGGCTGGAACTGCGTCTTCGAGCCAGAAGAGCCTGTGGCGCTCCACGTCCTTCGCAAGCCCTGCCGCTTCCTGCGGCGTCAGGCGATGGTGGACGTCGTGCAGCAGGTGGAGATCATAACCGAAGCGATCGCGCAGATGGTCGAGGAGCTTCGGCAGGAACCGCAGATAGGTCGGCGTATCCCATAGCGTTTCCCGTGGCTTGTCTTCCGCCTGGGCCAGCGAACCGACCTTTTCGACGCCATAGGTGATGGGCAGGCCGGGAACGGCGCTCTGCACGCGGATTGCCTTCCAGCCCTGTTCCTTGAAGGCGGCGACCTTGTCGCCTGTTTCCTCGATCGTCTCGCCGTTGGCATGGGTATAGGCCAGCATATGCGTGCGGCTGGCGCCACCGAGCAGTTGATAGAGCGGCATGTTGGCCGCCTTGGCTTTGATGTCCCACAGCGCTACGTCCACGGCGGCGATTGCCGCCATAGTGATCGGGCCGCGGCGCCAATAGGCACCCTTGTAGAAATACTGCCAGATATCCTCGATCTGCGATGCATCGCGGCCGATGAGGCAGGGAACGAGGTGATCCTGCAAATAGGAGGCGACGGCCAGTTCGCGGCCGTTCACCGTGGCGTCGCCGATGCCGTAAATCCCTTCGTCCGTCTCGATCTTGAGCGTGACAAAGTTGCGTCCGGGCGAGCAGACGATGACCTTCGCATTGGTGATTTTCATGGGAACCCTTTCATGGTCTAAGGATCTAAATCATGCCTTCGGATCGGCGATCGGTTCGATGCGGCCGAGGACGAAGACATAGGAGACGATGCCGATCGCCAGCATCGCGCCGGCCAGAAGGAAGGCGCGGCTGAAGGACTGCGTAGCGCCGACGATGAAGCCGGTGATGATCGGCGCGGCGATGCCGGTGACGCTGTTGAGGAAGTTCATGATGCCGCCAACCGTGGCCGCGCCACCTTTGGGAGCGATCAGCGCAGGGATCGACCATCCGGCCGGTGCGGCAGCGGCAAGGCCGCTCAGCGAAATCGTGATCCAGAGAATGGCCCAATAGGGATCGGCCGTGAGGCCGGCGCCGACGACGGCAAGACCCATCAGCATGCCGAAAACGATGATCGACTTGCGAACCTTGGATTCGTCGTGGCCCTTGCGGATGAGATGGTCGATCAGCCAGCCGCCGATCAGGAGATCCGAGATCGTCGCAAAGATCCATGGGATCGTCGTGAAGCTTGCCGATTTCAGGATGTCCATATGCATCTCCTTGACCAGATAATCCGGCAGCCAGAAGATGAAGAGGGCGAAAGCATAGCCATAGGCGGCAAAGCCGATCGAAAGGCCCCAGACCTTGCGATTGCGCAGGAGGTAGCCGAGCATGCCGACGGCATTGGCCGAGGCTTCGCCTTCCTGGGCAGCGCCGCCGGCCTTCAGATAGGCCCGCTCCTCATCGGAAAGGTTCCTGTCGACACTGGGGTCGCGGTAGAACAGCCAGAACATGACAAAGAAGACGAAGCTGATGATAGCCGTCGCCAGGAAGCCGCCGCGCCAGCCGAAATGCAGCATCAGGAAGGCGACCAGCGGGATGGCGATGACATTGGAGAATTTCGCGGCAGCATCGAAGAGTGCGGTTGCGAGACCGCGTTCATGGCGCGGGAACCAATAGCCGGTCGCCTTCGAATTGGCCGGGAAGCCCGGAGTTTCCGCTACGCCCAGAAGCATGCGGGAAAGAAAAAGCGTCTGCATGCCCGTCGAAAAGGCCGTGATGACGGAGGCGACACCCCAGGAGAATGTGCTCCAACGCATGACCCGCATTACGCCGAAACGGTCAAGCAGCATTCCGACGGGAATTTGCAGGAAACCGTAGGTCCAGCCGAAGGCGCTGAACAGGATGCCCATTTCTGCAGGGCCGATGTGAAAATCGTCCTGAATGAGCGGCGAAGCGACCGTCAGGTTCACCCGGTCGAAATAATTGACGAGAACGCCGAGCGCGAGAAGCGCGCCGATCCACCAGCGTCGATTGGTGGATGGCCGGCGCATGGCGCCAACAGCTGATGCGTGTTCGATTGTCATAGATTCCTCCCTCTAAGAAATATCACGCTACTAATCTGAAATTTCACATGACGCAATGATTTTGATATAAGCAGCCAAAAGTCAATGCCTACCCTCGTGAATCGGGCGGGAGGGACGTTGGTGAGTTGGAGCGGGAGAAGATCGACAGCGCGATGGTCAAGAAGGAAAAACAGTCTCGAAGCCTGTCGGAGGAGGCCTATGATCGCCTTGAAAGCATGATCGTTTCCACAGAACTGATGCCTGGCGCACGCTACACGATCCAGCAGTTGCAGCAGCAGGCGGGGCTCGGCCGCACGCCCGTTCATGATGCGGTCAAGCGCCTTTCCGCAAATCAGCTTATCCATGTCAGCCCGCGCTCGGGCCTACGGATCGCGCCTGTCAATCTGGCGCAGGAGCGGACCTTGCTTCCCTTGCGTACGGAAATGGAGGCGATTGCCTGCGGGCTTGCGACCGAGCGGGCGACGCCTCAGGATCACAAGATCCTCAGAACCTTCATTACCGATCTGGAGGCTTCCAAGGCGGAACTCAGCCTTGAGCGATTCAATGTCACCGATCGGCTATTGAACAGAGCGATCCTGACGGCATCCGGAGAGCCGCTCCTGGCGAACACGCTCATTCCACTCCAGACGCTCTATCGCCGTACCGGATGGATCTATCACACCTATCTTGGCCCTGGCGCCCCGATGGAGACAACTGTCGAAAGCCATATATCGCTGCTGCGCTTCATCGTTTCGGGAGATCGCGACCGCACGGAGAAGTTTGTGCGTGAGATGATGGAGGACCTCGGCAATATGTTGCTGAAGGTGCGCCAGTCGGTCGATCCGGCAACACTCGATGTCAGCCTTGCCGATATGGCTGTCAGGACCGGTGTCGCCGGCCCAATCAACTGATCGAACAGGTATCCCGCCAATTCGATATGGCGGGGGTTGAAGTGCCGCCTTACGACGGCGCTTTGGCATCACGAATGTTGCAGGTCCCGCGCGACGGCCTTATCGGTCAGCCGGCGCCCGCCAGCATCGAACAGGCAGATCCGTTCCGTCCGCGGCTGCAGCCAGATCGTCTCTTCCGGTTCGATATCGAGCCGGTCATGGAAGACGGTGACGATTGTCTGCCCGCCCACCGTCGCCGTTATATGCGTCTCGGAACCAAGCGGCTCGACGACCACCACGCGCGCGGGAATGCCGATATTTGCGGGCGAGAGGGTGAAATATTCCGGCCGGATGCCGTAGACGCCTTCCACGCCGGAAACCCTGGGTGCATTGTCGGGCAGGGGCAGCAGGATGCCCTCATTGGTCTTGAAGACAGGCTTTCCGCCATCAGTGTCGAAGCGTCCATTCAGGAGGTTCATGGCTGGCGAGCCGATGAATGCGGCAACGAAGGTGCTTTGCGGGTTGTCGTAAAGCTCGAGCGGCTTACCGATCTGCTCGATATGGCCGCCGTTCATGACGACGATGCGGTCGGCCATGGTCATGGCTTCAACTTGGTCGTGGGTGACGTAAACGGTCGTCGTTGCCAGGCGCCGGTGCAGGCTCTTGATCTCGGCACGCATGGCGACGCGAAGCTTCGCGTCCAGATTGGACAGAGGTTCGTCGAACAGAAAGACTTGCGGATTGCGGACGATCGAACGGCCCATGGCGACGCGCTGGCGCTGGCCGCCGGAGAGCTGGCGAGGATAGCGCCCGAGGAGATCGGTGAGGCCGAGAATCTGCGCGGCATGTGCCACGCGCTTTTGCTTTTCTTCCTTCGCGGCTCCGGCAAGTGTCAGCGAGAAGGCCATGTTTTCAGCGACCGTCATATGCGGGTAGAGCGCATAATTCTGGAAGACCATGGATATGTCGCGTTCCTTGGGCGGCAGGTTGTTGACGACGCGCCCGCCGATGCCGATTGTGCCGCCGGTAATATCTTCAAGGCCGGCGATCATCCTGAGCAGGGTTGACTTGCCGCAGCCCGAGGGGCCAACAAGGACGACGAATTCGCCGTCGGCAATGTCGGCCGAGACGCCGTGGAGAACCTCCACGGCGCCATAAGCCTTGCGTGCCTTATCGATGGTGACCGTTGCCATCATACTCCTCCGATCCGGATCTCGTTCGACGACAAGGCGCCTTCATGGATGAGAAGGCCGACACCGCCGTCACGGAAGGCATCGGCGGCGGTATCGTCAGCCGTTACCGAAACACCGTCGGCCTCGAAGGTGATGCGCGCACCCTGCGCCGAGACCTTCATGGCGATATGCTTGTCGAACTCGGTCTTGAAGGCGGTTTCGGCAAGAACCTTGGTTTCCTCGTCGCGCACCTTGACGATCTGCATCTTGCCGTCGCGCGTCACGCGTGCGCCGTAGTATCGGCGCAGGCCCTGAGCGCGGATGGCAAGGCCGCCGTAATTGCCGAGATGGATCATAACCTGGCCTGAGGCCTGGTAATCGGTCCATTGGCGCGTGCCATGAATGATGATGCCTTCGCCTCGGTTCTGCGCGATGCGGAAGGCGGCCGGGAAGCGCTTGGAGAAGAAGCTTGCGCCGTTCACCCAGGCCATGCGCCAGAAATCGCCGTCGCCGGCCGGGCGTTTCAATGTCAGTTTGGGTGCGCCGTCCCAGCGGAGATAATCGACGAACAGGCGGCCATCGGCACGCCTGCCGGTGCCGGTTAGGGCGATGCCGATCTCGGCGATCGGCTGGCCGTCGGTCTCAGGAAGGGTCCATTCGAGAATGGTTTCCGAGCCGGGCTCGATGACAACCGGAGCTGAATCAATATCGCTCAACTGGTCCCGTCCGTCATAGACGCGGATGCGCAGGCGCGCTTCGATTATGCCGCGGTTCTGCGCGTCGGCCTTGACGCGGGCCTTCACCGTTTGGCCTGGATAGACGAGCGGCGTCGCCATCAGGTCGTAGGTGCGCATGTCGAGCATTTCGCGCGGCGAGAAGGTCGGCGTCGTCACCACGGCGCTTTGCGCCGGGCCAAGGGCTTCGTAATCGATCGTCAGCGCGCGGCCGCTCTCGAATTCGGTGTTGCCGACACGCACGTCACCTGCCGCGTCGAGACCTGTCAGCGGGCGGAAGCCCTGCTGACTGCCGGGAAGCGAGAAGTGAAATTGCGCACCGTTCTTCGGGGCAGCGAGCGACTGTTGCCCGGCAAGCTGAAGGCCGAGATTGGTGAGGAAATAGGCCTGGCGCACGGCATCGTTGATGGAGTTGCCGCCGTCAGCTGAGGAGATCAGCATGCGGTCGGCGATGGGGCTACGGAAGTCCGGCCCTTCGGCCAGCCCGTCGAGGCCGTTCATTATGCCGAGCAGGCAGCCGACATTGCCGGCGTTACAATCGGTATCCCAGCCCGATGTATTGACGATCATCTGCGCCTTCTGGAAATCGTGCGGCGCATAGAGCACCGTCATGATCATCAGCGCGTGATTGGGCATGATATGGCAGTTGCCCGGATATTTGTCGTAGCCGTAATTGTCCTGGATCTTCTGGCGCGTGTCGCGCCAATCGGGATGAGCCTTGTGCCAGGCCCTGATGTCGGCAATCAGCTTGGCGATCTGGCTGTCGCTCGGGATCTGCTTCAGCCCGATATCGATCAGATGGTCGATGTCGGAAGTGACGAAAGCCTCGGCCTCCATCGCTGCCCAGAGCATGGCGGCATAAACGGATTCGCCATCATGGCTGACCTTGCCGGCCTGTTCTGCGAGCTTGGCCGCGAGTTCCGGCTGACCGGGGGCAACCATCGCCCATCCATCGATGAAGATCTGGGCGCCGATCTGTTCGGCAACGCCCTGGCCATTGGTGGCGATCGAACCGGACTGCGGGGCGGGCACCCCTTTCTTCAGGTTGAGCCAGGCGGTGTGTTCGGTGGAGTTGCCATTGCCGCCCCACCAAAGGATAGCGCGCTCCTCGACGATGTAGTTGAGCCACGCCTTGCCGATTTCTTCGGCCGAGAGGTTCGGCTTGATGCCGTAATCTTCCAGGGCGCGGATGAAGGTGAAGGTGCCGGCAACATCGTCGTCGGTGACGACGAGCGGCTGGTTCAGGCGTTCATGCACGTAATATTCGATAGGCCCGAGTTCCTCCATGATCTTCTGGTAGGTCCATCCCTCGAAGGGGCGGCCGAGATAGACGCCGATGAGCTTGCCCAGGACGCCAGCATAGACACGTTCGAGATAGTCGTTCGGAAGCTGCATTGCTTACTCCATTTATCGATAAATTCGTTCAGCCCTTGACGGAGCCGCCGGCCATGCCCTCGATGAAGCGCTTCTGCATGAAGACGAAAAGCGCGACGACGGGCACGACGATGATGAGCGCTGCGGCCATGATCTCACCCCAATCGGAGCTGTACTGGCCGGACAGCAAGAAGAAGGCGATGACGGCCGTCATGTTCTCCTGCTTCTGCAGGAAGGTCGTCGCGATCAGGAACTCGTTCCACGAATTCAGGCCGATGATGAGCGCCACGGTGAGGATGCCCGGCGAGACGATCGGCAGCATCACCCGCCAGAAAACCTGCCAGTGCGTGGCGCCGTCGACGATCGCCGCCTCCTCGAGCTCTTTCGGAACCGCTAGGAAATAGGTTCTGAGCAGCATCACGGCGAAGGGGCTGTAAAGCGCGGTGTAGATCAGCGCCACGCCGAAGATGTTATTGATGAGCCCGAGCTTGGCGAAGCCGAAATAGAGCGGGAAGATATAGAGCTGGATCGGTGCGGTCGTGGTCGCCAGCAGATAGAAGGTGAAGATCTTCCAGCTTTTGATCTTGCGGCGCGCGATGACATAGGCCGTCAGCGACGATGTCGTGCAGACGAGCGCGATCGTCGTGCCGGAGACGATCAGCGAATTGACGAAAGTCTTTGAGAATTTCGCGTGGTTCCAGGCATTGGCAAAATTCTGCCAACGGATCGGCTGCGGCAGGCCGAGCGGATTCTGCACGATCTGAGCCGCCGGCTTCAGCGAGTTCAGCACCAGAAGCGCGATCGGGAAGAGGGCGATGAAGGCGAATATGCCGAGAAGGATATAGCAGATCCAGAGGGTCAGGCGGCTTTCCACGAGCCTCATTGCTCGCCCTCCCTGGTCTGGATGCGCACGTAAAAGAAGGTGCCGATCAGCCCGAACAGGCTGATGACGAGGGCTGCGGCGGCCGCTTGTCCGACGTTCAGATCATAAAAGGCCTTGCGATAGGCGAGTGTCGAAAGCAGTTCGCTGGAGAAGGCTGGGCCGCCCTGGGTGAGGATGTAGACGAAATCGAAGGCGAGGAACGACCAGATGACGGTCATGATCATCATCAGCGTGATCGTCGGCCGGATGCCGGGAAGCAGCACATAGTGCATCATCTGGACATAGGTCGCGCCCTCAATGCGGGCCGCCTCGATCTGTTCCTGCGGCACCTGGCGGAGTGCGGCGAAGAAAATGACGCAGAGAAAGCCCCACCAGTGCCAGAGGTCGACGGTCGCGACGCCGAACAGCGCGATCGGCGGTTGGGTCAGCGGATTAGGGATCGGCAGCCCGTATTTTTTGAGGAGGCCGAAGACACCGGTCACGGGGCTATAGATCATACCCTGCCAGATGCGGGCCGTGATCGCAGTCGCGATGACGACGGGCAGGAAATAGACGACCTGAAAGAAATTGCCGCCGCGGTGCACGATGAGCAGCATCGAGGCTGCAAGCAGTCCCATGAGGATTGGCACCGTCAAGAAGACGATGGTCCAGATGATGTTGTTGCCGAGCGCCAGCCAGAAGACTCGGTCGTCGGCAAGCGCGCGGAAATTGTCGAGGCCCGCAAAGGTGGGCGGGGAAATGCCGTCCCAATTGCAGAAGGCGAGTGCCACCGTCAGCAAAGCAGGGACGAGGACGATGATGATATTAATAATCATCGTCGGAACGAGATAGAGTCGGTACATAATATCCTCCGGGCGAGGACGGCGCTTTCAACGCCGTCCTGCGGCGGCTTTTCAGACGCGGGGCGGGACCGCCGGCGCCTTGCCGGCGTCACGTTCCTGCTTGAAGGTCTCGTCAAGCTTCTTCAGGAAATCGGCCGACTTCGTTTTCTTGAGCCAGACTTCCTCCATGCCGCTAACCAGATAGGTGTCCGTAGCCGGCGGCAGGAAGGTCCAAGTCGTGTAGCCGTATTTGCCGGCGGCGACTGCGCCTGCCAGCTGCTTCATTGCGTCCTCGTAAAGAGGCAGGACCTTATCGGAGAGTTTGACCTTAGAGAGATCGGCCAGCGGCAGGTTCCATTCGCCCTGCCAGACGGAGTTCATCTTGCTGTAGTAGTCGTCCGTGAACATGTAGTCGAGAACGGCAGCGGCGCCATCGGCATTGCCTGACTTGGCGTTGATCGACAGCGTCGAGCCGATGCCGAGCGCGAAGATCGGATCGCCCTTCTCGCTCGGGAAGCCGACGAAGCCGGGTTCCGCGTTATTTTGCGGGAAATAGGTCTGGACGTTGGTGAAATTCCATGTACCGGTCGGCGCCATGCCGGCCTGGCCGCTGGCGATCTGTGCGAAGGCCTGCTCCAGCGTCAGCGAGAAATAATTGTCGCCGAAATAGCCCTTGTCCCACCATTCGGCGAGCTTGTCGATCGAGTGGACGAAGGCAGGGTCTGTCCATGGGATGGCGCCCGTTAGCGCTTTGTAGACATTCTCGGGTCCTGCAACCGAGTTGATGGCGATCGAGACATAATGCTCGTTGGCCGGGCGCCAGTCGGCATTGCCGGCACCGAACGGGGTCAGGCCCTTGGCCTTCATCTCGTCGGCAAGCGCCTCGAAATCCGATATCGTCGTTGGCACCTTCCATTTGTTCTGGTCGAACAAGGTCTTGTTGTAGAAGAGGCCGAGCGTTTCGTATGTCTTTGCGAGCGCGTAGAGCTTGCCGTTGTAGCGGCCGAGATCCAGGAAGAGCGGCAGCAGACGCTCGTCCCATCCGTATTTCTTGGCGTAGTCGTCAAGCGGCATAAGCTGACCGGCCTGTGCCATTGCCGCGACATAACTCGGGCCGGCCGTGAAGACGACATCGGGGCCGGTGCCGGCCAGCATCGCGACGCGCAGCTGCTTATCGAGATCCGAGCCGCGGAAGTCGATGCTCAGGAGGTCTTCGGGATGTGCCGCATTGAACGGATCGATCAGAATGTTCTTGAGGTTATCCTGGTTCTCCGGCGAAGCGGATTCGTACCAGAAGGATACGGGTTTCTGATCCGCCGCGAAGGTGAAGCGGGACATAAGCGGCAGGGCAGCCAGGCCGAAGCCGGCTTTCAAAACTGTACGTCTGTGCATCGGTTTTCTCCTCCCGATTTGGTTTTATTCGTTGCTCGTCGAACCCCTGACGATGAGATCGAAGGGCATTTCAACGGCGGTTCCAGCACCGGTCTTCTCTCCGCGCAGGCGATCCATCAGCGTCTGCGCGGCACGTTCTCCCATTTTCCATTGAAACTGCGCGACCGTCGTCAGCGTCGGGGTGACGAGCTTGGCGGCGGAAATATCGTCGAAACCGACGACGGCGATATCTTCGGGAATGCGGATGCCGCGCTCGCGCAGCGACTGCATCACGCCGATCGCCATCAGGTCGTTTGCGGCGAAGATGGCGGTCGGTCTGAAATCGCCGCCGAGGATGCTTTCGGCCGCGCGGACGCCGCCCATCTCGGAAAATTCGTCATCGATGACAACATGGTCGGGGTGGCCGAACTCTGCGAGCGCCTTACGATAACCCTCGATACGGTGTGCCTGCGGACCGCCGCGCCCGGCGACGAGCGCGATGCGCTTATGACCGAGGCCCAGCAGATATTCCGTCACCGTCTGCGCCGCCGCCCTGCTGTCGACATAGATGTCGTCGATCGGGATTTCGCCGCCGCGTTTCTTGGATGATTCAATTCTTACTATGGGAACGCCGGCTTCGACCAAGGGATTGAAATCCTTGGCTTTCAGCGTGAAGAAGACGCCGATCACGCCATCGACGCGCCCCTGCCGAGCCCAATCGAGAAAATGGCGTTCGCGCTCGGGCGTCCCGTCCGTGTTGACCGTGATCACATCGTAGTTCTGGCCGTCAGCGACCGACTGAATGCCGCGGATCAAAGACGGATAGAACGGATTGGTGATGTCAGGCACGATGCAGGCGATGGTCATCGTGCGGCTCGTCTTGAGCGCCTGCGCAAAACGGTTTGGCACGTAGCCAAGGTCCTTTGCCGCCTTGGTGATACGCTCCCACGTTTCCGCCGGGATGGATGCTCCGCCGCCGCTCAGCACCATGGAAACGGTAGCCTGCGAAACCCCCGCAGCCCTTGCGACATCCTTTTGCGTTGCTCGTCCGTTTGTCATCACTCACTTTGCTTATACGTATTAGTTATACGTATCAATAAAAGTTCGCAGGCTGAGTGTCAAGCGCCGTCATCGCCTCTGCCCATGCTTTTGGCGGAAAGGCTGCCGTGCTTCGGAGAGGTGCCGTTCGTCCATATGGGCGTTCGCCTCAGGGCGCTCTGGCCTGCTCGACCGAGCTTCAGGGAGGCTTGCCCCTCCCAACGCGAAATTTTGAGTGGCTCACTATATAATCAATTAATGGTTGAAATCTAAAATGCGAAAATATGGAGAGACCATCACGTCGGCATGATCTGGATTTTGTCAGGGTGGCAGCATTTTTGCTGCTGATCGTCTACCACGTTAGCCTGATTTATAATTCGAGAAATTTCATGCTGAAGGCGCCGGACAGTTCTCCCGCCTTCGATATAATCCATTTGTTGACGCATCCGTGGCGAATGACGTTGCTGTTTTTCATCTCAGGCGCCGTGACGGGCATGCTGCTTGTGAAGCGTCCTCCAGACGCATTGAGGAGTGCGCGGACAAGACAACTATTGCTGCCTTTTCTGGCGGGCATGGTATTTCTGATTCCACCACAGATATATGTGTTTTTGAACGCTGAGATGGGTGTGCATATCAGCCTTTTGGAGGTCTTCTGGAATTATCTGACCTTGACTCCAGTTTCCTTACCGAGCGGTGAGCAGACGCTCCTCGCCGGCATGCAGCATCTTTGGTATCTCCTGTATCTGTGGAGTTATACCGTGATCATTACGCTCGCGGTAGCGGTGTGGCCATCGTTGTTGCCCTATATGGGAGATCGGCTTGCACCCTGGCTTACGGGCAAATGGGTACTGATAGCGCCCGCCTTGCTATTTATCTTACTGCGGCTCGTCTTGAGACCAATTTTCCCCCCATCACTGGAGTTTTTGACGGATTGGTACAGTCATGCCGTTTATATGGCCGCGTTCCTGATGGGAGCTGTGATGGCAACGCGTGACAATTGCTGGGATGCTATTGTCAACATGCGGAGGCCGGCATTGATTCTGACGGTCGCTTGCGCGGTGGCTTTGGTATGCCTGTTTCCCAGTCTGCCATCCGGTAATCCAGAAATGTGGCGGCTGTCTGTAGGGAGGGTGCTTGGTGGTACGTTCCAGTGGTGCGCGATCGTCGCCGTTCTCGGCTATGCGAGGATTTGGTGCCGATCGGAAAACGCCGTGATCCGCTATCTCAACAGGGCGGTTCTCACCTACTACGTTCTCCATCAGACCGTTATGCTGCTGATCGCCTATGGGTTGGATCGTATGGGGCTCTTGTCCGCCGTGTCGTTTATCCCGATTTCCGTTGTCACTTTGGCAATCTGCGCTGTGGCTTACGATCTGAAGCTTCGTCTGGAGAGTGCCGCGAACGCAATGTTTCGTCCGCACGCTGCCTGATATCACGAGCGAGCTTGACAAATCGGATTCTTATCGATCGTCAATTGTCGGGAGCTGGCCGCGCAACCGGCTCCCGTTGCGATGATCTACAGGTCGCGATCGATGGCATCGCGCTTAAAACATGGCGCTCCAAATAGGCGGCGGCAGTCAGAGACTGGCTGCCAACAATCAATGATCTGAGACGGATCGCAATCTCTACATCTCAGGCTCTCAATGCACCGCTCCCGATCCGCCGGCCGCAACGATTGCAAAGGGTTGCCCCTCGACGGGAATGGTGCGGACTTCCTTCAGCGATTGATTGTCGACCATGCGCACGAGGCTGTGGCGGGGATCGGTAATGGCGACGAGGTTGCCGGCGATCGCCAGGCGAGGCCGCGGGTCGCGCCAGTGGCCGTCCTTGCTGTAAGGCTCGGTAACGGTTTCGGATTTCACGATCGCGCCTTTCACGACGTCAAGAAGGTGCAGATTGCCGTCCTCCGTGAGAATGTAGGCGATCTGCGGCTTTGCCGGATCGAGCACGAAATCGACCCGTCGTGTCGGCAGTTCGATCAGCTTGTATGGTTGGTCAGAATTGTCCGGATCGATCAATACGACGTTCTGCTCACCATAATTGCCGAGGAAGTATTGCATGGACGTGCCGCCGAGCAATGTCGAGACCTTGCCCTTTGGCAGGGAGGGAGCATAGGCAAGCATCTCAACCTTTGGGCCGTCGATGCCGCCGGGGCGCGCGATCAGGACACCTTCCTCGCAGCCGAAGGCAACCAGCCGGGCGGAGGTCGCTTCCCCATGAAGCCCTGTGCAGCGCTTGATATCGCCGACCTGTTCTCCCTTTCGGTCCAACACGCGCAAGCCGAGGCGCGGCGGCAATTCGCCTTCCTTGAGAGGTGCCTCCATGTTCGGCGCCGACACGAGAAGATGGTTGCCCATCGGAACGGCAACGCCATGGTGGGCGGCGATCGTCCGGAATGAACGACTATCTGCTTTGCCTTCGGCAAGGCCACTTTCGGACAGGAGATCGAACTTGTCGTCGCGATCATAGAAGATCGCGACATCGTTGCCGTGTGTCACCACATGCCCGGGCTTTTCGCCTTTGATCGACGCTGGAAGCAATTTCGGATCGGAAAGCTCGATATCGCGATGTTCGCCGTGGTCGGAGAGGGATATGCCGGTTGCTATCGCGTGGACCACATTCTTTTCGCCTTGCACGGCAAATCTTGCACGGCAAATATGGTGCGGCCGGATTGACTGAGAGACAGGGAGGCATGGCCGTCAAGATCGAACCGGCCGATTTCCTTCCCACTCGAGGCATCGATCGCGCGGACGATCGGCAGGCTGTGATCGGCGACGAATAGGCGCCAGCTTTCCATCTCCTTTTCGTCGTCGGCAAACGATGGAAAGGCAAGCAGGAGGGCGCAAGCCAGGGATGAGGCCGCCAGGAGGATACCAGAGCTCGTGTTAGGCATGAAGGGTCCTTTATGTAATAACATTACATGTGCAGCGTAATGAAATAACGCTGTATCTGTCCAGCCTCCTGTGCACGCATCAGGCGAGATTGCCGGAATTCATCAACATCGAAATGGGCTTGAGGCCATCGAAGCAGTTGACGCAATTTTAACTGAAGATACTATATATAGTGTTCGAGGTTCTTCTGATTCGCAAGGATTGGAGGCTAAGACGGGAATCCGGTCGGCGAACATGATGATCGCTAAGCCGGAGCTGCCCCCGCAACTGTGAGCGGTGAGCATTCGTTCGATGAAGTCACTGAGGCCTCGTGTCTTGGGAAGGCGAGACGAATGTTATGACCCGCGAGCCAGGAGACCTGCCTTGAGCATTGACGTCCACGGGCGGGGTGTCCGGCTGGCGAGCGATGATCCATGCGGCATGATGGCCGCCGTCGCTTCCTCGAATACCTCGCTGAAGAACTTCGGGGTGAAGTGCATGTTCCTGAGTATCCATAGTCGCCAGCGCGAGTGACGGTCGCTTAAATGCGTCCGGCCGCCCGCTAGGTTTGTCTCCACTTTTCACCCGACGAGCGGGCATCACCCGATGCCCGAGCGATTTTCCATGCCCATCCATACGAGGATATCTCATGAGCATCACCGTCTACAGCAAGCCCGCCTGCGTCCAGTGCACAGCAACGACCCGCGCCCTTGATCGCCAAGGCATCGACTACACCATCGTCGACGTGTCGACCGATGCCGCCGCCTATGAACTGGTGCAGGGTCTCGGCTATCGCCAGGTTCCCGTCGTTGTTGCCGGTGAACAGCATTGGGCCGGCTTCCGTCCCGACATGATCAGCGCTCTCGCTTAAGGATCCGGGCGGTGGGCGGGATCGTCTATTTCTCCAGCCGGTCGGAAAATACCCATCGCTTCGTTGTCAAGCTCGCATTGCCGGCTGCTCGTATCCCGCTTGCCGTGGGAGACGAGTTTCGTGCGGCCTCGCCCTACGTCCTGATCGTTCCGACCTATTGCGGCGAAGGCGGCAAGGGGGCCGTGCCCAAGCAGGTGATCCGCTTCCTCAACGATGCGGGCAACCGTTCGAACATCCGCGGGGTCATCGCCGCGGGCAACAGCAACTTCGGTGCGACCTACGGGATCGCCGGCGACATCATCTCTGCCAAATGCCAGGTGCCGTATCTCTATCGGTTCGAACTTCTGGGCACGGATGAGGATGTCACCAATGTCAGACATGGATTGGAACGATTTTGGATACGCTAAGCTCTTCTTTGTCGCGGGACGCGGGCGAAAAGCCGCATAACACTTTTTCTCATCCCGGGAATGACCGGCAAGCCAAGGCCGCGGAAACCGCTTTGGACTATCACGCCCTGAACGCCATGCTGAACCTCTATGACGAGCACGGAAAAATTCAGCTCGACAAGGAC